>NZ_JAGOGJ010000001.1 GCF_017996735.1 Niveispirillum sp.
G
Organism: Niveispirillum sp.; assembly: GCF_017996735.1. GTDB lineage: Bacteria > Pseudomonadota > Alphaproteobacteria > Azospirillales > Azospirillaceae > Niveispirillum. Next base: position 2 of record NZ_JAGOGJ010000001.1, read on the forward strand.
ATCTCCTCCACCCGGATCTTATCCATTGCATCTCCCCGTATCGAGCCTTCCAGCCCGTCTGATTTCCATCTGTGTACGTCGAGCCATCAGGCGGGGGGAGGGGGTGGCGCAAGGTCATCGCCGATATGATCGTTTCAGGTCCTCGTCTGCCCACCACCCGGACCGCGTCGTATCAAAGGAAGGATAGACATGGCTGAACGGGGAGAAATGCGATGGAGGAATTGTTTTCGCTGGCTGGCCGGCGGGCGGTGGTGACGGGGGCGTCCAGGGGATTGGGGCGGGCCATCGCGCTGGGCCTGGCGCGTGCCGGTGCCGATCTGGTGCTGGCGGCACGTGATGGCGCCAAGCTGGCAGAAGTGGCATCGGAAGTCCGCGATCTCGGACGCAGCGCCGATATCATAACTTTCGAACTGGGCGACCTGCCGGGAGTGGAGGCGGCAGCGAAAGGGCTGGCCGCCGAACAGCGCCCCATCGATATCCTGGTCAATAACGGTGCCATCGCCGGCTGGGGCAGCCTGCCTGACAGCAGCCTGGAGGGCTGGCAGAACATGTTCGACGTCAATGTTGCGTCGATGTACCTGCTCTGTCGTGAATTGTCGGCCGGCATGGCGGCACGCGGCTGGGGCCGCATCATCAACTTCGCCTCCTATGTGGCGCAGACCGGCCGGCCCAACCTGTCCGCCTATACGGCCAGCAAGCATGCCGTGCTGGGCCTGACGCGGGCCGTGGCGGCGGAACTGGCACCACGCGGCGTCACCTGCAACGCCATTGCTCCCGGCTTTTTCGACACCGACATGGCAGCCCCCACGGTGGGCAACCCGGCGCGGGCGAAGATATTCCGCGACGCCATCGCCATGGGCAGATTCGGCAATCCGTCGGAAATCGTCGGTCCGGCCCTGTTCCTGGCGTCGGACGCCGCCTCCTACGTCACCGGTCACATGCTGCATGTGGATGGCGGTGTGGCTGGGGTCTTGTCGCTGCCGGTGGTGGTGCAGACCTGATTTTTGCTTGTCAGTGAAGGGTTTGCATGGTGCAAGCGATGGAGTTGGGGGGGGATCGGGGATCACGTATCTGATCCCTCCCGTCTAGGGACAGGCACCCGCTTCCCTTGTGGAAGGCTTCGATTTTAATGGGTGTCGGAGCGCATCGTTATCCATACAAAGGAATGAGGACAGGCCAATCCGCCGTCCCGGCTGTAGGGCCGAATTCATTCAGCGGGCGCTTAAAATAACAATGGATGAATGTAGGGGAGGATACTCATGAAGCTGCGCGGTTTGACCTTGGCGCTATTGGCGACTTCAACCCTGTGCGGCCCGCTGCCGGTCATGGCACAGGCGACATCCACCGAAGCGTCGCCGGCGAGCGGCCTGTTAGAAGAGATTATCGTCACGGCCCGCCGACGCGAGGAAGTGCTGAAGGATGTGCCCATCGCCGTCACGGCACTGTCGGGTGATGCATTGGAGAAAGTGGGCGTGGCGGATGTGCAGTCGCTGCAATATCAGACGCCGTCCCTGTCCATCACCACCGGGGCCAGCCAGCGCAACGTGGTCTCCTTTGCCATGCGTGGCCAGCGCGCCCAGGAAAGCCAGTTGTTCACGGACCCGCCCGTCGGCACCTATTTCGCCGAAGTGGTGCAGCCGCGTCCCTATGGTTTCGGCAATGCGCTTTATGATCTCCAGTCGGTGCAGGTGCTGAAGGGGGTCCAGGGCACATTGTTCGGCCGCAATATGACCGGTGGCGCGATCCTGGTGGAACCCCACCATCCGGTGCTGGAGGAGACGCAGGGTGAGATCAAGCTGTCGGCTGGCAATCGCGACATGCGTGAGGTCTATGGCATGGTCAATGCCCCGCTGGGCGAGAAGTTCGCGGTACGTGTGTCGGGCAAGGTGCGGCGCCGTGACGGCTGGTCGCAAGAGGTCACGACCGGCCGCGACTATGACAATCAGCATTATGACAGCGCCCGCATCTCCCTGCTGGCCAAGCCGTGGGAGGGGGTGGAGAACCTGACTGTGTTCGATCATTACACCAGCGACGAGCACGGCACGGCGGCCTTCCTGACCTCGATCGGTCTGCCATCGGCATTGTCCAACTATGAAGGGCTGCGCGCCGCGGGGCAGATCACCGACAATATCCCGGCACAGTTCGCCGCAGCCCAGCAGTTGTTCAAGAACAAGCGTTATTCCCTGGACATGGGTGCCGGCGAGGGTGGCAACCTTGACGCGTTCGGCCTGCCGTTCGAAAAGACCCGTAATAACGGTCTGGTCAACAAGACCACCATCGAACTGAACGATACGCTGACGTTGAAGAATATTTTCGGCTATCGGAACCAGGGCCGCAACGTCGTGCAGGATTACGACGGCATACCCGCCTTTCTGATCACACCGCGCCAGTTCGCCTATATCGAAAATATCAGTGAGGAGCTGCAGCTCCAGGGGGAAGCGGCCGACGGCGACTTTACCTATATCCTGGGCGGTTTCTATTTCAAGGAAAAGGGTATCGATGGGTCCTTCACCAACACCCTGCCGCAACTGACCTTCGCCGGCGCCCGCGTGCCGCAATCCACCTCCGCCGCGCTGTTCCAGGGATACAGCGCCGGCGAGGGCTACTCGACGACCTATGCGGGCTTTGCGGCCGGCACCTACAAGCTGACGCCAGACCTGACCGCGTCGGGCGGTATCCGGTACAATTACGACAAGCGGCAGATCACCGTATCACCGACCCGGCCCAACTTGCGCACCTGCGAGTTCGACCTGGACCTGCTGACCGCCGGGGTGCAGTCGGTACCCTACGACCAGTGCCATTTCAGCAGCCAGAAAAGCTTCGACGAGTTCACCTATGACGCAACGCTGCAATATCAACTCACCGGCGACGTGACCAGCTATGCCTCTTATCGCCATGGTTTCCGCGCCGGGGGCTATTCCACCCGCGCGCAGAACAATGCGGCCCTCAAACCTTTCCTGCCGGAAAAGGTGGATGAGTATGAGTTGGGCGTGAAGGCGGATACGTTCGTGGGCGACGGGCGCCTGACCACCAATCTGGCGCTGTTCCAGCAGAATGGCAGCAATGTTCAGAAGCAGCGGGCCAGCAGCCTGGACGTCAATGGGGATGGGGTTGCTGATACGGTGGTCACGGTCGTCGACAATACCGCCAAGCAGCGCAATCGGGGCGGCGAAATGGAATTCGGCTATACCACCGAGGCCTTCAGCCTGACGGGCTTTTATTCATATACCGACGTGGACATCCTGCGGGGGGCGTCTTCGCAGACCCTGCCCAACCGTACCGTCCTGCCGGAGTTCGAGCAGCGGGGCACGCCCAAGCACCAGTTCGGCCTGACGGGTGTGTTCAACCTGCCTGTCGAGGACCATCTGGGCTCCGCTTCCTTCACGGCAAACTACACCGTGCGCAGCAAGATCTATCTGGATGATTTTGAGATCCAGGGGCTGCAGCCGTCTTACAGTCTGGTCAATCTGCGGCTGGAATGGAACGACATCAACCGGTCCGGCATCAACGCGGCCTTGTTCGGCACCAATGTCTTCAACAAGGAATACCGCGTCGGCGTGCTGGGCCTGATCGCCGAGGGCCTGGGCTTCCAGTCCAGCGTCTATGGCGAACCGCGCATGTTTGGCGTGGAACTGGGCTACAAGTTCTGATCACCCGGCATGTTGAAGGCGGACGGAGAGACAACCCGTCCGCCTTTTTCTTGATGAGCATCCACCAGCAGGAACCAGACATGACCGCCAACCTCGCCAACCTGTCGCATCCCGATCGTCTGTTCATCGCTGGCCAATGGGTTCGGCCGCGTCCCGGCGGGGGCTGGATCGAACTGGTATCGCCTTCCACGGAAGCATCGCTGGGGGCCGTCGTGGCCGCCTCGCCGGCTGATGTCGACCGGGCGGTGGCGGCGGCCCGCCATGCCTTCGATCACGGTCCCTGGCCACGCATGACGGGTGGCGAGCGGGCGGCGGCCCTGCGCCGGGTGGCTGACAGTCTGGCGGCGCGGGCGCCCGATTTCGCCCAGGCGTGGACCTTGCAGGTGGGCATGCCCATCGCTCATTCCAGTATGTTCGCCCCCTATGCACGGGCCTATTTCGACTATTTCTGTGGATTGGCGGAAAATGTCGGGTTCGAGGAGTTGCGGACCCCGGGCCAAGGCGGAACCTGTGTTGTGGTGCGCGAGCCCGTGGGCGTGACCGTGGCCGTCGTGCCCTGGAACGCGCCGCTTGCGACTTTGCTGCTGAAGGTGGCTCCGGCACTGGCCGTAGGCTGTACAGTCATTGCCAAACCGTCGCCGGAAACGCCGCTGGAGGCATTGCTGCTTGCCGAATGTGTGGCGGAGGCCGGGCTGCCCGAAGGTGTATTTTCCGTCCTTCCTGCCGATCGGGAGGTGTCGGAATATCTGATCCGTAAACCGGAAGTGGACAAGGTCAGCTTCACCGGTTCCACCGCCGCTGGCCTGCATGTTGCCGCGATCTGTGCCGCGCGGTCGGCGCGGGTCACCACCGAATTGGGGGGTAAGTCAGCAGCCATTGTGCTGGAGGATGCCCCCATCGAAACCGTTGTGGCTGGCATCATGCCCAACCTGATCGGCTTGTGCGGACAGCAATGTGCCGCCTTCAGCCGTATTCTGGTGCCCCGCGCCCGCCAGGGGGAGATCGCGGAGGCCCTGGCCGCCGCCTTCCAGTCGGTTCAGGTCGGTGATCCGTTCGCGGCGGAAACGCAGATGGGGCCGCTGATCGCCAAACGACAGCTCGACCGCGTCTGTTCCTTCATCGACCGGGGCCGGGCGGAAGGGGCGCGGTTGATCAGCGGCGGCGGCCGCCCTGCGCATCTGTCGCGCGGCTGGTTCATCGAGCCGACCCTGTTCGCCGACGTCGACAATGCCATGACCATCGCGCGGGAAGAGATATTCGGCCCCGTCGGCAGCATCATTCCCTTCGATGATATCGAACAGGCCGTAACCATCGCCAATGACAGCCCCTATGGCCTGTCCGGGGGCGTTTTCACTGCGGACACCGATCGGGCCTATGCCATCGCACGGCGTATCCGGACAGGCAATTTCGGACAGAACGGCCGTGTCATCGACTTCACCTTGCCTTATGGCGGGTTCAAACAGTCCGGTATCGGCCGTGAAGGTGGCATCGAGGGGCTGCATGGTTTTACGGAAGTGAAATCGGTGTTCCTGCCGCACCCGCCGTCGCATCTGGGATCACGCGCATGAAGCCGGTCGACGGTTACGCCCCGGGCTATACGCCGCTGAAGGCCTGGTGGGCCGTGCTGGTGATCGTATTGTTCCAGATCGTCTCCCTGATCGACCGTACCGTCATCGCCGTGCTGATCCCGGAGATGCGGGCGGAACTGGGGTTGAACGATTTTCAGATCAGCCTGATCCAGGGCATGGCCTTTGCCCTGTTCTATGGCGCCATGGGTTTATTCATCGGGGGGCTGGTGGATCGCTGGTCGCGTAGGGGCATCATGTTCGCGGGTATCACCATCTGGTCGCTGGCGGCGGGAGCCACTGGCTTGGCGCGCGATTATGTCCAGTTGTTCGGTGCGCGGTTGCTGGTCGGGTTCGGTGAGGGGGCGATCTCACCGGCAGCGCAGTCGCTGCTGTCCGGCATCTTCCCCCGTCATCGCCTGTCCACCCCCATGTCCTGTTTCGTGGCGGCCGGCATCGCCGGCATCAGCCTATCCTTCGCCCTGGGCGGCTATCTGCTCGACCTGTTCACGGCACATCCGCTGGGCGGGTGGCTGGACGGGCTGGCGCCCTGGCGTCAGGTGCTCGTGGTCACCGGCCTGCCGGGCGTGGCCGTGGCGCTGCTGGCCTTCACCCTGCGCGAACCGGTCAGGGCCACGGTCAGCCGGCAGGAGGCCGGTTGGCGCGCGTTTTTCGGTTTCCTGCGTGGTCACGGGCGGTTGATGGGCGGTATCATGGGTGGCTATGGCTTGACGGCCATGGCCACGCAAGGCGCCATGATCTGGGCGCCGACATATGCCCGCCGTGTACTGGAATTGGGTCCGGCGGAAGTTGGCGGCATGATGGGGCTGGCCGTCGGGGTCGGCGGCATCCTGGGCGGGCTGTCCATGGGTCTGCTGGTCGACCGGATGTTCGCGCGCGGTCGGCGTGACATCGCACTCCGCCTCAGTTTCTGGATGCTGCTGCTGGTGCCGCCGGTCACCGCTGCCGGGTTCCTGTCAGGATCGGCGGATTGGATGTTTGCCGGCATCCTGTTGATGATGTTCACCATCGGCGCCTCCTTCGGGCCGGTGCTGGCAGCGGTGCAGATGATCGCACCCGACGCCATGAGGGGGCGGTTCGGTGCGCTGGCCGTGCTGATGGCCAATCTGGGCGGGCTGGCGCTGGGGCCGATGCTGATCGGTGCGCTGACCGATTATGTCTTCGCCGACCCGGCCCAGGTGGGGACGGCCATCGCCCTGTCCCTGCTGGGACTGGGGGCGGGGGCCGCGATGCTGATCGCCTGGGCTTTGCCGGCGTTCCGCCTGCGCATCGGTATGGCCTGATCAGAAATCCTTGAAGAACTCCGCAATCTCGCGCGTGAAGGCGACCGGTTCTTCCATGGCAGCGAAATGGCCGCCGGCCGCCATCTCCGTCCAGCGGGTGATATTGTAGCATCGTGCCGCCACCGACCGGGGCGGATAGGGCAGGAATTCCGCCGGGAACAGGGCGCAACCCGTGGGCACTTCCACGCGGGCGCCAGACCTGGGCTCGGTGAACATGCTGCGATAGATCCAGATCGACGATTGCACGGCGTCATTCACCAGATACAGCATCAGATTGGTCAGCAATTGATCCTTGCTGAACCGACCATCGATATCGCCCTTGGTGTCAGCCCAGCCGTGGAATTTCTCCATGATCCAGGATGCGAAGCCCAGTGGGCTGTCGGCCAGGGCCAGACCGATGGTCTGCGGCTTGGTCGCCTGTTCCATCATATAGGCGGATTGGGATTGTTGTACGGCCATCAGACGCTGACGCCAGACCAGCGTTTCCGGGTCGGTGTCGGCAGGGTCGGTCGGACCGAGGAACAGGTTCAGGTGGATGGAAGCCACCACATCCCCATGGTCGCGGCCCAGCCAGGTGGTCACCGCCGATCCCCAATCCCCCCCTTGCGCGCCAAAGCGCGGATAGCCCAAGACATCCACCATCAACCGGCGCCACAGGCCGGCGACATGGCGCGGCCCGACAATCCCGTCCGGGCGGCTGGAAAAGGCGAAGCCCGGCAGCGACGGGATGACGACATCAAATCCTAGTGCCGCCAGCGGCTCCGCCACCTGATCAAATTCGAAACAGGATCCTGGCCAGCCATGGGTAAGGATCAGCGGCAGGCGTGACCCGTCGCCGCGCAGATGGATGAAGTGGATATCGATCCCGTTGATGCAGGCCTTGAAATGCGGCAACCGGTTCAGGTGCCGTTCCGCCGCTCGCCAATCATAGGTATCCAGCCAGTACCGCCGTAACCCGGCCAGCCAGCCGGCGTCCGTACCATAGGCCCAGCCCTTGTCGTCGGCGGGCGCGTAACCGTCGCGCGACAGGAGCAACCGTGCCCGGATCAGGTCCAGGGTGGCGTCCGGGATGTCGATACGGAAGGGGCGCGGTGAAAGATCGGTCATGCTGCTGTTCCCTGGCCCCTGGTCAATGGGCTTGATTGCCCAGTCCCATATCCCCGCCCTTTTCGAACCGTGCCAGATATTCGACGATCCCGCGCGGCGGCGGCTTATGGGCAGGGTTGTAGAAGGGCGACAGCACGGCCAGCAGCGACGGCAGCATATGGCGGCGCGTATGGCGCGAAACCGCCTTCAGATTGTCCTGAGATTGTTTCAATTCCGCGGCTGACATGCGGGCGCGGTCGGTGGCGATCAGATAGGTGCGCACCGACCTGGAATAGGCCCCCAGATGCGCCACGGCGCAGATGAACCCATAGACGCGGTACAACCAGCCGTTCCAGAACCGCTGCCATCGTGTGCGGGCAAACAGGGTCATGAACAGACGATGGCAGATCTCGCGATGTTCGAACTCCTCCGCCATATGCCATTTCCACAGGGCCACGGCCTCTGCGTCGGCACCGGCCAGGAAATCGTCGGAATGTTCGAACCACAGGGCGGCGGCCGGCGGCCCCATGGATTCGAACCCCTCCGAATAGGCCAGATTGAATTTCAGGGACCGCTTGTCCAGAAACTCCACATAATCCTGTTTCAGCTTTTCTTCAAAATGGGCGATGCCGGGATAGCCCGCGGCACGGACGCGCCGGTTGAAGGCATTATGCTGCCGCAGATGCTGGGATTCTTGGGCGATGAACCAGTCGATCTGCTTATGCAGGTCCGCATGTTCCGCCGGCAGCGCGGCCTTGGCCCGATGCATCACCTTGATCAGGTAGGGTTCGACATATGTCGGAATGGTGGAGGCGGCATTGCGGTCATGGGCGAATTCACGGTTGGGCGCCCAGTCCGGTCGGATATTGGCATAGTCGATCTTGGGTGCACGGACTTGCATCGCGATTACTCCCCTTTGGCGATATCGATTATAGGGCGGACCGGCCACCGGACCGAGGGCAGGGGCATCGCAATCACAGGCGTGATGTTTCGATCAGATCACGCCGTCGGCCCGGAGTGCCTGCAGCGCCGCCGCATCCAGCCCCAGTTCGGCGGACAGCACGTCAAAGGTATGTTCGCCCAGCATCGGGGGGGCTTTGTACCGGTCGATCGGCGTTTCGGAGAAATTCAGCGGGCTGCGGATGACCGACAGGTCGGGCGCCAGCGGATGGTCAACGGGTACGGCCAGACCGCGATGGCGAACCTGCGGGTCGGCGAAGACCTGGCCGATATCGTTGATCGGGCCGCTGGGAATGCCGAACGTTTCCAGCCTGTCCAGCCATTCGGCGACAGTGCGGCGGCGGAAAATGGCGTCGAACGTATCGGTCAGGGCGTCGCGGTTCTCCACACGCAGGATATTGGTGCAGAACTGCGGGTGGTCGGCAAGGTCGGGGCGTTCCACCGCCCGGCACAGGCGTACATATTGCGTATCGTTACCGGCCGTCAGCATGATGGCGCCATCGGCACAGGGAAACAGGGTGGACGGCATGCCACCATTACCCTGCGTTCCTCGCCGCACCGGTACCTCACCGCTGGTCAGGTAGATCTGGGCATAGTGCGACAGGGCGGCGATGCCGCAATCCAGCAGCGCCACGTCTATTTGCTGACCCTGGCCGCCATTGGCGTCACGGCTGTACAGAGCCGCCAGGATGGCGTTGGACACGTTAAGGCCCGTCAATACGTCCACGATACTGGGGCCGACCTTCATGGGGCCGCCGCCCGGTTTGTGATCGGGCAAACCGGTCACGCTCATCAACCCGCACTGGCCCTGGAATACCGCGTCATAGCCGGGCTTGGCGGCATAGGGGCCCGTCTGTCCGTAGCCGGTGACGGAGCAGTAGATGACGCGCGGGTTCAGCGCCTTTACCGCTTCATAATCCAGGCCATAACGGGCCAGATCACCGACCTTGTAGTTTTCCAGTATGACATCGGCCTTGGCGGCCAGGGCGCGGACAATCTCCTGCCCCTTGGGATGGGCGATATTGACGGTCACGGAGCGCTTGTTGCGGTTGGCCGACAGATAGAAGGCGTTTTCCCTCGTAGGCTTGCCGTCCTTGCCGGACAGGTAGGGGGCGCCGAAGACACGGGCGTCGTCGCCATTGCCCGGCCGCTCGATCTTGATGACATCGGCGCCCAGGTCACCCAGCATCTGTCCCGCCAGGGGGCCGGCCAGCACGCGCGACAGGTCCAGTACCCGGATATTGTCCAAGGGCAGTTTCGCCATGGTTTCCGTTCCCCCGCTCACAGCCGTTCGAAGATGGCGGCCACGCCTTGTCCACCGCCGACGCACATGGTTTCCAGCCCGTAACGGGCCTTTCGCCGCTGCATCTCGTGCAGCATCGTCACCAGGATGCGCACGCCCGTGGCCCCGATCGGGTGACCCAGGGAGATACCCGAGCCATTGACGTTCAACCGCGACGGGTCGTCCCAGCCCCAGCCCTTCAGCACGGCCAGCACCTGCGCCGCGAACGCCTCGTTCAGTTCCACCAGATCCATGTCGTCCCATGACAGGCCGGTGCGGGCGAACAGCTTGGCGACAGCCGGCACGGGGCCGATGCCCATGATGGCGGGGTCGCAACCGGCAGAAGACCAGCCAACCAGCCGGGCTACGGGCGTCAGGCCCAGGGCAGCGACGCGATCCTCCGCCACCACCAGGCAGGCGGCGGCGGCATCATTCTGCTGTGCGGCATTGCCGGCAGTAACGGTGCCACCCTTGATGATGGGGCGCAGGGCGGACAGGCTTTCAACATTGGTATCGCCCCGCACGCCTTCATCCCGCTCGAACAGGTCGATGGCGCCCTTGCGTCCCGGCACGGGAACCGGGACAATTTCATCCGTGAACAGGCCCGTCTCCCAGGCCGCGGCGGCGCGGGCCTGGCTGCGGGCAGCATAGGCGTCGGCCGCCTCCCGGCTGATTCCGTCGCGCTTCGCCAGATTTTCCGCCGTTTCGATCAGTCCGGAAATGGGGCCGAACCGTTCTACCGGCTGCGACCGTTCGCGGCCCCGATCCAGCCGGTCGTAAAAGGCAACGGTCCCGGCGCGGGCACCCTTGCGCATGCTTGTGCTGTAATATTCAATGTTACTCATGCTTTCGACGCCACCGGCCAGCACGACATCGGCCGCCCCGGTCTCCACCATCATCACGGCACTGGCGATGGACAACAGGCCGCCACCGCAGCGCCTGTCCACCTGGATGCCTGCCACCTCCAGCGGCAGGCCGGCGGCCAGGGCCGCCCAGCGGCCGATGCAGGGCGCCTCGCTGTTGGCATAGGACTGGGCGAACACCACCTCGTCGATGGCGGCGGGATCGATGCCGGATCGGTCGACGACGGCCCTGACGATGTGGGCGGCCAGCGCCTCCGCCGGCACATCCTGCAACCGCCCCAGGAACTTGGCCACGGGCGTGCGCAGCGGGGTCGCGATGACGGCGCGTCTCATCTTCATGAAGTCCGGTGTCGTTGAAGGGCCCGGTCTGATTAGCGCATGGCCGGCTGGCCTGTTCAGCCCCCTGGCCCACATCATCACGTTTGCGATGGCTTTGGCCGGCCTCTTGTCCCGGCCGCGCGCTTGTCTTGATGTTCCGGGCGTTGATGGGAAGGGAGGGCCTTTGGTGGAACTGGAACCGTTGCTGCGCCCTTTTCGGCTGCGCGGGCTGGAATTGCCCAATCGGGTGGTGATGGCGCCCATGTCGCGTTACGCCTGTCCGGGAGGTGTGCCCGGCCCCGACGTCGCCGCCTACTACGCCCGCCGGGCAACCCATGGTGTCGGGCTGATCGTCACCGAAGGCGTGGCGATTGATCACCCGCTGGCGGTGGACCATCCGAATGCCCCGCGCCTGTTTGGCGCCGACGCGCTGACGGGCTGGTCCGGCGTCATCGACGCCGTTCGCCGGGCGGGCGGGCGCATCTGGCCCCAGCTCTGGCACCAGGGGCCGATGTGGAATGTGGAAAGTGCGCAGCCGGGGATGTTCGCGCCGTCCCTGCGTCCGTCGGGCATCTGGGGACCGGGGGACGGTACTATCTCCATCCCGCTGGCGGGGCGGGAAGCAGCCCTGCCGGCAACAGGGCCGGCCAGCGACAGCGACATCCAGGATGTCATCGACGCCTATGGCAAGGCGGCGGCCACCGCACGCCGGCTGGGTTTCGACGGCGTTGCGATCCACGGCGCGCATGGCTATCTGATCGATAGTTTCCTGTGGTCCTTCACCAACCAGCGGGATGATCGCTGGGGCGGGGATGCGGAACGGCGAGCGGCCTTCGGGGCGGCCGTGGTGCGCGCCGTGCGGGCCGCGGTGGGACCGGACCTGCCCATCTGTCTGCGCCTTTCGCAGTTCAAGATGCAGGATTACCGGGCCGTCCTGGCCGACAATCCGGATGACCTGGGCCGGCTGCTCAGGCCGCTGGCCGATGCCGGCGTGGACCTGTTTGATGGCAGCCAGCGCTATTTCGACACGCCGATCTTCGCCGGATCGCCCCTGAACCTGGCCGGCTGGATGCGCCGCCTGACCGGGCTTCCGGCCATGGCCGTGGGCGGTGTCGGGCTGGATAAGGCGCGAGGCCCTGCCCGTCATATCGATGATAGCCAGGGCGCCGCCAACAACCTTCCGCTTTTGCTGGACCGGATGCGGGCCGGGGAGTTCGACCTGATCGCTGTCGGCCGGTCTCTGCTGAACGATCCACGCTGGTTCGAACGGGCGCGCCACGGTGAACCGTTTCTGCCCTTCGATCCCGCCAATCTGCAAAGGCTGATTTGATGACATCCATCCTCGAACAAAGGCTCGACCGGGTGGAATCCCACCTGGCTATCCAGCAATTGCCCGTGCGTTACGCCCTGGCCGTGGATGGTCGGGATATCGACGCCTGGATGGGCCTGTTCGTGCCCGATGTCGATTGCGGCCGGCACGGGAGGGGCCGCGATGTCCTGAAATCCATCATCACGCCGGCCCTGCGCAGCTTCTATCGCTCCGTCCACCTGATCTGCGGACACAAAGTGGATTTCACCGACGCCAACCATGCCACAGGTGCCGTCTATTGCCGGGCGGAACATGAGGAGGCGGGCCGCTGGATCACCATGGCCATCATCTATTTCGATGAATATGCCCGTGTCGAAGGGGAATGGCTTTTTGTCCGGCGTCGGGAAAAGCACTGGTATTGCACGGATTGGGCTGACCGGCCGAGCCCCCCTTTCAACGACTGGCCGGGGCGTGATCTGCCGCCGCGCCTGCCGGGGGATTTCCCCGGCTGGATCGATTTCTGGCGCGGGGTGGATGTGACGGGCCTGACCGACCTGCCATTGGAAGGAGCAAAGAAATGACCCTTGCACAGCGTTTCGCAGGCCGTTCCGTCCTGGTGACGGGTGGTGCTTCCGGCATCGGCCGGGCCACGGCGCTGGCCCTGGCCCGGGAAGGGGCACTGGTGACCATCGGTGACCTGGACGGTGAAGGTGGCCAGACTGTGGTGGCGGAGATCAACGCCCTGGGCGGCAAGGCCCTGTTCCAGCGCGCCGATGCAACGGTCGAGGGTGACATTGCCGCCCTGGTTGCGGCGGCGGTGGCGACACACGGCCCGCTGGCCCACGCTTTCAACAATGTCGGCCTGTCGCGCCATGGCGGGATGGAGGATATGTCGCGGCAGGATTGGGACTGGACCCTGGCCGTATCACTGACATCGGTTTTCCTGTCGATGAAGCATGAACTGCCGGTGATGGCGGCGCGCGGTGGCGGGTCCATCGTCAATACCGCGTCCATGTCGGGAAAGATCGTTACGCCGGTGGCCTCGCCTGCCTATTGCGCGGCCAAGGCCGGGGTGGTTCACCTGAGCGCCTATGCGGCCCACAGCCACGCCGCCAAGGGCATCCGCGTCAACAGTGTATCGCCGGGGCTGGTCGCGACGCCCATCGTTGCCCTCATGCTGACACCGGAACAGCAGGTGGCCGTGGCGTCGGGATCGCAACTGATCGGCCGGGCCGTGACGCCGGACGAGGTCGCGGCCACTGTCCTTTTCCTGCTGAGCGACGATGCCGCCATGATCACCGGGACAGATACGGAGGTCTGCGGCGGACGGCGCCAGGGGTGAAGGATCAGAAGCATGATCCATTCGACTTCCGGTGGCGCCATCGCTGGCGGCCCCCGGATCGGCCTTTCTATGATGCGGGTCAGACATAGAGGCAACCGATCCCCGAGACCATGACGACATCATTCCAAGCCGGTGCCGAAATCCCGGATGACATCCAGGACGCCATCCGCCGCCTGATCCGCTGGGCCGGCGACGATCCCGACCGCGAAGGTCTGCTCGACACCCCGCGCCGGGTCGCCAAGGCCTGGAAGGAATATTGCCGGGGCTATGGCGACGATCCGGCTTTCCATCTGTCGCGGATCTTCCATGAAGTCGGCGGCTATGACGAGATCGTGCTGCTGAAGGATATCCCGTTCCAGTCGCACTGCGAACACCACATGGCGCCCATCACGGGCAGGGCCCACATCGCCTATCTGCCTGACAAGCATGTCGTCGGCATTTCCAAACTGGCGCGCGTGCTGCACGCCTTTGCCCGGCGGCTGCAGGTGCAGGAAAGGCTGACGGCGGAGGTGGCGGACTGTATCTGGGAAAACCTGAAGCCGCTCGGCGTGGCCGTGGTGATCGAGGCGACCCATGGCTGCATGACTTCACGCGGGGTCAATACACCGGGTGTCGCCATGAAGACCAGCCGCATGATGGGCGTGTTCCGCGATGACGAGAAAAGCCGCAAGGAAGTGCTGGCCCTGATGGGGGGCTAGGCAGCCATCACATTCCTGATGAGGTTTGCCGGCGGGCTTTACCGCGCAACGACGCGGACCATCATCAGCAGCGGCCAAGGAGAGGTAAAGATGCAGGATTGGAATGCGCTGTCCGATGAGGCGTTCCGCGCCGCGGCCCGCCAGTTCATCGAAACCCATTGCCCCGCCCATATCAGGCGCGGCGAGGAGCATGTGCGCTGGGAACAGTCGCAGGGCTGGTACAAGGCCATGGCCGCGCATGGCTGGCTGGCCCCCGGCTGGCCGGTGGAACATGGCGGCATGGGGCTGAAACAGGCCAAGCACCTGATCTATCTGGAGGAATGGGCGCGCGCCGGCATTTCGCGCGTCATGGAGCAGGGCGTGCTGAATGTCGGCCCTGTGCTGCTGGCCCATGGCACACCGGAACAGGTGGCGCATTATCTGCCCAGGATCGTTTCGGCCGAACACCTCTGGTGCCAGGGATTTTCCGAACCGGGGGCCGGGTCGGACCTGGCGGCGCTGCGCACCGAGGCGCGGATCGACGGTGATGAATTCATTATCAACGGGCACAAGATCTGGACCTCCGGCGCCGTCGATGCCAACCACATCTTTGTCCTGGCGCGCACCGACAAGAATGTGCGCAAACAGGCGGGCATCAGCTTCATCCTGGTGGATATGCGCCAGCCGGGCGTGACGGTGAAGCCCATCGTTACCATCAATGGCGACGCCGAATTCGCCGAGGTGTTTCTCGATGATGTGCGCGCGCCGGTGGCCAATCTGGTTGGCGGCCTGAACAATGGCTGGAAGGTGGCCCAGTCCCTGCTGGGGTTTGAGCGGGTCTGGGCCGGTTCCCCCCATATGGGTCGGCAGGCGATGGACCGCCTGGTGCGGGTCGCGCGTCTGGCCGGACGGGATCGCGATCCGGTCACGCTGGACCGCATCGCGCAGTTGCAGATTGATCTGGCCGACAATGCCGAGATGTATGAACGTCTGGCCCAGGAAATCCGCGCCGGCCATTCCTTCGGGTTCGAGGTGTCGACCCTGAAGATCGTGGCCACGGAAACCTATGCCCGGATCACGGAATTGACCCAGGAGATCGCCGCCGAGCGCGGTGGTCTGGGGGGCGAGGTGCCGTTTGATGAGGGGACGGCCGATTTGCTGCGCGATTACCTGACCGCGCGGGCCCCCATGATCTATGGCGGCACTGTGCAGATTCATCGCAACATCCTGGCCAAGCGTGTGCTTGGCCTGCCGGGTTGAGGACATGATGGACCCGATTTCCACCGATGACAGCATGATCGCCGAACTGCGGGACGGTGCGCAGCGTCTGGTTGCCGATTATACGGACCATGGGCGCACCCGTCGGATGCGACGGACCTTGCCGGGTCATGATCTGGAACTGGCGGCTACTTTTGCCGAACTGGGCTGGTTTGGAGTGCTGGTGCCCGAGGCCGATGGCGGCATCGGCCTGGGTCTGGCCGAAATGGCCACCTTGGTGCGGGAGCTGGAAAAGGGCCTGATCGCTGAACCGCTGCTGGCCCAGGCGGTGCTGGCTGCACGCGTGCTGGTCCATGCACCTGCCGGTCCGGCGCGGTCGCGGCTGCTGGCCGGGCTGGCTGCGGGTGAAATTCGCCCCGCCCTGGCCCTGGATTTCGATGATGCGCTGCCCACCGTGACCGCGACGGACGAGGGGGAGGGGTTCCGCCTGTCCGGCACAGCCTTGTCCGTGGCGGGTGCGGCGGGGGCCACCCATCTTCTGGTGCCGGCGCAGTTGGACAAAGGCTATGGCCTGTTCCTGCTGCCGGCGGATGCGCCGGGTATCACCCTGTCCTGGCTGTGGCGCGCGGATGACAGCCCCTTGGGCCAATTGACGCTGACCGGCGTGACCGTCCCGGATGAGGTGCTGCTGGCCCCGCCCATGGCGGCCGAGGCCGCGATCAGCCGGGCCCTGGATGAAACCCGCGTGGTGGCGGCGGGCGCGCTGCTGGGCCTGACCGAGCATATGCTGGCCATGACTCTCGAATATATGGGTATCCGCCGGCAATATGATCAGTTGATCGGCAGTTTCCAGGCGTTGCAGCACAAGGCCGTCGATCTTTACATCGAAAAGGAACGGGCCGTGGCCGCCCTGGGCTTTGGCCTGTCGCGGGCCATCGATCCCACGACCCTGCCGCTGGCGGCCCTGCGCGCCAAGGGCCGTTGTTCGGAGGCCGCCAGCCGTATCGCCCGCGAAGCCATCCAGTTGCATGGTGCCATCGGCTTTACCGAGGAACATGATCTGGGCCTGTATGTAAAGCGGGCCTTGACCCTGTCGGCCTGGCTGGGCAATGCCGGGGAACAGCGGCGACGGTTCGTGTCCATGGGACTGGCCTTGGCCTGACGCGCGGGGTGGTGAAATGAGTGACGGGATCGATCTGACCGAACTGCGCCAGGGTTTCCGGGAGGTTCTGTCTGCGGAGGCCGGGCCGGAGCGGGTGCGTCGGCATGTGCATGAAGGTGGTGCCTTCGACCGCGATCTGGCCGGAACGATCGCGGGTCTGGGGTGGAGCGCGCTGGGCGTCGCCGAAGCCGATGGCGGCCTCGGCCTTGGACTGCCGGCCCTGGCCGTCCTGTATGAGGAGTTGGGGCGCGGGCCGGCTTGCCTGCCACTGATGACGACCTTGCTGGTTATCGACGCACTGAAAGACGCGCCTGACTCGGTTCGGGGGCGATGGCTGCCCCCGCTAATGTCGGGTGATCTCTTCGCCGCATTGGCACTGGATGTGGGTCTGTCGGCTGGGGAGCGTGTCACGGGACGGGCCGTGCATGTTCTGCACGGGGATGCGGCGGGCCTGTTCCTGTTGTCCGCCACGGACGGGCGCCATCTGCTGGTTCCGCGTGAGGCAGCGGGCTTGACAGTCTTGCCAACGGCCCTGGTTGATCGCACGCGGGGGGCGGCCAGTCTGGACCTGTCAGACACGCCGGTCCTGCCGGTTCCGGTCGATGGCGCTGCCCTGCGCCGGCACACGGCCCTGGCGCTGGCCTGCGACAGCGTCGGCGGGGCGGACGCCATCCTGGAAAAGACCGTTGAATATCTCAAGATCCGCACCCAGTTCGGGCAGCCGATCGGCGGGTTCCAGGCGCTGAAGCACCGCACCGCCAATCACAAGCTGCGGCTGGAATCGGCGCGTGCCCTGGTCGATCTGGCGGTGCGGGGCGATGGTGACGGGCAACGGGTCCTGGCCCTTGCCCATCTGGCACGCGCCCATGCGGTGGAAGCCTATGTCACCATTGCCGACGATGCCGTGCAATTGCATGGCGGCATTGGCTTCACCTGGGAACATGAGTGCCACCATTACCTGAAGCGCGCCTGGTTGAATCGGGCGTTGTTCGGGGGCGAGGACGTGGCGCTGGACGCCGCTGCCGCCCTGTTGACGGAGGACGTCGCATGACGACCCATCCCATGCCGCTTGACCATCTACATGACGAGGCCGCGTTCCGGGCCGCGCTGCGGCAATGGCTGAGCGCTGTGCTGCCGGGCGACTGGAAGGGCAAACTGGTCGCGGCACCGGAAGCGGATTATGTCACCTTCCAGCATTGGTGGTTCGATCAATTGCGCCGGGTTGGTCTGGCGACCCCGCATTGGCCGCGCGCCTGGGGCGGGGAGGAACTGTCGCTGCGCAACGCCGTGATCCTGAACGAGGAACTGGCCCGCGCCGATGCCCCGCGCCCGGACATGTTCACCATTTCCCTGTTCCACCTGCCGGCGACCCTGTTCGCCCATGGCACGGCGGAACAGCGCGACCGCTATCTGACCGGCGTGCGTGATCATGGGGAGGTCTGGTGCCAAGGTTTCTCCGAACCGGGGGCGGGGTCCGATCTGGCGTCCCTGCGCACCAAGGCGGAGAAGCGGGAAACGCCCGATGGCCGCACCGTCTATGTGGTCAATGGCCAGAAGGTCTGGTCCTCCTATGGCATGTATGCCCGCTATTGCCTGCTGCTGGCCCGCACCAACCCGCAGGCGCCCAAAAAGCAGGCCGGGATTTCCTATTTTATCCTGGATATGGACAGTCCCGGTGTCACCCGCCGGCCGATCCCGCAGATCAATGGTGGGGCGGAATTCTGCGAGCTGTTCCTGGATGACGTGGAAATCCCGGCGGAAAACCTGATCGGGGCCGAGAATGACGGCTGGCGTATCGCCCAGTCCACCCTGTCGGCCGAACGCGGCCTGATCATCGTGGATCTGGCCGCCCGGCTGCAATTCGGGATGGACATGGTTCTGGCCGATGCTGGTGCGGGCAAGGTTGCCTGGTGGCCGGATATCGCGCATCGCCGCGCCTATATGCGGCTCTATGCCCGGCTTCTGGCCGTGCGCGCCATCATCGACCGTATGATGGCGGAGGTGATCGCCGACCCGCATATGGGCAATTCGCCCCTGCCCAGCTATGTGAAGCTGCTCTATTCCGAACTGCTGCACGACCATTGGGCCTTCATGTTGGCAAGGGGCGGGATGGAGGCGCAGGTGGCGATGCCCAGGATGACGGGCGACAGCAACCAGACCACCGACAGTTACGATGCTTATCTCTGGTCCTATGCCTGGACCATTTCCGGCGGCACCAACGAGGTGCTGAAGAACGTCCTGGCCGAACGCGTGCTGGGTCTGCCGCGCTGAGGCGGAAATCCAACAGGGGAGGGGACTTATGGCTCAATTGAAGGGCAAGGTGGCCATCGTCACCGGCGGCGGCCAGGGTGTCGGGCTGGGCATCGCCACCGCGCTGGCCGGCGCCGGGGCGTCGCTGGTTATCACCGGTCGCGACGCCGCCAAGCTGGAAGCGGCGGCGGTTGGGCTTCGTGCCTTGGGTGGTGCGGTCGAATGTGTGACGGCCGATGTCCGCCGCCGTGCCGATGCGCAACGGGTGGTCGCCAGCACCATCGCCCGGTTCGACCGGCTGGATGTGCTGGTCAATAATGCCCAAAGCTCCCATCCCGGCCAGAAGCTGGAGGAGATCGACGACGAGACCATCGCCCTGACATTGGAGAGCGGCCCCGTCGGCACGCTCTATCATATGCAGGCGGCCTTCCCCCACCTGAAGGAACGTGGCGGGTCGATCATCAATCTGGGCTCGCGCGAGGGTATTCACGGGGGACCCGGCTTCGGCATCTATGCCGCCGCCAAGGAGGGGGTGCGGGCCCTGTCGCGCGTGGCGGCCCGTGAATGGGGCCAATATGGCATCCGGGTTAATGTCATTTGCCCGGCTGCCCTCAGCCCCATCGCCGTCAAGTATCTGGAGGAACATCCGCAAGAGGCGGACATGTACCGCAAGGAAATCGCGCTGGGCCGCTTCGGCGATCCGGCTTCCGATATCGGGCCGGTCGCCGTTTTCCTGGCTGGCGATGACAGCCGCTATGTCACGGGCCAGACCATCAACGCTGATGGCGGTTTGATGATGCTGTGAAGAATTGGGACGGTGGGCACAACTCACCGCCCATCCTCACGGATCAGGTCGGCCGCGCGCCAGCCGATGGCCATGATGGGGCCGTTGGTGTTGGCCGACACCATGGTCGGCATCACCGACCCGTCGACCACCCGTAGCCCGCTGACGCCATGTACCCGCAGGCGGGCATCAACGGCGCCGCGTGACGGGTCGCCGATGCGGCAGGTGCTGCTGGCATGGTATCCCGCCTGCCCCTGGGATTTGAAAACCGACACGATCTCGTCGTCGCTTTCGACGCCCGGCCCTGGTGCCGTTTCCGCGCCCACCAATCCCGCCAGGCTGGGATGGCGCATCCATTCACGGATGAAGCGGAAGCCGGCGATGGTCACCTGCCGGTCATAGGGATCGGCCAGATAGTTGGGCTTGATCGCCGCCGGCAATGCGGGGTCGCTGGACCGTATGCGGATGCTGCCTTCGCTGCGCGGCCGCAGGGGATAGGCAAACAGATGCAGTCCGTGGGCCTTCTCAAAGCCGATGCCCTTTGAATTGACCTCCAGCGAATAGGGGGCGGCCAGCAGTTCCGTATCGGGCCGCCCCGCACGGTCGACCGCGTTGATGAAGGCGGCCGCCTGATAGGCGCCTGCCGCCAGGATGCCACGCCGGAACAGCAGATATTTCAGCGTGTTGGCGACAAGTCGCCAGCCGTTGAATTCCAGGTTCTGGCTGTGGGGCTGCAGCATCCGGTACTGCATCATCAACAGCCTATGTTCCAGCATATGGTCCCCGACATGGGGATTGTCGGCAACGACCGGCACATGCAGGTCGCGCAGCAGGGCGGCCGGTCCCACCCCGGAAAGCTGCAGAAGGCGCGGCGTATGCAGGGCACCGGCCGACAGGATCACCTCCCGCCCGGCCAGAAAGCGGCATTCCCCGCCGGCATTCCGTCCCGCCACGCCAATGGCCCGCGTGCCCTGGAACAGAACCCGGTCAATGGTGGTGCCGGTGACCACGGTCAGGTTGGGGCGGTTGCGCGCCGGCTTCAGGAAGGCCTGGGCCGCGCTGGACCGGCGGCCGGCATGGATGGTGCGCGGGGCGGGGCCGATGCCGGTCTGATCAGGACGGTTCAGGTCCGGCTTATAGGGGATGCCCATCGCCACGCCGGCATCCACCAGCGCCCGGGACAAGGGGTCCAGTGCCGTCGGAACCGAAACTTTCAGCGGACCATCCGTTCCGCGTTCGCCATCCGCGCCCAGCGCGTGGCTTTCCATAGCCTGGAAGCAGGATCGCATCGTGGCCCAGTTCCAGCGCGTGGCCCCCAGCTCGACCCATTCGTCGTAATCTTCCGGCTGTCCCCGGAAATACATCATGCCGTTGACTGAACTGGACCCGCCCAGCACCTTGCCGCGCACCCAGGTTTCCGAGGGTATGCCCTCGCTGGCGTCGGTCTGGAAGAACCAGACATGCTTGGGGTCGGACAGCAGTTTGCCAAAGCCCTTGGGCATATGCACCAGCGGGCTGCTGTCCGGCGGCCCCGCCTCGATCAGCAGGACGGAGACGCCGGGCTGTTCGGACAGGCGGTTGGCCAGCACGCAGCCGGCAGAGCCGGCACCGACAATGACATAGTCGAAGGTGGGCGAAGTCGTGGTCAAGGTGGGGACTCCCAACGGTCAGGACAGGCCGAGGGCGGCGCGGATCGCGTCCCCCACCAGGGTGCGGCTGTCCTGGTCCGGCGTGTAGGCGTCGAACATGCGATTATGGCAGAAGGCGACGGCCAGACGCCGATCCGGATCGGCCCAGCCCAGTGACCCGCCCATGCCGGGATGGCAGATGGCGCGCGGATTACGGGGGGCGGAGACGGGGGGATTGTCCCCGCCCAGCCAATAGCCGCCCAGGCCGATGGGAACCTGCATGCCGAAAAACACCGGGTCGGGTCCGAAATCGGGACGCGGCGTGCTGAACCCCGCAACCCTGTCGGTCGACAGCAGCCGCGTTCCCTGGAACTTTCCGCCATTGGCCAGCATGGCGAACAGCTTGGCTTGGCTTCGCGCGTTGGAGATGCCGCCGACGGCGGGGATGCAGGCCTGCTGCACAACGGGACGGGCGAAAGGCTCCGGCATCAGGTCCACCTGCATCGGGCAGGTGACGCGGTAGAGCGTGCCATCGGGTGCCACCTGCACCGCACTGTCATCCAGAACGGCGACCCGATACGCCTGGGCCGGCGGCAGGCCCAGCCAGAAATCCGGCGCGCCCAGTGGCAGCAGGATTTCCTCCCGCACGAAGGAGCCGAAGGGGCGGCGGCGGATGTCGGTGCGCCGGACCAGTTCGCCCAATATCCAGCCGAAACTCATCGACTGATAGCCACTCTGTGTGCCCGGCTCGAACAGGGGAGGTTGCGCCGCCAGCCAGTCCACCATCCAGTTCCAGTCACACATCTGCTCAACCGTGATGTCGGCCGGCAACTGCATCAGTCCGGAGCAATGGGTCAGGACCTGTGCGACAGTCAGCCTTTTCTTCCCGGCGGCAGCGAATTCCGGCCAGTAGCGGGCGATGGGGGCGTCATAGTCCAGGCGGCCATTCTCCGCCTGGATATGCACCGCCGTCGCCGTCAGCGCCTTGGACACGGAGAAGACATTGAACAGCGTGTCGGCCGTTACGGGTGCGCCGTTGCGGTCACAGTGACCGCTCCAGCAATCGACCAGCAGTTCATCGCCCAGATAGGCCGCCACCTGCACGCCGATTTCCCGGCCTTCGGCGACAAGCCGGTCCAGAAGCGATTGCACGGCACGATTGGCGGGATGGTCAGGGGTAGGGGGCGTCATATTCGGTAATCTCCCAAATCAGGCCGGATCGAACCGGACATGCACCTCGTGCGGACCGCGCAGCGCGAAGCCGACGACTTCCGGTGCGGGAAGGTCGGGATCGGCCCGCAGCCCCGGCAGCCGGTCCAGCAGGGCGTTCAGCGCCACCGTCATTTCCATACGCGCCAGATGCTGACCGATGCAGATATGCCGGCCGTGGCCGAACGGCATGTGACCCGTGGGTTTGCGGAAAATGTCGAACCGGTCGGGGGCGGGGAATGCCCTCTCGTCCCGGTTTGCGGCGCCCAGCATGACCAGTACATGGTCGCCCGGCCGCATGGTGACGCCCGCGATCTCGATCTCCCGCGTCGGTGTGCGGGAAATGCCCGGTACGGGCGCGTTCCAGCGCAACCCTTCCTCCAGCGCCTGGGGAACCAGTGACCGGTCCCGCCGCACCGCCTCCAACTGGTCCGGGTGGGTCAGCAGGGCGGCCAGCACGCTGGAAAAGCCGTGATAAGAGGTGTCGCCGCCCGCATTCATCAATTGCCGGAAAAAGGCGATGACGATGTCATCCTCTAATTCCCCGCCAGGACCCGACAGTTGGGCCAGATTGCTGATCAGGTCGCTGTCCGACAGTGGATGTACACGCCGGTGATGGACGATGGCGGTCAGATATTCCTTCAGCTTGGTGATGGCATCCATGCCATGTTCATGGTCGAAGATGATGCCGATCTGCCCGAAGGCCAGCTTGTGGAAGATGGCCCGGTCCTCTTCCGGCAGGGCCATCAGTTCATGGATGAAGTGAAAGGGGAAATGCAGGGTGAACTGGCTGACCAGTTCCGCCTTGCCATCGCCCGCGAACCCGTCGATCAGGCGATGGATCATGCGGGGGATCATGTCCTTGCCCCATTCCTCCACCATCTTGGGGTTGAAGGCCTTCTGGAACAGGCGGCGATTGTCGAAATGCGCCTGCCCATCCATGGTGGTGACGGAGCGTCCGAAATAAACACCCAGATTATTCTCGTATACCTTGTTGGAGAAGGTCCGGGAGTCGGCCAATACCGCCATCGCCTCCGCATGACCCAGCACCGCGAAATGCCGCAGATGCTGCATGGTCAGGTCGGGATAGAGGCCGAAATGCACCCGGATGTCTCCGTCGAACACCGGCGACAGGTGGCGCAGCCGCGCCAGTTCCGGGTAACAGTCGCGGATGCGGTATTCACCCCCCAATGTCCCCATGGCGTTGAACGGGTCGTAATCCGGATCGTCAAAATCGCGGATTCGGGGAATGGCATGCGTATCCATGGTGTCCTCCGCGCCATCAACTGATCAGGAAGCCGCCATCGACGGCCAGCAACTGTCCCGTCACGAAGCGGGAGGCGTCGGAGGCCAGGAACAGGCAGGCATTGGCAATCACTTGCGGATCGGCATTTTCCCCGCCCAGGGGAACACGTCCTGGCTGCAGAAAGGGGCCGCGCAACGGATCGCCCACCTGGGTGGAGGCGATGGCCGCCTCGGTGGCGATGCCGCCGGGCAGGATGGCGTTCACCCGCACACGGAATTCGGCATATTCCAGGGCCAGCGATTGGGTCAGCGCGTTCAGCGCGGCCTTCGACATGCCGTACTGAATATTGTCGTAGATGCCGGCCTTCAGCGACGTGACGGAGGAGATGTTGATGACGGAGCCGCCACCTGTCGCTTTCATGCGGCGTATCGTTTCTTGTGTGCATTGAAAGACGCCGCGCACATTGATCGCATGCATGCGGTCCAGAAATTCGGCGGTCGCCTTCTCGAAATTGCAGCGCGGATAGATCGCGGCACAGTTCAACAGAATGTCGATGCGCGCAAACACCTCATCCAGCCGGGCGAAGGCCGTCTTGATGCTGTCCGGATCGCCCTGGTCCATGGCGATGGCCGTGGCTTGTCCGCCGGCGTCGCGCACCTGGGCCGCGAATTCCTCGGCCTTGGCGATATTCAGGTCAAGGGCGGCGACATGGGCGCCGGCGGCTGCGAACAGTTCGGCGGTGCGTCGGCCGATGCCGGTGGCGGCCCCGGTCACGATGGCATTACGGCCGGCAAGGCCGAACAGATTGCCCAGCAGGGGCAGGTCGATGGACATGCGATCCTCCGTTATATTTTTGTTTTCAGACGTGAACGGGCCAGGACAGTTCCAGGCTCAGCACCCCGTTCACCATGCCGGTGGCCAGCCGCGGTTTCGTGCCCGGCTTGATCTCGAAATCCGGGATGCGCCGCAGCCATTCGGTCAGGAAGGCCTTGATCTCTCGCCGGGCCAGTACCGCACCGGGACAGGTATGGGGGCCATTGCCGAAGGTCGCGTGCGGGACGGGGAAGGGTCGGGTGAAATCCACCCGCAAAGGGTCTTCCACCTTACGCTCATCCAGGCCGTAGAGAAGATTGGGAGGCAGGATCATGTCGCCCGCTCGCAATTGTACGCCCTTGAACTCCATGTCGCGGGTGACGACACGTGCGGTGTTGGCCACCCCGTGCCGGCGCAGCAATTCCTCGATCGCCCCCTGCATGAAGCTGTTGTCGTCCAGCCTTTCGCGGAGCTGCCAGCGATGCTCCGGGTTGCGGGCCAGGAAATTGGCGATGAAACCCAGGGAGGAGGCTACCGTATCCAGCCCGCCGAACAGGACCAGCGAGGCAAAAGCGATGGCCTCGGCCTGACTGATCCTCTCGCCATTGATATCGGCATTGACGATCTGGGACAGCAGATCATCGCCGGGAGTGGCCCGCCTTGCCTCAATCCACGGCATCAGATAGGCGGCGATGCCGGCATGGGCCCGGTGCCGGGCGTCAACGCTGGTGCCGCGCACGGCATCCTCGGCCAGAGGCAGCAACACCGTACGGTCTGCTCGCGGCAAATCGACCAGATCCAGAAAAACGGCGATGGGCAGGATTTTGGCAAAATCCTCGATGAACTCACATTCACCGCGCGGTTTCAGTTCTTCGACCAGTTGGATGGCCATGTCGGTGACCTTCGCCTCCAGCGCGTTGACCACCCTGGGCAGCAGGGCACGGGTCAGCGGCCGGCGATAGGCCGAATGTTCGGGCGGGTCGACCTCCAGCGGGATCTGCCTTGGATATTCCGGCGGCATGGGTGGGATGGTGATGCGGCGATGGGAAAAGCGTTCATGGTCGCGCTGGATTGTCTCGATATCATCGGCGCGGGTCGCCACCCAGTGACCGCCATTGGCGGGAGTCCAGAAGATGTCCGGGTTGTTTTGTTGAAAGGCCCGGTAGGCCAGTTGGATATCCTCACTCGCGCCAGGTACATCATAGATATCGAAATGCACGACGCGTTCCGCCGGCACATGATCCGGTCGCATAGCCATGGCGCTCTCCCTGTGACTGCTTTTTATGCAGTAACACTACATAGCGGCAGACGCTGATCAATCGCTATTGGGACCGGATGACGCCAGAGCACGAACCATCATCAATCTGATATTTTCCACCAGCTTTTCCCGTTCCGGCATTCCGTCAGGAAACAGCCATTCGTTAAACAGAGTCGACGCCAGCAGCATCCCCAGTGCGAGGCGAACAGCGATGTCAGGATCGAAAGGGCATGTCTGGCCCTTGAGTTCATGGAACGTCTTAATTTGGTGTGCAGCGATACGATAATGTCGGCGCATTCCTTCCAAGCGCCGTTCAGTTTGTTCGTCGGCCGTTTCCGCCAACCCTTTAACTGCCAAGTCGCAGAGCAATTTTCGGTTATGCTCCAGGAATTCGATCATCTGGGCCAGTAAAGCTCTGCCTCTGGCCGGATCCAGATCCCAACCTTGATAGCCATCACGTACGTTGAGGAGTTGCGTTGCCAGCAAGTCAAACGGATCGAAGACGATCTGGTCGAACAGCCCCGCCTTACTTTTGAAATGACGATAGAGAAGCGTTTCGCTGACGTCTGCTTGCTTGGCGATTTCTTTTGTCGTCGTGGCGGCATAGCCAAGTTCGTTGAACTGCCGCTGGGCGGCCGCCAGGATACGGTCGATGATTTCTTCCTGTGGCCGCCGTCGACGTCGGCGCGGTTTCGCGGATGGGGTTGTCAAAGTGATTACTGCCAATTTTCTGAATGAGATAGCGAAACACCTAACATACCGTTTCCATACGAGCATTGTGAATGGGCTGCGGATTCACGGCCAATGAAATCACATTGATGTAGAGATGGGGAATAAATAGATACCGGATGACACCCTGGTCGAAATTTGCGTCAAAATCAGATTTTGCCCATTAGATGGTCTTTACATTGAGCCCCCTTTTATCTGGTGCTAAATCAAGCTCCACCTTGCCAGTCTGATGATCTCCATCCACCCGTTGTACGTATCGGCATCCGCATCGCGCATCGTGGGCTGATTGTTGGCCGGTTCGAGGCACCGGCCAATCCTGGAGTCCGAGCTGGGGCCCCTCATCTGAGTATCATCGCTCATGAGGGGAGCCTTTTGAACGGGGCTGGAAACCGCAAGGCGCGCTGGAAGCCCGGCACCATGTTGTCAACGCCGGACAGTTCAGCGCCACAACTCTGTTTACTCGGGCGCCCCAGGTATCAGTACATGGCGGCAAGAACCATGTCTCCAAAGCTGGATGCCTTTTCAACATGCCGGTCATCGGCCATCACACCGGCCATCAGCAGGCTGAAAGTGATATCGCGCTGTGGGTCTACCCAGAAGCAGGTTGATCCCGCCCCCCATCCGCCGAAGGAGCGGGGTGAGGCCAGGGTTGAGATGGGGCCGTGGGTGGGTTTGTCGCCGCGCAGAATAAATCCGATGCCCGCGCCATTCGGGTAGAGCGTCCAATTACGCGTCTCTGCGGCATAGGCCAGCAACCCGTTGGAGGTCAGGCCGGTATGGTCGGCTGTGCACCATTCCAGCATGGCCGGTGACAGGAACCTGAAACCATCGATCTCGCCGCCGCGACGCAGCATATTGGCAAACCGGTGCAGGTCGTGGGAACAGGTCAGGTAGCCGGCGGCAGGAATCTCGGCACCTTCGGTCTTGTAGAGCATGTTGATCGCATTGATGCGCTCGGGATGGAACGCACCCGGCTCCTTGAAGCGGGCGACGATCGGTGCCATCCGAGCCGCCAGATCGGCGCGCCCGCCAAGTGCGGTGCTGGTCATGCCGGCCGGTTGGAAAAGCTCTTCATGCATGAGCTGGGCAAGGCCGCGCTGGCGCCCGTCGACCTCCAGAAGCATTTCGGCCAGGACAGCGTGACCGGCGACCATGGAATAGTTGATCCGCTCGCCGGGCTGGAACTCCAGACGTTCCTTGCAGACATAGTCGAAGATGGCGCGGTTCGACACGGCTTCCGCCGCCGGCAGGGGCGGGGATTGCGCCATGATGCCGCTGGTATTCGTCAGAATATGGAATGGCGTGACCCGGCCCTTGCCCCGTTGCCCGAATTCCGGAAGCACCTCTGCGACCGGGGCCGTCAGGTTGAGCAGGCCGCGTTCGACATAGCTGAGAAACAGCGTGGCCAGAAAATTCTTGCCGGTCGACATTGAGGCGAAGACGGTTGTCGCATCGACGGGAGTACCGGCCTCTCGGTTTGCGTACCCGCGCTGGATATCGATCACCAGTTCGTCGCCGAGGGAAACCTTCAGCGCGACGCCGTCATAGCTGAGGGCGTCGATATCGCGGTCGATGATCTGGACCAATCGCTCTACGCGGGACGGATCGACGGAAAGCGGATGCCGGATGGGAAAGGATGAGGTGCGGGTCATGATGGGTCTTTCGATTTGATCCGGGTGACGCGGCTGGCGTAACTACAGTGCCTCAATGATGGTGACGTTGGCGATGCCGCCGCCTTCGCACATGGTCTGCAGGCCCCATTTCTGACCGCGGGCATGCAGTGTGTGGACAAGCGTCGTCATCAGCTTGGTGCCCGACGCCCCCAGTGGATGGCCCAGGGCGATGGCGCCGCCATTCACGTTCAGTCGCGCCGGATCGACATCAAGCGCCTTCATCCAGGCCAGCGGCACCGAGGCGAAGGCCTCATTGACCTCGAACAGGTCGATATCATCCAGGCGCAGGCCGGAGCGGGCCAGGGCCTTCCGGGTTGCGGGGATCGGTTCCTCCAGCATGATGACCGGGTCCCCCGCCGTCACGGTGAGACTGTGGATACGGGCCAGCGGCTTCAGGCCGAAACGCTTCATTCCCGCCTCGCTGACCACCATGACCGCAGATGCGCCGTCGGTCATCTGGCTGGCATTGGCGGCGGTGATGGTTCCGCCCTCGGCAATGGGCTTCACGGCGGCCATTGCCGCCATGGAGGCATCGAAACGTACCCCCTCGTCCTGGGTAAAAAGCCCGGTTTCGGTGGCGACGGGGACGATCTCGCGGGAGAAGGCGCCGGTCTCAATGGCGCTGACGGCGCGGCGATGGCTCTCCAGCGCAAAGGCGTCCATGTCTTCGCGGCTGAAGCCGTACTTGTCGGCCATGGCCTGCGCGCCGTGGAACTGGCTGAAGCCGGAAACGCCATAGCGGTTCCGGATCGCCCGGCTCCAGGGGCCTTCGCCCATGCCCGCCTGGGAATGCAGGGTCATGTTGGACAGCATCGGCACCCGCGTCATGCTTTCGGCACCGGCGGCAATGACGATATCCTGAGTGCCGGACATCACCGCCTGGGCGGCGAAATGCAGGGCCTGCTGTGAACTGCCGCATTGCCGGTCGATCGTTACCGCGGGCACGCTGTCCGGCAGGCGCGACGCCATCACCATGTTGCGGCCAAAGGCGAAGGCCTGTTCGCCCGCCTGCGTCACGCAGCCGACAATCACATCCTCCACCGCGGCGGGGTCGATGCCGGTTCGGTCAACCAGAGCATTCAGAACGGTAGCGCCGAGGTCGGCCGGATGTATTCCGGCCAGCGCACCCTTGCGCTTGGCCCCCGGTGTACGGACGGCCTCCACGATATAGGCTTCGGGCATCGGTCGAACTTCCTTGCTGTCTTTTGGCAGGTGGCGCGGGCGTTCAAAGGCTCCGGCCGATGACTTCCTTCATGATCTCGCTGGTGCCGCCATAGATGCGGGTCACGCGGGCGTCGCGGTAAAGGCGCGCGATCATGTATTCGTTCATGTAACCGGCCCCGCCATGCAGCTGCAGGGCAGCATCGACGACGCGACCCTGCAGCTCCGTATGCCAGAGCTTGGCGGCTGACGCGGCGGCCGCATCCAGCTTGCCGGCCACATGCCGGGCAATGGCCCAGTCCAGATGCGCCCAGCCGACCTGGAGTTCGGTTTTCAGGCCGGCCAGCACGAAGCGGGTGTTCTGGAAATCAAATATGCGCTGTCCGAACGCCTGCCGCCCTTTGGTGAAGGCAAGCGCCTCGTCGAAGGCGCGCTGCGCGGCGGCCTGGGCTGTCACCGCGACCGACAGCCGCTCCTGCGCCAATTGCGTCAGCAGATAGCTGAAGGCTTCGTTCTCCGTCCCCAGCAGGCTGTCGGCGGGCACGCGCATATCCGCGAAGAACAGTTCCGCTGTGTCGCCGGAACGCTGCCCGATCTTGTCCAGTTTGCGGCCGCGTGTGAAGCCGGGCGTATCGGTTTCCACCAGGAACAGCGACATGCCGCCGGCGCCGCGCGCGGTGTCGGTCTTGGCGGCCAGGATCACCAGATCCGCGTTGCAGCCATTGGTGATGTAGATTTTGGACCCGTTGATGACATAGTCGGTACCGTCGCGTCTGGCATGGGTGCGGATGGCCTTCAGGTCCGACCCCGCCGAAGGCTCGGTCATCGCGATGGCGGTGATGCAGTCGCCGGCCACCATCTTTGGCAAGTAACGCTGCTTCTGCGCCTCTGACCCATAGGCCTGAATATAGTCGGCGGTGATGTCGTTCTGGATGATCAGCCCGGCATGGGAACCGGCATAGGACAGTTCCTCCTGCACGATGGCGTTGTAGGTGAAATCCAGGCCGGGCCCGCCATAGGCCGGATCGACGGTCGGGCAAAGCAGGCCGGCGGCCCCGCATTGACGCCAGAAATCCCGCTCGACGATGCCGTCGCGCTCATGGTCGTCCAGGTGCGGCAGCAGCGCGCGATCGAACAGCTTGCGCACGCTGTCGCGGAAGATGGCATGTTCTTCGGAGAAAATGGTGCGTGTGGTCGTGTCCAGCATTGGTGCTTCCGCTTTCTTGCCCGCCGTCAGGCCTGCTTGGGATCGTTGGCGCCCAGAATTTCACGATTATGCTGCCCCAGGCGGGGGGGCAGACGGACAGGGGGCCGTTCCCCGTCGAACAGTACCGGCACGCCCGGCAGACGCACATCACCCAAGCCGGGGTCATGCAGGGTGGAAAAGAACTCCACCGCCTGCAGGTGCGGGTCGCTGATGATTTCGTCCAGCGACAGGACGGGGGAGGCCGGAACGCCGATCCGTTCACAGGCGGCAAGCCAATGGTCATTGTCATGCTGCGCCACCAGATCGGCCACCAGCTCGTAAAGCGCGTCGATATGGGCCGTGCGCGCCGCCATGGTGGCGAAGCGGGGATCGTCCGCGTACCCAGGCGCACCCGCTTGCGTGAAGAAGGCCCGCCAATGGGCATCGGTATAAGGCAGCATGCAGATGAAGCCGTCGCGGGTGCGGTAGGGGTGCCGGTGGCGCGACAGCACACGCGGATAGCCGGTATCGCCCTGCGGCGGCTCAAACTGCCGGCCATACAGATGCTCGACCAGATTGAAGCCCACCATGCACTCGAACATGGGCACCTCGACCAGCGCACCGCGACCACTGGCTGCGCGCCCGGTCAGGGCCGCCAGGATGGCCATCGCCGCGATCAGGCCCGTGGTCTTGTCGGCGGTGATGGTCGGAAAATACTGCGGTTCGCCCGATTGGCGGCGCATCAGGTCGGCACAGCCCGACAGGCCCTGGATGATGTCGTCATAGGCGGGGCGCCCGCCATAGGGCCCCGCCTCTCCAAAGCCCAGCAGCCCCGCATAGACCAGCCGCGGGTTGCGCGCCATCAGCCTTTCCGGCTCCAGCCCCAGCTTCGCCAGCTTCTGCGGCCGGATATTGTGCATGAAGACGTCGGCACCCTCGATCAGCCGGGCCAGGGCCTCGCGTCCTTCCGGCTGGGTCAGGTCCAGTTCCACGCTGCGCTTGTTGCGATTGGTGCTGAGAAACAGGGCGGCCATCCCTGGCTCCGTGGCCGGGCCGGTCTGGCGGGTGCTGTCACCGCCCGGCGCCTCCACCTTGATCACGTCGGCGCCGAAATCGCCCAGCCACTGGCTGGCCAGCGGCCCCATCGCGACGGTGGTCAGGTCGATGACCTTGATGTTCTGAAGCGGCAGCATGGCGTTATTCCGCCTCCGTCCGCCCGGCGATCAGCCGGCGTGAACTGTAGCGCATGACCGGTTCGGCCCGTTGATTGAAGATGGTGATGGTGGAATCGACGATGGCGCGATTGCCGGTCGAGGTGGAGCGCACGCCGGTGAATTCGATGATGGCATGCACCGTATCGCCGACATGTACCGGGGCCAGCGGTTCCAGCGTGTAGCCCAGCATCGCCAGCCCGGTGCCACGGATCAGTGATTGGATGATGAAGCCTTCAATGATCGACAGGGTCAGCACACCCGGCACCGGGCGCCCGCCCATCGGCCCGACCAGCGTCGCGTCCAGGAAGGCGCTGTCCGTCATGCCCGTCAGCGTCACGAAACTGACAAGGTCGGTTTCGGTGATCGTGCGTGTATAGGTGCGGAAAGTGGCACCGACCCGCATGTCCTGCCAGAACAGGCCCTGGCCCAGCAATGTGGCACCGCCATCCGTCGCGGTTGGTTCCGGTTGCATCGGGATCTCTCCTCTGTACGCGCGCGCATCACCCCGCCGGTTACGGACGGGGGCGTAAGGTGTGGCTACAGCCCGGTGATGACCGTCTTCAGCTCGGTAAAGCTGTTGATGCCGTCGGTGCCGTTCTCGCGGCCCCAGCCCGATTGCTTGAAGCCGCCAAAGGGCAGGTTCGGGCCGGCCACGGAGCCGGTATTGATATTGATGGTGCCGGCCTTGATCTTGCGCGCCAGCTTGTAGGCGGTGGAGATGTCGCGCGTCCAGATGCTGGCGGACAGGCCATAGACGGTGTCGTTGGCGAGCGTCGCCAGTTCATCCAGGTCGGCAACCGGCGTTGCCACCAGCACGGGGCCGAAAATTTCCTCCCGCACCACGCGCATGTCCGGGGTCACGTCGCTGATGATCGTCGGTTCGACGAAATAGCCCCGGTCGCCGACCGCCTTGCCGCCGGTGACCACATTGGCCCCTTCGGCGCGGGCGCTGTCGATATAATCCATGACCCGATGTTGCTGCGTGGCGGAGACCAGGGGTCCCAGGGTCGTGGTCGGGTCCAGGCCGGGACCCAGCCTGAAGCTGGTCGCGACCTTCACCAGCCCTTCCAGCACCTGATCGAATTTCTCCTGCGCGACGTAGAGGCGGGAGCCGGCCACGCAGATCTGGCCGCTGTTCAGGAAGATGGACTGGGCGGCGCCGATGATCGCCTTCTTCAGGTCAGCGTCGGGCAGGATGATCGTGGGCGACTTGCCCCCCAGTTCCAGCGTCAGGCGCTTCAGGTTGCCGCGTGCGGCGCCGATCAGCGACTTGCCCACGGCGGTGGAACCGGTGAAGGAGATCTTGTCGACACCATCATGTTCGGCCAGGGCCGCCCCGGCGACACTGCCCAGGCCGCTGACGATATTGACGACGCCGGGCGGAAAGCCCGCTTCCAGGATTGCTTCGCCCAGGCGAAGGGTGGTCATGGAGGTCTGTTCGGCCGGTTTCAGGATGACGGTGCAGCCAGCCGCCAATGCCGGACCCAGCTTTGATACCGCCGCCATCAACGGGAAATTCCAGGGGGTGATCAGGCCGACGACCCCGACGGGTTCCCGAAGCGTCATGGCCAGGAACTCGCCCGGCATATCGACGGACCGCGTCTCACCGGTGATTTTCCCGCACCAGCCGGACCAGTAGCGCAGGGCGGCGACGGAGGCGGGGACATCCACCCATTTCGCCATCGTGACCGGCTTGCCATTGTCCAGCGTCTCCAGTTCGGCGAATTCCTCCTTGCGGGCCTCGATCAGGTCGGCCAGGCGCCAGAGCAGGCGGGCGCG
This sequence comes from Niveispirillum sp., assembly GCF_017996735.1. GTDB lineage: Bacteria > Pseudomonadota > Alphaproteobacteria > Azospirillales > Azospirillaceae > Niveispirillum. The sequence continues at coordinate 33,668 of NZ_JAGOGJ010000001.1, forward strand.
CTCACCGGCGGGCAGGCTGGCCCAGGGTCCGCTTTCAAACGCCCGCCGGGCGGCGGCAACGGCCCGATCAATATCCCGCGCACTACCGGCCGGAATGCTGGCGATGACGCCGCCATCGGCAGGGTTGACGACATCAAGCCGTTCGCCACCATCCGGGTCCGTCCAACGGCCATCGATCAGCAGTTGGAACGGTCGGTCCAGGCTGGCCCGGGTTTTCTCCGTCACGTCGATTGGGAGGGACATGCTGGGGTCCTCGTCTCTAATTGCCCAGGATCATGTCGGCGACCTTTTCGCCGATCATCACCGAAGGCGCATTGGTATGACCGCCGATCAGCCGGGGCATGATTGAAGCGTCCGCGACCCGCAGGCCGCGGATGCCGCGCACTCGCAATTGCGGGTCGACAACGGCGTCCGCACCGATGCCCATCTTGCAGGTGCTGGTGGGGTGGTGGGCGGTAGCGACTGTCTTGCGGATATAGGCATCCAGGGCGGCATCCTGGTCCAGGGCAGCGCCGGGAAAACTCTCCGCGCCCACAAACTCCGCCAGAGCGCCCTGCCGGACAAAGTCGCGCGTCCAGCGCAGCGAATGGCGAAGCAGGCGCAGATCGTCGGGGTCCTGCAGCAGGTTGAACTGGATGCGGGGCGGGGCGAGCGGATCGTCCGACCGCAATTTGACGCACCCCCGGCTGCCCGGCCGCAGCACGACATTGAGCGTTGTCAGCATGTCCGGCTGCTTCTTGCGGAAACCCGGAAACCAGACCTTGGCCATCATGTTTGCCGCCATGAACACGGTTTCCAGGTCCGGTCGGGACAGGCCGGGCTGGGATTTGTGATAGGCGATGTTGCTCAGCGGCACCGTGGCCGGCAATCCCCGCCCCGTCAGCAGCCATTGGAGCACGGACAGGGTCAGCCGGTCGGCGCGCAGTGCCTGGCCGAAGGCCAACGGCTTTTTGGTCACGAAACCCATGGGCACCAGCGGGTGCTCCTGCAGGTCCTGTCCGACGCCGGCCAGATCCCGCTCGACCTGGATGCCGACGCCGCGCAGGTGATCCCCTGGGCCGATCCCCGACAGCATCAGGATTTGCGGAGAGGCATAGGCGCCGCCCGACAGCACGATCTCGCCATCGGCATGGACCGTCTGTCTGCTGCCATCCTTGACATATTCCACGCCCGTGGCGCGGCCCTTTTCGATCAGGATGCGGGTGACATGGGCACCGGTGACCACCGTCAGGTTCAGCCGGTTCCGGATGGGTGTCAGGAAGGCTTGCGACGTGCTGGCCCGCCGGCCGCGACGGATCGTGCTGTCGGGCAGGGCGAAGCCTTCCGGATTACCGGCCTCGAAATCGTCCAGCAGGCGATAGTTCAGGGCTTGCGCCGTGTCGCGGATCGCCTTGGTGATCGGTTCGTCACTGGTATAGGGGATGACATTCAGCGGGCCGCTGCCGCCATGGTTCGGCCCTTCACCACGCCAATTGCGCTCCGATTTCTTGAAATAGGGCAGCACCTCGTCGTGGGACCAGCCTTCTGCCCCCATTTGCGCCCATTCGTCGTAGTCGCTTGGGTGGCCCCGCGAATACATCATCCCGTTGATGGATGAGGAGCCACCGAGGACCTTTCCACGCGGCGCCTTGATCTTGCGGCCATTGGCAAAGGGCTCCGGGTCGCTCCACAGACCCCAGTCCAGCGTCGGGTGATATTGCAGCATGGTGAAGACCAGCGGCATCTTCACCATGATATCCTTGTCGGCGCCACCGGACTCAAGCAGCAGAACCTTGTTTTCCGGCCGCTCGCTCAGTCGGGCGGCGACCACGCAGCCCGCCGATCCGGCGCCGATAACGACATAGTCATAGGTCAGGGTTGCCATTCATGGCCTCCAGCGCGTTCGTCGTGCCTGCCGGGAAATGTCGCTGCAGAAAGGACAGCACGCCTGCGCTGAACATGTCGTTCTGATCCCCCGCCACCATGTGGCCGGCGGCGGGGACCTCATAGATTTCCGTCTGCGGCACCAGGCGCTGCATCTCTTCAATGCCCTCGTCATTGACGATGTCGCTGCGCCCCCCACGGATCACCAGCGTCGGCACCGTCACCCGATGACTGACCGCCAGCAGCGCGTCGATGCGTGAAGGCGGTTCGCTGCCGGGCGGCATTCTCAGCATCAGCGGGTCCCAGTGCCAGTACAGCCGGCCATCTTCCCCTTGCCGCAGATTCTTGCGCAGACCAGATGTATCCTTCGGTGCCGGCCGATCCGGATTATAGGCGGCAACGGCCAGTCGGGCTTCTTCCAGATCGGCGAAACCCTTGTCATGGCCTTGCATGAATCGGCGGATGCGCTGTCCGCCTTCCTGGGCGATGCTGAGGACGATATCGACCATGACCAGGGCTTGTGCCAGGGGTGGGTCGCTGGTGCCGATGGCATAGAAGCTGGTCATCCCGCCCATCGACGCACCGACAAGGGCGACGGGACCCCGTACGGTCTCACGGATTGCACGCAGATCGGCCGCCAATGCCTGGATCGTGTAGTTCGCCACCGGCGACCAGGCGCTGTCGCCATGTCCGCGGGCATCATAATTGATGACGCCATAACCCTGGCCGACCAGACGATGCATCGTCCTTGTCCAGGAATGCCGCGTCTGCCCGCCGCCATGCAGAAGAATGACGGTCGGTGCATCCGGGGGACCGACGCGGTCCCCAACCAGCGTCAGTCCGTCCGGGGTGGTGAAATGCTGTCGGGAACTGGCTGTCACGCTCATATCCTTACTGTCGGCCGGGCAGTGAATGCCCCTGCGGCAGGCCTGACGGCGGGTCGTTGACCGACCGCACCGTCAGGCATCGCCCCCTGTGGTCCGGCTTCGCGTCGCAACGGGCCGGATCCGGCGATGAGGTCGCGATATCAGGCCTTTTCCAGGATATGCACGACGCAGGACGATCCCATCCCGGTCATGCCGCCGACCACATGGGTCAGGCCGATCCTGGCATTTTCGACCTGGCGGGCGCCGGCCTCGCCCCGCAGATGCAGCGATATCTCATAGATATTGGCGATGCCGGTGGCGCCCAGCGGGTGCCCCTTGGACAGAAGGCCACCCGACAGGTTGACGGGGATCTTGCCGCCAATGGCGGTGAAGCCCGTGTCGATCAGGCGGCCGGCCTCACCTTCGCCGCACAGGCCGAGATTTTCATAATGGACCATTTCGGCCGTGGCGAAACAGTCATGCAACTCCACCAGATGCAGATCCTGCGGCCCCACGCCCGCGCGCTCATAGGCGGCATTGGCGCAGTTGCGGGTCACCAGATTGAAATCAACGATGGCATCCTGGCGCGGAGTATAGGGATTGCTGGTCATCTCCGACGCGCGCACCCGGATCGCCCGGCCCATCAGCCCCAGTTGCCGGACCTTCCGTTCCGACGCAATGATGGCCGCCGCCGCGCCGTCGACATTGATGGAGCACATCAGCTTCGTGTTGGGGTAGGAGATCATTTCCGCCGCCATCACCTCTTCCAGCGGCGTTTCCCGTCGGCTCATGGCCTTGGGATTGAAGGTGGAATGGTGATGGTTCTTCACCGCTATCTTGGCAAACTGCTCGAACTTCGTGCCATACTTGCGCTGATGCTCCATCCCGACCTGGGAGAACATGGCCGGCGTCGTCATTGATCCGATGGTGCCCTCCTCGACGAAGCCATCGGTGCGGCCACCGCTGGCGGCCCCCAGCAGGCCCTTGCCCAACTGTTCCGTGCCCATGGCCAGGACCAGATCGTAGATGCCGCCCTTGACCGCTATATAGCCCTCGCGGAAGGCCGTGCCGCCGCTGGCACAGGCATTGGCGGTATTGACCACCGGAATGCCGGTCTCGCCGATCTCGTGCAGGATCTGCTGACCGACCATGCCGAAGGCCCGCATCTGGTTGCCGCAGTAAAGCGCCTGCATGTCCTGGATGGTAAGCCCGCAATCCTGAAGGGCGAGCAGTGCGGCTTCGGCACCCAATTGCGCCACGGTGCGCTGCGGATAGCGCCCGAACGGGATCATGTCGATCCCGATGATATAGACATCTTCGCTCATCATGCCTCTCCCTGGGCGGGTACAAACAAATAGCTCACGAACGGCTTGCCCTCTGGGTTGGTCTGGCCGCTGTCGCGGAAGACGACATTGACGGGCATGTTCCAGGGCAGTTGTGCCGGGTCTGGCTCCACCTCCGCCAAGGTGCCGCGCAGCGAACCGCCCCCTTCCAGGTCGACAATGGCCGACACGAATGGGACCTTCACGCCGGGATAGGAGCGGTGGACAATCGTGTAATTATAGAGGGTGCCCTTGGTGCCCAGCCGCACGGGCTCGATCGTCTCGCGCTTGCCGCAGGAGGCGCAGGCCATGCGCTCTCCAGGCACCGTCTCGCCGCAATTCCGGCAATGGCTGCCCATAATGAACGCCTTGCCATCGTCACCGATCCTGATCATGGGGATGGCGGGCAGGAACCCGCTGAAATCATTCGCCATGGACGCTTACTCCCTTCCAATTTTCAACATCTGCGCCTTGCCCGGGGGCTGTTGGTCGCATCTGGTTTACGGCGGGCATCACTTTCCATCCGCAACGGTAGTCTTGGCGCTACCGGACGTGCCGATCATTGGTGCGAAAGACCCGGATTCCATACAGGTGCGCTGTGTATGTTCCTCCAGACGGATGACCGCTGTAAGGTCCTCGATCTCGGCAGCGCGTGTCATCACTTCCTTGGTCTTGCGCAGGCCAACGGGGGAGGTGGCCAGCAGTTCGCCAATCACGCCACGCGCAGCCTCTTCCAGTTGATCATCTTCCACGACATCCGACACCAGCCCGACGGCCAGCGCGCGGTCTGCATGGATGAAGCGGCCTGTCATCATGAGCTCCGCCGCCACGGACGTACCGACCATGCGCGGCAGGAAATAGCTGGTTCCCAACTCGCAGCCGGACAGACCAAGTTTGATGAAGGCCACATTCATCTTGGCGCTGCGGCCGGCGATGCGGATATCGGAGGCCAGGGCGAAGTTGAATCCGCCGCCGCAGGCCGCACCATGGACCAGCGATATGATGATCTGCGGACAGGACCGCATCTTCAGGACGATATCGGCAAGTGACGGCGCCGGCCCATCTGCGGTGGCGCCTTTCGGCATCCCCTCCCTGGAACTGCTGTACCAGACGAGGTCGAGTCCGGCGCAGAATGCCCGTCCGGCACCCCGCATGACGACGATCCGGCGTGCATAATCGGACTGCAGCGTCTGGAAATAGTCCCACAGCTCCCGCACCATGGTCCCATTCAATGCGTTGAGACGCTCCGGCCGATCCAGGGTCAACCAGTCGACGGCACCATCGTGCACGACACTGATCGTCGTATAGTCGCTCATCTGATCCCTTGCTCTCATTGCCATCGGGCTTCTGCTGCCAGTAGTAGAGGGCCGGGTGCCGCAGCAGAAATTCTTAACCGACGGGAGGGATGCCTCGCAGGCATATCATGCCCGGTCCGCCATTGTCCGGGGCCGGCTCGCCAAGAGGCAAAGTCCGGTGTGTGCCTAAGCTATTCCTGTGGGTTATGGGTGAAGCCGATTTGTCCGGCCACACAATGTGCCCCCCTCTGCTAGTGTCATTGAAAAGACGGGCAGAACCGTGATGCAGGCCATGGGCCGGGTGCATCCCCAGGAGAGGAGCGTCGCGTTGCAGAACGATCAAGTGAAGATGGCACAGGGCGAGACCGCACCGATGCCGATTGGGGAACTGCTTGCCTATCATGCTGGCAAGGACCCGCTGCGTCCGGCCGTGACCTACCAGGACGTGACGATCACCTATGCCGAACTGGACAAAAGGTCGAACCGCAAGGCGCGCCAATTGGCGGTGCTGGGTGTCGGCGAAGGGGATCTGGTGACCCTGGCCATCCCGAACAGTCCCGAATTCTATGAGACCGCCTTCGCGGTATGGAAACTGGGCGCGACCGTCGGCATCGTATCCTCCAAACTGCCGGCGGCGGAGCTGCGGGCCATCGCGGAACTGGGGCAGCCCCGTCTGATCATCGCCGAAGAAAGCGCCAGGGCTGAGGGATGGAATTTTCTGCCCGTCGGTTCGCATCCGGCGGACGATCTGACTGCCGACCCGCTGCCGGTGAAGATTGCCCCGCGTTGGAAGGTTCATACCAGCGGCGGGTCGACCGGCCGGCCCAAGTTGATCGTGGACAGGCAAGCGGGCATTCATGATCCGGGCAAGCCGCCCGGCGGCCAGCGTCTTGGCGACACGATGCTCAATCCGGGCCCGCTTTACCATAACGCCCCTTTTGTCGGGGTCTTCCACTGCCTGTTCTCCGGCGGGCATGTCGTGGAAATGGGCAAGTTCGATCCGCTGGCGGCGTTGCAACTGATCGAGCGTTACCGTGTCAACTGGGTCAATTTTGTCCCGACCATGATGAGCCGTATCTGGCGCCTGCCGGAAGAACAGCGCCTGGCCTTTGACATGTCGAGCCTTCGCACGGTGTTCCATATGGCGTCAGTCTGCCCGCAATGGCTGAAACAGGCCTGGATCGACTGGCTGGGTCCGGACAGGATCATCGAAGTCTATGGCGGTACCGAACTGATCGGCGGCACAGCCATCACCGGGCGCGAATGGCTGGCGCATAAGGGATCGGTAGGCAGGCCCGGACCGGGATCGCAGATGCGTATCCTGAATGAACAGGGCGATGAATGCGCCCCCGGTGAGATTGGCGAAATCTACTTCCTGCCGGCGCGGGGACGAAACTCGACCTACGAGTATATTGGGGCTCAGGCCAAGGCCAAAGGTGACTGGGAAACCTATGGCGATCTCGGCTATGTCGATGCGGATGGCTACCTCTATATCGCCGACCGGCGTACCGACATGATCGTGTCGGGCGGGGCCAACATCTTCCCGGCAGAGGTGGAAGCCGCACTGGATCAGCACCCGGATATCCAGTCTTCCATCGTGATCGGTCTGCCCGACGCGGACCTGGGCCAGCGCGCCCATGCCATCGTGCAGATGCGGGAGGAGGCGCGCACCCGGACCGACGAGGACGCGTTGCGTGCCTTCCTGTCGGACAAACTGGTCCGATACAAGATTCCGCGCACTTTCGAGTTCACGGACGAGAACCTGCGGGATGACGCTGGCAAGGCCCGCCGGTCGAAATTGCGGGACGACAGGCTGGCGGCGGTATCATAATCTTGAAATTGCCACCCACTTGAAGTGCCCTCTGAATGGAAAACCCCTTGTCGCTGGGCAGTCAGATGTCATCCGGAGATAGGAACAGTGTATGACTGACCGACGCCTGCAATATGTCGTTTCCACTGCGCGATATGGATCGTTCACCGCAGCAGCGGAACGGGTGGGGGTCACCCAGTCGGCCATTACCAAAAGCGTGGCCGATCTTGAACAGCAACTGGGCTACGCGATCTTCAATCGAACGGCCCGTGGCGTCATCCTGACGGAGGAAGGGCGTAGTTTCGTTGAACGGGCATCGCGCGTTATCGAGGAGACGGATGATCTGCTACGCGGTGCCGCCGTGGGGTCGGATCATTATGCGGGCCTGCTTCGGATCGGGGTGTGTCCCCCATCGCTGGAATGGCTGCTGGTTGAACCCTTGTCGACGCTGGTTTCCCGGCATCCGAGCATCAGGCTGAACATTGTCGGCGGAAATTACGACCGGATCGTGCAGCAACTGCGTGTGGGCACGATCGATGTCGCACTGGGATATGAGGCTGCGTTCAAGGAACAGCCCGACTTCCGGTGCGAACAGATGGCACCGATGCAGACGACATTCTTTGCCAGGCGGGGGCATCCCATCCTGGACTGCCCCGATGTGACGAAGGCGGAGATCGCCAAGTATGACCTCATATCGCCCTCCGGCGCCTCGCCCTACAATTTCATCTGGCGGCAGATATATGAGGATTGCGGCGTCGACGTTCAGGAACGGCTGCATACCGTCGATTACTTCCCGATCGTGGCTCGGCTGATACGCAACACCAATGCCATCAGCGTCGCGGCGATCCACTATACGCAGACCAGCATTTTCAAGAAGCACTTCGCGGTGGTGCCGTTTACGCTGCCGCCATCGTCGCTGTGCTGCGCCACGCGCCTTCGCTGGAGCCCCCGGCCCGCGGTCCGCGCCTTCATCAAGGCGTGCCGCGAGCGGCTGCCATCATCGCAAACGTTGGATGGCGTCTAGCGGCCGTCCCTTGCGTGTCGGGCCTTCACCTGCTTATGGCGGACTTATTCCCTGCGGGCATGGCTGCGTCGGGGAATGAATTTGATGATCTGGTCGGATCAGCCGGACACTGGTCCTCAGGTTTCGCAAGTTCGCAGAGGTCGTGATCAACGGGTGGCAGCACCGGCGCGGCCGTCTGTCGGCTCTTCGCTGCCGGTTGGAGAGCGGCCACCCTCTGTCGGCAGATACAGGGATCTGCACGAAAACATCTGACAAGAAAAAGGTTCATAGAATGCAGATGCAGGATATGGGGGAAACGTTGCCGTCCGCGACTGTTGGTGCCGGGATGGGCGCAGGTGAAAACAAAACTTCCCTGCGACCGGCTCGTCTGCCGCTGGGTCGCAAGACCGGGTATGGGGCGGGGCAGCTTGTCGAGATGATTGTCGAAAGCATGCTCAACATCTTCGTGCTGTTCTATGCCACAGCGGTTTGCGGCCTGCCGGGCGCCTTGGCCGGGCTGGCGATCGGCGCCGGCATTGTGGTCGATGCGGTCGCAAATCCGTTGATCGGTTCCCTCTCGGATGGCTGGCGTTCACGCTTCGGTCAGCGTGTGCCCTTCATGGCCCTGTCGCTGATCCCGATCATCCTGACCTTCAACCTGATCTTCTCGCTTCCCGTCGGGCTTGGACAGACGACCTTGTTCCTCTGGTTGACCCTGCTCTCCGTGTCATTGCGCATCTCGCTGTCGATATTCACCGTTCCTTATCAGGCGTTGGGTGCTCAACTCACTGATGACTATGGCGAGCGTTCCTCGGTGGCGGCATGGCGCTGGGGTATCGGTATCCTGGGAACGGTGGCCGTGATCTTCCTGGGTTATGGCGTGTTTCTGGCGGGTCCGGCGGGGGTGTCACAACGTGACGCCTATATGCCCTTCACCTTGACATTGAGCGCGCTGCTGCTGACCGGTGCACTGATCGCCATACGGCAGGGGCTGGCAGTGCGGGAGCAGCCGCACGGGTCCCAAACGCCGGCCGGGCCGATCCATCGCCGGCTATGGGGCGAAATGCGTGAGATTGCCCGCAACCGGACTTTCCGCATCCTGTTCGTGGCGGGCCTGCTGTTCAATATCGAAGCGGGTGTGCATCAGGCTCTGGGCCTGCATGTCGTAACCTTTTTCTGGCAACTGAGTCCTGGACAGATCCAGGGATTGGGGATGGCCGCCGTCCTCGGCCTGGTGCTTGGCGCCCCCCTTGCCGGGCCGTTCGGAAAACGGGTGGAAAAGCGCACAATGCTGCTGATCAGCATGATCGGCATGGTTATATGCCACGGATTGCCGGCCACCCTGAAGCTTCTCGGTCTGGTACAATTGACGGGTGGGGGGCTGATGGGCTTCCTGGGGGTCCTGGCATTCTCTGGCGGCGCGATGATGGCACTGACCATCATCGCCTTCGTGTCGATCATTCCCGACGCGGCGGACGAGCACGAACACCTGTTCGGAACGCCCCGCCAGGGCCTCTATTTCGCGGGCTGGTCATTTGCCACCAAGACGGCCACGGGGGCCGGCGTCCTGATTGCGGGCACGGTCCTGCAACTGATTGATTTCCCGGTCAATCTGGTCGAACAGGATCCCACGATGTCGCTGCCGACGCAGATGACGGATTGGCTGGCCATTGCCCATGGACCGGGTGCGGGCGTGCTGTCGGTGATCGGTATAGCGCTGGTGCTGCTCTACCGGATCGACAAGAAGGCCCATGCCCGGATCATGGCGGACCTGACAGTGCGCCGGCGCACCCGCTGACGCATCGCCTGCCGGTTCCAGCCGCGAGGTATTACTTCATCTCATGCCTGGCGGTGCGTTGGAATTGGACGCTGGCGCATGAAAAGGGAAAGCTTCCGAAACAACCCGCCACGACAGCCTTGAAAGGCGCGTCGGCGCCGACAAGCAGGGAGAATAGAATATGGCCTCAGGAGGTCGCGACTATCAGCAACTGATTTACGAAGAACCCGCGCCGAAGGTGGCCCGCATCGTGATGAACCGGCCCAGCCGGCGCAACGCCCAGGGCATCACGATGACCTATGAACTGGACGACGCGCTGAAGCGCGCCTGCCATGACGACAAGATCAATGTAATCATCCTGGCCGCAACCGGCGACCATTGGAACTCCGGTCACGATATCAGCGGCGACGAGGCACGGATGCCGCCGCCGGAACAGATCGTGGGGCTTTGGGGTGATTATAGCGGCAAGGGGTGGCAGGGCTACTATGCCCGCGAACGGGAGATCTATCTGGAGATCACCGAGCGCTGGCGAAACGCGCCGAAGCCGGTTATCGCTGAGATTCAGGGTTCCGTTATCTCCGGCGGCATCATCCTCACCTGGATGTGCGACCTGATTGTCTGTTCAGACGATGCCCGCTTCCGCGACGCGACCGCGGCGGAGATGGGCATCGCCGGCGTGGAATTCTGGCAGCATCCGTTCGAGATGAGCGTCCGTCAGGCCAAGGAATGGCTGATGACAGGCGATTGGATGACGGCGCAGGAGGCAAAGCAGCGCGGCATGGTCAACCATGTCGTGCCCCGTGACCAGTTGACGGCGCGAGCCCTGCAACTGGCGGAGACGATCGCCGCCCGCAATCCCTTCACCATGCAACTGGTCAAGCAGGCGATGAATTTCGCGCAGGATCAGATGGGGCGCAAGGCGTCGGTGGATTTCGGCTTCCACCTGCATCAGATCGGGCACATGCAGGCCATGCTGGCCAATGGTTTCCCCATTGATCTCGACAGCATGCCGCCGGCCATGCGCGCCAATATCGAAAAACTGATCGCCGCGCGCCAGGCTTCAGCCGGCTAGCCTTGGGATTGGAACTCACATGACCGAGATTGCTGATCGTACAGCCTTCATCACGGGTGGCGCCAATGGCATCGGCCTGGGCATCGCCCGGTCCCTGGCCCGTGCCGGGGCCAGACTGGCGCTGGTCGACCTGGATGCCGATGGACTGGCCCGGGCGAAGGCCGAGTTGGACGAGGTTACACAGGTCTTCACGGCGGTCCTGGATGTCCGCGACCGCACGGCCTACGCAAGCGTGGCGGCCGATGCCGAAGCACAAGTGGGGCCCGTATCGATCCTGGTGAATAATGCCGGTGTTGCCGGCGGGGCGCCCGCGCACAAGTTGAGCTATGACCTGTGGGACTGGGGCATGGGGATCAACCTGGACGGGGTGATCAACGGCATCCAGACCTTCCTGCCCGGTATGGCGGCGCGCGGTGCCGGCGGGCACATCGTCAATACGGCATCCGGCGCGGGGCTGGTGGCCCGCACGGGAGGCGTCCTGTACTGCACCGCCAAATTCGCCGTCGTGGGGATGAGCGAGGCGCTGGCCCTGGAGCTCCCGCCGCAAGGCATCGGTGTGACCGTCCTCTGTCCCGGTCCGGTTGCGACCGACATCGTGACGCGGACACAGGCTGCACAACCGGTGACGGCCAGGAGGCCGCTGTCGGCCGCGCAGCAGGCACGGATCGAGGAAACATCGAAATATCTGGCGAAGGGGACCTCACCCGATGTCGTCGGTGACATGGTGCGGGACGCGATCCGGAAGAACCAGCTCTATGTCCACACTGATCGCCTCGCCATGGAGATGATCATGGAGCGGAGCAAGGCACTGCTCGACGCCATGCCGCCGGCGGCTTGAGTTGCAGCCGCGGCTGTAAGCAGCAGGGGCGACAGCATCGCCCCCCGTCAGATTGACTGTGACTACGAACCACGATCAGCGCAGGCCAGCGTCCGGCGCTGCGTCGGGGAGATGTGTGCGCTCCCGTGAAGCCATGATTTTCAGGTATGACCTGCCGGGATGGGGATTTGACTGGTCTCACCGCGCAGACATGAAGGCAACAACAACGAAAGTCCGGGGAGGACGGTTACAATGAAGGCGAGAATAGTCAAAACGTTCACGTCGCTGTTGGCGATTACAGGTGCTGCCAGCGCCTACGCGCAGAATGCCACCACAACACCGGCGATGCCGCCGGCCGCCGGCGACAGTTTGCAGGAAATCAGCCTGGACTATATCGTCGTCACGGCCCAGCGCCGATCGCAGCGGCTGGTGGACGTTCCGATCTCGATCACCACGGCCACGGCGGAGGATCTTGAGCGCATCGGTCCTGCCTCGCTGGAAAACCTGACCAAGGCGGCACCGGGCGTTTATCTGCAGCGTAATATCTATGGCCTGTCGCCGACGATCCGCGGCATCGGCTCGACGCTGGCCGCCTCGGGCGGCGAGCAGAACGTATCCGTCTATGTAGACGAGATCTACTATCCGACCCCGTCGGGCAATATCTTTGATCTGGCCAGCATCGCCGGTGTGGAGGTGCTGAAGGGACCGCAGGGGACGCTGTTCGGACGCAACGCCACCGGCGGCGCTGTCCTGCTGCGCACACTCGACCCCGGCTCGACGGTGGAGGGCCGTTTCAACGCCTCCTACGAACGTTTCGATCAGGTACGCACCAGCGCCTATCTCAATGTTCCGCTGGATGACAAGGTCGCCGTCAACGGCTCCGTAGCCTATCGTTATTCCAATGGCTATGTCCGTGACCTGAAGACGGACAAGATCACCAACCAGGGCGACAGTTTCACGGCGCGCGGTAAGCTGCTGGTGGAACCGACGGATGACCTGTCGGTCGTCTTCACGGTGGCCCATGCCGATTTCGACGATCCGTCGGGCAGCGATACCAAGAACATCCGACCGGCCCGGCTTGTCGCGGCCATGGGCGGGCCAATCGCCCAGGACCGTTACCATTCGTCCAACAATACCGAGCAGTACATCAAGACCGAAACCGACGAGTACAGCGCCCGGGCCAGACTTGATGTCTGGGGCGGCACGCTGTCGTCCTTCACGGCATTCCTTCGTAACGATCTTGCGGCGCGCAATGAGATTGACCTGAGCTATCTGAACCAGGATGTCGCGCTGAAGGTCGCGACCAAGACCTTCTCCCAGGAAGTGAATTTTGCCTCGGCTGAGAACGAGCCCTTCACCTATGTCGCCGGTGTCTACTACTTCCGAAGCCGGAGCAAAGTGCCGATCCTGACGTCCACTGGCACGCCGCTGTCCAATTCCGCTGGTCGTTTGAATTCCATTGCCGGTTATGCGGACGGAACCTACAGGATCGGCGATTTCTCGATCATCGGTGGCATCCGCTACAGTGATGAGGATCGCGGAAATTCCAGTGCCATGGGTGTCCTGGCGCCGTCCCCTTATACCCGCATACAAAAACAGACCGACCGGCAATGGACGCCGCGCGTGGGCGTCAGTTATGCGCTTACCGAGGGGTCCAAAATCTACACAACCTACAGCAAGGGCTTCAAAAGCGGCGTGTTCGATGCGACGTCGGCAAACGGACCCAGCGTCTCGCCGGAGAAGGTGGATGCGTTCGAGATTGGCCTGAAGTCGGCGACACGCGACATCTCGTTCAATGCTGCGGCTTTCTATTATGATTACAAAGACACGCAGGTGAATGCGACAATCTCCGGCCAGAACGGCGCGGTGTTCAACCAGTTGTTCAATGTGCCGAAGTCCCGCATATACGGCGTGGAAGCCGATATGACGGCGCATCTCAGCGAGGCCTTCGATCTGCGTACCGCCGTCGCCTATACCCATGCGCGCTATGTTGATTTCAAATCCGCACCGGGCTATGTGGATAATCCCAGGCTTCCGGCGACGGCGGGCGGGTTGCTCTACGCCAATGTCAGTCTGGATGTCAGCGGTGCCACCATGGTGCGGGCACCGGAATTCACGGCCAGTTCGACACTGACCTATTATGCGTCCTTGGATGCAAACAAGGAACTGACCGTGGCGCTGTCGCCCTATTACAGCAGCCGCGTCTATTTCACCTTCGATAACAGCCTCAGCCAGCCCGGCTATGTGGCGCTCGACGGGTCAGTGACCTTGACGGTGAATGATAACATGACCTTCTCGGTCTATGGCCGCAACCTCACCGACAGCAAATACAAGATCAGCATGAGCCAGAACGCACTTTCGCTGGAAGGAGTGCGCTACGTCCAGCCGCGGGTCTTTGGCGTGTCGTTCGGATATTCCTTCTGATCCGGCGGGGCCGGTCCTCAGGTCCTGATTTCCGTTCGGGCAGCGATGACGGTTTCGTCATCGCTGCCCGAACCCGTTTAAGGGATCAGCGTCCTTTCCATTCTGGTGTCCGCTTCTCGGCGAAGGCGGCGGGGCCTTCGACATAGTCCTGCGAATTCAGCATTGTCTTCATAGCCGGGTATTCCCACTGTCCGGCAATGCCCTCCACCACTGTTGTGCCACGACCGCGCAGGGTGGCTTCCTTGATGGCGCGAAGGGACAGGGGGCCGCAGGCCAGCATGTCGCCGGCCCAGCGGCGGGCGGTGTCCAGAACATCAGCTTCCGCCACCTCGTTCACGAAGCCAAGCGCCGCGCCCTCCGCAGCGCTGACCCGGCGACCCGTCAGCATCAGCCCCATGGCGCGGTGGAAACCGATCGTGTGTGGCAGTCGCTGGATGCCGCCGGCCAGCGGGGCAAGGCCGACACGGGGTTCGGGAAGCGCGAAGACGGCATGGGCCGCCGCCACGATCACGTCGCACACCAGCGCGATTTCAAACCCACCACCCATGGCAACGCCATTCACGGCGGCGATGACGGGCTTTGTGAGATCGAAGCGGGAGGTAAGGCCCGCAAATCCCGTTGGCGGTAATTGCAGCCCGCCTCCGGCCGCCTGCTGCTTCAGATCATGGCCGGCGCAGAACGCCTTGGTCCCGGACCCGGTGATGATCGCAACCCATTGATCATCATCGGCCGCGAAGGCATCGAAAGCCGCCTCCAGTTCCAGGTGGGCGGCAAGGTTCAGCGCATTATGCGCCTCGGGCCGGTTGAGGGTGACAATGGTGAGCCGCCCCTCGCGGCTCACATTGATATATTGATAGCTCATGGGCTGGTTCCCTGCTTGGACAAGGGGCTGCGTTATTTCGGCGCCATGCGGATGCAGCCATCCAGGCGGATGGTCTCGCCATTCAGCATGGGATTGTCGATGATCGCTGCCACCATGCGGGCAAACTCATCCGGCTGACCCAGGCGGCTTGGGAATGGTGCCTGTTTGCCCAGGGAGTCCTGCGCGTCTTGCGGCAACGAAGCCAGCAGCGGGGTCAGGAACAGGCCCGGTGCGAGTGTGACCACGCGGATGCCGTACCGCGCCAGTTCCCGTGCGATGGGCAGGGTCATGCCGACAACACCACCCTTGGAGGCGGCATAGGCGGCCTGGCCGATCTGGCCGTCGAAGGCGGCAACGCTGGCCGTATTCACGATAACCCCACGTTCCTCCGGGCCGATCGTGTCGGCATCCTGGATGCGGGCGGCGAATTTCGACAAGACGTTGAAACTGCCGATCAGGTTGATGCTGATGATCTTGGAAAATGTGGCAAGCGGCAGCGCTTTGCCGTCCCGTCCGATCACCTTTGCCGGGGGGCCGACACCGGCACAGTTCACGAGGATCCGCGCCTTGCCATTCAGGCCCTCCGCCTCCTGGATCGCCGCCTCCACGGCTTTCTCGTCCGTCACATCGACCGGGATGAAATGACCACCGATCTGCCGGGCATGGGCCGCGCCAAGTTCGGCATTGAGGTCGAAGATGGTGACTTTCGCGCCGGCCTTGGCCAGAAGCGCCGCCGTGGCGCCGCCCAGTCCCGAGGCGCCGCCAGTGACGATGGCGCCAACTCCATTGATATCCATTGCAATCTCTCTGTCGGTTAATTTGAAGGCCGGTGGCGTCATGCAGCCGATGCGCGGGGAAACGACGTTTCGCCCCCGCGGTTATGCGATCCGGATGCAGGGCACAGGTGAAGCCGTCGGCATCCCGCCCCGGGCCAATGTGAAGATTATAGGGTGCGGGGTGTGTTGAGGTCCGACTAAACGGCAGCACCTATTCCCCCGGGGCATTGCCCGGCTCCGCTTTGCATTTGGTGAACACCCAGCCGTACCCTAGCGTTGGAGCGAATTCATCCAGGCCGATTGCCCACAGGGACATGGGTGCGAGGGTACAGCCCCGCACCTGTGATCGTTCTGTTCAGGCGGCGAGAAGATATGAAGGTTAGGGAGACACTGAATGACCGATGTGCATGGGCGGACCGCCTTTATCACCGGTGGCGGCAACGGGATCGGGTTGGGAATTGCGCGCAGCCTTGCGCGGGCCGGGGCCAAACTGGCCCTGGTCGACCTGGATACCGATGCCCTGGCCCGCGCCAAGGCGGAACTGGAGCAGATCACGCCGGTGGAGACCTACCGGCTTGATGTGCGTGACCGCGCTGCCTACGCCGCCGTTGCGGCGGCGGTTGAGCAATCGCTGGGGCCGGTATCGCTGCTGTTCAACAATGCCGGTGTTGCCGGCGGTGCCCCGGCGGCGAAGCTGACCTACGATCTCTGGGATTGGGGGATCGGGATCAATCTCCATGGCGTCATCAATGGCATCCAGACATTTCTGCCGGGAATGGTCGCGCGGGGTCTGGGGGGCCACATCGTTAATACCGCGTCCGGCGCCGGACTGGCAGCGACCACGTCCGGTGTGCTGTACAGCACGGCCAAGTTCGGCGTGGTGGGCATGTCCGAGGCGCTCAATGCCGAACTGGGGGGCGCCGGTATCGGCGTCACCGTGCTGTGCCCCGGTCCCGTCGCGACGGGTATCATCCAGCGCTCGGCCAGTACATCGCCCAAGGCCGGCCTGGTCCTGACCGAAGAGCAGAAGCGGGCGAGCGCGGAGCGGGTCGCCAAGATGACCGTGGCCCTGAACCAGGGTGTCGGCATTGATGATGTCGGCGAGATGGTGCTCAAGGCCGTGCGTGAGAACAGCCTCTACATCCATACCGACCGCGTCATGGAAGCCCCCATCAAGGCCCGCACCAAGGCCCTGCTGGATGCCATGCCTGCCCCGGCCGCCTGACCGGTTACGCAACCATGGTCCCGGCCGGGAGGCACTTTCCGGCCAAGTTGGGATATGACGTCAGGAGAGATCGGATGACTGATATACAGGGACGTGTCGCCTTCATCACCGGCGGTGCCAATGGCATCGGCCTTGGCATCGCCCGGACTTTTGCACGCGCTGGCGCCAGGTTGGCGCTGGCAGATCTGGATGGCGACGGTCTTGCCCGCGCCAAGGCCGAGTTGCAGGAGATCACCCAGGTCGGGACCTATCGGCTGGACGTGCGTGACCGCGATGCCTATGCCGCCACTGCGGATGCGGCCGAAGCAGCACTTGGTCCTGTGTCGCTGCTGTTCAACAACGCCGGTGTCATTGTTGCGGAAACGCCGGGGAAACTGACCTACGACCTGTGGGATTTCGCCATCGGCATCAATCTCCACGGTGTCATCAATGGCATTCAAACCTTTGTGCCCAGGATGCTGAAACGGGGGCAGGGCGGACACGTCGTGAATACGTCTTCCGGCGCCGGTCTGGTGGCGACCGGGTCGGGCGTCCTTTACTGCACGGCCAAATTTGCCGTGGTTGGCATGTCTGAATCGCTGAACCTGGAACTGGCGTCCGCCGGGATCGGTGTCAGCGTCCTGTGCCCAGGCCCCGTGGCGACCAATGTTATCCATCGCTCGCAGGAAGGCGTGCCGAAGGGAGCGGAACCCCTGTCGGAGGCACAGGAAAAACGGCGTGCGGAGCGGCGGGAAATGCTGAGTAAGGTGCTGCAGCAGGGGACCAGTGCGGACGAGGTCGGACGGATGGTCCTGACGGCGGTGGAACAGAACAGACTGTACATCCACACTGACCGCTTCATGGAAGAGCCCATCAAGGCCCGGACCCAGGCGCTGCTGGACGCGCTGCCCGGCTAGAGCAGCGGTGGCCGGGCCTCGTCCGGCAATCCGGCTGTGTGTCCGACCATCGGAATGGAAACGGAAAACATGTCTTTCAAGTCCATGTCGTCGATCATCCAGGACCATGCGAAGCGAAAAGGGGCGGCGCCCGCCGTCACCTACCCCGACGGGTCGCTGACCTGGGAGGAACTGGATCGGCGTTCGAACCGTCGGGCCCGGCTGCTGGCGTCGCTGGGCGTCAGGCAGGACGATCTGGTGGTGATCATGCTGCCGAATGGTGCCGAGTTTCACGAGGCCGTGGCCGGCGTCTGGAAAGCCGGCGCGACGCCGTGTCTGCTGCCATCCAAACTGCCCAGCCGCGAGGCGGGTGAAATCATTGCGCTGGCATCACCGTCGGCCGTGATCGGCGACGTGTCCTTTCCCTATGACGGACCCAGGGTACCGGCCGGTGCCCCGCTGGAGGCGTTCAGCGATGCCCCCATGCCCGACCTGGGAGCCAAGAGCTGGAAGGCCATCGCCAGCGGCGGTTCCAGCGGGCGTCCGAAGATCGTTGTCGATACGATGCCGGCCTTCGTCAACATGGACGCTCCGCCATACGCGCCGCTCGGCCTGGGCGAGGGTACGGTGGTGCTCAATCCCGGTCCGCTCTATCACAACATGCCGTTCCTGTTTACCGCGCTGGCCTTGCTGGCGGGGGCGCATGTTGTCGGCATGAGCCGTTTCAATCCCGAGGAATTCCTGCGTCTGGTGCAGGACCACAAGGCCAATTTCGTGGCCATGGTGCCGACGATGATGCAACGCGTCTGCGCGTTGCCGGACAGCGCCCGCCTATCCTATGACATGTCATCGCTGAAAAGCGTCTGGCATATGTCGGCGCCATGCCCGCCCTGGGTCAAGCGCGCCTGGATCGACTGGCTGGGCCCGGATCGGATTTTCGAGGCCTATGGCGGCACCGAAGGCAGCGGCACCGCCATCACAGGCCGGGACTGGCTGCGCAAACCGGGGTCGGTGGGCAAGGTCGCACCGGGAACGGTACGCATCCTGCGCGAAGATGGCAGTGAGGCGGATGTCGGTGAGGTCGGAGAGGTTCATTTCACGGCCGCAGGTGCGGCCCGGTTCCGCTATATCGGCGCGGAACAGAGCCGGGACGCGTCGGGCGGGTTCTGGATCGGCGACCTTGGCCATGTCGATGCGGATGGTTACCTGTTCCTGGCGGATCGCCGGTCGGACCTGATCATCCGGGGCGGGGCCAATGTCTATCCGGCTGAAATCGAAGCGGTGCTGGACGAACATCCCCTCATCTCATCCTCCGCAGTGATCGGCCTGCCCGACGATGATCTGGGCCAGCGTGTCCATGCCATCATCCAATTGCGTGAGGGCAAACAGTTCGACTTTGCAGCCATTGATGCCCATGTCGAAGAGAGGCTGGCGAAATATAAATGGCCGGCAACCTTTGAGTTGAGCGCGACGCCCTTGCGCGATGATGCGGGCAAGGTCAGGCGGACAGCATTGAAGGCCGAGCGTGAAGCTTGGCTGGACGCGGGACACGCATTCGAGATTTCGCGAGCCTGAAGCGGGAGGCGCGCCGGTTTCTTCATTCGCGCGGTCCGAACCGGGCCTTTTCATCGTTGATCTGGCGGGGGGATGGCGTGGCGCGGAACGGGCAGGGGCGGCGCAGCTTTCCGATATTCTTGACAGGGCCGCTGTGCTGTTCGCGTTCGAGCAGGTCGGCGGGGCGTCTGCCGCCGGACATTCGTGTTGATCGCGATATTCCGTTCAAAGATCTGCCGGTTGGAGTGTGAAATGTGGGATGATGACGCCAATCCAGTCCAACTGGAGCGCAAGGGTGCGGTAGCCTCAATCACGCTCAACCGCCCGGATGCCGGCAATGCCTTCAACGTGCCGTTGGCGCGGAGCCTGTTGGCGGCGGTGAAATCGGTGGAGCGGGATGCTGCGGTCCGCTGCGTGGTTGTCCGTGCCAATGGCCGGATGTTCTGTGCCGGCGGGGATGTGAAGGCCCTGCATGCGGCCGGCGATACGCTGCCCGCACTGCTTCGGGAAATCCTGTCGTACCTGCATCCGGCGATCGCCGGTCTTGCGATGATGGACAAGCCCGTGATCACCGCCATCCAGGGACCGGCGGCAGGGGCGGGGATCGGACTGGCGGCCGTTGGCGATATTGCCCTGGCCGAACCCGAGGCCCATTTCACCATGGCCTATTCGCGGATCGGGTTGACGCCCGACGGCGGGGCGACATGGTTGCTGCCAAGGCTTATCGGACTTCGCCGCACCCAGGAACTGACCCTGACAAATCGCCGGGTCTGCGCGCAGGATGCCGCGGCCATGGGGCTGATCACGCGGGTTGTCGCCAGTGGCGGACTTGCGCGTGAAGTGTCGGCATTGGCAGACGAACTTGCCGATGGCGCAACGGGGGCGCTCGGCAGGTCCAAGCGACTGCTGCTGACGGGGGCCAATACCGGTATGGAAGTGCAGCTTGATGCGGAATGTGAACAGATCGCCGAACAAGCTGCGACGTCAGAAAGTGCAATAGGGTTGGCGGCCTTTGCAGAGCGGCGGAAGCCGGATTTTCGGCTGGCCGCTTCGGCGGCCTTGTCGTCCTGGGCGTCATAGACCTTCTTCAGGGCGGCGGCGACCGGCTTGCGGTTCTTCAGCACGCGTTCCGCAAGCACCTTCTTCAACTGGTCAAGAAGGCCGTTCTGGTCAAATGCTGCCTTTGGTCCAGAACAACGTCGGGGATAATCGGTTCCTTGCGTCGTGCCATCTTGACGCTCCTTTCGCATCACTATGGCCCCGCCAAGCACGGAATTCCTGATCGTCCCCGGCGCCGTCGGTACAATAGGCTCTCGTGCGCCCCATAACGCCGAGCAATCTCCCCGCAGGAGCGCGCATCCGTGCTGGTAACGACTGTACTGGTTGGCATCAGGATCGCTTCGCCGACCTAGCCGACGCCGCAATCAAAGCGGCACCGACGAGAATTGCCGCATCGACGGCCCACGCCATCGGGTCCTGAGCGTCTCCGCCCCAGCCTATCGCATGCAGGATCGCAAGTGCTGCCATCAGTGCCGCCGCGGACCAGCGGAAGGCAGCATCGAAGACAGTGCCAGGCAGAGCGATGCACGCTGTTGCGTAAGCCAGCGCCGTCATGAGCATCCATGCAAAGAGAACGTGGTCACCGGCGCCGGCCAAGGATAAGACGGCGATAAACGCGAAGATGGCAGGCTGGCCCCAGGCCGTTGCCACCCAGAACCGTTCCCACGCGGGAACGGGCCGCCCCTGGTCGCGCCGCCGCGCGAACCAGATCGTCATACCGCTCGACGAGACGATACACAGCGCCAACCCAAGCAGACCATAGGCGATTTTGGTGGCGAGGCCGCCAAACCATCCAAAGTGGAGCGACGGCAGCGACAGCAACGCGCGCGATCCGATCGACCTCGGTTCTGTCCTCGGTGAGAAGATCACCTGGCTGCCCGCATCGAAGACATAGCGCTGGTCGTGTGTCAGCCTGCCTGCTTCCTCAAAGATCACGGAGATGGTCTGTCCCCGCGTGCCGGGGTGCTGGATTTCGATCGACAGGATCTGTGCCGCCGGCTCCTGCGCGCGCATGAACGCCATGATTGGTGCCACCGATGGTATGGCGGCCGGCGTCATGTCCTCCCGGCTTTCCAGAGGTCCGACGATCTCGGTGAGCGCCTGGCGGTAGTCACCCTTATAGGCGGTTGCCGCCATGCCGCCGAACATGAGGAGGAATGCCCCAAGCACGGCGCCGGTCAGCGTCACGAGGATGAAGAAGGGCATGCCCCATGTGCCCAACCGGTTATGCAGGTCGGCTTCCTGCACGCGCAGTGAACCGCCGCGGCGCAAGGTGAACGCTTCCCTGAAGATGTGAGGATGCGCGAGCACGCCCGACATGAGCAAGGCCAGGAGAGCGACGCCGATCAGGCCGACCACGGCAAGGCCGGCGAGGCGCGGGAGATGCAGATTGGCATGCAGTGCCACGAGAAAGTCGGTGATCGGATGGGAAACGGGCGCGATCAGTCGCCCATTCGCGTTCGCCACCCATTTATTGCCCCCGCCCTCGACCGAACCGCCCACGAGGACAATGCGGGGGGTGGCGCCGCTGGGAAGCAGGACGGAAATCGCTCGGGCGGTGCTCCCGGCCTTGGCGTGAATTTCGGATAGCCCGCGATCAATGGCATCTGGCGTGACGGCGGTCAGGACGGGCCCGGCAGGCTGTTCCCAACGCTCCAACTCCTGCGCGAACACAACGATCGTGCCCGACAGGCAGATCAGGTAGATCAGCGCCGAGATCGCAAGCCCCAATACCGAATGGCCTGACAGAACGGTGCCGATGATTGCGGTGGACAACAGCCGCTTGCGGCCTTGCTTTGCCGAGAGAGGTGCGTTCATGCGAGCATCTCGACCGAGATCAGGAGGCCGGAGGCGCCGATGATCGCGCACAGGCCCAAAACCGGCCGGCGCAGGCGCGCTTCGCTCAGCACCCAGATGATCAGCCCCGCCCATAGTATGGGCAGGACAAGGGCGCCGATTGTCACCCGGTTGACAGGCAGACCGATGGGAAGGCCGGCGGCCGCCGCTCCCATCGCAATCGTCGCAATCATGGCGAGGAAAAAGGCGGCAGAGCCGCGACCCCAGCCATTCCCGAACGCTTGTGGGCTGGCGTCCTGTGTGGCGATGCGTCTGTATGTGTTGCGAAGCGGACGCCGCTCGGCGTTGAGCGCGACCAGGCCATAGCCATACAGACCGAAGGCCAGCGTCGCGATCGTCAGTCCGATCAGCGTGCCCAACGCCGACGAGAGCAGATAGAGTGAGACCAGCAGAGCGGACCAGCCCGATGCCACGCGAGCGCGCCCGCGCCGTTCACTGTTCTTCCAGCCCGATCGCAGGAGCGCCAAGCCGAGCCCCATCGTGAGCAAACCACTCACGAGAGCCGGATAGATGGAATCCAACAAGGATGCACCTCAGTTGAGAATAGATCGCAGCCAGTCTAGCTGTCGTCGCTGGGGGCTGCGTCCTCATCGGTGCCAATAAATAGCAGATCGATGCCACACCGATCGGTAGCGGTGGCGATAACGGCACGGCCTGGATAATCTATCCCGATGGAGATAGCAAAACCCCGCCAGCTTCAGGAGATCACGCTTCAGCCGGACGCTGCCGATCGGGTCGATGGCCCGATCATCATTGCGGCCGCCGGGACGGTCGAGGCGGAGCGCTTTTCGGTGCCGGTGCATCGCCATGCTCGCGGGCAACTGATGGCTTCGATGCGCGGATTATTGGCGGTCGATGTCGAGAACGAGCATTGGGTCGTCCCCGCCAGCCATACCGTCTGGGTGCCGCCGGGCCATCTTCACACCGTTGCCTCTCACGGTGTCTTCCAGGGCTGGAGCGTCTTTGTGGCGGAAAGCGCCTGTCTCTCCCTGCCGTCTCGACCCTGCACCTTCCGAACATCGGCGCTGCTCCGCGAAACCGTCCTTCGTGCCGCGACATGGAGTGGCGAAACGCTCGGCCCCGCACAGCAGCATATCGCCGCGGTCATCCTGGACGAGGTGCGGTCTGCGCCAGCCGAGGCACTGGGCCTTCCCCTGCCGGCTGAAGCCCGACTGATGCGCATAGCGCGCGCCTTCATCACCGACCCTTCGGACGGGCGCGATCTCGACGCCTGGGCGGCCTGGGCGGCCGTAAGCCCACGGACGTTGAGCCGACGCTTCGTGCAGGAAACAGGTTTCACCTTCACCGCGTGGCGACAGCGGGTCCGTCTGCTGCGTGCGCTTGAAATGCTGGCGGCGGGCGAGCCGGTCACGACCGTCGCAATGGACCTTGGCTATTCGACCACCAGCGCCTTCATCGGCTTGTTTCGTAAGGCGTTCGGGATCACGCCAGCCGCCTATCGCCGACGTCTCTGACGCACCCAAGGCTTTGGCGCAGCAGTGCTATTAAATGGCGGCTCAATGATATCGCCGTCAGTCCCCATCCACTATACGACACTCCCATATTGATA
Source organism: Niveispirillum sp. (assembly GCF_017996735.1). GTDB lineage: Bacteria > Pseudomonadota > Alphaproteobacteria > Azospirillales > Azospirillaceae > Niveispirillum. Next base: position 57,695 of record NZ_JAGOGJ010000001.1, read on the forward strand.
ATGACTATCATTATCGAAAGACGGGGGTTTCTATGTTGAAGTTCTACGGCGGCGCGTCACTCGCCGCCCTGCTGATCGCCACGCCTGCACTGGCACAGGAGGCGATCTCTGCTGCAAAAGGCGAGACCGCCACAACTATCGGCCCGGCCCGCGATCAAGCGGAAATGGCCGACATCGTCGTCATCGGGAGGCGGGCGGCGACGCCGTCGCTCGGCGCGCTCGGCGACCGTCCCATCCTCGACAGCCCCTTCTCGATCAGCACCTATGACGGTGCGCTGCTGAAGGACATACAGGCGCGCTCGCTGACCGACATGCTGCGTCTGGAACCGTCGGCGACGACCTCCCTCGCGGATGTCACTGAGGGCACGAATTTCCTCCTGCGCGGCTTCTCGGTCTCGACCTATTACATGGACTAGGTCCCCGGTCTCGGCGGCAGCCGTTCTGACCCACCGCTGGAGCTTTACGACGGCGTACAGGTTCTCAAGGGCGCAGCGGGCTTCCTGTTCGGGTTCACTTCGCCTGGCGGCATCGTGAATTTTGTCAGCAAGCGGCCGCGCTCGCAGCCCTTCCTGTCGGCAGAAGTCGGCTATGCCCAAGACAGCCTTTATCGCGGCCATGTCGATACCGGTTACTCGACCAGCGATGGTCGTTTCGGCTCGCGCCTGAATGTTGCCGGCGAGCGTGGCCAAAACCGCTATCTCGACACCGGGGTTCGCCGCCATTCGATCGGCCTCAACAACAATTTCCAACTGACACCGACCACGACGATCCAGCTCGACGGCCAGCACAGCCGGCGGAAGCTGGTGGGCAGCGCGTTCGGCATCCAACTGTCGCCCGGGCTTGCCATCCCCGATCCCATCTCCGGCACGACGAGATTGGGCGCGAAGTTCGGGGGCTATCGCTATGAAATCGACAGCGGCAACCTCGCGGTCATCCAACAAATCGGTGGTGACTGGACCGCCCGTCTTGACGGCGCACTCACCCGCAACGTTTTCTCCTTCTACGACACAGCGCGGCTCCTCACCAATGGCGCCGGCGACACGTTCTATGGCAACTTCAAGGTCAACCAGCGCACCGTCACCAAGGCTGGCCAGCTTCGCATTTCGGGATCAATCGAAACGGGGCCGCTTGATCATGCGATCACGCTTGGTCTCTATGGCCAACGCCAGGAGACGCTCGCCGGGCGCGCAAGCAATGGTCTCAGCACCACCGGCATGTTCCTGCCCGGCGGCAACATCAACCAGGATTTTCCCGACATCGCTGATCCCGGCTTCGAGCTTCCCAGCCTCAAGCGTGGCTATCGTTCGCAGAACCTGACGGAGACGGCTGCTTTCCTCAGCGATACGATCAGTGTCGGCGATCACTTGCAGGTGCTGCTTGGCGGTCGCCACATCTGGCGCGAACAGACCAACCTCAATCCTACCGGCGTGATCACGCGGCGGGACGAGCGTGAGAAGTTTACGCCGACCACAGCGCTGCTGTGGAAGCCTACGGAGAACGTCACCGGCTATGTCTCCTACTCAGAGTCGCTCCAGGCAGGGGGTACCGCTCCGGCCGGATCGGCGAATGTCGGGGAGGTCATGCAGCCGATGGTCAGCAAGCAATATGAAGTCGGTGTCAAGGCGCAGGTCGGGGCGCTGCTCGCGTCCGCCGCCATGTTCCGGATCGAGCGTGCGTTCGAGTTCCTGATGGCCCGGGTCGGTGAGTTGCCCCTCTATGTCCAGGATGGCATGCAGCGCCACGACGGTATTGAGCTGTCGGTCTCGGGCCATGCCGGGGAGGCGTGGCGGTTTGTCGGCGGCGTTCAGTTGCTCGACGCCAAGATCCGTGACGGGCTCCCTGTGCTGGTTGGCAAGGAGCCGCCGGCGGTGGCCGAGTTCCAGGCCAAACTGTTGGCGGAGTATGCGCCGCCCGCCCTGGCCGGGTTTGCGATCAACACCACGCTCAACTATACCGGAAGCAGCGCGTTCAATACCGACAACTCGCTCTCGATCGATGATTTCTTCACGCTTGGCGCTGGCGCCCGCTACCGGTTCGACGCAAATGGAACGCCGGTCACCACGCGGGTCGCGGTCAACAATCTGACCAACAAGAAATACTGGATGCCCAGCAGCCTGCTCATCCCGGGTGCGCCGCGCAGCATCACAGCATCGCTCGCGGTCGATTTCTAGACCCTGACAATTTCAAAAAGCTTACAAGGTTTGGCGGGGCCGAGCGGATGGGATCACACCCCGCTCGCTGGGCCCCATCGCCCTTCAAATATACTTCAAGCAGATCAGATGGCCCGCGTGGCGGCATCCAATGATCTTTTGGCGCGCTGAAGGAAGTGCGGGCAGGCTCGATCCGATAAAGTCGAGGAGGATCATCAAGTGATATAGGGTTTGCGATGAATTTGCTGACAACGCGCGATCACCTGGAAGCTGTCATAGGAACACCGCCGGCGATGGTGACGGCCAAGACCATAGATCATCTCGATCCCGGTGCGATCTCCTGGCTGGCGGCGTCTGTCATCATGGTTGCGTCGGTCGCCCACGGTGATGATATCGATGTCCTGATCGGCGGCGACGCGCCGGGCTGGGCCACCGGCCATCAGGATACGCTCATTCTGCCCGCTGCCTCTCTTGATGCCACCGGATGTCTGGTGCCCGGGGCCGGGTTCGGATCGATCTTCCTGGTTCCCGGTCTCAATGAGATCATGCGGGTCAATGGTCGTGTCGCGTCGAGCGACCAGACCGGGATCAGGGTGACGGTCGACGAATGCTATATCCACTGCGGCAAGGCGTTGATCCGGTCGGATTTCTGGTCGCCTGTGTCGAAGTCAGATGAGATATCGCTGGATGCGTTTACCGGCGAGTGCCGCTTCCTGGCCCTCGCAACCTGCGACAGCCATGCGAACGCCGATCTCAGCCCCAAGGGGGATCCGGCCGGCCTGATGGTCAGGCTGGACGATGGTGCGATCCGCTTCGCCGATCGTCCCGGCAACCGGCGGATCGACAGTTTCCGCAACATGATTGAACAGCCGCGTGTCGCGGCCGCCCTGATCGTGCCCGGGCTGTATCGGGTGATCGTCGTCCACGGTCGCGCGCGGATCACCGACGATCCTTCCGAGCGCGAGGCCTTTACGGTCGGCGACAAGGTGCCACAGCTTGTCACCGTGGTTGGCGATGCGCGCATCGAGCTTCGCGACAGCTCTGCGTTGCGGCGGGTCGCTGCCTGGCCGGCTCCGCCGCCACCTGAGGGGCTGAAGGCCGGCAAGATCGCGACCGGCCACCTCAAGCTGTCTAAAGGGCTCAGCGCGAGGCTGGCTGGCTATGTGATGTCGGTACCGGGGTTGGTCGAACGCGAGTTGGCGAAGGATTACAAAGCCAATCTTTACTGATCTAGGGTCCAGACTCAATTAGGTCCAGTACGCCACGATGGTTGTGATTGCGAGCGTTGATAGGACGTTTCTGGCGAGCTTGTCGTATCGGGTTGCGACGCGTCGGAAGTCCTTGAGGCGGCAGAAGACGGCCTCGACCATCCATCGGAACTTGTACCTGACCTTGTCGAAGCGGATGGGCTTCTTGCGTGACTTTCTGCCGGGAATGACAGGCTTCGCGCCCTTCTCCTTGATCTTGGCCCGCAATTTACCACTGTCATAGCCCTTGTCGGCCAGGACGTAGCGGCAATCATCGACCTCAGCCAGCAGGGTCTCAGCCATGGTGATGTCGGAAACGTTCCCGGCGGTCACATGCAGGGCCACCGGGCGACCAAGCGTATCGGTCAGGGCGTGGACTTTTGTGGTTTGGCCACCTCTGGAAATGCCAATGGCTTGCGCCTTGGCCCCCCTTTTCCGCCGTGGGCACACCGATGTGCCTTCACGTAACTGCCATCCATGGCCACGCTGGTCGTAATCCATTGCCCGGCGGCCAGCGCCTGCAACATCCGATGCCAATGCTTGCGACCGGACCATCGATTGAAGCGATTATACACCGTGGTCGGCGGGCCGTATTCCGGCGGACAGTCCTTCCAGCGGCAGCCGCTCTTGAGTACATGAATAATCCCGCTGATAATCCGGCGGTCATCAACACGCGGCGCACCAACGGTATGGCGGGGAAGGTGTGGTTCAATCGCTGCCCACGCATCATCCAAAAGCCAGAAAATCTCCCGCACTCAATCCTCCAGGGCGCTAATAACGCCTTGGAATCACATTCACACAGCAATTTCAATGCACTGTTGCGGTTCTGACCCTAGGCGCGATGTGAGCGGTGGGTGAGAGCTGTTCCATCTTGGTGAGCCGCTTCGACCAAGAGACCGGAGGCGATCCAGTGGATGAAGCTGGAAGACGGCATGGGACTATCAGCAATTCCTTTCGCGCCGCTGTATTCTCACCCGCGATGTCATGATCCTTTCTAAGGAACGTGATCAGAACGGTCGTTTCTGTATCGTTTCCCGGCCTCAGGGTAATAAATGTCCCACCGACGCTGTTGACGGTCCAGGCCCAGTTATCGTCTTCAGGCCGTCGGGGAATCTTGAAGAACGCCATGTTGGCGCCGAGATAGCGAAAGCGGGTCTGCTCGGCCAGCACCAGTTTCCTCAACGAGGAACTCATGCCCTCGGCGCAGATCACCAGTTCGAACGCCTCGACATCGCCATTGGCAAAGGTGGCCACCATGCCGGTGTCCTTGTCTTCCAGATGCGTTACGAACGTCCCCATGCGATATTCGCAATTATCTTTCGTGGCGTCGAAAAGGACGCGGGCGAAATCGCCTCTCAGAATCTCGAAATCGCTTGTCAGCGTTCCCAGCGCCCCCTTCGGAAACGTGGCAACCAGCTTGCCGGCGGCATCAAGATATTTCTGGCCTTGCTCCAGGGTGTTCCTGGCCTCGATCGCCTCGGCAAGCCCCATCATCTTGATGACCTGCTGCCCGGCGCCCTTGATGTCGACATTCTGCCCACCATCCCTGAAGGATGTCGCCTTTTCGGCGATCACGACGGAATAGCCGTATCTGTGCAGCCAGTAGGCGCAAGCGGGGCCGGCGATCCCGCCACCACAGATCAGGATTTTCTTGTCGGTTTTCATACTACCTCGCAATGTCGAACTGTTGGCGATTCCAAACCCGTGCGGCGGCCTGCCGCCAAAAGCCCGACCAACGGGAACGGTCGTGGCGAGGCGCTGCGGCTCAAAGGCTTGATGACGGTGGAAACGCGATTGGTCTCAACCAGGTTAGACAAACGCGTCCTGGGGCGCATGGGGCTGTTCCGCCAAACAATTTACTGATGCCGTCAAAGCGACCGCCGGTCTTGCACTCAGCAATGATTTTGTCGGCGGCATTCTGCGAGACCGGTCTGGTTGGCGGGGCCGCCTAGTCCATTCTCCCGACATTCGGTCGCGTGACGGTCTGGTTTTGCCGGCTTGCAAGATATTGCGCCGGTGGTTCCCCAAGGGCCTTCTTGAACATGGTGATGAACGCGCTGGCGCTTTCATAGCCCAGGTCGAAGGCCACGGCCTGCACCGCATCACCTGCGGCAAGCCGCTCCAATGCGACCATGATCTGGAACTGCTGCCGCCAGCGGCCGAAGCTCATCCCGATGTCGCGTTGAATGAGGCGAAACAAGGAACGCTCGCTCATCGCCACCCGGCGCGCCCATTCGCCGATGGTTGCCCGATCCGAAGGGTCAGCAGTAAGCCCGTCCACGATCCGCCTTAAACGAGGGTCGCCCGGCAAGGGCAGATGCAGTTGTTTGACCGGTGCATTGGCCAGTTCATCAAGCATTGTCTGGGTCAGGCGTCCCTGGGCACCTTCGCGATCATAGAGTGGCGGCAGGTGTCCCACACGGATGATCAACTCCCGCAGCAGGGGGGCGATCGCCACGGTACAGCACTCCTTCGGCATGGCTGGCGCCGCATCAGGTTCGACAAACAAGATATACAAGGCCACTTCGCCGACCCCGCGCACGCTATGCTCCATCCCTCCTGGTATCCACAGCGCACAATGCGGCGGGACCAGCCAGAGCCCCTTGGCGACTTCACAGGTAACCAAGCCTCGCAGCGCCATGATCAGTTGCGCCTTGCGGTGCTCGTGCCGGGGCTGCTCGAAACCGTCGGTCACGAGCTCACCGCCTATGGCGAAGACGGCACGGGGAATTTCCTGGGGATCAAAAACACCTTTCGCGGTGATGTCCGCCAGATGCCCCATTGTTTCGACCTCCTCCAGGCTTGTCGTCACATCTTGTCTTGGCCCCTCAATAAATGCGAATGATTCTTATCTGCCTGGCGGGATTCAGCAATATTCTGGCAGGCATGAGAACCCTGCCACGTCTTGGGGAATTTTGGTCCCGTTTCTGGCTGGATCAGTGACTGTTGGAGATGGCAGCGGATGACATGATGATCGACGAGGCAGTGATATGCGCTTGTTGGACAAGGATCCTCGACGTCCAGAACCAGACGCGCCGTGATCGCCTTCTCCTCTGATCCCGTGCTGTTGTCGGTACTGATCGGCAAGCGTATCGGCTGTACACCGTCAGCCCCGGATCTGCGTTTCGAGCAGACGCTGAAAGGCGGCGGCGGTTGCGGCGACGCTGGAAGCGGATACACAACGTGCATCGTCATCGGCGACATGGTGATAGCGGTGGATGCCGAACACGCCGGCAGCCGGGGTGTAGCCTGCGGCGACGATCTCTGTCAGTTCGCCGGCGGTCAGTTCGTCGGTCGTCCAGGGTGCCTCAAGTCCCGCATGCCCGGCAAAGACCTCGCGCGCCACGGGGAGCAATGCCGGGCTGACCGACAGAAAGCGCTGGGTGTCCACGCTGGGAAGCGGCCGCCATTGGCCGGGCAGTTCGTGCCAGTCGCGTGAGGCGACATTGGCCCCCAGATGCAACCAGAAACGCGTCTGTGCCGGCGCTGGCGCGATGGCTTTCAACGCCTCTGACGCGCCCAGATTCTCATATTCATGGCCGCTATGGCAGACGAAGGCCAGATCATGGTCCTTGACCGTCTGGCTTGCCCAGCGTGCAAGCCACAGCCAGGCCGCAATGCCCGGGCCGCGTTCGCCGGCACAGGTGTACCAACCCGACCGGGGCGTTGACACTGCCAGCCAACGTTTGCGTCCGCGGTCGATACGTCCGATGAAGTTGAAGGCTGGTCGTCGCCCCGTTTCCCCCTGCAGATGCAGCGTAGCATTCTGCCGGGCCAAAGCCGCGGCGCGGAAGGGTTGGGCATCCTGCGGCGCCATCAGTGCGACGGGTCCAGCGAACATCGGCTCCCGGCCGTCGGCGTTAAGCGCGATCACCTTGCCCGTCGGACCGTTGGTAATGGCCACCACCGCCCTGGCGCCAGCCGCGAAAGCGGCCGAGATCGGTTGTCGGATCGGTTTGGCAAGCGCGCTGGACCAACGGCCGTGAGGCAGGTCGATCAGGGCGATCGCCCCCGCTAGCGGCCCGTCGGTCAGGCCACCCGCGTCGATATGGACAAGCGGACCCGTGGCGCCGTCAGGCCCTGTTGTGACCACAATCGGCTGGGGCCATAGGGTGGCTCTGGCCTCACCACACAGCAACTCGGCGCGCTTGGTATCGAAGAAAGGTGTGGGCACGCTCTGCCGTTCGACCTGGAAGCCAAGCTGTTCCAGTTCCGCGACCAGCCAGTTACCGGCGGCATTGTCCCCGGCCCCCCCGGCCTGCTTGCTGCCGAAGCCGATATATCGGGCGAGATCCGCCGCCACCCGATCCTCCTGCCCCTGGGGTACCTGCGCCATCGCCGCGGCGGCGGGAAGCGCCGCACCGGCGGCCAGGAAACGGCGTCTGCTGGTCTTGAACATGAAACATCCTCCCGCTTGTGTATGGTTCGGTGGCTGGCGGCCGCTTGCGATTTTCCGGGCATCAGGACGCAAAGCAGCGTGACGATGCAGGTCGCGGCACGATACTGCGATATTGGTACAGCCGCTTCATAATGTGCGGATAGGTGTTGGTGGATCACCTTGATGGCGTTTCATTGATCATCCGACAAGGTTATCCGCCTTCCCGATCTCGGGGATATGCCGGTCCGCCCCAACAGCGCCCCAGAGGTCAACAAATTAATTCATTGGAAAATAAATATTTTGGTCTACTATCCCGCCCACTGGCCGCCGGAGGGCGGCGGATTTGTGCGGGGAGAGGTCTGACGATGCCGGTGAAGCTGCATCCATCTGCCAGGGGCGCCTACGATTATCCGTTGCTGATCAAGAACCTGTTGAGCGGGTTGCCGCAATGGCGCGACCAGTGGATCGTCAGCGATGACCGCCGTTACACCTATGGCACTTTTGAAACGCGGATCGCGCGGCTGGCATCGGCGCTGTCGCGGCTGGGGGTAGAGCCGGGGCAAACCGTTGCCGTGATGGACTGGGACAGCCACCGCTATCTGGAATGCTATTTCGCGGTGCCGTCCATGGGCGCGGTGCTGCAAACCGTCAATGTACGGCTGTCGCCACAGCAGATCGCTTTCACCCTGGCCCAGACGGGGGCGGAGACGCTGATCTATCACCAGGATTTCGCGCCGCTGGTGGCACAGATCGCCGGGTCGTTGCCGGCCCTGCAACGCCGTATCGTCATGGCGCCCGCGACGGCGGAGGGTTGCGTCGACAATTTCGAGGCCATGGTGGACAGTGGATCGCCCGATTTTGTCTTTCCCGATTTCGACGAGAATGCCGTCGCCACCACTTTCCATACCACCGGGACCACAGGCGATCCCAAGGCCGTGTCCTTCAGTCACCGGCAGTTGGTGCTGCACACACTGGCGGTGGGAACGGCCCTGGCCAATCAGCCCGATGGTCAGGGTTTCCGGCGCGGTGATGTCTATATGCCGATGACGCCCATGTTCCATGTCCATGCCTGGGGCATGCCCTATCTGGCGGTCATGGTGGGGGTGAAGCAGGTCTATCCCGGCCGTTATGAGCCCAAGCGCCTGTTGGCGCTGAAACGGTCCGAAGGGGTGACCTTCTCCCATTGCGTGTCGACCATCCTGCGCATGCTGCTGGATGCTTTGGGGGAGGAGGAGGGCGGATTGGCCCCCTGGACCATGGTGATTGGCGGCGGCCCCCTGCCGACCAGCCTGATGGTGCAGGCACGGGAGAAGGGCATATCGACAATCGGCGGGTACGGCATGTCGGAAACCGGTCCGGTCATCGCCCTGGCCCGCGTGTCGCCGGACGATCCCCCGGAGGCGCGTTGCCGCGCCGGGTTACCGGCACCGCTGGTCCATGTTCGGGTCGACGTGCCGGCGGGGGGCGGGGAAGGGGAACTGCTGCTGCGCGCGCCGTGGCTGACCAATGATTATCCGGGCACGCCGGCGGCCGGGGAAGCCCTGTGGGAGGGCGGCTGGCTGCATACCCAGGACATCGCCCGCATCGCTCCGGACGGGGGCGTGAGCATTGTCGACCGGATGAAGGATGTCATCAAGACGGGCGGGGAATGGGTCTCCGCCACCCTTCTGGAGGAACTGACGCTGCGTCACCCGGCGGTTGAGGATGTCGCCTTCATCGGCGTTCCCCATCCGCGCTGGGGGGAGCGGCCGCTGGCGGTGCTGGCGACGAAGGGGCGCATTGCGCCGCCCAGCCTTGAAGGCTTGCAAGCGCATTTGCGCGCCTATGCCGATGCCGGCGCCATCAGCCGCTATGCGGTACCGGATGAGATGATGGTGATAGAGGCGCTGCCGCGCACCAGCGTGGGCAAGGTGGACAAGAAGAACCTGCGCATCCTGGCGGAACATCGACCGGAGATCCGCAAACAGGGTTGAAGCCTATTTCCGCACGGCGGCGAAGCCGGCGGCGTAGACCGAGACGAGTTGGTTGCGTATCGACAGCATGTCGGTGGAACTGCACAATCCGCCTGACAGGCTGTCGATACGACCCGTCTGCGCCAGGGACAGGGTCAGCGATCCCGACAGCAGATGATAGTACCAGTAAAGGTCCCGATCCGGGGTGCCGGGCGCCAGCTTGCGCAGCAGGGCGACAAGGGCGGCAACAACGGGGTCGAAATGGTCCCGCATCGTGTCGCCCCCCCAGGCGGGGGTGTTATTGACCATGGCCACCAGCGCGGCATAGTTCCGCCAGCCCTGGTCACCGGTGACCAGCAGGCTGAATGTCGGATCCAGGAAAGCTGCCAGCACCCCCTCGATGGTCATGGCGTCGCCGGCCTGCGCTTCATACTCCGCCATTGATCGCAGGCGCATATCATTGATGATGGCGGCCCGCCGGGAGAACACGGCGTCGAACAGCGTGGTCTTGTTGCCGAAATAATAATGGACCAGGGCCGTGTCGATGCCGGCGGCCCTGGCCACATCCTTGATGGTGACACCGTGCAGCCCCAGGCTGGAGAAAAGTTCCTCCGCCGCGTTCAGGATTTTCGTGACGGTTTCTTCGCGCCTCTCCCCTTGCGGGCGTCGGAGCGGCTTTGTCTGGGTGGGCTTTGACGTGGTCAAGGCTTGGTCTGCATGCTGAGAGTTTCCCTCTTTCTACGCGGGACATGGCGCCCGAGCAATCGGTCGTGGAAGGAGCGCAACCGGAATAACATCAACAAAATGGGCGCCATCCAACTGACCTTTGCCAATTGGTCCGGGCGGTGCGGGGCCAGCCGGCCAGCCGGCGTGTCGAACACCATCCAGCGTCCGTCGGCGGATGTATAGGGGGGCCAGTCTCCCGGCACGCCGTCACGCGCGAAGGCGACCCAGCGCGCGTGCAGCCCGTCGGACATCAGCCGGTCCGCCTCCGTTACGTCCTGTCCCTCCGGATGTCGATCCAGCCACCGGAAGACGTAAAATATCTCGTCTCCATGTGCCGCCCGATCCCCGGCGGCGCGCCGGTCCGGCGACACATGGTCGAACAGATAGAGATAGCTGGGTGCCTTTCGATTGAGACCCGCCACCCACCGCGCCGGTGCGGTGAACAGCATGTCCCGGAAATAAAGGCCGACCGCCACCAGCGGCGCCTGACCATAGAGCCGGCTGATGGCCCTTTGCCGGCGCGGCTTCAGCCCATTCAGGGAACGCTGCCGCAGGCCGGGATAGTCCAGCAGGGAATCTTCCCCTGAATTGACCCCGATCACCAAGGGGATACCGTTGGCGGCACCCCCCGCCAAGGCCGGTGTGATATCGCCGGGCATCAGGCGGCCATCAATGATGGGATGAAACTCTCCGTCGATGGTGGCCAGCGTCTCGGGCGGAAGGGCGCGTAACGCCTCAACAGAGCTGTCGGCACCTGGCAGACCCAGCGCCTCGGCCACCCGCACGCCCTGCCGTTCGGCCTTGGCCACGGTATTGGACGGAAACCAGCCGCCACCGGATTGTACGATGGCGCGATGAAACAGGCTGCGCGCCGCAGGACAGGTCATCAGCCCCAGCACATGGAAGCCGCCCATGGATTCACCAAACAAGGTGACATTGGCGGCATTGCCGCCAAAGGCTGCGATATTGTCCCGCACCCAGCCCAGAGCCGCGACCTGATCCATCATGCCATAGGAGCCCAGCGGTTCGTCGGGTCCCGCAGCCGCAGTCAGGGCCGGATGGGCGAAAAAGCCCAGATGACCCAGCCGGAAATTCACCGTCACCAGCACCACGCCGCTGCGGGCGAAATGGGTTCCGTCATAGAAGGGCAGCGAGCCCGCCCCCATCCGGCCCGATCCACCATGCAGCCAGACCATCACCGGCGCGTTGCGGGCGTCGGCAGGCGCCCAGATATTCAGGGTCAGGCAATCTTCGCTGAAGGGAGGGGGCGCCCCGCCGATCCGCGTAATATCGTCAATACCAGCCGGCCCCGATTGAAAGGCCGAGGGGCCGAACTGGCTGGCATCGCGATCACCGTCCCAGGCCGGACAGGGGCAGGGCGGCCGCCAGCGCCGCGGGCCCAGGGGGGGGGCAGCATAGGGAATGCCCTTGAAACAGCGAACGGTTCCATCACTTCGGCCCACCAGCCAGCCGGCTTGGGTTTGCACCCTGTCATGCTGCATGCGTCGCGTCTCCGTCTGGTCTTCGGCCGTGTTCCAAAATGTAAGATATCATCCCAAAAAACGCTTGCGTAAATTATTTATTCATCTATCAATAAATTACCGTGAATGCACGGTCCATCTAAAGGACGCGAATAAGGGCCGGCATGCCAAGCGCCGGACCAAGGGGAGTGACGTGATGAAGAAGAGTATGCATCCCGCCGTCTTGTCGTGCGGTGTGGCCCTGTTTGCCCTGATATCGGTATCGGCCCATGCCCAGGACGCGGGTGCGTCGGATGGGCTGGTCCTGGAAGAGATTGTGGTGACGGCACAGCGTCGGGCGCAGACACTGGCCGATGTGCCGCTGTCCGTCTCGGTCCTCGGCGGGGAGACGTTGGCGGCCGCCGGTGTCAACCGGCTGGACGATGTCGCCCGGATGACCCCGAATTTCCAGGTAGTGCAGGGATCGACGCCGCAGCAGAACCGCTTCACCGTGCGTGGCCTGACCTCCAGCACCTCCAACCAGGGCATCGACCCCAGCGTCGGCTTCTTTGTCGATGGCGTCTATATCGCCCGGTCCGAGGCCGTGCTGACCCAGTTGCAGGATGTGGAGCGGATCGAGGTGCTGCGCGGCCCGCAGGGCACGCTCTATGGCAAGAACACCACCGTCGGCGCGGTGAATGTCATCACCAAGCGACCCGGCAACAATGTCGAGGGTCAGGCGATTGCCGAATATGGCAATTATGACAGCGTGCGCCTGCAGGGCCGGGTTGCCGGTCCCCTGGTCGAGGATGTGGCCGCCGCCTCCCTTTCCGGTTTTTATTCGGACCGTGACGGCTACACCACCAACATCGCCAATGGCGAAAAGCTGGGATCGCTGAAGACCTATGGCGGTCGGGCCAAGCTGGCGCTGGACCCGTCGGAGGCCGTGGCCATTACCCTGATCGCTGACTATCAGCGCGACGAGGGCTATGGCAGCACGGCCGATCTGCGCCGCCGCGATGGGGTGCCCACGGACATCTACGATTACCGCACCTCCCGCAGCGCGGGAGAGGTCAACGACATGAAGACCTATGGTTTCTCGGGCCAGATTGATTGGGAACTGGGGCCGTTGACGCTCAGGTCGATCACTGCCCATCGCGGGTCCAAGATGAACAATGTGGTCGATTCCGACAGCACGGAAACGGCCTTCCCCTTCGGCATGGGCTATCGTATCGCCGACGCCTCGCAGACCAGCGAGGAAATCCAGCTCTTCTCCCCGGACTCTGAAAGGTTCCGCTACATTGTCGGTGGCTTCTACCTGCACCAGAAGCTGGAATCCAAGGGCGGGCTGGTGATCCCCGCCACCGGTGTGCGGCCGCTGGATCAGACCTTCAACCAGTCGGGTGACAGCTACGCCGTGTTCGGTCAGGCGAATTATGACATTGTGGACGCGCTGACTCTGACCGTTGGCGGCCGCTACAGCCATGAGACGCGTGATGCCACCATTGCCCAGACGGCGCCGGCCGGTGTCGGCTATGCCATCATCAACCCCGCGCTGAACCGGTCCAGCAGCGAGAGCGATTTCTCCCCCCTGGTCAGCCTGAATTATAAGCTGGACCGGAACCTCTCCGTCTATGCCACCTATGCCGAGGGTGTGAAGTCCGGCGGCTTCAACGCCGAACCCTACGCCGGAACAGCCACGACCGTGGGGCAGACGCTGGCCTTTGAACCCGAACACGCCACCAGCTATGAGGTGGGCCTGAAATCCATGTTCTGGCAGCGCCGCGCCAGCCTGAACCTGGCCCTGTACCGCATGAGCTTCGATGACCTGCAGGTTTCCACCTTCAACGGTGTCGCCTTCTCCGTCGCCAATGCGGCCAGCGCGCGCAGCACCGGTGTGGAGCTTGAGGGTTCCGTGACGCCGGTGCGGGGCCTGACCCTGACCGGCTCGGTCGGCTATAGCCGCGCCAAATATCGCGACTTCATTTTCAAGTCGTCGGCTGCGGCGGCCGGTGTCGACCTGTCCGGACGCCAGTTGGGCTATGCGCCTAAATGGACGGGGGCGGCATCTGCCCAGTATGAAACTGACCTGGGTGCGCAGATGGTGGGCGGCGTGCGGGTCGATTATCAGTATGCCGGCGAACAGACCCTGTCCGCCTTCCTGGACCCGCGGGCACGGCAAGCGTCGGTCAATCTGTTCAATGGCCGCCTCTATGTGCAGACCGATGGCGGGTTCGAGGTGGCGCTGTGGGGCAAGAACCTGTTCAACAAGCACTATCTGCTGGATGCGCGGTCGCCGCTGAACATTCCCGGCACCAGTGCCGATGATTTTGGCGGTGTCGTGTCGGTTCCCCGCACCTATGGCGTGACACTGACGAAGCGCTTCTGAGCGAAAGGCTTGGCCGATGGATCGGGTACGGGCACCTTTCCTGTGGACGCCACGGCAGCCCATCGACGAGATGGGCTTCCAGGCGGTGAAGAAGCACCAGCCGGAACGCGACGATGGGCAGAACCGCTGGTTCCTGTTCCGCGCCACGGCCGATTGGACGCCGGGGGACGGTGCCGTTCCCTTCGACATCACGGTGGATGGCCGCTATCTGCTGCATGTCAACGGGCGGCAGGTGGCCAGGGGACCGGCGCGCAGCAGCCCCCTGGCCAAGCGCTATGACAGCCACGACATCGCCCCCTACCTGCGGCCGGGGCGCAATGTGGTGGCGGTGCTGGTCCATACCTATGGCGTCGACACGGCCTTTCACGAAACCGTGAAGGGCATGTGGCGCCCGACCTTCGGCGAAGGCGGCCTGTGGGTCGACGGGCCGCTCTTCAGCACGCGCCAGGAATGGCGCTGCCTGGAAAGCGATGCCTGGTGCCGGGAGACACCCCGTGTCAACCATTCCCTGGGCTTCGTTGAAATCCTGGACGCCAACCTCCTCCCGCCGGGCTGGACGGAGCCGGATTTCGATGACGGACACTGGGATGTCGCCCGGCCTTTGCTGGCGCGCGGCGGGGGTCCGGAAAGCACCTATGGCGGGCTGGTGGTCCGACCCTTTCCCATCCTGCTGCCGCGTGGCATTCCGCTGCTGGAGGAAAAGCCGGTACCGGCCCGGCGGATCGTCTGGAAGCGGGGCCATGCTCCCCGGCATGAGCTTCCCATCACACACCGGCTCTATGAAGAGCCATTGCATCCGCTGCCCGCCGGCGCGATCCGCTATCCGGAAAACCTGCTGCTCGGGCACGACCATCCGACGGTGGTCCGGACCAGTGCCGGCCTGGATACGGCCTTCACGCTTGATTTCGGTCGCATCTTCACCGGCCATCCCGCCTTTGAAATCCAGGCGACGGGCGGGGAGGTGATCGAGATCGCCTGTTCCGAACGCCTGCCGGGTGAATGGGAGCCGGGCGGCATGGCCCCGGACGCGCGCATCACACCCTTCCGGGTGCTGGGCAACGATGCCCATATCTGCCGATACATCGCCCGGCCGGGCGTGCAGCGTTTCGAACGGTTCGAATGGTGCGCCATCCGCTACATGCATGTGGTGGTCCGCAATGCGCCGCGACGGCTGGTGTTCCGCTGGCTGGGCGCCACGGCCAGCCATTATCCCGTTGAGGAACGGGGCCGTTTCGCCTGTTCCGATCCGCTGTTGACGCGGCTGTGGGCGGTGGGGGCCTATACGCTGCGCCAATGCATGCATGACGCCTGGGAGGACTGCCCCAGCCGCGAGCAGAGGCAGTGGCTGGGCGACGTGACCGTAGAAAACCTGGCCGCCGCAGCCGCCTTTGGACCCTGCGCGGCGCCGCTGGCGGCCAAGTTCCTGCGCCAGGCGGCGGAAAGCCAACGTCCCGACGGGCTGACCCAGATGTTCGCCCCCGGCGACCATAAGGAGAATGGCAACCTGATCCCGGACTGGACCCTGCAATGGGTGCTGTGCGCGCAGGATCACTGGCTGCTGACCGGCGATCTGGAGACGGTGGAGGCCATCTTTCCCTCCATCCAGAAGGCGCTCGGCTGGTTCGAGCGGCTGTGTGGCGCGCGCGGTCTGGTCGTCGACATGCCGTACTGGCATTTCATGGACTGGGCCGGGTTGGGCCGGCAGGGGGAGGCGGCGGCGCTGAACGCGCAGTTCGCCGGTGCCCTGCGCGCCGCCGCGACATTGGCCGATGCCGTGGGCTTCGGGAAGGCGGCGGTGAAGTACCGGCATCGGGCCGATGCCATCATCGCCGCGCTGGATGCCAGCCATTGGGACGAGACGCGGGGCGTGTGGGTGGACATGGTCTTGCCCGATACCGGATCTCAGGAACGACGCGTGTCACAGCACGGAGTGGCCGCCATGGCCCTCTGGGGCACCCCGCCCGCCGACCGGGTCGCCCGCGCCCTGACCTGGGCCTGCGACCCGGAACGGGAAACCCGCACGGCCGCACCGCCCGTGGTCCCCGTCGGCGACAGGCTGGACGAGGAGCGGGGGGTGGTGATGGCCAACACCTTCTATGGCCATTTCGTCTGCGAGGCGCTGGTGCGCCATGGGCGGATCGTCACTGCCCTGGCCCAGACCCGCCGCCGCTATGGCCCCATGCTGGAGGCCGGGGCGACCACCCTGTGGGAATCCATGTCGTCCTTTGCCAGCCTCTGCCACGGCTTCTCCGCAGCCCCGACGCATCTTCTGTCGCGGCATGTGCTGGGTGTATCGCCGGCCATGCCCGGCTTCACGCGGGTGCGGATCAGTCCGGACCTGGTCGACCTGGACTGGGCCGAAGGCGTGGTGCCAGCCGGCTCCCATGATGTCAGCGTGCGGCTGGTCCGCGACGGTGATGGCTTCACGGCCCATGTGGAGACGGCCGCCGCCCTGGATGTCGCGGCGGCCCCCGGCCTTCGCGTACTGTCCGCCGAAAGCGAGGGTCGCGTGACCCGTATCCGCTATACCCGTCAGGAGAGCCGTTTTGAGCAATGACAGCGCGCAGGGCCTTACGACCCGCGGCCTTTGGTTCTTCGCGGCGGCAGCCCTGCCCACCGCCATGCTGAATGTACCGCTGGCGGCCTATCTTCCTCCCTTCTACGCGCAGCATGTGGGCATCAGCGTTGGCATGATCGGCGTAATCTTCATGGTCGCCCGTATTTGGGACGTGGTGACCGATCCGCTGATGGGGGCTTTGACGGACGGTACACACAGCCGCTGGGGACGTCGCCGGCCCTGGATCGCGGCGTCGGCGCCGCTGCTGGTGCTGTCGCTCTGGGCCTTGTTTTTTCCGCCGCAGGGGGCGGGCGGCCTGTGGCTGATCGCGTCCCTGTTCGCCGTGACGGCGGCCAACACCATGCTGTCCATCACCCATACCGCCTGGAGCGCCGATATCGCGACTGGATACCATGACCGGTCACGTATCCAGGGGGCGATGCTGATGGTCACCATCGGCGGCAGCCTGCTGGCCATGTTGCTGCCGGCTTTGTTCGAAGCCGGTGCCGGGGACCCGGTCCAGATGCGTGCCCATATGCTGGGGGCCCTGGTCATGGGATTGACCCTGCCCATGATCGGGCTGACGCTGCTGTCCGGACGGGAACAGCCGGCCCCGTCGCCGACATCCACGGATGTGAACCCGTTTCGGGCCGTGCTGACGGCCCTGCGCCGCCAGCCCTTCCTGGCGCGCCTGCTGCTGGCCGATTTCGTGCAGGGGATTTCCGGTGGGGTGCTGGGCGGGCTGTCCTATTATCTGGCCCTGGCCAAGGGGGTGGGGGAGCGCGCCAGCCTGTTGCTGCTGTGCTTTTACATCGCGGGAGTACTGGTGGTGCCCTTGTGGATCAAGCTCAGCTATCGGTTGGGCAAGCCGCGCACCATCGGCTGGTCCTCGCTGCTGTCCATCCTGCTGATCCTGCTGGTGGTGCTGGCGCCATCGGGGAACGTTCCGCTGTTGTGCGGGGCCTTCGCCCTGTTCGGCACCACCATGGGGGTCTGGATGTTCCTGACCAAGTCCATCGTCGCGGACCTTGTGGATGTCGAGGAGAAGATCGTCGGAGCCCCACGCGCCGGCATGCTGTTTGCGCTGTTCGTGCTGACCCAGAAAATGGGCGGGGCGCTGGCGGTGGGGGTGGCCTATGTCGCGCTGGCGGCCACCGGCTATCAGGCCGGGGCGGCGTTGCAGGATGGGCAGGTCCTGTTCATCCTGTCACTGGTCGCCGGCACCGTCATTACCGGCCATGGGGTGATGGCCTGGGTGGCGTTTCGGGGCGCAAAGCACGGACAACCCGTCTCTTGATCAATAGCGGCATCCGTTTATGGATTCTGATTGTAAAGAGCAGTGGGTGAGCAGGGGAAGGTTAGTCGGATTATCCGAAAGCCTTGCTACCATTGGGTTCTCAATTTGGAAGGATATGACGTTGTAAGACTTAGGTCATACTATATATGGAAGTCTCTACACATGGTTGCTGTGAGACAATATTGACAGGCAGTGCCAACCCATCTTCCGGCAGGGGCAAAATCAGATTAACCTGCTGCCAATGGTTTGCGTGTTCCCTGTCAATAGGATCCCATGACGACTGGTGACCTCGATCTTGATGTCTGTAGCCGGGAGCCGATCCATATTCCGGGCAGCATCCAACCCCATGGGATGCTGCTGGCCTTTACCGCCAACGGTTGCGGCGGGTGGCGCCTGACCCAGGCCAGCGCCAATGCCGGTCCCGCCCTGGCGTTGGCGTTGGAGGGGGCGCTGGGCCGGGGACCGGAAGAGGTGCTGCACCCGTCCCTGACGGATTGTGTGGCAGGCTTCCTTACCGAACCGCATTTGCCGAACCGGCCCATGCCGCTGGGCATTATTGATCTGGCCGAGGCCGGAAGCCTCCAGATTCTGGCCCATGGCGGGGACGATGGCGCGGCCCTTATCGAGTTGGAGGGGCTGCACGGCAGCAACGGACAGATCGAGCGCGTCTATCCGCGCATGCGTGAGGCCATTGAGCGCCTGGAGACGCTGGACGCAGCGGAGGAGATACTGGCTTGTGCGGCGCAGGAGGTGCGGGCGCTGACCGGCTTCGACCGTGTCCTGATTTACCGTTTCGATGCCGACTGGCATGGCACCGTGGTGGGGGAGGATGGCAATGGGCGGCTGCCCTCCTATATGGACCTGCGCTTTCCAGCCAGCGACATCCCGGCTCAAGCGCGTGAGCTTTACCGGCTGAACCGTCAGCGGCTTATCCCCGACGCGTCCTATGTGCCGGTTGCCATCGTGCCGGCGCTTAACCCGGCAACGGGACGACCGCTGGATCTCAGCTTCTCCGTGTTACGCAGCGTGTCGCCCACCCATGTCGAATATATGCGCAACATGGAAACGGCGTCCTCCATGTCCGTATCGATCCTGTTGCGCGGCCGGTTATGGGGCCTGATCTCCTGCCATCACCGTGAGCCGCGCGTGGTCTCCTACGCCGTGCGCTCGGCCTGTGACCTGATCGCCCAGATATTGTCGGTACGCATTGCCGCCGTGGAGGATCGCCGCGACGCGGAGAAGCGCATCGCGCTGAAGGTCATCCAGGCCCGACTGCTGGCCGCCATGGCGCAGGCCGACCCCTTCATTGCCGGCCTGCAGGACGTTCCCGATGATTTACTGCGTTTTGCCGGTGCCAGCGGTGCAGCCATCGTTTTTGAGCAGACCTGTGCCCTGATCGGGCAGACGCCGGGCAGCGAAGCGGTAAAGGGGCTGGTCGCCTGGCTGGCGGAACAGGGGGAGCCTGAACAATTCGCGACCGACAATCTGTCGGCGCTGTATCCCCCGGCAGCGGGGTTCGAGGGCAAGGCCGCAGGTCTTCTGGCCATCGCCGTATCGAAGCTGCATGCCAGCTACATCCTCTGGTTCCGGCCGGAGGTGGTGCGCACGGTACGCTGGGGTGGTGATCCGCGTAAGCCGACGGGGCATCAGCCCGGCCTGACACGGCTGAGCCCCCGCACCTCCTTCGAAGCGTGGAAGGAGGAGGTGCGCCATCGGGCCGTTCCCTGGAGCGACGCGGAACGGGAAACTGCGGCCGACCTGCGCCATGCGATCATCGGCATCGTCCTGCGCAAGGCGGAGGAACTGGCGGACCTGTCACGCGAACTGGCCCGGTCCAACAAGGAGCTGGAATCCTTCTCCTATTCCATTTCCCATGATCTGCGCGCGCCCTTCCGGCATATCGTGGGCTATGCCGAACTGCTCCATGAACTGGAGGCAGAGCGGTTCAGCGCCACGGGCCGGCGTTACCTGGACACCATTGTCGATGCCGCGAACATGGCCGGCCTGTTGGTGGACAATCTTCTCCACTTCTCCCAGATGGGCCGCAGCGAGTTGACCCCCGTCACCATCGATATGAATCAACTGCTTGCGGATATCCAGGAGATGCTGAAGCCGGAGGTGGCTGGCAGGCCTGTCGAGTGGAAAATCGCCCCGTTGCCCGCCATACGCGGGGACCCGGCCATGATCCGGCTTGTCCTGCAGAACCTTCTGTCGAATGCGATCAAGTATACAAGGGGGCGCGAACCCGCCCGGATTGAAATCGGCTGCGAGAAGCAGGCCGACGAAACCTTGTTCTGGGTTCGCGACAATGGGGTCGGCTTCAACCAGGCGTATGAGAAGAAATTGTTCGGCGTGTTCCAGAGACTGCACCGGAGCGAGGAATTCGAAGGGATCGGCATCGGTCTGGCCAATGTCCGGCGTGCCGTCGACCGTCATGGCGGCCGCACCTGGGCGGAGGGCCGCGTCGGCGAAGGGGCTGTCTTCTACTTCACGCTGCCTCACATGCGGGGCGGCGAAACCGGACGGAAGGGGTCCGCATGAGTAACCTGAAACCCATCCTTCTGGTCGAGGATAATGCGCGAGACCTGGAACTGACGCTGGCGGCGCTGGGCAAATGCCAGCTTGCCAATGACGTCATCGTGGCACGTGACGGGGAAGAGGCGTTGGCGCTTTTGACCCGTCGCGATCCGCAGACGGGTGAATTCACCCTGACGCCGGCCGTGGTCCTGCTGGATTTGAAGCTGCCCAAGGTGGACGGGCTGGAAGTGCTGGAACGCATGAAGGGCAATCCGGAAACGCGCCATGTCCCCATCGTCATGCTGACCGCGTCGCGCGAGGAGAGTGATCTGGTCCGCAGCTACCAGCATGGGGTCAATGCCTTCGTGGTGAAGCCGGTCAATTTCAAGGATTTCTTTCAGGCAATCCGTGACCTGGGCGTCTTCTGGGCCATCCTGAACGAGCCCCCGGTGACCATCCGCCGCTCTTCATTTGCTTCCCCGGCTGGGCAGGGCGGTTGAAGGAATGCCAAGCAGCATCAACATCCTGCATCTGGAAGACAGCCCCCTGGACTGCGAGTTGGCCTGTACGCGCCTGCGCAAGGCCGGGCTTGCCTGCGACGTGACCTATGTGGAGACACGCCAGGCCTTCATCGAGGCGCTTGGCAACGGGCCCTTCGATGTGATCCTGGCCGATTTCGCGCTCCCGGCGTTCGACGGTCTGTCCGCGCTGACCATCGCGCGGGAACTGGCGCCCGACATTCCCTTCATCTTCCTGTCAGGCAAGATGGGTGAGGAAACGGCGGTCGAAGCCTTGCGTCAAGGTGCGCGCGACTATGTGCTGAAGGAACGGATGGCTAGGCTGCCGGCGGCGGTGACACGGGCCATCAATGAGGCGCGCACCCTGACCGAGCGTCATCAGGCCGAAGCGCAGTTCCGCGTCATCGCCGACAGTATGCCCCAGCTTGTCTGGTCGGCACGCGCCGATGGTGGCGTCGATTACTTCAATCGGAACTGGTACGATTATACCGGCACCAATCCGGGGGACTGTGACGGTACCGGTTGGGCGCAGGTGCTGCATCCCGATGACATGGACCGCACATTGGCGCGGTGGAACGTGGCGCTGGACACCGGCGAAGAATATGAGATCGAGTACAGGCTGCGCCAGGCGGACGGTGTCTACCGGTGGTTCCTTGGCCGCGCTCTGCCCCTGCGCGACGGCGGGCGGATCATTCGCTGGTTCGGGACCTGCACCGATATCGACGACGCCGCGAAGCTGCGCCGGTTCCTGTCGGAAAGCCGTGAGGAACTGGAACGTCAGGTGGAGGCGCGCACAGCCGAACTGGTGTCAGCCAATGCCAAATTGCGGGCGGAGGTGGTGGAGCGCGAACAGGCGCAGGAGGCATTGCGCCAGGCCCAGAAAATGGACGCGCTGGGCCAGCTTACGGGCGGTATTGCCCATGATTTCAACAATCTGCTGACCGCCATCACCGGCAATCTGGAACTGCTCATCTCTCGGCTGGATGCCGGTGACCGTGAGGGGCTGCTCTCCTACGCCACCCATGCCAAGGCCGGTGCCACGCGGGCCGCAGCCCTGACCCAGCGCCTGCTGGCCTTTGCCCGACGCCAGCCCCTGCGGCCGGGCGCGATCCATCCCGACATGCTGGTGCGCGGCATGGAGGATCTGCTGCGCCGCACGGTGGGCGAGCAGGTGACCATCGACACCCATTGCCCGCCCGATGTCTGGCCCGCCTGGTGCGATGCCAACCAGTTGGAGATCGCGCTGCTGAATCTGGTGGTCAATGCCCGCGATGCCATGCCCGCTGGTGGCCTTGTCAGGATATCCGCGACCAACGCCCGGCTGGCGGAAGACGAGGTTTCGCACGGCAGCCCCGCCGGCGATTATGTGCTGCTGACCGTGGGCGATACGGGGACCGGCATGCCGCCGGAGGTGATCAGCCGCGCCTTCGATCCGTTTTTCACGACCAAGCCGATCGGCCAGGGTACCGGATTGGGGCTCAGCCAGGTCTATGGCTTTGTCAGCCAGTCCAACGGGCTGGTCAGCATCGAAAGTACACTTGGCACGGGAACGCTGGTCCGGCTGTATCTGCCCCGATGCCGGGCCGAACAGATGGAGATGGCGGCAACCCCCGATACCGAGGGCGCAGGCGATGCCAGCGTCGGTACGGTGCTGATCGTCGAGGATGAGACGCTGGTCCGCATGGTCGCCGTGCAGTCGCTGGAGGATGCGGGGCTGAAGGTGGTGGAGGCCGCCAATGGCCCGCAGGCGCTGGCGCTGCTGGATGGCGGATTGCGCGTGGACATGCTGGTTTCCGACGTGGGGTTGCCCGGCATGAATGGCCGCCAGCTTGCCGAGGCGGCACGGCAGCGCCAACCCGGTCTGCCCGTGCTGTTCATGACCGGCTACGCCTATGACATCACACTGGGTACCGGGATATTGGAGCCCGGATGCCAGGTCCTGCAGAAGCCGTTTGAAACCGCAGCCCTGGTCGGACGTGTCACCGCCATGCTGGCGGAACCGGGCGCGTCGGCGCCGACCAACGCCCGCCATCGCCTCTGAGGATGCTGCTGCGATGAGCAAGCCGACCGTCACCGATGCCGGCCGTGCCAAGCGGCTGAAGGCCGCGACCCAGGCCGCGCATGACAGTCTGGACAAGGCGATCATGCGGCGGGAGCCGTTCCGCGACCGGGGTCGCTACGCCCTTTTTGTGGTGGCGCAGTATCAATTCCACCGGGATCTCGACGCGCTTTATGATGATCCGGTTCTGGCGGCCTTGGTGCCTGATCTGAAGGCGCGCCGTCGTCTCGACAAAATCGCCCTGGATCTGGACGACCTGGGCATGGCGCGTCCTGCGGTGGACTCCATCCCGGTGCCGGCCGGTGATCTGCCCACCGCGCTGGGGTGGCTCTATGTGGCGGAAGGTTCCAATCTGGGCGCGGCGCTGCTGCTGAAAGAGGCGACAATGCTGGGTCTGTCGGAAAATTTCGGCGCGCGTCATCTGGCCGGCCCGGTGGAGGGGCGGGGTCTGCTGTGGCGGACCTTCACCGCGGCGCTGGACGCGGTCCCCCTGACATCGGAACAGGAGGCACGGGTGGTCACCGGCGCGCAGGCCGCCTTTGCACGGGTGCGGGCATTGGTTGAGACATCTTTTGGAGCGTGACGGGTCTGGGCCCGCCATTGATCCTCAGCCCCGCACGGTGCGGTAGGCGTGCCAGGTGGCGTGTCCCAGCAACGGGAAGACCACAATCAGGCCCAGCAGACCGGGCAGCAGGCCCAGGAGCAGCAGTGCCAGCACGACGGTCCCCCAGGTCAGCATGACGGGCAGATTGTTCCAGACCATGGCCATGCTGGTGCCCATGGCGGTCAGGGCGTCCATGCGTTCGGCCAGTAGCATGGGCAGGGAAAAGACGGAGATGGCAAAGCCGAAGGCCGCGAACAGACCGCCGACGGCCCCGCCCACCAGCAGCAAGGCCCAACCCAACGGATCGGTGACCAGCATGGCGGCGACCTGATCCAATCCCGGAAACGGCTGCCAGCCAAAGAACAAGGCATAAAGCAGAACGGCGGCGCGCATCCAGAGCAGCATCAGCAGGCAGAGCAGCACACCCACAAACAGGATTTGCCGCCCCGACGCGGCCCGTACCCGAAGCATGGCGCCAAGTCCGATCCGTTCTCCCACCGCCCGCCGCCGGCTTTTTTCATAAAGTCCCGTGGCAAAGGCCGGCGCCACGATGGCGAAGCCTGACAGGGCCGGGAACAGGAAATAATCGCGCCCCAGCTCGACCAGTCCGGCCACCACCAGCCAGGAGACCAGCAACATGACGGCGCCATAGGCCAGACTGCCCCCCGGATTGTCCCAAAGGTCATGCCATCCCGCCTTGAGCCAGCCCATCGCCGCAGAGGCAGGCAGGCCACGCGCATACAGGCTGACATGGGGCAGGGGCGGGAGGGTTGGTGGCAGGCTGTCGGGAACGGCGATCATGGTCACCCTCTCAGCAAGCGGAATTGGCGGCGCTGTAGCCGGCGGCGGCAGGCGTCACGCCCGGTTTCTGATGCGGTACACAGGCGGGCTGGCTTTCCAGCGCCACCATCACGAGATGGATATTGGCCCCCAGCAGCAGGGCGACGCCCCCCGCCACCAGCAGGATAAGGCGCCAGTGCCTAGTGATCTGCATGTCCGCCCCCCTCCCTGGCGCCGGCGGCCAGGTCGGCGACATAGAGGGCCAGCACCTTGCGATCCAGGTCGGACAGCCGCTGGTCCCAGCGGGGCATATGCCCCTGGCGCCCATAGAACAGGGTGGTAAAAAGGACCTGCTCGTTGCCGCCATAGATCCAGGTGGCATCGGTCAGGTTGGGGGCGCCTGTCTCCACCATGCCCTTTGCATCCTCCCCATGACAGGCGGCGCAGTTGGCGGCGAACAGCTCACTGCCGGCCGACGACCCGCTTCCCGTCCCCGAGAGGGAGCGAACATGGGCGATAACGGCCAGGATGTCGGCCCGTCCCAGCAACTGATCGCGTCCGAACGCGGGCATCTGCGACACGCGTGTGTCAGGATGGTCGGAATTGATGCCGACACGAAGCGTTTCCGCCAGCACCTCTGGCGCCCCGCCCCACAGCCAGGCACCCGCCGCCAATGCCGGGAAGCCCGGCCCACCCGTGCCGCCCTGCCCATGACAGCCGGCACAATTGTCCCCGAACAGTACCGCCCCATGCCGGCGCACCTGCTGCATCAGCACGGGATCATTCTGGATATCGGCGTATTCGCGTCCGGCCACCTCTGACCGCCAGGGCGGGGCGTTTTCCGTCGCCCGGCGCAGGTCGTCTTTCACGACCTGGCGCTGGTCGATACCCAGCAAGCCCTTGGTGTAGGTATGACCGAGCGGCCAAGCCGGCATCAGCACCCACCAGAAAAGGCTGAAGAGGAAGGCTGTGATCAGGAAGAACCAGACGGCACGCGGCACCGGGGTGTTCAATTCCCTGATGCCGTTCCATTCATGGCCCGTGGTCATGTGCCCCGTGATGGGATCGCGCTCACCGCCGCTCATGGCCGGTCCTCCCCGCGCAGCACCGATTTCGCCGCATGATCAAAACGTTTCCCGTTGCCGGGCCAGAACGTATAGATCAGCACACCAACCGACAGGGCCAGCAGGTAGAAAAGCCCGAAACCCTTGGCAAGCAGAACGGTCAGGGCGTGGCCTGTCTCCGGCATCTCATTCCTCCGGTGGCTGGCGGTTGGCATGGGCGGCATCGGTCAGCCGGCCCAGGATCTGGAGATAGGCAACCAGGGCGTCCATCTCCGTCACCTGTCCGGGATTGCCGTCGAAGGGACGCGCCTGCGTCGCGGTGCCATAACGGCTGGTCAGACCGTCGCTGCCGTCCGTCCCCGCCTGGGCAATGGCGTCTGCGGTGGCGTTGACCACCATCTCGTCCGTATAGGGCACGCCCACCCGGCTCAGCGCCTTAAGATGCAGGCCCAGATCGTCGGTGCGCAGCGCCGTTGTAACCAGGAACCGGTAGGAGGGCATGATCGATTGTGGCACGACGGCGCGCGGGTCGATCAGGTGGGCCACCTGCCATTCGTCGGAATATTTGCCGCCGATGCGGGCCAGGTCGGGACCCGTGCGTTTCGACCCCCATTGCATCGGGTGGTCGTACTTGGACTCCACCGCCAGCGAGTAGGGGCCGTAGCGCTCCACCTCATCGCGCAGCGTGCGGATCATCTGGGAATGGCAGGCGTAGCAGCCCTCCCGGATATAGATGTTGCGCCCGGCCAGCTCCAGCGGGGTGTACAGCCGCATGTCGGGCGCATCCTCAACCGTCTCGTCGATGGTGAAGAGGGGCGCAATCTCCACCAGCCCGCCGATGGAGGCGACCAGGATGATGCCCAGCACCAGGGCCATGCCATGCTTTTCAAGGCGGTAATGCAGTCCGAACATCGGCTCACTCCCCCGCCAGGACGGTCAGCGGCCGGTCGTCGCCGGCCCGTTGCGTGGCGGCCAAGGGGCCACGGATGGTCATCCACACATTCCAGGCGCCGATGGCGGCTCCAACCAGGAACAACGCCCCGCCGATGGCGCGGGCGACGTAGTAGGGATGCATGGCCACGACGGTGTCGATGAAGGAATAGGCCAGCGTGCCGCCGGCGTCATAGGTGCGCCACATCAGCCCCTGGATGACGCCGGAATTCCACATCGAAAAGACGTAGATGAGGGTGCCGGCCAGAGCGAGCCAGAAATGCGCTTCCACGGCCCAGGAGGAGTGCATTCGTGCCCGCCCCCATAGGGCCGGCGTCAGGCTGTAGAGGGCGCCGAAGCTGATCAAGGCTACCCAGCCCAGGGCCCCGGCATGCACATGACCCACGGTCCAGTCGGTATAATGCGACAGGGAGTTCACGGCCCGGATGGCCATGAAGGAACCTTCGAAGGTGGTGAGGCCATAGAACAGGGCGGCCACCATCATGAAGCGCAACGTGGCATCGTCACGCACACGGTCCCAGGCGCCGTTCAGCGTCAACAGCGCATTGGCGGCCGACCCCCAGGACGGCACCAGCAGGATCAGCGAAAAGGTCATGCCCAGCGTCTGCACCCAATGCGGCAGGGCCGTGTAATGCAGATGATGGGATCCGGCCCACATATACAGGAAGGTGATGCCCCAGAAGCTGATGATGGACATTCGGTAGCTGAAGATGGGGCGCCCGGCGCGAACAGGCAGGTAATAATACATCATGCCCAGGAAGCCGGCGGTCAGGAAGAAGGCGACGGCATTGTGCCCGTACCACCATTGCGTCATGGCATCCTGCACCCCGGCGAAGGCCGAATAGGCGCGGCTGTGGTTCCAGGCCACAGGCATGGCGATGTTGTTCACGATATGCAGCATCGCCACGACGATGATGAAGGCCAGATAGTACCAGTTGGCCACATAGATGTGTGGCTCCCGACGCCGCGCCAGCGTGCGGATATACAACACCAGATAGGTCACCCAGACCACGCAGAGCCAGAGATCCACATACCATTCCGGCTCGGCATATTCCTTGGACTGGGTGACGCCCAGCGGATAGCCCGAGACGGCCAGCAAGCAGAACAGGTTGTAGCCCAGCAGCACAAACCAGGGGCTGAACTGCCCGGCCAGCCGCGTGCGACAAGTGCGCTGAACCACATGGAAGGAGGTGGCGATCAGGGCATTGCCGCCGAATCCGAAGATCACGCCTGTCGTGTGCATGGGCCTGATCCGACCAAAACTGGCCCAGGCGGCATCGAAGGTCAGGCCAGGATAGGCCAGCATCCACGCCACCCAGTCACCCACCGCCAGCCCGAAGACGGCCCAGCCCATGGTCAGCACGATGCCCGCCCGGCTGGGGTCGTCATAATATTCCGCGAGCCGGCTATCGCCCGGTTCCGGCGTGTGCAACCCCGACAGGACGAGGAAACCCAAACCGACCGCGAAGGCCAGGACCAGCCCCCCGTGCAAGGCGAACAGGTCGTCATTGGCACCGGCGGCCATCACCAAACCGCACGAGGCAAGCAAGGTGAGAACAAGCAATGCGAATTCCCGTTCGGCGCGCGTAAGCTGAGCGATCATAGGTTTCCTCACTCTGCGGTGACGGCGGAAACATCAAGACCCAAGGCTTTGGCCACCCCCGCGCCATAGGCGGGATCGGCCCTTGTGCAGTTTTCTATATGGCGGCGCTGGATATGCGGTGCGGCGGCACCAATGGAACGGGCGGTATTGTCGAACAAAACCTGCCGTTGCGCCAGTCCCATCAGGCGAAAAAGAGTGCCCGGCTGCTGCCAGTGATCGTCTGCAACCCGATGATCCCAATGACCGGCGGGGCCATCCAGCACCAGTGGCGGTTCCTTGGCTTCCGCATGGTCGGCCCAATGACCTCGGCTGTTGGGGAAATAGGCGGGCGTGGCACCCAGGTTGCCATCGGTGCGCATGGCCCCGTCGCGGTGGTAGCTGTGGAACGGGCATTTCGGCGCATTCACGGGGATATGGTTGAAATTCACCCCCAGCCGATAACGCTGGGCATCGCCATAGGAGAACAGGCGGGCCTGCAGCATCCGGTCGGGCGAAAAGCCGATGCCCGGCACGATGTTGGCGGGGGAGAAGGCGGCCTGCTCCACCTCCGCGAACACATTTTCCGGATTGCGGTTCAGCTCCAGCACGCCCACCTCGATCAGCGGATAGTCGCCATGCGGCCAGACCTTGGTCAGGTCGAACGGATCATGGTAATGGGCTGCCGCCTGTGCCTCGGTCATCACCTGGATAGCTAAAGTCCAGCGCGGGAAGTCACCGGCCTCGATGCTGTTGAACAGGTCTCGCTGATGGGTTTCGCGGTCCTGGCCGATGGCGATCTCGGCTTCCGCATCGCTCAGGTTTTCAATGCCCTGCCGGCTGCGGAAATGGAACTTCACCCAGACACGCTCGTTCGCGGCATTGATCATGCTGAATGTGTGGCTGCCAAAGCCGTGCATGTGGCGATAGGTGCGGGGGATGCCACGGTCGGACATGACGATGGTCACCTGATGCAGTGCCTCGGGCAGCAGGGTCCAGAAATCCCAGTTATTGTCGGCGCTGCGCATGCCGGTGCGCGGGTCGCGCTTGACGGCATGGTTCAGGTCGGGGAAACGCAGCGGGTCACGGAAGAAGAAGACGGGTGTGTTATTGCCCACCACATCCCAGTTGCCCTGCTCGGTATAGAATTTGACCGCGAAGCCGCGGATGTCGCGTTCCGCATCCGCCGCCCCGCGTTCCCCGGCCACGGTGGAGAAACGCAGAAACACAGGCGTCTGCTTGCCGATTTCGGAGAAGATTTTGGCCTTGCTGTAGCGGGTGATGTCCTGGGTTACGGTGAAGGTACCGTAGGCACCGGAGCCCTTGGCATGCATGCGCCGCTCCGGAATCACCTCCCGGTCGAAATGGGCCAGCTTCTCGATCAGCCAGATATCCTGCAGCAGCGCCGGCCCACGCCGGCCCGCCGTCTGGATGTTGAGGTTGTCGGCGACGGGCGCGCCGTTGGCATGGGTCAGGGTGGGTTTGCTCATGGCCGGGGCTCCTCGATCGGGGATGTCAGGGGGCGGGGCAGAATTCGTCCGTGCAGGCGTCGGCACCGGTAGCGCCGGCCGCTGCCATGGCCGGCGTGAACGGCTTCTCGGCGATCGCGGCGGCGATCAGGGCGCCCACCGCCATGTCATCCTCCTGCCCGAAGCCGTGATGGCGGATACTGCCGTCGCGGCCGATCAGCACCGATGACGGCGTGCCGCGCAGGCCCAGGCGGCGCATGGTCACCGGTGTGGGCGTGCCCTCGCCCGGCTGGTCCACGGCGATGGGCATGGTCAGGCGGAATTCGTGGATATAGGCCTCCAGCGCGCCGGGATTCATGGCATCGTGATGTTCGAACACCGTGTGCAGGCCGATGACCTGAAGGTCGCTGTCGCGGAACATCATGTGCGCCTTCTGCGCCTGCGGCGTGCCATGGATGACGCAACCGGGACACAGCATCTGGAAGGCATGGATCAGTATCGGCCGGCCGCGCAGGCCTGCCAGCGTCAGGGGCTTCGGGGTATTGAACCAGCGGGTCACCGCCAGTTCGGGGGCAAGTCTGGTGTTCATCAGAAATCGCCCGGCTTGATATAGGGATGGCTCCAGAGAATGACCTGCAGGACCACCGCCTCGGTCCAGGCGGCATGCATCTTGCGCACTTCGTCCGGGCTGGCACCGGCCTGGGCCAGGAAAGGTTCGATCGTGGCGGATATCGGTACGATGAAGGCGATCAGGTAGCGCAGGTGGATATGCTCGACCGAAGCGACGTTGTCGGTCTTGTTCTTGCCAGCACGAGTATGGCGCACGCCCAACTCATGCTGGTAGTTCAGCCAGTCCTGGCCGTAATCGGCGTCGGTCGTATCCTTGATCCACTGGGCGAACCGGGCGCGCACCCGCCCCAGATAATCCATGTTCGGCGTGGCATCGGCCTTGTTGGTGAAATAATGCAGCAGATGCGGGTGGCTGCCGACGAAACCATACCAGACGTCCAGGATGGCATCGGTCTGTGGCACCAAAACGTCACCGGCCTTGCGCAGATAATGCGTATCCTCCTCCGTGAACAGCAATGTCTGCTTCAGCAAAGCCAGTTCGGCCAGGGAAACCGGGGATTGCGGCAGCGACGGGTCACCCAACCGGTACCCTGGGACGGCGGATTGATAGGCGGACATGGGACCTCCTTTATGATGTGGGATCGAAATGCTCCTCCCGCCGGCAAGAGGGGGGTGTCGCGGGAAAGCGGCCGGGTTCCGGCACGCCATCCCGATGCGGACGGAGTGAGCGTTAACTTGGGTTCTTTGCCGAGGCGCGGTCTTGACGTTTCTTGCGCCAGACGACGGATATTGCGGTGAACTTACGGCTGCACTGTTTGCTACAGGCGTTGCTGGCGCCAGGCGGTCGGCGAC
This sequence comes from Niveispirillum sp., assembly GCF_017996735.1. Taxonomy (GTDB): domain Bacteria; phylum Pseudomonadota; class Alphaproteobacteria; order Azospirillales; family Azospirillaceae; genus Niveispirillum. Next base: position 88,814 of record NZ_JAGOGJ010000001.1, read on the forward strand.
AGGCCGGTTCCAATTCGGAAACTACGGGCAAACTGGGTGGAGCCGGCGAAGCCGACGGCCAGGGCCACATCCGTGATGCTGAACCGTTGGTCGGCCAGCAGTTCCTTGGCCCGCTCGATCCGCAGGGCGGTGACCCAGCGGTGCGGGGTCATGCCCGTACTCTGCTTGAAGGCCCGGCAGAAATGCCATGGCGTCAGATCGGCCAACCTTGCGAGTTGCACCAGCCCGATCTCCTCATGCAGGTGGGAGCGGATGAAGCCGGTAACGCGGTTATACTGATGCGGGGAGAGGCCGCCGCGGGTTGCCCGCTGTCGCACCTGCTGGCCCCGTTGCCATTGCAGCAATTCGATGGCCAGCGCACAGCCTAGCGTTTCCCCGTAAAGACGCCCCAGCGGTCGGGGGGCGGTCACCGCCGCCTCGAACTTGCGGGCCGTGGCCATCAGGTTGGCATCCGTGGCGGCCAGGCGTGGGGCGATCTCCGTCAGGTCCAGGTCGGGATGCAGCACACCCGACCGCGGGTCCAGATAGATCTGCACGAAACGCTGCGCCGTCGCGGGCACGGAAAACCCCTCGAACCGGGCACCGGCCGGGATGATGTGGAAATGGTTGGCGATTTCGATGAAGCGGGTGGCCTTCTCGCCATCGACGTTGACCACGCTGTCCTTCCGCCGGCCCGACAGGCCGAAGCAGAGATACAGCGCCGGCCCGTTGAACCGGAAATCATAGGCCCGCCCGTCGGTCGTGTTCAGCAGTTCGGCGGAAACACCGGTCCAATCCGTGCGCAGGCTGGGGACCACATGGTCCTGACGGATATGCAAGGCGGGCAGCATGTTTCCTCCTTCGGTCAGGGGCCGGCCGCCCGCAGGACCAGCGTCGCCAGGGCGCGGGCCGCGGCATCCGCCGATGCCGGGTTTCGCCCCGTCACCAGCGGTCCATGGATCACCACATGTTGCTTCCCTGCGGCACCGGGCATGACGTGGGCTCCCAGATCCACCAACAGGTCGCTGAGCCGCCTGCCATCCGTCAACAGGGTTCCATCCCCGTCCTCCACCGTCAAGCGTCGCCCGGCGACATAGGGTGTGCCATCGGGCTTGCTTACCCGCAGCAAGGCCGCCGGCGCCTCCGACACAAAGCCCATAGGCTTGGCCTCGGCAGCGAAGGCGGCGATGAGGGCGATGGAATGCCGGTCCACCACGAGATCGCCCAGCACCCCCGTCCCGCCCGGATAGAACAGCCCGTCGAAATCACCCGCATGCACCTGGTCCAGGGGCAGCGTATCCGCCAGCGCATCGCGCGCCTCCCGGTTGGCCAGGAACCGCCTTGTGGCTTCCGACCTGCCGCTCAGCGCGTCGCCCACGGGATCGACCGGGGGCGCCCCGCCCTGGGGGGATGCCAGCGCCAGTTCCCATCCGGCATCGGTCAGCACCGCCCAGGCCGCCGTGAACTCCGACAGCCGGAAACCGGCCGGCGGACCGATCCAGGCCAGCCGGTCGCAGGAGGTGAGGACGACGAGGATGCGTGGTATCGTCATCATCTTCCCTTTTCCCATCAACCCAGGGCCACATGGCGATAGGCGGTGCCGTGCCGTTCGGCGATGGCGAAGCCGGGGCTGGTCCAGTGATAGCCCAGCATGTGCAGCTTCTCCGCCGCCGCCCGGTCGATCAGGCGGCGTCGCGTGGCTACCCCCTGGTCCTGGTCGGTATCGAAGCCGAAGCGCCAGCCAGGATGCTCGAACGACACGACGACATTGGTTATGGCGTCGCCGGTGATCAGCAGCCCGTCATCCCCCGCCAGTTCCAGAGAGATGTGGCCCGGCGTGTGCCCCGGTGTGGACAGGGTCCTGAGACCGGTCACCACCTCGTCCCCGTCACGCAGCCGGACCAGCCGGTCGGCAACGGCACCCAGGTCCCGTCTGGCGCCGGGCACGAAATCGCGCAACCCCGGATAACGGCCCGCCGGGTCCTGTCCCATCCAGAAATCCCATTCCGCCGCCGACACGTGATAGGTGGCATTGGGGAAGGACAGGCTGCCATCCGGCAACAGCACGCCGCCGGAATGGTCGGGATGGGCATGGGTCAGAACCACATGGGTGATGCTGGCCGGATCGACCCCGGCGGCCCGCAGATTGTCGCGTAACCGCCCGGCCGTGGACTGGAACTTGTCCCCCGACCCGGTATCGACCAGGATCAGCGCCTCGCCGGCCCGGATCAGCGGGATGTTGACGGGAATGTCAGCCGTTCCCAGCCGCCCACCCAGCCGTCTTATGATGTCGGCCCTTTCGGTGGGGCCGGCATCCGGGGCGATGACGGCGTCGGGCAGGATGATGAAACCGTCGCTGAACACATCGATCTGGAAATTCCCATGTCCGAAGTGCCGCGGCGGGGCCGCCACGCCGGGCCCGGTATCCAGGGCGCCCGCCGTCACGGTCAGCGCGGCTGCCCCGGCCAGGAAGGCGCGCCGGGCGATGGGTGACGGTTCGGGGTCAAAGGCTTGACGCGGCATGCTGACCTCCATTGCTGCAAGACCACAGCGAGTTTTTTCCGCCACCGTTTCCAAACTCTCCACCTTCACCGGGGTGACAGTGGAGAGTTTGGAAACCCTCAAGGGCCGGACCTTTGCGCCGGTCTGTCGGTACGGGAAACGCAACACCATCAGGCCTTGAAATAGGCCAGCAGGTCGGCGTTGATCGTGTCGGCCTGGGTGGTGGCCATGCCGTGGTCGAAGCCCTTGTAGACCTTCAGCGTGCCCTTCTTCAGCAGCTTGATGCCCAACAGGGCGCTGTCGGCGATGGGCACGATCTGGTCATCATCGCCATGCAGCAGCAGGACGGGCACGTCGATCTTCTTCAGATCCTCGGTGAAATCGGTCTCCGAGAAGGCCTTGATACAGTCATACTGGGCCTTGATGCCGCCCATCATGCCCTGGCGCCACCAATTGTCGATGACACCCTGGGAAACCTTGGCGCCCGACCGGTTGTAGCCATAGAACGGGCCGGCCGGCACATCCTTGTAGAACTGCGCCCGGTTGGCAGCCACCGCAGCGCGGAAACTGTCGAACACTTCCAGCGGCAGACCGCCCGGATTCTTGTCGGATTTCACCATGATGGGGGGCACGGCGCCGATCAGCACGGCCTTTTTCACCCGGCCCGGTTCGGCGCGGGCGACATAGCGCGCTACCTCTCCGCCGCCCGTTGAATGGCCGACATGGATGGCGCCCTTCAGGTCGAGGGCCGCCGCCAGCGCCTTCACATCCTCGGCATAGGTGTCCATCTCGTTGCCGGTATCGGTCTGGCTGGACCGCCCGTGGCCGCGCCGGTCATGGGCGATGACACGGAACCCCTGACCCAGGAAGAACAGCATCTGCGCGTCCCAGTCGTCCGCCGACAGGGGCCAGCCATGGTGGAAGACGATGGGTTGTGCGTTGCGCGGGCCCCAGTCCTTGTAGAAAATCTCCGTGCCGTCCTTGGTCTTGATCGTGCTCATGATCCGTATTCCTTCAATGGGCGGGGCTGCTTTGGCCGACGCCTGGGGAAAGAGAAAGGGGGAGAACAGGCCGGCGGCGTACAGGCCGACACCGCCGGCCAGGACGTCGCGGCGCGTGGCGCCGATAACGGCGCGGGTCACCATGCTCTTCATGATGGGCTCCGATTGTCCAATGGGGGCGGCGTTGCCGCCGGAGGCCGAGTAGCTCGACCGCAAAGCCAGCACAGGATGGACCCCGGCGGGCCCTTGGCCAATTATCCGGGTATTTCAGGCCTCTAACACGTTGGTATAGGATGGTTAACCATGAAGTCAGGCGGCAATGGCGGCATTGCCCAGATAATCTTCGGTGGACAGCAGCGTGGCATAGGCGAAGCCGAGCGCCGCCATGAACGCGGCATGGGCATGGGCCGCCGGCACGGTGGTGTTACCGAAGGTCAGATCGCGGGAGGCGCAGGCATCATGGATCACCGTCACCTTGTACCCGAAATCGGCCGCAGCCCGGGTGCAGGCATCCACGCACATGTGGCTCATGGCACCGCAGATCACCACTTCATCCACGCCGCGCGCGTCCAGCAGTTCCTTCAGGTTGGTATCGCGGAAGGAATTGATCTGGTGCTTCAGCACGACGGGTTCATCGGCGCGATTGGCGACGGCGGGATGGATTTCCGATCCCTTGCTGCCCGGTACGAAGAACGGCGCTTCGGTGGTGGGGAATTCGTGGCGGATATGGATCACGGGCTCGCCCGCGGCGCGGGCGGTGGCGATCAGACGGGCGGCATTGGCGGCAGCGGCATCAACACCGCTCAGGGTCCATTTACCGCCGGGAAAATAGTCGTTTTGCAGATCAATGACGATCAGAGCGCGCTTGGCCATGTTGATGTTCCTTCGGGTTGCGGCGTTTCTGCCTGGAAACATCATGAAGCAGGTGCCGCCCAGAAGCCCGTAAAGGGATGTAAAGAACCATAGTCTGTCGCAATGGGCTGTTAACCATGGTTGGGGTTGACGCCTTCACATTTTATGATGCAGTGCATGCGGCAACGCTGTCATGCACAGCGCCGGGGGGTTGGATGGAGCCGCAGGGCCTGTCATTCGGAGAATTCCAGTTGCTGCCGGAGCGGCGCCTGCTGCTGCGCGGTGGCTGCCCCGTACGCATTGGCAGCCGTGCCTTCGACCTGCTGATCACCCTTGCGGGGCGATCGGGAGAGGTTGTGGCGAAGGAGGAATTGATCGCCCGCACATGGCCCGGCACGTTTGTCGATGAAGCCAATCTGCGTGTCCATATCGGGGCCCTGCGCAAGTCGCTGGAGGATGATCCGGCTGGTGGGCGTTACATCACCAACGTGCCTGGTCGCGGCTATTGCTTTGTGGCGCCCGTCCGGGGCATGGCCGTCCAGCCGCAGCCGCAGCCGCAGCCGCCGCCGCCGCCGCCGCCGCCCGCCATGCCTGCGGCGGCTGCGCCCGTTTCAGGAAACCTGCCGGTCTCCGTCACCCGTCTGGTGGGCCGGCAGGAGGTAGTGGATAATCTTGCCACCCTGCTGTCGCAGCAGCGTCTTGTGACCATCGTGGGGCCTGGCGGGATGGGCAAGACCACCGTGGCTGTGGCTGTCGCCAGGCGTGCGGCCGAGCCGGGTGGAGTCTTGTTCGTCGATCTGGCTCCGGTGGCGGAACCTGCGGCCGTCGCCGGGGCGTTGGCAACGCTCCTGGGCTTGACAGACCGGTCGGTTGATCTGGTCGGCAATCTGGTGGAGCAGTTGCGTGACCGGACACTGCTGCTGGTGCTGGATAATTGCGAGCATGTGATCGAGGGGGCTGCCGCCCTGGCGGAGACGCTGCTGTGCCGGTTGCCGGCTCTCACCATCCTGGCCACCAGCCGGGAACCGCTGCGCGCCGCCGGGGAATGGGTGCAGCGGTTGCGGCCACTGGATGTGCCGCCGGAGGGTGGAGTCCTGGCAGCGGACGCTATGGATTACGCTGCCGTGCAATTGTTCGTGGAGCGGGCCTCCGCTTGCCTGGGCGGGTATGTTCTGAACGATGCCGATGCGCCCGCTGTTGCAGAGATCTGCCGTCGGCTGGACGGGATTGCGCTCGCTATCGAGTTGGCGGCGGGCCATCTGGACACCATAAGCATCGCTGGACTGGCGGCATCGCTGGATGACTGTTTTCGGGTGCTGACGCGCGGTCGCCGCACGGCGTTGCCCCGCCACCAGACACTGCGCGCCACGCTCGACTGGAGTTACCGCACGCTGCCGGCGGTTGGACAACGATTGCTACGCCACCTGTCCGTGTTCAACGGAGTGTTCACAGCGGCGCTGGTGACTGCCATCCTGCCTCCGGATGAGGAGATGGAGATCGACGAGGCCTTGGCCGAGTTGGCGGCCAAGTCACTGCTGACCGTGGATCGGGGACAGGCAGAGGCGCGCTATCGGCTTCTCGATACGACCCGGGCCTATGCACGAACAAAGCTGGAAAAGGCAGGCGAGGCGGATGTTATGCGCCGGCGGCACGCGACCCATTACCGGGCTGTGTTTGAACAGGCCGAGGCGGAGTGGGAGACGAAGCCCACCCCGGTCTGGCTCTCGACCTATATCGGCCATGTGGATAATCTGCGGGCGGCGCTGGACTGGGCCTTTTCGTGCGATGGCGATCCGTCCATCGGCATCGGCATCACGGTCGCCGCCGTGCCGTTTTGGTTTGCGCTGCTTCAGGTCGAGGAATGCCATGCCCGCGTGTATCGGGCCCTGGAGTTGCTGGAAATTCCGGCCCACCGGAACGAGCGGCAGCGCATGAAGCTTTACGCGGCGCTGGGATGGCAGCAGATGCGGGCCAGTACAACCCACCCCCATGGCGTCGCGGCTTGGCAGCGCACGCTGGACATTGCCACCCGATTGAATGATGCCGATTATCAGTCCCGGGCCCTGTGGGCTCTGTGGGTGGACCGCACCAATGACGGACAACCCCGGGCAGCGCTGGCCATGGCCGAACGGTTCGCCATGCTGGCGGCGCAACAACAGGATGAGGCGGATATCGCCATCGCTGACCGGATGCGGGCCAGATCCTTGTTGTTCCAGGGTCGTTTCGCAGAGGCGCGCGCCAGTATCGACCGCATGCTGGAACGGTACACGCCACCTGTGAACCGCGCCCACACGGTGCGCTTCCAGTATGATCAACGCAGCGTGGCCAGGATCACTCTGGCCCGCCTGCTGTGGATGCAGGGGCTTCCCGCCGAAGCCATGCAGGAGGTCGAGGCCACCATCGCCGAAGTGACGGAGATGGGGCACGAACTGACCCTGGCGCATGTCCTGTCGGATGCGGCCTGTGCCATAGCGTTGCTGAACGACGATCTGGAGAAGGCCAGCCGGTTCATCGGCTTGCTGCAACATGTGACCAAGGTCCATTCGCTGGATGTATGGAACACTTATGCCGATGGGTTTGCGGGCGAACTGCTGATCCGGCGGGGCGAGGTTGCAGACGGTCTCTCCCTGGTTGAAAGCGCGTTGGAACGGCTACGGCAAACCCGCTTCGTCCTTTATGAGACCGCCCTGGTTCTGGCCCAGGCCCGCGGCCTGAATTTGATTGGCCGATCAGTTGAAGCGTTGGCGGTCGTTGATGCGGCGCTGGATCGTTGCGCCCGCTCGGGTGAAGCGTGGTATCTGGCCGAACTGCATCGCGAACGGGGGGAAACCCTGTCCGCCCTGTCCGACGATGTCGGGGCCGAGGCCGCTTTGAACAGCGCCGTGGATATCGCCAACGAACAGCGGGCCCCCTGCTGGCAGGCGCGGGCGGCCGCCAGCCTTGCTCGCTTCCGCAGGGGCTAGGGGTGGGAAAGGGCAGACCATGTCCGCGGCGTGCCAAACCATCCCCAGAGACTGAAGAACCGCATCCTGCTGAAAACTATTTCCTGCCCAGCGACCTGGAAAGCAAAATCCAGGACTTCGTCGTCCATTGCAACCACCGCCGATATCATGGAAGCATCGGCAACCTGATGCCGGCCGATGGCCCGATCCTCCGTTCGCTGGGGACCAGCTCTACGCCCCGTAAGTGCCTGGGGTGGCAGACGCCCCCAGAGGCTCTCAGTAGCAAGCTGGCAGCGATCAAGCGAACCGACTACAATGAATTGCAACCAAGTCGCACTTCAGGGTGATTCTGCCGGATATGTCGGCCTTCTTCCACTGCCTGGCGTATAGGGTGGAGATCATCGGGGCTGAGTTTTCCATGCCGGTCATGCCATCTCGCCTAGTACCTTGCCGCGGTTGACGAGGTTGAACGGATCAAGGGAAGCCTTGACCCGGTGCATCACGGCCAGTTCGGCCGGGCTGCGTGACAGCGCGAGCCATGCGCGTTTGTCGATGCCGATGCCATGCTCGGCCGAAACCGCCCCGCCCAATGCAGGCAGCGGGCGATAGACCATCTCTTCGGCCGCATGTTTCGACTGTTCGTTCCAGGGACGGGGGGAGACGACGATATGGAGATTGTTGTCGCCGATATGACCATAGACGATCATTTGCGCATCAGCGCCGCAAGTCGTGTGCAGCATGGCCTTCAGCCCCTCGACATAGGCCTGCATCTTCATGATCGGCAGGCTGACATCGAAGGTGACGCCGGGCGTCATCAGATGGATCTGTCCTTCGACATCCTCGCGGATCGCCCAGATCGCATCGCGCTGCGCCTTGGATGATGCGATCACGGCATCGGCGAGAATACCCTGTTCCAGCGCTTCACCGAGCGTTTCGGTGAACAATGCGTCGTCCCGTTGCGGATCGGTGCCGGCAGCTTCGATGACGACATACAGCATGTGGCCGGTCGGGATCGGCGGCTGATGCCGGCCGCTCTGGATACCGATCAGGTTGTAATAGCTATCCCACATCACCTCGAAAGAGCGTAGCAGGCTGCCGAGGCGGGCACCGGCCAGCGTGAAGAATTGGGTGAGCTGGTCGAAACTGTCGATGGCGACGATCGCGGTCGCCTCGCTGGCCGGTGCCGGGTGCAGCCGAAGCACGGCACGGGTCACCAGGCCCAGCGTGCCCTCGCTGCCGATGAACAATTGCTTGAGATCATAGGCCGTGTTGTTCTTGAGCAGTGTATTCATCGAGGTGACGACTGTCCCGTCGGCGAGCACCGCTTCCAGGCCAAGGACATTGTCGCGTGTCATTCCATATCGGATGACGGCGTTGCCGCCCGCATTGGTGGCGATATTCCCGCCGATGGTGCAGGAGCCGCGGGCACCGAGGTCAACCCCATAGATCAGCCCGTGTTCGGCCGCCGCTTCGTGTACCGTTTGCAGCGGCACGCCCGACTGGACGGTGATCGTGCGGCCGACCGGATCGATCGCTTCGATCGCGCGCATGCGTTCGAAGGAGATCTGGATATCTTCCGGCTGCGAGAACTGGCCCCGGACAAGGCCCGTAAGGCCTCCGGCCGGGACCACGGTCTGCCTTGCCGCATGGCAGAGCTTCATCACGGCCGACAATTCCTGTGTTGAACAGGGACGCACGATGGCTTTGGCCTGGACCCTATTGCGGCCGAGCCAGTCCGCCGGGCGCCCGGCAACATCACCCCCGGTGATCAGACCGGCATCACCGACGATGGCGCGAATTTGGGCGAGCAGGTCCATTATCATCTCCTGGCACGATGTGGTTAGGCATCAGGGGCGCACCGGGGAAGCCGGGCCGGGACGCTTCGCGGATGGCGCAGAAGATAGCGGGATCGGTTTACCGCCCGGTCCAGGCTGGCTTGCGCTTTTCCTGGAAGGCGGTGATGCCTTCACGTGCATCTTCGGTCATGGGCATCAAGGCGATCTGGCTCTCCGTGTAGGCAATGGCCTGATCGAACGACATGGCCGAGATCGCCCGCATCGCGTATTTCCCCCACCGGATCGCCGTGGGGGATTTGTCGGTGAGGCGGTCGATCAGCCACTGTGTCCTGGCATCCAGATCGGATTGGGGAACCACATGGTTGACCAGCCCGGCCTGACGCGCCTCCTGCGCCGAGAACGGCTCGCCTGTCAGGGCCCATTCGCGCATGATGCGCACAGGCACCAGATCCTGCAGCAGGCTCAGCACCTGCATCGGAAACACGCCGACCTTCACCTCGGGCAGGCCGAACAGCGCATGGTCGGCCGCAACCGCCATATCGGCCATGCACAATAGTCCCACACCGCCGGCCATGCAGGTGCCGTTCACTCTGGCCACGATCGGCAGGGTGGCATTCCGGGCCTCCCGCAGCAGATCGGCATAGTCGCCATTGGGGCGCGAGAGGTCGGGCGCGAAAGCCTTGCCGGGCTGCAGGTCGGCACCGGCGCAAAAGGCTTTGTCACCAGTGCCCGTGATGACGATGGCCCGGATCTCGGGATCGGCATGCGCCGCGCGAAGGCCTTCCCGCAGGCCGGAAATGACGACGGCATTCAGGGCGTTGCGCTTGTCAGGACGGTTGATGGTGATCCAGAAGGACCGGTCACGTTTTTCGTGGATAATTTCCGCCTCGGGCGATGACCGGTCGCTCATGCTGCGGCTCCTTGCGGCGCGTCCGGCGTGATCTCGACCATCACGCGCTGTGCCTGCACCTGATCGCCGATGGCGACCATGACCCCGGTAATCACGCCCTGTACGGGGGCGGTGTGGACATGTTCCATTTTCATCGCTTCCAGCGCGAGCAGGGGCTGGCCCGGCGACACCCTGTCGCCCACCGTGGCCATCACGGCCACGACACGTCCGTTCATCGACGCGCGTACCCGGCCATCGCCACCGCCTTCGTCGGTGCGCGAAGCCGCGGCCCGCGTCAGATCGTCCAGCACATAAGGCCGCCCATCCAGGCGCAGCCAGAGGCTGGGCCCGTCACGGTCATAGGCAACCGTGTCCATGACCCCGTTGAGGATGAAACGGCCCTCACCCTTGCCGATGGCAACCACGTCAAGCGCGTGTTCCGTTCCGTCCACCTTGACCGTGAACTGTTGGGGCCGAACCTGGGAAATGCTGGCCGTCAAACGCTTGCCATCAAGAGCGAAACGCAGGCCGAGCGGCATCGCGTGCGCCAGACTTCGGTCGCCGGCGGCATGGCGGCCGGCCGCTGTCGTCTCCTGCAGCAACCAGGCACCAACGATGGCGGCCCTGGTGGTGCTGGCTTCATCGGCGGGAATTAAGTCCGCCTCTTGCTGGGCGATGAAGGCCGTCGTCGCATCGCCCGCCGCAAACACCGGATGCGACAGGCATCGTGCCAGGAACTCCTGGTTCGTCCGCACACCCAACGCCACCATCTCCTCGATACCGCGGATCAGGCGGCGACGCGCCTCATCGCGGCTGGCGCCGTGGGCGATCAGCTTGGCAATCATCGAGTCATAGAAGGGTGGGATCGGGCTGCCGGAACGCAGGCCATGTTCCACACGCAATCCGGATGGCGCCTGCCACCGGCGCATCGTGCCGCTCTGTGGCATGAAACCGGCGCGCACATCCTCCGCACACAGGCGCACCTCGATGGCGTGCCCGGAAAAGCGGATGTCATCCTGGCTCATCGGCAGCGGCTCGCCTGCCGCCACCCGCAACTGCCACTCGACCAGATCCAGCCCGGTGACGGCTTCGGTGACGGGATGCTCCACCTGCAGCCGCGTGTTCATCTCCATGAAATAGTAGTTGCCATCGCGGTCCAGCAGGAACTCCAGCGTTCCGGCCCCCTCATAGGCGATGGCCTTGGCGGCGGTAACGGCAGCGGCCCCCATGCGCGCCCGCAATCCTGCATCTACGGCGGGGGAGGGTGCTTCTTCGACCACCTTCTGATGGCGCCTCTGCACCGAACAATCGCGTTCGCCCAGATGCACCGCATTGCCATGGCGGTCGGCGAAGATCTGGATCTCGACATGGCGCGGCTCGACGATGGCCCGCTCCAGGATGACGGTGGCATCGCCAAAGGCGTTCCTGGCCTCCGATTGGGCGCTGCGCAGCAGGTCGGCGAATTCGGCAGCGGAGGGCACCAGCCGCATGCCGCGCCCGCCACCGCCGGCCGTGGCCTTGATCATGACCGGATAACCGATACGCTCGGCCTCCTGCGACAGGCGCTGTTCGCTTTGGTCATCGCCCTGATATCCTTGAATGCAAGGCACGCCGGCCGCGATCATCAGCCGCTTGCCACCGGCCTTGTCACCCATGGCGCGGATTGCCTCGGGCGACGGACCGATGAACACCAGGCCCGCGTCGCGGCATGCGGCGGCAAACTCCTCATTCTCCGCCAGAAAGCCATAGCCGGGATGGATCGCGTCCGCTCCGCTGGCCCGCGCCGCCTCGATGATGGCGGGAATGCGCAGATAGGATTGCGAGGGCAGCGGCTCCCCGATGCAGACGGCCTGGTCGGCGGCGATGACGTGGGCGGCCTGAGCGTCGGCGGTGGAGTAGACCGCCACCGTCTTGTAGCCAAGGGCATGGGCGGTTCGGATCACGCGCAGGGCGATCTCGCCGCGATTGGCGATCAGGATCTTGGAAAAGGGCGTGGGAGAGGTCATGGCGTTGGCCCGATTAGTCAAAGGGTCGATCACGGACGGGCGACCGAGAATTGCATGGGCTGCGGGGTGCGGGCCTCGGCCTCCCGGCAGATTGCCAGCACGTTGGCCAGTACGGCGCGGGTGTCGCGGGGATCGATCACCCCGTCATCCAGCAGGTGGGCGCTGGTGGTGAACACGCTCATCTGGCTGTCGAACAGATCAACGATGCGGGCCGACATGGCGTCGAGCCGTGCCTCATCCACCTGCCCCTTGCGCCGCATGCCGGCCTCGCTGACGATGCGCATGGTCTGTGCGGCCTGTTCGCCACCCATCACGGCCGTCTTGGCATTGGGCCAACTGAAGCAAAAACGCGGGTGGAAGCCACGGCCGCACATGGCGTAATTGCCGGCTCCATAGGATGCGCCGCAATAGATGGTGATCTGCGGTACCGTGGCGCTGGTCACCGCCTGGATCATCTTGGACCCGTGCTTGATGATGCCGGCCTCTTCATAGGCACGACCGACCATGAAACCGGTAGTGTTGTTCAGATAAAGGATTGGTGTCCGCGACTGGCAGCAGGCCTGAATGAAATGTGTCGCCTTGGACGCCCCGGCCGGATCGATGGGACCATTATTGGTGATCACGCCAACGGGGAAGCCCTCGATCTTGAAATGGCCGCAGATGGTGGCGCTGCCATAATCCGGGCCGAACTCCAGGAAATCGCTGTCGTCGGCGATGCGCGCGATCACCTGCCGCATGTCCGCCGGTCGCTTGTGGTCCGCCGGCATGATGCCCAGCAGTTCCTCGGCATCGTAACGCGGCGGCTTGAATGTCCGTGGCGGTTCCGGCAGTAGTCCCCTGTTCCAGTCGATCTGATCGATGATGTTGCGTGCGATGCGCAGGCCGTCACGATCATCCTCTGCCAGATAGTCGCCCAGACCGGAGATGGTGGCGTGCATGACGGCACCCCCCAACTCCTCTTCGGTGGCGATCTCACCCGTCGCCGCCTTCAGCAGGGGCGGGCCCGCCAGGAAGGCGCGTGAGCGGCCGCGAACCAGGATGATATAGTCCGACAGGCCCGTCTGATAGGCGCCGCCGGCCGTCGACGATCCGTGGGTGACGGTCACCACCGGCAGGCCGGCGGCCGACAGCCGGGCCAGATTGCGGAACACATTGCCGGCATGAACGAATGCCTCGACGCGGTACTGCATCAGATTGGCGCCGGCACTCTCCACCAACTGCACATAGGGCAGCTTGTTCTCCAGCGCGATTTCCTGAATGCGCAACTGCTTGTCCAGGCCCATCGGCTGCAGCGCGCCGGCGTCGATGCCGGCATCGCTGGCGCAGACCATGCACCGGACGCCGCTGACGAAACCGATGCCGGCGATGACGCCGCCCCCGGGGACGCTGGTGCCGAGATCGGGAGTGTCCAGTCCCAGCCCGGCCAGCGTGGACAGTTCCAGGAACGGCGCACCGGGATCAAGCAGCAGCGAAAGACGCTCGCGCGGCAAGAGCTGCTGTCGCTTTTCAAAGCGCTCACGCGACGCGGAGGACTTTGCATAGGTCCGGGTTTCATAGACACGCACGCGCTCGATCAGGGCGAGCATGTGATCACGATTGGCTGTGTAAGCCATAGAGGATGTGGAGATGGTGGAGTCGATTTGGGGCATGGCTGCTTGTTCTGCTGCGGCTGCGGCGATGTGGTCAGCGTAGGTTCGTTTCGTCGACCGGGTCTTGCGCGAACTGGTCGACAGGACCGGATGGACGCTAGGCCGCCGGCGGCAGTAGGCGCCATTTGGGCAGGAGAAAGGCCGGGCGATAGCTCATCTTCGTCTGGCGGAAATTGGGCAGGCCGAGATCCTGCTCGAAATTGAGCCATTCGACCCTGTCACCCGCATCGGTGCCGCCGCTGGAGGCGAAATGGTGGAACATGTATTGGGCGATGCCCTTGAAGCGCACCAATCCCTTCGCGAACCGGATGGCCCAGACGCCTTCCTGCAGCCGCTCCGCCAGCAGGAGCCCGGCCGGCTGTCCATCAGCGCGATAGAGGAACCCGCGCAATAGCAGCTCCGGCGCGAAGGCCAGCGCTTCATGGCAGGCGGCTTCATCCGCCTCGCCCGGTGCCTTGCCCTTATCCTGCATCCAGCCGTCCAGCACCTGACGCGCGGTATCGTGCAGATGGGGACCATAGGGTTCGGCTTCAACGACATGCGCGGCCAGAAGCTGTGCCATCAGGTTGGCTTTCTTCTGGAGCATCCGCCCCTGGTAGGTCCGGAAGGCCTCTGCCGGATAGACATAGTCGGCATCGTCACGATTATCCGTCAGCACAAGGCCGCAATCGCGGACAGCGTCGGCCTCCCGTTCGCACAGCGGGAACAGGGCGCCGTATCGGGTGACCATGGCCCGCAGGACATCCATCGGCGCCTGACCGATGTCGAACAGGGGCAGGGCCAGTCCTTGCCCGTCATAGGTCACGCCGCTGATACAGGGCCAAGGGCCATCATGCCAGCGCCACTCATGCTCGCGGCGGAAGAGCCAGAGATTGCCGAAGGTCAGGTCGGCCGGCATGCGCTGAGCCAGCCCCTCTGTGCGCTGGGCCAGAAGCGGGACAATACGGGGTGCCAGCGCCAGGGTCAGGTCGATACCGTCGGAATGCGCCACGATGGAACTCAGCGCCGCGAGCTTCTCGCACCTGGCGACGGCCCGTCAGCGGCCTCGCCGGCGAAACACTGGGCCAGCCGTGTCCATTGATCGGCCGCGTCCCCGGCCCATTCCAGCCGTGTGTCGGCCCGATTGCGCCGCTGCGTCACCAGCAGGGCGAAATCGAGAGCAGGCCCGCGCACGAAATTCTCCGTTGAGGGCTCACCCCATGCCCAATCCTCCCCCGTTGGCGCCTGGAGCGCCACATAGGGGGCGGGCTGTGGCACGGCAAGCTTGCGGTTGACGAAGGTCCAGCCATAGGTCGTCACGCCCAGATGCGTGATGTGCCGCAGGCCGGGGCCAGGCTCCCGCTCGCGTCCCAGCATGTCCCAGATGTCCTGACCATGCGCCCAGGTTTCCATGAGCCGGGCCGTCGCGAAGGACCGGGCGCTCATCGGCGGGCCATACCAGGGAAGGCGCGCCTTGGCGTCCATCGCGGCGAGTGCTGCCACCAGCGCTTCGTAGCGTTGGCGCCATAGGGCCAGCAGGGCATCCCCCTCAAGATGGTTGAAGCGGCGCCGGGCGATGGCGCTGATCTCCGTTCCAGCTGCAAATTCGCGGGCCAGGGCCGCCCGGTCGGCCTCAAAGCCGGCGACGTCATTGACCGCCAGCAACGCGGTCTCGTCGAAGAACAGCAGATGCGCGACCTCGTCCCAGGGCGTCCAGCCATAGAAGTCCGTGCGCTGGCGCCATTGTTCGGACGACAGGGTGGCGCACAACTCGGCGAGCTGGCGATATTCAGCGAGGAGATCGGCGGTCAGATCATGCATGGGAAGGTCCTTCAGATGCCCAACTGCCGGGCTGTCAGGTCTTTCATAATTTCCTCGGAACCGCCGCCGATCATCATCACCTTGGCCTCGCGGTAGATGCGTTCGGAGCGGGTGCCGCGCATGAAACCCATGCCGCCCAGGATCTGCACCGCCTGATCGGCGCAATATTGCATGGCCTGGGTGGACAGGATTTTCGCCATGCAGGCCCGGGCGACCAGATGCTCAGGATTGCCGTGGCGATGTTCGATCTGCCAGCCCAGGTCGTAGACGAAGGTGCGGGCGGCCTCGACCTTCAGGGCCATGTCCACCAGCTTGTGACGGATGACCTGCCGCTGGGACAGGGGCTGGCCGAACGTGACACGATCGCGCGCCCAGGCCAGCGCCTCGTCGACGCAGACTTGCGCATAGGCACAGGAGGCGATCGACATGGACAGCCGCTCGCTGTTGAAATTGTTCATGAATACCTTGAAGCCCTCATGCTCGGTGCCCAGTAGGTTGGCGACCGGCACGCGGACATCGTCGAAATGCAGATGGGCGGTGTCGGAGCACCACCAGCCCATCTTTTTCAGCGGCGTGCGGCTCAGGCCCGGCGTGTCGGCATCAACTAGCAGCGCCGACACGCCGCCCGACCCCTTGGACCCCGTTGCGGTGCGCACCGCAACGGTGATGAAATCGGCGCGCATGCCCGAGGTGATGAAGGTCTTCTCGCCATTCAGCACATAATGGTCGCCATCGCGCACGGCCGAGCATTTCAGCGCGGCGACGTCTGAACCGCCCCCCGGCTCGGTCACGGCCAGGGCCGCAATCTTCTCGCCAGCCAGCACGGGCGGTACGACCCGCTGCTTCAGCGCGTCGCTGCCATAGGCTGCCACGGGCGGCAGCCCGATCGTGTGCGACAGGAGCGAGGCCGACAAGCCGCCGCAACCGGCACGCGCCACCTCTTCCGACGTGATCAGGTGATAGAAGATATCCGCCGGCGTGCCGCCCAGATCCTCATCATAGCCAATGCCCAGCGCGCCAATCTCGCCAAAGCGGCGGTAAAGGTCGCGTGGGAACGTCTCTGCCTCATCCCAGTCATTGACGAACGGCGCGATCTCCCGCGTCACGAAGTTGCGAAGGAGGGACCGGTACTGTTCGTGCTCCGCGCTGAAATAGTGCGGCAGGGGGGGTGTTTCGATCATGATGTCGTCGCTCATGCTTGGTGCCGCGCGTCGGACTGACATTGCGCAGGGCGGCTTGCGGCCAAATGGTGCGGCTGCGCAGGGGGATGGCCGTGCGGCAGTCGTCGATCATGAAACGCATCCTCGCCTCAAGGAGGCGGTGCGTCTTGTGTGGACTGGCTAAAGCGCCGGTGCGTGCGTGATGATGCGCAGCTTGCGGGAGCCGGCAATGATGTCCTTAGGCTTCAGACCATAGACTTGACGGATCGAGTGGCTGAAATGCGTGCTGTCCGGGTAGCCGATATCCAGAGCGACATGCAGCAGATTACTGCTGGAATGCACATGGTGCAGCAGGCTACGGGCTCGCTTCCAGGTGCGCACATTGCGGAAGGGGATGCCAACCTCCTCCTTGAACAAATGCAGGAAGCGCGAGAAGGACAGGTTGACCAGCGATGCGCACTCTGCGGCCGCGATGGCGCCCGTCGGATTGTTCCTGATACTGTCCAGCACTCTGGTGATGCGCCGATCCAGGGAGCGCGACGGCAGCGTATGCCCGAAAAATACCGGATCGAAATCGCAGGGGCGCAGACCCGGCGCACCGCCGGGGACGACCAGTCGCCGATGCACGTCGCGGACATGGGCGGCGAAATCCGGCGCAGCCACCGCACCGCAGGAACGGAGCAGGGAAGGGAGCCGGTCCATATCCACCGTTTCCGGCTCAATCGATACATTGAGGACGTGGCGCCCCTCGCAAGCTATTTCGTAGGGTACATGCGGTTGGATGATGGCGACTTCGGTTGATTGCCAATCTCCCCCGTCGACCCTCACGCGCAACGGGCCATCGATCGCAACATTCGCGATGATGGCCCCCTGTGTGTGCAGGCAGGGGGTGCCCAGCAGCCCTGCGTAGAAGACGCGATCCTGGGTGATCCACATGACGCGATCGGCGCTGGTAAAGCGCTGCGGGACGAACGAAGTCGCTGGGGTCATTGACATTTCTCCCGGAGTGGGAGGCGCTTTTCGTGCCTCCTTTATATTTGCGGCACCTGTGCGGGTCTGCCCTGGCGGGGGCGGTGACGCCGCCCCCGCCAAGCTGGCTCAGGCCGGATCGGACGGGATGACGGGCAGAAGCAGGAAGGGCTCGCTGCCCGCAACGAAGTGCAGCGTATTCTTCCCGCCGAAGATGTCGGGCGGCCGATCCCGCGGGTCGGCATGGCGGAACGGGCCGACACCGGTCATCGGGTAGGGCTGGTCGGAAAGGCCGGCGTCGCCCAGCCCATGGTCATAGTCGCAACCACGGATGTTGAGCGCCAGCGTATAGCCCGCCGGCACCACGATGCTGGTCGGCAGGATTTCGATATCCAGGATAACGGGCTCGCCCGGCACCAGCGGTTGCAACTCGTCGTGGCTGTGGTAGGGGCGGTAGGGCAGCGTCCTGGCCGGGTCCAGCTTGCGGTGCGAGGCACGCAACCAGCCCAGCCCGATGGGGACGCGCGGATCATTGGAGCCGATGAACAGCACCTCCTTGCCGTCCGGCGCGAACAGCCGCAAGGCCAGGAAGATGTCGGCATCGACCGTGTCGGAAGACACCATCAGCCTGGCTGCCACGGGGCCGGTGATCTCCATCTCCTGCGTCGACGGCGGCAGGATGAAGGTGATGCCATGGTCCGTGGTACTATAGGTGATGGCGGCTCCAGTGCCGGGCGTGGTGGTCAGGGTGCGCGTGCCGGGATCGAGATAGTACCGGGTCCATTGCGTGCGGGCGAGCGGCCATTCCTGTTCGTCACGGATGGTGAAATGCTCTCCCGGCCGGCGAATCTGCAACTGCACCGGCGGCTGCCGGTCCCAGCCGGTATCCTTGCCCTGCAGGAAATGGCCGAAGAACTTCTTCTGCAACGCCACACCCTCGGCGCGATAGAAGGGGCTGAAATGGCTATCGCCATGGACTTCCAGCCATTTCTGGGATGAGCCCGCCTCAAGATAGCCTTCGAAATTGCCGCGCGGGTGGACACCCATTCCGCCCCAGTTGGCGGCGGACAGCAGCGGCACCTCGATGCGGCTGAGGTCGGGCTTGTGGCTGGAGTAGAATTCGTCATCCAGCGGGTGGTTCAGCACCCCGTCGACCATCGGCACGGCGCGGTTCGCCGTCAGTTCCGCTTCCGACAGCGTTTCCGGCCCGCTCACCCACTCGCCATTGTTCGGGTTCTTTATGCCGCGATTGCCGTATCCGTGCTGGATCTTCAGAACCTGACGACCATACCAGCCAGCGCCGAATTGCGACAGGATGCCACCATGCCGTGCGGCATCGCGGTACCGGTCGACGAAGCCTTCCCAGACGCAGATGGCGGCCAGATGCGGCGGACGCTGGGCGGCGGCATACCACTGGTTCGTGGCGTAATAGGAAATGCCGTTCATCCCGACCTTGCCATTGCACCAGGGCTGTGCCGCCGCCCATTCGATGCATTCGCAGATGTCCGTCGTCTCCTGCGCCGAGGTCGGGTCCAGCACGCCTTTCGAGCGGCCGGCACCGCGGCTGTCGACGCGGATACAGACGAAGCCATCGGGTACCCATTTCTCCGGGTCGGCGACCTCCCAGTTCATATATTTGTTGGTCGAGCCCTCTGCGATGTCCGGATAGGCGCGCACCATGCGGTCATAGGCGCTCTTGTAGCCCACCTGCATGGGGACCCCCTTGCCATAAGCGCCATAAGAAATCAGGGCGGCATAGCGGCCCGGCGCTTCGGGAAGAAAGATGTCGGCCCGGAGGACGACACCGTCGCTCATCTTGATGGGCGCATCCCACAGAATACGCATGCCGTCCGCATGCACTGCCTCCGGCATGTCGTCGGACAGGGGGGCGTCGGGGTTGGCACGCAGCGGGGTTTCCTCGTTCATCTCGTTCGTTCCTTTGAATGTGCAAATTATTCGAAGTGCCGGGGGCCGTGATCCTCAGATCCAGCCGGCGGCGACCTCACGCATCAGCGCATGGAGCCGGCTTTGACCTTCGAAGCCGATGCCCGGCCGCTGTGGGGCCGGCATCGATCCATTGGAGACATCGCAATCATCGGCATAGCCGCCAAAGGCGCCGAAGAAGCCGGGATAGGCCTCGCAGCCGCCAAGCCCCAGGCCAGCCACCAGGGCCAGTGACATCTGGTTGCCGCCATGGGGGAAATGCCGGTCATGGCCCCAGCCGTCGGCTGCCAGGTCCCTGACCAGATTGGCATAGGTGGCGATGCCGTAAATCTGGGGCGGGTCCATCTGCAGATAGTCGCGGTCGGCACGCCAGCCGCCAAACCGCACCTGATTCCAGACATCATGCGGACTGAACAGGTTTTCACCGGTGGCAAGCGCTCCCGGATAGGCGGCGGCGATGGCGGCAGATGCCTGAAAATCGTTGGGATGGCAGGGCTCCTCGAACCAGCGCAGATTGAACGGGGCCAGGGCGCTTGCATAATCCAGCGCTTCGGCCGTGGAGAACCGCCCGTTCACATCGACGGACAGCCGTTGCGGATCACCGCCCAGCAGCTTCAGGGCCTCCTCGACGCGGCCGATATCCTCGGCCAGCGACAGGCCGCCGACCTTGATCTTCATATGCGTATAGCCGGCGTCCAGATGGCGCTGAAGCTCTTCGGCCACGTCGCCGGGCTTGCTGTCGGGCTTGTACCAGCCGCCGCCGACATAGCAGGGTACCCGCGCTTCCATCGGCCGCTGCCGCCAGGTTCGCGAGATCAGTTCCGCCAGCGGCAGGCGTCGGGCCTTGGCCACGGCATCCCACAAAGCCGTCTCGATCGTGCCTACCGGTACCGCCCGCGCGGCATCGCCGCCGGGTTTCTCGCCCACCAGCATGCAACGCAAGGCCTTGGCCGGATCGAGATAGCCGTCCGGGTCCAGCAAAGTGTCGGGCGGTGCCTGGGTCAGCCGGGGGATGAAGCGGGCCCGCATCGGCTCACCGCAGGCATAGCGGCCGATGGAGTTGAAGGCATATCCGATGACTGGTTCACCCTCGACCATCCTGTCTGTCAGGACGGCCACGATCGACACCGTCATCTCGGCAAACGAGAAGACCGAATTTCGAAGATCGCTGCGCATCGGCAGCGCCGCTTCACGTATGTCCAGGATGCGCATATCTAGCTATTTCCAAAGGGTTTTCATGGCGCGTCGATTTGTCATCGCTTCGAACGATGCTGCTCAGCGCATGGCGATTCGATTGGTCAGTGTACCAATGCCGCTGATCGAAACGGTCACGACATCGCCGTCCGCGAGATATTGCGGCGTGGCCATCGCATAGCCCACGCCCTCCGGTGTGCCGGAAGCGATGATATCGCCCGGCTCCAGCGTCATGCCCTTGGAAAGTTCGGCCAGGATGGTCGGGATGTCGAAGATCATCTGGGAAATCCTGGCCGACTGGCGCGTTTCGCCATTCACGGTCGTAACAATCTCCACCGCCTGGATATCCGCCACCTCATCCCTGGTCACGATCCACGGCCCCATCGGGCAGGACTGGTCCAGACCCTTTCCCTTGAACCATTGATCATGCTTGCGCTGCAGGTCGCGGGCGGTGACGTCGTTGATGACCGTATAGCCGAATATATGATCGAACGCGTCCTTGGGGGCGATGTTGCGGCCGCCCTTGCCGATCACGATGCCGAGTTCGCCTTCATAATCCATGCGATCGCTGACATTCCGGTCGAAGCGCAGTTCATCGCCGGCGGCGGCGAGCGTCGTGCGCGGCTTGCTGAAGATCTGCGGGGCCTGGGGAACGTCGATCGGCAGCCCGCGGGCGCGATAGCCTTCCTGCACATGGCCCAGATAATTACGCCCGATACAGAAGATGTTTTTGCCTGATGCCGCGACCGGCGCCAGTAACTTCAGTGTGCTCAAAGGCTTGGGCGCGGCGCTCGCCCGGGCAAGTGCGTCCGCGATATCGGCCAGTCCATCGGTGCTGCCGCGAATGATGTCGAGCAGGCTGGTCATGCCAGGCAGCTCCAGGGCGGCGATGTCGATCGCGCCATCAGCCACCACCACACCCGTCCGCACCTCGCCAGCCTCAAAAAAAGAGATGAATCGCATGTTGTCCCCATAGATAACGATAAAACTCACTAGACGCCAAAAATATCGATGTTATTAATTGATGCAATCAAAATCTGGAGATTATGGCATGATGGGATTGTATGCGGCCTTGGAGGTGGCGTTGCGGCGTGCCGGCAACGCCACCGTCATTGAGTGGGGCGGCCGCGCCTATCGTGGCGCCGAGGTCGTGCAGGGGGTTGAGCGGGCGGCAGCGGGGCTGGCGGCCCTGGGTGTGGGCCGGGGCGATCGTGTTCTGGTCCAGGTCGAGAAATCGCTGCAGGCCGTGTTTGTCTATCTGGCGACCTTGAGGTGCGGGGCCATATTCGTGCCGCTCAACACCGGTTATCGCGTCCGGGAATTTGCCTATTTCCTTGAAGATGCGCAGCCGGCCCTGGTGATCTGCGACCCTGCGGACGAAGCCGACTATGGGCCGATGGTCGGGGCGACGGGCGCGCGTCTTCTGACGCTTGATGCCCAAGGCGCCGGATCGTTCCTGGACCATGCTGCCAGCAGCGGGGCGGATGTCGATAGCGCCCCGGTAGGTGCCGATGATCTTGCCGCCATCATCTACACGTCGGGCACGACCGGGCGATCCAAGGGCGCGATGCTCACTCAGGGCAATCTGCTCAGCAATGCGCTGGCGCTGGGCAAGGTCTGGGAGATGGCGGCGGGGGACGTGCTGATCCACGCGCTGCCGCTGTTCCATATCCATGGGCTTTTCATTTCACTGAACACCGCCTTGCTGGCGGGGGCCAGGGTGCGGCTGTTGCCGCGCTTCGATGTGGGGCTGGTGCTGGACGCGCTGCCGGGGGCGACGGTCCTGATGGGGGTCCCGACCTATTATGTGCGCCTGCTGGGCGATGCCCGCTTTGACCGGGCGGCGGCGAAGGATCTGCGGCTGTGCATTTCCGGGTCGGCGCCGCTGCTGCTGGAAACGTTCGACGCCTTTGAGGAAAGAACGGGCCTGACCCTGCTGGAGCGGTATGGGATGTCGGAATGCGGCGTCATCGCCTCCAACCTGCCCGGGGCCGGGGTTCGTCGGGGTGCTGTTGGCCTGCCTCTGCCGGGTGTCGAGTTGCGGATTTCGGATGAGGATGGATCGGCGCTGCCGGTGAACGCGGTCGGTTCGGTGGAGGTGCGGGGATCGGGTGTGTTTCGCGGCTATTGGCAGATGCCGGAGAAGACGAAGGCCGAGTTTCGCGACGACGGATTTTTCATCACCGGCGATCTGGGAAAGATCGACGCGGACGGGTATTTGCATCTTGTCGGCCGTGCCAAGGACATGGTGATCAGCGGCGGGCTGAATGTCTATCCGAGCGAGGTCGAAGCGGTGATCAACGCGCTTGTCGAGGTTGAGGAGAGTGCCGTGATCGGTGTTCCGCATGCCGATTTCGGGGAAGCGGTGGTCGCGGTCGTCTGCCGGCGACCCGGCCAAGGTGCCGACGCCGATGCCATCATCCGCGCGCTCAAGCAGGAACTGGCCGGATTCAAGGTGCCCAAGGCAGTAGTGTTTGCGGATGAGCTTCCACGCAACACCCTGGGAAAAGTGGAAAAGGCGGCACTGCGCGCGACGCATAAAGGTCTGTTCACGATGGGAACGGCATGATGCATCTTCCTTCCATCCCCGCCCTGCTGAAACGGTCGCTGTCGCCGGCGCCGCCGTCGGCGATCGATCTCACGCGTCAATTGGCGAAGGCCAGCGGTGATGCCGCGGGGCCGCGTGTTGCCAATGCGCTTGCCGTGGAACTGGGCGGGCTGGAAGACAGCCGGTTTTCTGAGTATTTTGCAGCGGTTGCAAGGGAGTTGGCCGCGGAATGGCAGATCGTGATCCATCAGCTTAACCTCGCCGCGGGCGGGACGGCGCTGCTGGTCGATCTGCGGCGGCGATTGCTGGTGCTGGCCAAGTCGCAGCCGGAGTTGAAGCCGCTCGAACGGCAATTGCAGCAAACATTGACCTCCTGGTTCAATGGCGGCTTCCTGACACTCCGTCGCATCGATTGGGACAGCCCGGCAAGCCTGCTCGAACGGCTGATGCGATATGAAGCCGTGCATCCGATCACAAGCTGGGCGAACATGCGCCGCCGCCTTGCCGGCGACCGCCGCTGTTTTGGCTTTTTCCATCCGGCCATGCCCAATGATCCCTTGATCTTCGTGCAGGTCGCCCTGACCCGCGAGATCAGCCAGACGATCAAGCCGATCCTGGAAGCGCCGATTGGCGACGATCCGGCGCCGACCACGGCGATTTTCTATTCGATCAGCAACTGCCAAAGGGGCTTAAATGGCATCCCTTTCGGAAATCTGCTGATCAAGCGCGTGGTCACCGAGTTGCACCAGGAACTACCCAGCCTGACGACCTTCTCCACCCTGTCGCCCATACCGGGTTTCCGGCAGTGGATCGAGCGCAATGACGGCGGGACGACCGGACTGTCCGCCGCTGACACGGCGTTGCTCGCCACGCCGCATTGGTGGGATCACCCGGAAAGCTACCCGGCGCTGGAACTGCCGCTGACGCGGGCGGCTGCCCGGTATCTGACGCTTGCCCCGGAAGGGCGGGCCCCTGATCCGGTTGCCCATTTCCATCTGTCGAACGGCGCGCGGGTGGAGCGGATCAATTGGCGCGCGAACCTGTCGGATAACGGTGTGGCGGAGAGCTATGGCCTGATGGTCAATTACCGCTATCGCCTGGACCATATACAAAAGGCGCAGCTTGGCTATCGCGCTGGTAAGGTGCCGCGCGCCTGGGCGATCGATGCGCTGTTGCACACGCCTTTGCGGATGCCGTTTCTGAGATCTGATGCCAATACACGCAGGAGTGTCATTCATGGTTGAGGCTGTGGCCAACACGCGCGCGTCGGCCGCCTATGCCCGTATCCGGGAGGCCATTATCGTTGGGCGGCACCAGCCCGGTGCGCGCCTGCATATTCAGGATCTTTCCGACGAGCTGCAGGTCGGGCCCAGCCCGATCCGGGAAGCGCTGAACCGGCTGGTCAGCGAGGGGCTGGTTTCCCAGCATGATCAGCGCGGCTTTCGGGTGGCGTCGCTTGATCTCAAGGATCTTGATGATCTGTTCGATGCGCGCTGCTGGGCGAACGAGGCGGCGCTGCGGGCCTCGATCCAGCGTGGCGGCCGTGATTGGGAGGAAAATGTGGTGCTGACGCTGCACCGCCTGCGCCGGGCGCCGCGCCTGGTCGAGGTGGATAGCGGCCTGCGCGGCGCGCAGTGGGAGAGTGCCCATGATGAATTCCATAATGCGCTGATCGGCGCCTGCGGATCGACCTGGATGCAGAATTTCTGTCAACGGACGTCGGATGCGGCGGCCCGCTATCGCGCGATTTCGCGTGCCGCGCTTGGTGGCCAGCGCGGCGATGAGGACGAGCATGTGGCGATCGCCGAGGCGGCCATCGCGCGTGACGAGGACAAGGCCGTCAGCCTGCTGACCAACCATCTGCGGCGTACCCGCGATCTGGTTTTCAATAGCTGGCAACGCTGACCGTTACTTTCATATCGGAGAGGTACCGTATGCCTGCAGCCATCCAAGCTGCCACAGGTCCGGGCGGAAGCACGCCTGGTGACAAGGTCGATCTCGCCCTGTTGCTCGACATGTCGCCGATGCGGCGCGGGCATGTCACGACCACGGCATTGCTATTCTGCGTGTTGCTGATCGATGGCTACGATCTGGCTGTAACCGGACAGATGCTGCCCGCCATCGCGGCCTCTCTCGGCATTGCCACTGCCAGCCTCACCGGCGCCTATGCGGCACAGCCTATCGGCCAGGCTCTGGGCGGGCTGCTGCTGGCGCCGCTAATCGACAAGTTCGGACGCAAGCGTATGTTGCTCATGCTGCTGGCCCTGTTCGCGGTCGCTACCTTGCTGAGCGTGTTCGCCTCTTCTGTGACCAGCTTCGCGGCGACGCGCTTCATTGCCGGGGTTCTGGGCGGCGGCCTGCTTCCGGCGGTGGCGAGCCTTGTCGCCGATATCTCATCCATCAAACGCCGATCCAGCATGGTGGGCATCGTTTACGCCGGTATCGGCGTCGGGACGGTGGGGGCCAGTGCCCTGGTGGCGTTGTCCCTGAATCATATCGGCTGGCAGGGCATGTATGTCATCGGTGCTGTGGCACCGCTGCTGCTGATCACGCCGATATTGCTGCTGGTGCCGGAATCGCCGCTCCATCTGGCACGAGCGGCCGCCCCCTCCATCGATATCCTTGCAGCGCTGCGCAAGCTGGGCATCGTCCTGGGGCCGGATACAAGGTTCGAGCAACCGGCCCGTAAACGCGGCACGCGGATCTCGGTCATCGAGATTTTCGGGGATCGTCGCGCCGGTTTTACGCTTGTGCTCTGGTTTAGCTGCATTTGCGGCCAGATCAGCGTCAACGTGTTCGGCCTTTCCGCGACCTTCTTTCATGAATTCGAAGGCATCTCGCTGACCGACTATGCGGCCTATGCGTCCGTCGCCGGAGTGGCCGCCATCATTGCCGGATTTTCGACCGGTTTCGTAATGGATCGCTTCGGGCGCTATCGGGTGATCGGGGTCTATGCAACGATGAGTGGGCTGTCCCTGGCCGGGCTGGCCTTCTTCCCCTTCGGCAGCCCGCTTTTCGTGGTCATGATCATCTGCGCCGGCTTCTTCAATGTCGGCACCTATCAGTCGCTCAACATCCTGACGCCGATCGTTTATCCGGCCCCGATGCGCAGTGCCGCGGTCGGCTGGAAGGGAAGCGTCTCGCGCCTGGGCAGCAGTGCCGCACCCCTGATCGGTGCGGCCTTGATGACCCACCAACTGGGTCTGAAGGTTGCCCTGTGTACGGCCGCAGTGCCGGCGTTTCTGGTGGTGTTGCTGGCGCCCGTGCTGGCAATGCTGGAACGGCGCATGCGCGCCGACGGCGCCAAGCCGTCGCCCTGACCCAGTTCCCGGACGCTTCACGGGATCGCCCGCGCACGCACAGGCAGCCTGGCGGGCGGGACAGGGGGCGCATTGCCTTCGCCCAGAACCACGGGTGATCGAGATCAGCCAGTAATCGCAAGTCGCCCTGATAAGGAAGGCGTAGAATTCGCCGAGGACAGACAGATCATCCCGGCAATTCACTCCATAAAAAGGACCGGGCCAAGTGACCTCATGCCGCCTGAGCTGCCAGGCTGGTTGCCACGTGATCGATAGAGGAGGGCCAAGCGTATGTCCGACGATAAGAAGCGCATGCTGCGGTCGCAGGCCTGGTTCGAGGGAAGGGGCGCAAAGAATTTCGCGCATCGTAGCTGGGTCCGCAGCCGTGGCGTGCCGACCGATCATTTCGACGGACGGCCCGTGATCGGTATCTGCAATACCTGGTCGGAACTGACCCCCTGCAATTCGCATTTCCGGGACCTGGCGCAGCATGTGCGGGAAGGCATCCTGGAAGCCGGGGGCGTGCCGATGGAGTTTCCGGTCATCTCGCCCGGCGAGATGCTGACCCGGCCCACGGCGATGCTGCTGCGCAACCTGTGCAGCATGGATGTCGAAGAGACATTGCGCGCCAACCCGCTGGATGGCGTGGTGCTGATGATGGGCTGCGACAAGACCACGCCGGCGCTGCTGATGGGAGCGGCCAGCGTCAACCTGCCAACCATCGGCCTGTCGGCCGGTCCCATGTTCAATGGCAGCTTCCGGGGCAGGTCGTTCGGGATCAAGGATGCCTGGAACCTGGCGGCGGATCTGCGGGCGGGCCGGGCAACGAATGCGGATTTCGAGGAGGCGGAAACCTGCCTCACCCGCTCGGTCGGTGTGTGCAATGTCATGGGCACCGCGTCCACCATGGCGTCCATGGTGGAAGCCATGGGCGTCGGGCTGCCCGACAACGCTGCCATTCCAGCCCAGGATGCAAGGCGCCGGGTGCTGGCCCGCATGGTTGGCCGCCGTATCGTGGAGATGGTGCGCGAGGATCTGACGCTGGACAAGCTGCTGACGCGCAAGGCGTTCGAGAATGCCATCAAGGTCAATGCGGCCATCGGCGGTTCGACCAATGCCGTCATCCACCTGACGGCGGTGGCGCGACGCATGGGCGTGGAACTGACCATCGAGGATTGGCACCAGATCGGGCGCGAGGTGCCCACACTGCTCAATCTCCAGCCCTCTGGCCGCTACATGATGCAGGATTTCCATGAGGCTGGCGGTCTGCCGGTGATCATCCGCGACATGTGCGAGGCAGGCCTGCTGCATGGCGACGCGCTGACCGCTGCCGGCATCACGCTGGCCGAGGCCAATGAAGGTGCGGTGTGCCTCAACCCGGACGTGATCCACAGCGTGGCGCAGCCTTTCATGGCCAATTCGGGCGTCGCCATCCTGCGCGGCAATCTGTGCCCGGACGGTGCCGTCATCAAGCCATCGGCGGCCGCCCCGCGCCTGCTGAAACACAAGGGGCGGGCGGTGGTGTTTGAGAACCAGCAGGACCTGCATCGGCGTGTCGATGACCCCGCATTGGACATCGATGCCGATTCAATCATGGTACTGAGGAATTGCGGCCCCAAGGGGTTTCCAGGCATGCCGGAACTGGGCATGCTGCCGATCCCGGCCAAGCTGTTGAAGCAGGGGGTGACGGACATGGTCCGCATCTCCGACGCAAGGATGAGCGGCACGGCCTTTGGGGCCGTGGTGCTGCATATCTCGCCCGAGGCCGCGGTGGGCGGCGCGCTGGCCGTGGTCCGCGATGGCGACCTGATCGAACTCGACGTCGCCGAGCGGCGGCTCGACCTGCTGATCGCCGAACAGGAGCTGCAGCAGCGGCTGGCCGCATGGACACCGCCGCCCGCGCCAGCCAGCCGGGGCTACGCCAAATTATATGTCGATACCGTCAATCAGGCCCATGACGGCTGCGACCTGGAATTCCTTGTGGGCACGAGCGGCCATGACGTGCCGCCAGCCCAACACTGACACCCGATTGGGAGACAGACTTTGAATACCGCACTGGTCCGCGATGTCGCGACGCTGGATGACCGTTATCGCGTCAATGACGGCTGGGTCTACATGACCGGCATACAGGCCCTGGTGCGTCTGCCTTTGCAGCAGCGGGCGCGCGACGCGGCGGCCGGATGGAACACGGGCGGCTACATTTCGGGATATCGCGGCTCCCCCTTGGGTCGCTACGACATGGAACTGTGGGCGGCGCAGAAGGAGCTGAAGGACGCAAACGTGGTGTTCCGCGCCGGCCTGAACGAGGATCTGGCGGCCACGGCCATCTGGGGCTCGCAATATGTCGGCACATTTCCGGGTGCGCAGGTGGATGGCGTTTTCGGCATCTGGTACGGCAAGGGGCCGGGCGTGGACCGTTCGGGTGACGTGCTGCGCCATGCCAACCATGCCGGTACCTCGCCCAAGGGCGGCGTGCTGTGTCTGGCCGGTGATGATCATGGCGCCAAAAGCTCCTCGGTCGCGAATTTCTCCGATCCGATCTTCATGGCGGTGGGCATGCCGGTGCTCTATCCGTCCACCACGCAAGAACTGCTGGAATACGGTCTGCATGGCATTGCCATGAGCCGCTTCTCCGGCTGCTGGGTCGGCATGAAGGTCGTGACCGATGTCGTCGAAGGCGGCGGGTCGGTCTATGTCGGGGCCGATGCGCCTTCCATCATTCTGCCTGAGGTGCCAAGCCAGCCCAAGGACATGTTTGGCACAGGCTATCACATCCGTGGCTTCGACCTGCCGCTGCCCCAGGAAGACCGGCTGTATAACCACAAGCATGGTGCCGTGATGGCCTATGCGCGGGCCAACCGGATCAACCAGATCGTGGCGGCACCGGAGGGTGCCGGTGTTGGGATCATCGCGGCGGGCAAGGCCTGGCAGGACGTGCTGCAGGCACTGGGGCGCGACCGGGAGGCGGTCGGCGGAGGGCAGGCACGCTTTACCGACTTGAAGCTGTTGAAGATCGGCATGGTCTGGCCGCTGGACCCCGAGATCATCCGGGAATTCGCCAAGGGCCTGCACACCATCGTCGTGGTGGAGGAGAAGCGGCCGGTCCTGGAGGATCAGGTGCGCACCATCCTCTATGGTCAGGCGAACGCACCGCGTCTGGTAGGCAAGCTGTTCGCGGGCGGCCTGTTCGAAGCGGGGCCGGCCGACATCGCCTTTCCCAATGCAAACGAGATATCGCCCACGCGGGTCGCCACTGTGCTGGCGCGGGTGCTGGGTCGCGATATGCTGGCACCTGCACAGGCAGCCTCCACGCTGGCAAAGGCGCCCATCCCGTCACGCCAACCGGGCTTCTGCTCCGGCTGTCCGCATAACCGCTCGACCAAGGTGCCCGATGGCAGCCGGGCGCTGGCCGGGATCGGATGCCATGGCATGGCCATGCTGACCAACCCGAAGCAGACCACCACCATATCGCATATGGGGGCCGAAGGGGTGATGTGGCTGGGTCAGCAGCCTTTCACCGCCGAACGCCACGTCTTCGCCAATATCGGCGATGGCACGCTGGCGCATTCGGGCTATCTGGCCATCCGCCAGGCGGTGGCGGCGAAAGTGCCGATCACCTACAAGGTTCTCTATAACGGCTTTGTCTCCATGACCGGGGGACAGCAGGTTGAGGGCAATCTCAGCCCGCCGCAAATCCTGGCCGGTTTCGCCGCCGAAGGCATCGCCAAGATGGCGGTGGTCACGGATGAGCCGGAACGCTATGCAGGCGTAACCCTGCCGACGGGGGTCACCGTGCACCATCGCACGGCCCTGGATGCCGTGCAGCGCGAGTTCCGCGAATATCCCGACGTCTCGGTGATCCTCTATGATCAGGCCTGCGCGACGGAGCGGCGACGCCTGCGCAAGCGGGGCAAGCTGCCCGATCCTGATCGGCGCCTGTTCATCAATGCGGCCGTCTGCGAAGGCTGTGGGGATTGCGGTGTGGCGTCGAACTGCATGTCGGTCGAACCGCTGGAAACCGAACTGGGCCGAAAGCGGCGCATCAACCAGGGTTCCTGCAACAAGGACTTTTCCTGTGTGGAGGGCTTCTGCCCCAGCTTCGTAACGGTTGAGGGCGGCAGACCACGGCGGGGGAGCACGGCCGGCACCGTTGCGGCGTCAAAGCCCGAATATTCCAAACCTTTGCCCGAACCCGTCATCCTGCCGCTGCGGCAAACCCACAGCGTGCTGATCTGTGGCATCGGCGGTACGGGGGTGGTGACCATCGGCCAGACCCTGGCCATGGCGGCCCATATCGAGGGTCTGTATAGCTCCAACCTGGACGTGACCGGGCTCTCGCAGAAATATGGCGCCGTGACGTCGCATGTGCGCTTCGCACCCCAAGCCCAGATGCTGCACGCAACGCGCATCGCTGAGGGGGAGGCCGATGCCTTGATCGGCTGCGACCTGATCGTGGCGGCCTCCGACGATGCGCTTTCACGCCTGCCGCCCGGTCATGGACGCGCGGTGGTGAGCACGGACCTTGTGCCCACCAATGATTTCGCCCGCAACCCAGACTGGCAGATCGACCCCAAGGCGCTGATCGTGCGGATCGAGACGGCGGTCGGTAATGTCGGTCTGGTGCTGGTCGATGCCCAGCGGCTGGCGGCGGCCCTGGTCGGCGACCCGATCGGGGTGAACATGTTCCTGCTGGGTCTGGCCTGGCAGCGCGGGCTGATCCCGTTGAGCGCGGCGGCGATCGAGCGGGCCATAGAGTTGAACGGCGCCGCCGTGCCCATGAACAAGCAGGCCTTCTTGTGGGGGCGCCGCGCCGCCCACGACCTGCCGGCGGTTGAGCGTTACATTCAGGCCCAGCAGCCCGGTCAGGTCGTGACGCCGCTGCCGCCGCAAAGCCGGAGCCTCGACCAGATCATCGCGCATCGCGTCGAGCATCTGCGTGCGCATAGCGGCGAGGCGCATGTGGCCAAATACCTGGCCCTGGTGGAAAAGGTGCGCAAGCTGGAAGCCGGCGTCACGGATGCTGACGCGCTGGCCCGGGCGGTGGCGCATAATTATCATCGCCTGCTGGCGACCAAGGATGAGTGGGAGGTTGCGCGTCTCTACACGCATCCTGACTTCCGTTCCGCGTTGGAGAAGGAGTTCGAGGGGCCGATCCGGCTCCGCTTCCACCTGGGGGCCTGGCCCTTCGCAAAGCGTGATCCCCATACCGGCAAGCCGATCAAGGGCGAGGCGGGGCCCTGGGTCCTGCAGGCCATGAAAATCATGGCGTGTCTGCGGGGCCTGCGGGGAAGCTGGCTGGATCCATTCCGCAACAATGCGGAGCGCGTGCTCGACCGCCAGATTCTGACGCAGTACGAGGCCGACATGGATGCGGCGGTGACCGACCTCAACCCGTCGACGCTGGGGATCGTCACCCAGATCGCGTCGCTGCCGCAATCGATCCGGGGTTATGGACATGTCCGGCAGGCGCAGGCCGACATTGCGGCGGCGAAGCGTGAAAAGCTGCTGGGCCAGTTGGATGAGGCGCGCCGGCAACGAACCGCAGCGTGAGCTTGCCTGCGGGCCTCCCTTCGGTTTCGGGGGGCATACCGGTAACCAATATCAATCAAAATAATCAAAGGGGAGTTCTGATCATGACCGGCAAGATCGTCAGGATCGGTGGGGCTTCCGGCTTCTGGGGCGACAGCATGGTCGGTGCGCCTCAGTTGGTGGCGTCCGGGATGATCGATTATCTGGTGTTCGATTATCTGGCGGAGACCACCATGGCCATCCTGGCCGCCATGCGTGCGAAGAAGCCGGACATGGGCTATGCCACCGACTTCGTCGATACCGCGATGCGCCTGGTGTTACCGGACGTGATGAAGCGCGGGATCAAGGTCATCGCCAATGCCGGGGGCATCAACCCGCAAGGCTGCGCAGATGCTCTGGCCGCGCTCGCCGCATCAATGGGCCTGTCGCCCCGGATCGCCGTTGTAGAGGGCGATGACGTAAGCGGCCTCATGGCCACGCTGCGCGAAGAGGGCGTGCGCGACATGTTCACCGGCGAGGCCTTGCCACCGCGTGTGTTGAGCGCCAATGCTTATCTAGGGGCCTTCCCGGTGGCGCATGCGCTGGCGGCGGGTGCCGACATCGTTATCACCGGTCGCGGCGTGGACAGTGCCGTGACGGTGGGGGCATTGATCCATGAATTCGGATGGACCCCGGCGGATTATGATCGGCTGGCCGGTGGCAGCTTGGCGGGACACATCATCGAATGCGGCTGTCAGGCTACCGGTGGTCTGTTCACCGATTGGCAGCGCGTTCCCGACTGGTCCCGGATCGGCTATCCGATCATCGCGTGCGCTGAGGATGGCAGCTTCGAGCTGACCAAGGCCGAGGAGACAGGCGGGTTGATCGACCGGGCCTGCGTGATCGAACAGATGCTCTATGAGATCGGCGATCCCGGCGCCTATCTGCTGCCCGATGTTAGCTGCGACTTCCGCCATGTCGCTGTTGAACAGGTAGCGCCCGACCGCGTGCGCGTCAGCGGTGCGCGGGGCCGCATGCCGACCAGCACCTATAAGGTTTCCGCCACCCAGCTTGACGGTTATCGCTGTGCCGGAATGACGGCGATCGTGGGCATCGACGCACAGGCCAAGGCGCAACGTACCGCCGACGCGATTGTCGAGCGCACACGGGAAATTTTCCGGCAGAGCGGTCTACCCGACTACACCAATGTCCAGATCGAGTTCTTCGGCTGCGAATGGCTGTATGGGGCCAATTCGCGCGCGCGCGATGCCCGCGAAGTGATGGTGCGCATCGTCGTCGATCATGCCGACAAGAAGGCGCTTGAGATTTTTGCCCGCGAGATTGCGGCGGCGGGCACCTCCTGGTCGCCCGGCACGACGATGCCAGCCGGCGGACGGCCGTCACCGTCCCCGCTCATCAAACCGCTATCCTTCCTGCTGGACAAGGGCCGTGTGCCGGTGGGCGTCCGTCTGGATGGCGTCACGACCCTGATCAACATCCCGGCTGCTGCCGCCCCGGTCTTCGCGGCCGAGGATGTGCCCGGCGGCCCTGACGCCTGGATTGATCCCCCCGGCGAGTCACAGGTGGATATCCCGCTGGTCCGTCTGGCCTGGGCGCGCAGTGGCGACAAGGGCAATATCGCCAATATCGGTGTCATCGCGCGCCGGCCGGAATGGCTCCCGCTGCTTTGGTCCCGGCTGACACCCGACGCGGTGGGGGCCTGTTTCGCCCATATGGTGAAGGGGCCTGTCGAGCGCTTTTATCTGCCGGGCACGGCGTCGCTGAACCTGGTGATGCATGATGCGCTGGGCGGCGGCGGGCCCGCGTCGGCGCGGTTCGACCCGCTGGGCAAGGGCAATGCGCAAATCCTTCTCGATATGCCTATCCGCGTTCCGTCGTCATTGGCGGCCGAAATTAGCCAGTAATCGCAAGCCATCGCGACCGGCATGACCTACCGTCGGTAAATCAGAAGAAATCACACAATCGTCCACAGGCTGGACGAAAAGTGTCAAGTTTTGGGGAGGAATAAATGATCCGACATAAGAAGAACGCCGTTCTGCTGACCTGTTCGGCCCTGGCGCTCACCATGACATCGCAGGTCAGTGCCCAGGAGGCGCGGCCGGCCTCGGCTGCCGTAGAGCCGGTGGTGCTTGAGGAAATTGTGGTCACCGCACAGAAGCGCTCCGAGCGCCTGAGCGACGTCGGTATGGCCATTACCGCCGTGACGGGCGATCAGTTGCACCTCCAGAATATCCGTGACGTGAACGGGCTGGTGAAGATCGACCCCAGCTTCGTCGTGACCGAGAGCAATTACGGGGCACCGGTCTATTCGATCCGCGGGATCAATTATAATGACTATTCGCTGTCGGCCAGCCCGACCGTCAGCGTCTACCAGGACGAGGTGCCATACTCCTATCCGGCGCTGACCAAGAGCGCCACGCTCGACATGCAGCGGGTCGAGGTCCTGAAAGGTCCGCAAGGAACATTGTACGGGCAGAACGCGACCGGCGGCGCCATCAATTATATCGCGGCGAAACCCACTACCAGTTTGAAGGCGGGCGTCAATGCCACCTATCAGTCCTATAACGAGGTCAATCTTGCCGGCTTCGTCAGCGGTCCCCTGACCGACACGGTCGGTGCCCGCGTCGCCTTTGAAGCCAATCGGGGCGGGGCTTACCAGCACAGCTACAAGCGCGACGATACGCTGGGCGACAAGGAACTCTACAAGGCCCGCGCCATTTTCCAATTCGAGCCGTCTGACGACCTCCAGGCAACCCTCACGCTTAACGGGTTTCGCGACAAGTCGGAGAACCGCACCGGTCAGGTCTTCGCGTTCATTCCGACCCGCCCGCAGAATATCGCCAACGTACCGGGCCTGGGCGCGGTGACGCTCGCCCCGCACAGTAATCGGGCCACCGATTGGTTTACGGGGGTTCGGCCGCGACTGGACCAGAAGTTCGGCCAGGTTTCCGGACGCGTCGAATATGGTTTGAGCGACACCGTCCGGCTGACATATCTGGGTTCGTATGAAAACTACAAGCAGCGCGATATTGCGGAACCGATTGGCGCGAATGTCGAACAGATCATCTACAATAATGGCGATGTCGAATCCGTGTTCCAGGAAGCCCGTCTGGGCGGGGAATTGGCCGATGACCGGCTGAAATGGCTTGTCGGCGCCAATTATGCGCGCGATCTGGTTCACGAGGACCAGATTCAGAATTCAAAGGGGACAACGGCCGTCTATGCCTTCTATGCAGCGACCGGCAAGATCCAGACGGCCTTTGCCAATACCGGGCGCAACCTGTCTGTCAGCAAGGCGGGCTATGCCAATGTCGATTTCGATCTGTCGGATACGGTGAGTGTTCATGCCGGTGGCCGCTATACCTGGACCGACATCGACCATGGCGGCTGTACACGCGATGTCAACGGCGAGGCATATGCCGTCACCAATTTTCTTCAGCAATCCCTTCAGAGCCGGGCGGGTATCAACAACTTCGTGCCGGCCGTGCCAGGTGGCTGCCTGACGCTGGGTCCGGGCCTGACCCCGATCTATCTTGAGCAGGAACTTGACCAGGGGAATTTTTCCTGGCGGGCGGGGCTGGATTTCAAGCCGCAAGCGGGCACCTTGCTCTATGCCACGATCAGCAAAGGGTATAAGGCCGGCAGCTTCCCCAATATCACCGCCAACACATTCAGCCAGCTTCGGCCGGTTGAACAGGAATCCCTGCTTGCGTATGAAGCGGGCGTCAAATCGCGGGTGTTCGGCAATCTGGCTGAGATCGATGGAAGCGTATTCTATTACGACTACAAAAATAAGCAGCTTGCCGGGCGTGCGGTCGATCCGTTCGGATTGTTCGGCGTCTTCAATCTGCTGGTCAATGTTCCCAAATCCCGCGTCTATGGCGCGGAGATGGGGTTGAAGGTGCGCCCGGCAACGGGACTGGTGGTCAAGGCGCAAGGCACCTACCTGAACTCACGGGTGCAGGGCGACACGCCCGGTTATGATGGTTTCGGTGTCGCAACCAATCTGGAGGGTTCATCCTTCCCGGACGCACCAAAATATTCGCTGTTGATCGATGCCCAGCAGGATTTCGCGATTACGGGTGATCTGTCCGGCTTTGTCGGCGCCAACTACCGCTATCGTTCGGGTGCCCTGTCCGCGATGGCAACCTATACCGGGTTCACGTCGGGTGCGTACAGTTCGCCTTCGACCAGAGTGCCGGCCTATGGTCTGCTGGGCTTCCGTGTCGGCGTTGAATCGGGTGACGGCCGGTGGACTGCCCAGGTGTTCGGTGAGAATGTGACCAACAAATATTACATCACCAAAGCGCAGAAATTCAGCGACTTCGTCACCCGGTTCACCGGTGCTCCCGCCACCTACGGTGTGTCTGTCGGATACCGTTTTTGATAGGGACGAACGCCAATGCGATGGAAGTGGTGCTCGTGCATGTCCGTCGTCGACACAATGCAACGGCGCCGCTTTCATCGCTGGGAGGTGGCTATCGATGAACACAGTCCTCTCAACCGGAAACTATTCCGGTGACACAAACACCCAACACCACACAAGTTGGTACAAGGTCCAAACCGACGGTTAGGCCGGGGCCAGGACATGATCTCGGATCAGACGGGCGATATGAACAATTCGTTCCATCGAAATGCCGTGCCGCACCCCTGGCAGGATGGAAAGCCACGCGCCAGGGATCGCCCGAGCCAGAGACCGGCTGACCTCCAGCGAGATGATCGGGTCGAATTCACCCTGCAGTACCAGGGTCGGCGCGCGGATATACGACAGCCGGTCCCGCAGGTCATGTCCCCTCAACGCCGCCATGCGCCGGTTTCCCGCCTCCGGTGACCGTTCGCAGAAACTGTCGGCCACCGCCTGCATCAGCGCCCGATCATGGTCGATGGCGTCGGGCGTGAAGAAATGTTCCATCACGAAGCGCCGGACCGCATCCGGGCCCCGATCCGCGACCGACGCCATGTCCGGTGCCTTGAACTGGTCGAAACAGGGAGCGGCAGCGCCAAGCGTCAGGGTCTTCACCCGTTTCGGATGCCGGATGGCCAGCGTCATTGCGACGGCGCCGCCATACGACGTGCCGAAAACATGGGCAGCACCATCACAGAGCTGTGCGATCAGGTCGGCCGCGTCGTCGGCATGGTCGACCATTGCATAGGGGGCGTCGAACGGGCTGTCCGGCCCATCCCGCTGATCAGGGGCGATGGCGCGGATGCCGTCGCCCAGATGCGGCCGGAAGCAGTCGAACTGCCGGCGATCGGCATTGAAACCGTGCAGCAGCACCAGGGGTTCACCCGCGCCGCTTTCATCATAGCGCAGCGACACACCATTCACTTCGACCTGCGCCATCGCACCGGCCCCCTTCAATCGTTCCCACGATGCGTGACCCTATCGCGGCGGGCTGCGGCGCGTCCAAAAGCTTCGGGCAATGCATGCCATGAGCGTCCGGCATTGCCGGCAGCGTCCGATCCCCAGGTGCCTATAGAGGCGGCTGCGCCGTCGGCCAGCTACCCTGGGCCAACTGCGCTTTCACGCTCTCGATCAGCATGGCCTCCACCTGTTGGACGGCCCGCAAACCCCGGCGCTGCCAGTTGGTCGCAATCACCCAGGCAACCCCCAGATTCTCGACGGGAACAAAGGAGAGGCCGGTGGGGGACTGTGCCACCACACAGCAGGGGGCGACACCGAACCCGACCCCCCTCAGGACCAGATCGACCAGGGAGGTGGAACTGTTGACCTCGCTCCTGAATTTCAACCGGTCGGCAAGGTGCGGCGCCTGACGCTCCAGGAACAGCCGCAAACTGTCGGGATAGCCGGTCAGGATCAAGGGAAGGGTTAGCAACTCCTCCACTGCGACCACGGGACCGAAGGCGGACCGGTCCTCTACCCGGCAGATCAGGCAGATCTTCTCGCGCACCAGCGGCGTCAGATGCATGCCCGCATCGATGCTGTGGGGCAGGACAGCCAGGTCCAGGGTACCTTCAAGCACCTGCTCCTTCAGGCGCGCACCTGAATTCTCCACCAGATCCAACTGGCAACCGGCATGCGCCCGCAGGAAATCCGCAGCGACGGGCATGACCAACTGGGCAAGGATGGAACGCGGCGCGCCCAGCTTCACCATGCCGCTCAGCTCCGTCTCCTCGGCGGTGACACCGTCCATGAGGTCGCGCACGCTGGCCAGCACGCGTTCCGCATGCTCATAGACCCGCCTTCCGACATCGGTCAGCGTCACGCCCGCGCTGTGACGGATGAACAGGCTGCGCTGCACCTCGTCCTCCAGCTTGGCAATGGAACGGCTCAGCGCGGGCTGCGCCACCCGGAGTTGCTGCGCACCGGCCGCGAAGCTGCCCGCATCGGCGATTACCTTGAAATAGCGAAGCTGGCGTAGCTCCAACGCATCTTCTCCCGATCATCGCTTTCCAGCATCCCAGGCCGCGGGGCGGCCGGCGATCATGGCCATGATGCTCGCGGGTAGCCGCATCACGCAACAGGTCTTGGGCAATTCCTTCGCTATTACAATGCTGAATGACGTCGATGAGGAAGAGGTCTTGGCGCTGCCGAAACCTCTTGAGGATACTCGCCCCTATTCATGCAAACAAATCCAGACAGGGGTTTAGACTAGATGAAGCGGTTCACGGCCCGGCCTGAGCTCAGTGGAACTTTCGGCGCGGTCGCTTCGACCCACTGGATCGCATCGGCGGTCGGAATGCGCATCCTGGAAGCGGGCGGCAATGCCTTCGATGCCGCAGCGGCAGCCGGCTTCACCCTGCAGGTGGTGGAACCGCACCTGAACGGCCCCGGCGGCGACGCCCCCATCATCGTGGCCCGCGCGGATGACGAAGCACCCACGGTGATCTGCGGGCAGGGCGTGGCGCCTGCCGCCGCAACGATCGAGCATTTCCAATCCCTGGGCCTCGACCTCATCCCGGCGACCGGTCTGCTGGCGGCCTGCGTCCCTGGTGCCTTCGGGGCCTGGCTGACGATGCTGCGCGACTGGGGCACGGTTCCGCTCCGCCAGGTTCTGGAACCGGCCATCCATTATGCACGGCACGGGCACCCGCTTCTGTCCAATACCGCCAGCACCATCGCGTCCGTGCGGGACCTGTTCGTCGATGAATGGCGCAGTTCCGCCGCCATCTTCCTGCGCAACGACGCGACGCCACAGGCCGGCAGTCTGTTCGCCAATCCGGCGCTGGCCGATTTCTATCAGCGCCTGCTGCGGCAGGCGGAAAGCGCCTCCTCCTCGCGCGAGGGGCAGATCGATGCCGCGCTGCGCTACTGGTACGAAGGCGGGGTGGCAGAAATCATGGATGATTTTTGCCGCACCACGGAGGCCATGGATGTCAGCGGCCGCCGCCATGGCGGGTTGCTGCGCGCCACGGATATGGCTGGCTGGCGCCCCCCGATCGAACAGGCATGCGGCGTCGATCAGGGCGATTACACCGTCTACAAATGCGGGGCCTGGAGCCAGGGGCCGTCGCTTCTACAGGCGCTGCGCATCCTGGACGGGTTCGATATCGGGCAATATGCGCCAACCAGCCCGGACTTCGTCCATCTTGTCACCGAAACCCTGAAGCTGGTCATGGCGGACCGCGATGCATTTTATGGCGACGATCCGGATGTGCCGCTGGAGACCCTGCTGAGCCGCGGCTATGCCGATGAACGCCGGGCTTTGATCTCCGATCAGGCCAGCACGGCATTGCGACCAGGGGCGATCGCCGGCCGCCAGTTCCCTTTCCCTCCCGTGGTGTTGCCTGGCGGCCGCCGACCGTCGGCCGCCGCCGGCGGCGGGGAACCGACCATGGCCCGCACCGCCGACATGGACAGGACCCCGGCCGAGGACGGCCCCAGACTGACGGGCGATACCTGCCATCTGGATGTGGTCGATCGCTGGGGCAACATGGTTTCGGCCACACCGTCGGGCGGCTGGCTCCAGTCCAGCCCCGTGGTTCCGGCGCTGGGATTTCCGCTGGGCACCCGCATGCAGATGTTCTGGCTGCAACCGGGTCTGGCCAGCAGCCTGCGCCCGGGCCGGCGCCCGCGTACCACGCTCACCCCCTCAATGGCCTTCCGGCAGGGGCGGCCCTATCTCTCCTTCGGAACGCCCGGTGGCGATCAGCAGGACCAATGGTCGCTGCTGCTCTGGCTCTATCATCGTCAATGCGGCTTACCCCTGCAGGCGGCGATCGAGACCCCGGCCTTCCACACCGACCATATGCTGGCCAGCTTCTGGCCGCGCGAGGCGGCATTGGGAACGCTGACCGTTGAAGGACGCTATCCGCAGCAGACGATTCAGGAACTGCGGCGCCGGGGACATGCGGTCACGGTCGGCGGCGACTGGTCGGAAGGCCGGCTTTCCGCTTGCGCCTTTGATCGCGACGGCGGCGATCCGATCATCCGCGCCGCCGCCAACCCGCGCGGCATGCAGGGCTATGCCGTCGCCCGCTGACAGGGGACGCAGACATCAGGCGCAAAAGCTGGGCCGCCGCTTCTCCCGGAACGCGGCGATGCCCTCGGCGGCGTCCGGCTCTCCGGCGCACGCAGTCAGCGCCTGCACCTCGCGGTCCAGATGGGTCTCCAGATCGGCCAGGGGTGCGTCCAGCAGCAAGGCCCGCGTCCGCTGGAGGGCCGGCAAGGAGGCGTGGGCAAGACGCCCGGCCGCCGCCATGGCAGTGGCCATCAACTGGTCGTCCGGGACCATCCGCGTCACCAGGCCGATCCGTTCGGCCTCCACCGCATCGATCCTCTCGCCCAGCAGCAGCAGGCGTTGCGCCTGACGCAGACCGATCAGCCGGGGCAGCCACCAACTGGCCCCCACGTCCGGCGACAGCCCGATGGCGCCATAGGCGCCCACGAAGGTCGCCGACGCAGCAGCGATGGCTACGTCTCCCATGACGGCCAGGCCCAGACCCGCCCCGGCGGCGGCACCGTTGATCGCCGTCACCAGCGGCTTGCGCATCCGGGCCAGCCGCACCTGTGCGGCATGGACCGGCCCGGTCAGCCGTTGCATCAGCCCGGGCGCTTCCGCCCCGGCCTGGGCAAAGGCGTCAATATCGCCGCCTGCGCAGAACAGGGCTCCGGCACCGGTCAGTACCACGGCGCGAATGGCAGCATCGGCCTCGCACGCCGTCACGGCGGCCAGCAGCGCATCCGCCAGCTCGATGTTGATTGCGTTGCCCTTGTCGGGCCGGGCCAGCGTGATCATTGCGATCGCGTCCGTCCGTTTCAAGTCGAGGCACATGGGTGGGCTCCGGATATACCAACAGTCGAAATATTCGACCGTTGGTTCGGGGGCGACCGCCGCCGCGCGCCACGTGGCGCGTAGCCAAGCCCACGGATGTGGGCGCCGGCGATTGAGGGGGGAAAAATTTTTACAGTTCGGCTTTAAGGCCCAGATTCCCTGCCTGTGCGGCGGCGAGCACGGCGGTGCAGGCGGCCAGATCCTGGGCGGCGATGCCCAGCGACTTGTAAATGGTGATGTCGCCGCCGTCGGCCCGGCCTGGATGGCGGCCAAGATGGACCTCGCCGATCTCGGCAGCGATATGGTCCCAGCCGACCTGTCCAGCCTGCACCGCGCGGGCCAGTTCCCCCGCCTGCGCCAGTGCCGACGGGCGGTAATCCACGAAATAGCGGGCCCGGCGGACACCATCGACATCGATTTCGGCGGCGGACTGGACGCTGGCCCCCACCAGGCTGACATGCGCGCCGGCGCTGATCCACCGGCCCTGCAGGATGGGCTCCGCAGAGGCGGTGGCCGTGCAGATCAGGTCGGCCCCGTCGACTGCCGCCTCGACCGACCCGCAGACGGTGATGGGCGCGGCGATCGAGGGTTGCGCCCGGGCGGCGAAAGCCCGGGCCTTTTCCAGGTCACGGCCCCATAATCGGACGCTGCGCAACGGATGGACAAGCGCCAGAGCCTTCAGGTGGGTGAACGCCTGCTCACCGGTTCCCAGCAGGGCCAGATCGCCGGCATCCGGCCGGGCCAGCACGCGGCTGGCAGCAGCCGTCGCCGCCGGCGTGCGCAGTGCAGTGATCTCGGCCGCATCCAGCAGCGCCTCCAACTGCCCGGTGATACTGTTGAACAGCAGCACGACGCCGGTATGGGAGGACAGGCCCCGCGCTGCGTTGCCGGGCATCAGGCACAGCAGTTTGGCGCCCAGCGCCGCCGGGTTTTCCATGAAACCGGGCATCAGTGCGAAGGCGCCGGTCTCCCCCGGCAATGGCATGACCGTGCGCAGGGGAAGCCTTGCCTCCCCCTTGGAGACAGACATCATCGTGTCGCGCATCAGGTCGATGCAGGTGGCCAGCGGCAGTGCCGTCCGGATGGCCTCCCGCCCCAGGATGCGGAAAGGGACCGGCGGTGTCCTCATGGCACATTCCCTTGCAGGATACTGACCAGATGGCCGGTGTCGAGATGCCCGCCGGACAGGATGCAGACCACGGGGCCGGGAAAATCCCGGTCCAGGGCGGCGGCCACCGTCGCGGCACCCGCTCCTTCCGCCACCAGGTGATGGCGTTCCACCAGCAGCCGGATGGCGCTTGCCACCTGGGAAAGCGACACCACGGCCGTGTCCGCCACCAGCGTCCTGGCCAGCGGCCACATGGAAGGCAGGACGGCGGGGCCACCCATGCCTGTGATGAAGGTCCTTGGATTGAAATCGATGGTGACGGGACCACCCGCCGCCCGTGCCGCCGTCAGCGGCGCCCCGGCCTCCGTCTCACACGCGATGACCCTGGCGTCCGACCCCGCCGCCCGCAGGGCCGCAGCGATGCCGACCGACAGGCCGCCGCCGCCATAGGGTGCCAGGATGGTGGCGGCACGGGGCAGATCCTCCAGGATCTCCAACCCGATGGTGCCGTTGCCGGCCAGCACGTCGGGATCGGTCACGGGATGGATGAAGGAAGGATCGTCGCTGGGCTGGGCCAGCATGGCCCACCAATCGTCATAGGGTACTGCAATGACGCGGGCACCCAGCCGCGTCAGCGCCTCCACCTTGCTTGACGCCGCTGTTTCGGGAACATAGCTGGTGACGGGGCAGCCCAGCGCCCGGCCGGCATAGGCCAGCCCTTGCGCGAAATTGCCGGCACTGGCGGTAAAGACCCCCGACCGTGCCATCTCGCGCCGCCGCAGCAGGGCGTTGGCGCCGCAGCGGATCTTGAAGGATCCGATGGCCTGCAAATTCTCGCATTTGATATAGATGTCGGCCCGGTCCGCGACGTGCAAGCGCAGAAGCGGCGTATGCAAGGCCAACTCCCGGATGCGTTCGCGGGCCGCTGCGAAGATCTCCGGGCGGAGATCAATGGGTGCATCCATGTCTCACGCCGATCCGCTGGTGATGGGAGCCGGCTGCGGCACGCTGGCCACGTCCAGCAGACTGTGTACCTTGCGGGAATTGCGGCTGACCAGGCCCAGCCGCGACAGGATCGGCGACAGGCGGATCATGCTGTTGCGCAGCCATAGCTTCGTGGGATTGTCCGGCACCATGATCGAACTGCCATCCGCCGCCGTCGCCTGGTTGGCCTCGATGAAGGGGCGCGCCAGACGCTCATATTCCTTGAAGGCCTCCTCGTGGCTGGCGTGGCTGGCCAGGGCGTTGGCCAACACATAGGCCCCGACCAGCGCGATGCTGGTGCCTTGCCCGGAAAAGAAGGACGGCGCGAAGGCGGCATCCCCGACCAAGGCCACCCGACCCCGCGACCAACTGGGCATGCGGATCTGCATCATCGCATCGAAATAGAGGTCGTCGCTGCGGTCCAGGCCCTTCAGCAGGCTCGGCACCATCCAGCCTTCACCCGCGAACCCGTCATGCAGCGTCTGGCGCTGCCAGCCGGCGTCGCCCAGCGCCTCACGCGACGGCTCCGGCATCTTCATCACCATGATGCCATGGATACAGGCTTGGTCGCCGATCGCGTACAGGCCGGCCATCTTCTGGTGCGCGTTGAAAATGCAGCCTTCACGTACCATGCCGAACTCGTTCGGCATGGTGAAGACGCCGAAACAATAGCCGAGATAACGGCTGAACCGCTCCTCCGGTCCGAAAACCATGGCGCGGGTACGCGAATGCAGGCCATCGGCGCCGATCACCAGATCGAAGCTGCGTTTTTGCCCGCTCTGGAAGGTGACGGTGACCTCGTCGGGACCGTCCTCCAGCGCCGTGACATGGTCTGAGAATATATATTCGAACTTGTCGCGGGTGAGGTCGTGCAGGATCGAGGTCAGGCTGCCGCGCGGCAGTTCCACATCCTTGTGCGCCTCGGCCCCCATCAGCGAGTCCGGATCAATGGAGCCGACCTTACGGCCATCCTGCCGGATGAAGGTGA
Organism: Niveispirillum sp.; assembly: GCF_017996735.1. Lineage (GTDB taxonomy): Bacteria > Pseudomonadota > Alphaproteobacteria > Azospirillales > Azospirillaceae > Niveispirillum. The sequence continues at coordinate 133,189 of NZ_JAGOGJ010000001.1, forward strand.
ACTTGCGGGTGTGGACATGCGCGGCCTTCAGCGCCGGCAGGATGCCCATGCGCTCAATTACATCGATCGCCGTGCCACGGACATCGATGGCATAGCCGCCCAGACGGATGGTCGGGGCCCGCTCCACCAGCGTGACGTCGAACCCATGCCGATGCAGCCAATAGCCCAGCGTCGGACCCGCGATGCTGGCCCCGGAAATGAGAACACGTCGTCTGATCCCGTTCAAAGCACCGTTCCTCGTTCTGATGGGATGGTTCGATAGGCGGGCGCCGCCCCCCTTGAGCCGACGCTATCCGCCCGCCGCCACCGCCGTCCAATCCTACCTGCTCATGCGGACCATTCCCGCGCGGCATCGCCCCCCTATGTCCGGGATGAATAGGGACGATGAGGAGATGGTCTTTGCCGTGGCAGCGGGTGATGGACAGGATCGTGCTGAACTTGGCACCATGCGTCATCCTGGAAGGAAAATATCCGTGGGAACACGTTTCACGCTTTTCGCGCTGTTCGTCGTGTCGGTACTGGCCTTCCTCGACAGGCAGTTGCTGAACATCCTCGTGGCCCCCATGCGCGCCGACCTGCGGATCAGCGACGCCCAGTTCAGCCTGTTGCAAGGTGCCGCCTTCGCCCTGACCTACTGCCTGGCCGCGTTTCCCATCGCCTGGCTGTCCGACAGGGTCAGCCGGAAGACGGTGATCATGGTCAGCGTCGCCGTCTGGAGCATCGCCACGCTGTTGTTCGGCCTGGCCAGTGGCCTGGGGCTGCTGTTGGCTGCGCGCATGGCCGTGGCGCTGGGTGAGGCCGGCCTGTCGCCGGCCGCCATCTCCATCCTGCGCCAGAGCTATCCCGTGGACCGGCAGGCCTTTGCCATGGGAGCCCTGACGCTCAGCGTCTATGTCGGCGGCGGGGCGTCGCTGGCCATCGGTGGCCCCGTGCTGGATTGGCTGACGACCCAAGCGTCGGATCCGGCGCCCGGCCTGTCCTGGTTGTCGGCACTGGCGCCGTGGCGTTGGCTTTTCGTCGCCTGTGCGGTCCTGGGTATCCTGGGCGTGGTCCTGATGGCATTCATGCACGAACCGGAGCGCCAGCCGGTGCCGAAGGAAAGCACCTCGCTGGCCGCGTTCCTGACCGTGATCAAGGATGACCGTGCCGCGATCATGGCCTATCTCTTGGCCTTTACCGCCATCGCGGCACTGGTCACCGCCGCCACATCCTGGACACCCACCCTGTTCATCCGCGACCACGAATGGAGCGCCAGGCAGACCGGCGCCGCCTATGGCGCGGTCTATCTGGTGTGCGGGGCGATCGGCGCGCTGGGCGGCGGCAAGCTGATCAGCGATCTGGCCGCGCGCGGGCATCGCGATGCGCTGATCCGGACGGTCAGGGCATCGATCCTGCTGCTGGGCGTGGCGACCATGGCCTCCTGTCTGGTTCCCCATCCCCTGGCGGCCCTGGCGGCAGCGGGAGCGGGGATGCTGGCGGTCGGCGCGGTGATCGCGGCGGGACCCTACGGGTTCCAGGCGCTGTTCCCGCGACAGTTCAGCGCCCGTGCGGTCGCCCTTTATTTCCTGGTGCCGGGCACCATCGGCACGGTGCTGGGCCCATCCTCCGTGCCGTTGCTGGCGCGGCTGCTGGGAGCGCCGGAGAAGATCGGGATGCCGTTGGCCTTGTGCGCGGTGGTGACGATGGTTTGGGCTTGGGCCTGTCTGACGATCTTCCTGCGTCTCCAGGCGCGCAGGCCAGCCCGGCCGGCAACAGTCACTCCCTGACGGGGCATGTCCCCCCCTTTGAGTATCGCGTCCACACGCCACGCGCCGAGCCATCGGCGCGTGGCGTTTTCATTCCGGCTAATGCCGCTCCGGCATGGGAGGGACGGAGCGGACCTGCAACTTCCGCGCAAAACAAGGCAGATGATTCCGATACCCTCCAATCCCCTATACCTCACGTGAATGGATTGGATGAACACACGGTGTTGGCATGCCGACGCGCTTTACCTCCTATTTGGCAGCACATGATCGGCCAGGAAGCAGTCAAGCATCCGGCGACGTCTCTCAGGGGGACACGGGAATGAAGGTTTCAAGTTTCAAGTCGGCACCATCGTGGCGGCCTCTGTTCATATCGGCATCGGTGCTGGCAATCCTCGCCTCCTCCAACGCCGGGGCGCAGCAGGCTGCCGGCGAAAGCGATATGCTGGAGGAGATCGTGGTGACTGCGCGCCAGCGATCGGAAAACCTGCAGGACACGCCATTCTCCATGGTGGCCGTGACCGGCGACAAGTTGCAGGCGCAAAACGTGGTCAGCACCATGGACCTGGACAACAAGGTGCCGGGCCTGGTGCTGCGCGCCGACAATACCCGCCCGCAACCCTTCATCGGTATCCGCGGCGTGGGCGACATCTCGCGCAATCCCGGCATCGACAACCGGACGGGCATGTATCTGGACGGCGCACCGCTGGGCCGGTCCTCCTCCATCAACTATCCGATCTTCGACATTGAAAGCGTCGAAGTGCTGCGCGGGCCCCAGGGCACGCTGTTCGGCAATAATTCCCTGACGGGCGTCATCGCCATCCAGTCGCAGAAGCCCAGTTTCCAGGACAGCAGCCGCACTACCGTCTCGACGGGTGAGCGAAACCTGTTCGCCGGCTCCGGCTATGTGAACAAAGCGGTGACGGATGATCTGGCCGTGCGCCTCACCGCGGCCGGCAGAAGCCAGGACGGCTACTACAAGAACGCCTATGACGGGTCGACGGCCGGCGGCGGCACCAACTATGCGGGCCGCGTGCAGGTTCGCTATGTGCCCACCCCCGACACCACGATCGATTTCTCGGCTGACGGTGTGCGCGCCAAGGACGAGATCCTGCTGGGCGTCGGCAAGTTCTCCACCGGGCCCATGGCGGGAATGGCGGATTATACGTTCAATGCCAACACAAAGCCGTTCCGCGACCGCACCATCTGGGGCCTGGGCCTGAATGTCGAGCAGACCCTGCCCGAGGATTTTGTGCTGACCTCGATCAGCTCCTACCGCCGGTCGCGCGACAGCTTCAATTATGATGGCGATGGCTCGCCGGCATCGCTGATCAATGTCGGCTTCCGTTATGCCGACTGGGCACTGAGCCAGGAACTGCGTATCGCCTCGCCCAAGAACCCTCTCTACGATTATGTGGTCGGGGCCTTCTATTATCATCAGAACCCGAGCGAGGTGCAGACGGTCCGGTTCGGGCCGGACTATCCCGTGGTTCCCGTGCGGGGCTCCATCATCGGCGGTACCGGCGTCGTCGCCACCGACCAGGCGGCCCTGTTCGCTCATGGCACGCTGCGCCCAACCGAATGGCTGGCGCTTGACGCCGGGCTTCGTTACCAGCGGACGACGAAGTCGGCCGACAAGGTGCAGGATAATACTGCGATCCTTCTGGGTTATCCGCCATTGAAGGCCCATTTCGGCCTGTCCGACCCCACCCTCAACCCGATGGCCAGCGTCACCGTCAAGCCGACATCCGACATCAGCATCTATGCGCTCTACAGCACGGGCGACCGGGCCGGCGGTTTCAACATGGACGTGGTCAAGACGCTGAGCGGTGTCACCTTCGATGCCGAATCCGTGGTCAATTACGAAGCCGGCGTGAAGACCGAGCTGTTCGGCCGCCGGCTGCGCCTGAACCTCGCCGCCTACCGGCAGAGGTTCAAGGATTTCCAGCAGGCCCAGAACATCATCGATCCCAACCCGGCGGCTGGCACGCTGCCTACCGTCATTAATGTCATCACCAACGCTGCCCGCGTGCGCAGCCAGGGCATCGAGGCTGATTTCGATGCGTCCCTGCTACCGGGCCTGCGGTTGTCCGGCGGCGTCGGGTTCAACCATGCCTATTTCCGATCCTTTCCCGATGGTGGTGGGCCGGGCGTGGACTATACCGGCAGCCCGCTGGTCGAGGCGCCGCGTTTCCAGGGGTCGCTGGCGCTGGACTACCGTCACCAGATGACGGAGGATTTCGACGGCCGCATCTCGTTGACGGCGACCAACCGCAGCAAGGTCTATTCCCAGCCGGGATCCACCGTCGCGCCGTTCAACGACGGGCGCTATCTTCAGGACGGCTATACCAGCGTCGGCATGCGGCTGGCACTGGAGCGCCGTGACGAAGGCCTGGAACTGGCGCTTTGGGTCCGCAACCTGACCGACGAGCGGCATGCCGACGGTGCATCGCCGGTGGCGGCGGGCTATCTGTTCAAGGGTCTTAACGAGCCGCGGACCATCGGCGTCGACCTCACGCTGCGCCTCTGACGCCGTTTGCGGACTGTCGCAGCCTTGGCGGCAGTCCGCGTATACACGAAGGAAGTGGGAAATGAAGGGTGTCCGACTGGACCACGCGACCATCAACACCGACGATGTGGCGGCCAGCGTGGCCTTCTACGGTCATTTCCTGGGGTTGAAGCCGGGATGGCGACCCGACTGGAGCGTCGGGGGGGCCTGGCTGTACGCCGCCGATGGCGACTATCCCATTCTGCATCTGCTGGAAACGCCCCGCAACCAGGGGATCAGCATGTTCAACCATGTGGCCTTCCGGGGAGAGGACCTGCCGGCCTATATCGCCAAGCTGCGTGAGGCGCGGTGCTGGTTCGAGGCGCGGCCGGTCGACCAGACGCCCTATACCCAGGTCCACCATTTCGACCCCAACGCCGTCCGCATCGAAGTCATCTTCGAGGAGCCGCTGGGCGCCGACCGGGTGACCTCCGACCCGGATATCGTGCCGGGCCGCGGGATATTGACCTGATACTCATTGGCCTTGATCGCCGGCGCCAACATGCCAACGGCTTGGCTTCACGCGGCACGGGCCGCGCAGCGGCGGTCGCGGCCGTACCAAGTTGCGAAGAGCTCTACTCATCGCAACTTGGTCTGATACCGATCTTCCTTGATCGTGACCGATCCAGGAAGATTGCGTGTTCCCTCAGACGCCGGGCGCCGCCATCCGGCGGCTTGGCTTACGGCACCACGCGGTGCCGGGCCGGCAGTCGCCGGCCTCCAATCTGCCAAGCGTCAAACCCTCGGCGGATTGGTATGACAAGGAGGTCCAGGACATGGCAACCGAGGATGACCGCGCGGAAATCGCCCGGATGGAGAAGGCGCGGGCGCACGCCATCGTCGCGGCCGACCATGCGATCCTGGCGCGGATCACCGATGACGATTACGTGCATGTCGAGGCGTCGGGCCGGACCCGCGACAAGGAAGCTTTCCTGGCCGGTGTCGCTCCCGATGGCGGACGGTTCGACCGATATGAGTTGATCGAAACAATGATCCGCCTGTTCGGTGATGCCGCCGTCGTGACCGGCACTTTTGAGAACAGTTTCATTAGCGGGACGGCCCCGGCGCTTGTGAAGCGGGGGCGCCATACCCGCGTCTATATCCGCCGTGGCGGCACCTGGCGCAACGTATCGCACCATGCCACCGCCATCACATCCCCTTTGCCGGAAACATAAATGACGCGCGGTCCGTCACGGGAACGGCCGCGCCGGCAAGACATTGTGGGCGTGGTGCCATCACAGAACACGCCACCACAAAACACCAGGGAGAACGACCTTGTCCGCAACGAGAGAAGTGCTTGTCGCAGGCGTGGGCATGGTGCCATTCGCCAAACCGGGAAAAAGCCCGCCCTATGACGAGATGGGTGCGGCCGCGATCGGGATGGCGCTGGCCGATGCCGGCATCGATTACGGCACGGTGGAACAGGTCTATGCAGGCTTTGTCTTCGCCGGCAGTTGCGCCGGGCAGCGCACGATCTACAAGGCCGGCATGTCCGGCATTCCGATCATCAATGTCAACAATAACTGCTCCACCGGCTCCTCCGCCTTGTTCCTGGCCCGGCAGGCCGTTGCCAGCGGCATGGTGGAATGCGCCCTGGCTGTCGGGTTCGAGGAGATGGACCCCGGCCCGATCCCTGACGCGTTCCCGCAGCGCATCAGCCCCTTCGCCGATTTCGATACGGCGTGCGACACGCTGGTCGATGTCGATCTGCCCCTGGCGCTGCGCTATTTCGGCGGCGCCGGTAAGGCGCATATGGAAAGATACGGCACGACCCTGCGGGATTTTGCCGAGGTCCGCGCCAAGGCCAGCCGCCATGCGGCCCGGAACCCGCTGTCGGTCTTCCGCAATGTGATGACCGCGCAGGATGTGCTGGACGCCCCGCTCATCTGGCCGGGGGTGATGACCAAGCCCATGGCCTGCCCGCCGACCTGCGGCGCCGCTGCTGCTCTGGTCGTCTCCCGCGACTTCGCCAGGAAGCACGGGCTTGATCCCAAGGTCCGCATCGCGGCCCAGGTGATGACCACCGACCGCCCGGTCACACTGCAATCGCGGGACATGATCCAACTGGTCGGCAAGGACATGACGGAGCGCGCCTCCGCCCAAGTCTATGAGCAGACGGGCGTTGGGCCAGAGGATATCCGCGTCGTCGAGCTGCATGATTGCTTCGCCCATAACGAGGTCGTCACCTATGAGGCTTTGGGCCTGTGTCCGGAGGGCGGCGCCGCCCGGTTCATCGCCGACGGCGACAACACCTATGGCGGGCGCGTTGTCACCAACCCGTCCGGCGGCCTGCTGTCCAAGGGGCATCCGCTGGGCGCCACCGGTCTGGCGCAATGTTATGAGCTGACGCATCAGTTGCGCGGCAGTGCCGACGGACGCCAGGTCGACGGGGTCCGTCATGCGCTGGCCCACAATCTGGGCCTGGGCGGCGCCTGCGTCGTCACCCTTTACGAACAATGCTGACGGGTGCGCGATGATCGAGAAATCATGGATCGGCCGTGAGCTGAAGCCATCCGTCCTGGAAATCGAACGGGGACGGCTGCGGTCCTTTGCCAGGGCCATCGGGGAAACCGATCCGGTCTATCAGGATGTCGAGGCCGCGCGGGCCGCCGGCTATCCGGACCTCCCGGTTCCGCCCACCTTCCTGTTCGCCGCCGACCTGGACAGCGGCGCTCTGGACGCAATGCTGGCGGATATGGGCATTCCCATCGCCCGCATCCTGCATGGCGAGCAGGGCTTCACCTACCACCGGCCGGCCTGCGCCGGGGATGTGGTCACGGTGACGTCCAGCATCGCGGACATCTATGACAAGAAGAACGGTGCCCTGGACTTCATCGAGAAACGGTCCGAGGCCCGTAACCAGCATGGCGAGCTGGTCGCCGAAATGCGGACCGTCATCGTCGTTCGCAACTGATACCTGTTGGAGTCCGGTCATGAGCACAGAAATCCCTTCCGGCCTGGCGCCGGGGCGGGAATTGCCGCCGCTTGCCCTTGAACCCGTCAACCGCGCCCTGCTGGCGATGTTCGGCTGCGCGTCGGGCGACCTGAACCCTATCCATCTCGATATCGATTTCGCGCGTAAGGCCGGCATGCCGGACGTATTCGCGCAGGGCATGCTGGGCATGGCCTGGATGGCCAGGGCGATCACCGCCTGGGTCCCGCAGGACCGGCTGCGCAAATTCGACGCCCGGTTCCTGGGCATCACCCATCTGGGCCACCGGATCACGGTCACCGCAACGGTGAAGGATGTGGTGACTTTCAATGGCGAGACCTGCGCACGGATCGAACTGCGCAACACCAATCAACATGGGCAGACCCGGATCGCCGGCGAAGCGCTGGTCGCGGTCGGCTGACCATCACAAACATCCCTGGGAGGGAGCAGCACATGTCTTTGAAACTGGAGGGCAAGGTCGCCCTGGTGACCGGATCGGGCCGCGGCATCGGGCGGTCCATCGCGCTGAAGCTGGCCGGCGAAGGCGCTCGCCTGGTTGTCAACGATCTCGACCCCGAACCCGCGATGGAGACGGTGGAGGCGATCCGTGCAGCAGGCGGCGAGGCCATCGCCTGCGCCGGCAGCGTCAGCGCCCCCGACTTCGCCGAGCGTTTCATCGGGACGGCCGTCGAGGGCTTCAAGGGCCTGGACATCATCGTGAACAATGCGGGCTATACCTGGGACAGCGTGGTCCAGAAGATGACCGACGAGCAATGGTACGCCATTCTCGACGTTCACCTGACGGCACCGTTCCGCATCCTGCGCGCGGCACAACCCGTCATCCGGTCGCTGGCCAAGGCGGACGCCGACGCGGGCCGGCGCAATGTCCGCAAGATCGTCAACATCTCCTCCGTCGCCGGCCTGTTCGGCAATGCCGGCCAGACGAACTATGCCGTCGCCAAGGCCGGCATCACCGGCATGACCCGGACGCTGGCCAAGGAATGGGGGCGGATGGATACGACGGTCAATTGCGTCGCCTACGGCTTGATCCGGACCCGCCTCACCGAAGCCACGGCCGACGCACAGAGCACCGCGACGATCGACGGCCGCGACATCAGGATCGGCGTCAATCCGGACGTCATGGAGATGATGGCGCGGTCGATCCCCCTGGGACGCGCCGGCACTGCGGAGGAAGCGGCGGGTGCTGTCTATCTCTTCTGCATTCCGGAAAGCGACTACGTCTCCGGCCAGGTGCTGATGTGTACCGGCGGCCTGACGGGAATATGAGCCGCCATCGCCCGTGCATCACAGGATGAGGATCGGCATGTACATCACCCAACCCCTCCACCGTGCGCTGCAACAGCATCCGGACCGGACCGCGCTGATCTGCGGTTCCCGGCAGACCAGCTTTCGCCAGTTGGCCGACCGCGTCGCCCGGCTGGCGGGCGGGCTTCGTGGACTGGGTATGCAGGATGGCGATCGCGTCGCCATCCTGGCCCTCAATTCGGACCGGTATTTCGAATATCTGATCGGCGTGCCTTGGGGCGGAGGTGTCATCAACCCCTGCAACACACGGTGGAGCGTGGCGGAACTGGCCTATTCGCTCAGTGATTCCGGCTCCCGGATATTGCTGGTCGACGACATGTTCCAGGCACTCGCTCCCGAACTCAAGGCCCTGTGCGAAACCCTGGACGTGATCATTCATATCGGCGATGCCGCCACGCCCCCCGGCATGGTGCCGTACGAGGCGCTGGTCGCCGGCTCCGACCCGATGGCCGACACTTTGAGACGGGACGAGGATCTTCTCGGCCTGTTCTATACCGGCGGCACCACCGGGGCGCCGAAGGGTGTCATGCTCAGCCACGCCAACTTCATGTCCTCGGCCCTCGCCTTGGCTGCTGAGGGCATCATCACTCCGGGCGGCGTCTTCCTGCATGCCGCGCCCATGTTCCATCTGGCGGACCTGGGCTGTTCCAGCGTGGCCTGGATCCTGGGGAATGCACATAGTTTCATCCCCTGTTTCTCTCCGCCGGCGGTGGTGGAGGCCATAGAGCGTGACCTTGTCACCGATACGCTGCTGGTGCCCACCATGGTGCAGATGCTGGTCGATCACCCGGTCATGGCGGAAGGCCGGGACATCAGCAGCCTGCGCACCATCCTCTATGGCGGCTCCGCGATTTCCGAAGCCGTCCTGGACCGGGCGCTCGCAACGCTGAAGAATGTCTCCTTCTGCCAGGCCTATGGCATGACCGAGCTGGCACCCGTGGCCGCCATCCTGGCCGCCGCCTATCATCGGCCTGAAGGCCGCAGGGGGGATAAGCTGCGGTCCGGAGGAAGGGCCGCCTATTGCACGGAAATCCGTGTGGCCGATCTCACCGATAATCCTCTGCCGGCAGGTGTGAAAGGTGAAGTGCTGGTCCGTGGCCCCAATGTGATGAAGGGCTATTGGAACAAGCCCGAGCTGACGGCGGCCGCCCTGCGCGGCGGTTGGATGCATACCGGCGACGTGGGCTATATCGACGGGGATGGCTTCCTGTTCATCATCGATCGCTTGAAGGACATGATCATCAGCGGCGGCGAGAACATCTATTCCGCCGAGGTGGAGAATGCGCTGGCCCGGCATGCGGCTGTTCAAACCTGCGCCATCATCGGCATTCCCAGCGACAAATGGGGTGAAGCCGTCCACGGCTTCGTGATCCTGAAGCCCGGACAAACCGCCACTCAGGACGAGTTGATCGCCCATTGCCGGCAGATGATCGCCGGCTACAAGTGCCCGCGCAGCATCGAATTCGTCGACGCGCTGCCCCTGTCCGGCCCCGGCAAGATCCTCAAGACCGAACTGCGCAAGCGCTTCTGGAGCAGCCGCGACCAGCAGGTCTCCTGAGACCAGCGGCGCCCCCCCCCAGTCAAAAATCAAAACAATGGAGGGATTCCATGCCCCCGAGGCTCTATCAATTTCCCTGGATGGATGCGGATATCGAGGCGTTCCGGGAACAGGTCAGCCGCTATATAAGGGCCGAACTGGCCCCCAGGCTTCCCGAATGGCGCAAGCAGGGCTACATCCCGCGCACGGTATGGCGGGGCATGGGGGCGCTGGGCTTCCTCCTGCCCGAATTGCCGGCCGAATATGGCGGGGCCGGCACCAGCCCGGCCTATCAGTTGGTGTTGCAGGATGAACTGGCCAAGGCCGAGATGCCGGGCACCCTTACCGTGCATGCCATCGTGGCGCACTATATCCTCGACTATGGCACGGCGGCGCAGAAGGCCCATTGGCTGCCCAAGCTGGCCAGCGGAGAGCATCTGGGCGGGATCGCCCTGACCGAACCGGGCCACGGGTCGGACCTGAAAGCCCTGCGCACGGCTGCCCGGCGCGATGGTGACGATTATGTCGTCAACGGCTCCAAGATTTTCATCACCAATGGCTCCACCGCCAGCATGCTGGCCGTCGCCTGTCGGACCGATGGTGAGGGCGCGCGCGGCATCTCGCTGATCCTGATGGAGACGGAGAACCAACCGGGCTTCAAGGTCGGCTCGCGGCTGGAAAAGCTGGGCCAGCATGCCTCCGACACGGCCGAGCTGTATTTCGACAATGTGCGTGTGCCTGCGTCGAACATCCTGGGCGCGGTGGAGGGTCAGGGCTTCGCACAGATCATGAGCCAGTTGCCGTTCGAGCGCCTGCTGATCGCCGTGCCGGCCGCCGCCCAGATCGAACGCGCGCTCGACCATACGATTGCCTACACCAAGGAGCGCCGCATGTTCGGCGGCTGCCTGTTCGACATGCAGAACACCCGCTTCAAGCTGGCTGAGATGGCGACCACGGCCCACACCGTTCGCGGCTTCGTCAATGACTGCGTCCAGCGCCTGGTTGACGGCACGCTGGATAATGAAGCCGCCTATATGGCGAAATGGTGGTGCACGGAGCAGCAATGCCGCGTGACTGACGAATGTCTCCAGTTGTTCGGCGGCTACGGCTACATGGTCGAATATCCAATCGCCCGGCTGTTCGCCGATGCGCGCGTACAGAAAATCTATGGCGGTGCCAATGAGGTGATGAAGGACCTGATTGCGCGCAGCCTGTAGCAGTTTTCGGCTGACCGGAAAGCTGTCTGTATCCGTTCAATGAGAGAATTGATGTTCCACCGTCTGCGCCAATTGTTCGATCCTTATATCGCCCTCATGCTGCTGGTCGTGGCCATAGCCGCTATCCTGCCGGCACGGGGGCAGGGGGCTGCCATCGCGGGTATGGCGGCGGACGGTGGAATCGTTTTTCTGTTCTTCCTGTATGGCGCGCGCCTGTCCCCACAAGCGGCCTTGGGCGGGCTCCTGCAATGGCCGCTGCATCTTTGCGTCCTGACCAGCACCTTCATCCTGTTTCCCCTGCTGGGCAAAGCGCTTGAATATCTGTCGCCGGCCAGCATGCCGCCGGAGATCGTGACCGGCTTGATGTTCCTTTGTGTGCTGCCGTCGACGGTTCAATCGTCCATCGCCTTCACCTCGATCGCGCGCGGCAATGTGCCCGCCGCCATATGCGCGGCATCGGCATCGAACATGCTGGGCGTCTTCATCAGCCCGCTGCTTGCGGGCTGGCTGTTGAAGACACAAGGCCTGGAACTGTCGTTCGGCATCTTCCGTGACATCACATTGCAGCTTCTGGTGCCGTTCCTGGCTGGTCAGGTGCTGCGGCCCTGGATTGGAAGATGGGTCGAGACGAGGAAGAAGCTTCTGGGCTATGCGGACCGCGGCTCCATCCTGCTGATCATCTATGTCGCCTTTTCCAAGGGCGTCGTGTCGCATATGTGGAGCCAGTTCGAACTGCCCGACCTGCTTGTTCTCGTTGTCATGCTATCGGTCCTTCTGGCATCGGTGCTCATCGTCACCGGGTTCGTCGCGCGCCGGATCTTGCGGTTTTCCCTCCAGGACGAAATCGTCCTGCAATTTTGCGGCTCCAAGAAATCACTCGCCAGCGGTTTGCCGATGGCCAGCATTTTGTTTGCCGGGCCGCAGGTTGGTATTGTTGTTCTGCCGCTCATGCTGTTCCATCAATTACAACTGATTGTCTGCGCCATCCTGGCCCGGCACTATGCGAGCCGCCGCGAGGATATCGGGGCCAATCTGTGAACGCGTTCCGGAAGCGTACTGGAGCGTCCGCCTTACGATCAGGCGTCAGGCAGTTCCCCCCAAATACCGCCATCGGCATTCAACCGCGCGGTCGCTTCGATGAGGCCCAGGCCGTGCGGCCCAGTGCGGGGTCCTGTCGCTCAGCGGGAAGGCTTGGTGGGAAAGGTGGCATGCCGGTCCGGCATCTCTATATGGTCCTTTATTGCCCACGGCACGCCGTCATGGATCGCGGCAAAGGCCAATGCCATCCCCGACTGGGTCGATTTCCGATCTTTCTATTGGTGGCAAGGCCTTAGGCCGGGCGGGGAGTTGATCCGAGCTGCACGGCCCGTTGGGGTTGGGGCCGATCAAGGCACTGTCGCAGCCTGCATCTCGTGGTATCAGGGGGCCACCCCAAGCCCCTGTAACCCAGCCGCTCGGCGTGACGAGATATGAGGGTGGTGTCTGACATGGCGTCAGAATGGCCCGACAGAGCTTGCGATGCCTTGCTCTACTATGGAAGCGGCGGCTGGGCCTGTATATCGACCATCGGTCCCCGGAGAAGCAGGATGCCGAGAGCAAGCAACATATCAGGCTGGCATGGCGCCGCGGCGCATTCTGGTATTGCTATGTTAGGCAGAATTGGAAAGCCGGGCTGACCCTTGGCCAAATCCTGCCCCCCGTATCCGAAAAAGCCCCGCCGCAAATCCGGCGCGGCATCTTGCTGTCCGGGTGTTATCACAGCCTTCCGTCCTGGCGATCATGTCAATCCGCTTTCCCGGTCCCCGGCAGGGTGACACGGTCGCGGAAGTAAAGCAGTTCGGCCACCAAGCCTTTGACGAGGCGAGCCTTTTGCGCATCGGGGCGAAACAGCAGATAGGATTTGAACTGGACGTCCGGCTTGAAAGGCCGGAATACCAGCCCCCGTTCGGCATAGCCGTCGGCAGCGGCCGGGTTTACCAGGCCGACCCCAACCCCTTCCAGCGCCAGGGCACAGATGGTCCCCGCGCTGGGGGTTTCCACGATGATTTCGGGCCTGGACCCCGCGCTTTCCAGAATCTCAGTGATCCGGTGGCGGGCGCGGTCCTCCGGTGCCAGGGCGATGAAGGGCTGTCCATGCAGGTCAGCGGGGGTGATCACCGATCGGTCTGCCAGCTCATGCCCCTGCGGAATGGCCAGAACCGCGCGGAAACTGCTGAAAATGCGATGTTCGACCCCTGACAGATCCACCTCGTCGGCGGCAATGCCGATGTCGAACTGCTGGTTGGCGACCAGATCGCGCACCGTGGAGGAGGAGAGAACCTGCAAAGTGATGGCGATCTGCGGGTTCTTCTGCCGGAAAGTGTGGACCGCCTTTGGCACGACCGTGGAACCGAAGGCGGCCATGCTGGCGACGCGGAGGCTTCCCGATCCGAAATCGCGGATACGCGCCGCCGATGCCCGCAGCCGGTCCAGACCCACAAAACTGCTATTCACATCCCGGAAGAACATCTGCCCTTCCGGCGTGGGGACAAGCCTGCCCTTCACCCGGTCGAACAGGGCGAAACCCAGGCTTTCCTCCAGTTCCACCAGGGCCCGGCTGACCGCCGGCTGCGTGATCCGCAACAGTTCGGCCGCGCGGGAGGCGGAGCCGCTGATCATGGTGGCGCGGTAAATTTCCAACTGCCGGAAATGCATACGGAGGGCCTCACTCGCAACTCACTCCATAACATCAGTGCATGTCGTGGCGCTGGATGGTCAATTGAATTTGTATCCCCATCCCCGTAGCCCCGGCCCGGCTGTCCACCGTTCGACCGATGCGGTGACGGGCAACGTTCCGGTGGCGGTTTCGGGCGTGTCGCATTGTTCTGCGAGACGAAATTGGCCCCACCTATGCGCGCCGCCGAGCCGGCACCCCCAGGCTTTGAGGGGAAAAGCCATAATGTCTGGTTATGGACCTGTGCTGACAGGTCAATTGAAATTGTATGTCGGTGCCGACATGCTGATGTCATCAAACTTGAAGAGGAAGATCATGCGCGACCTGTCCCGTTGCGTCATCCATCCCGCCGTCTCGCATGAAGGGTTTGCCAGCATCGGTGTCCCCACATATCGGGCGTCGACCATCCTGTTCGACGATGCCAAATCCTACACCAACCGCAAATATCGGGGGCCGGACGGCTATACGTATGGGCTGCATGGCACGCCGACGACCCGCACCCTGGAGGCGCAACTGACGGCGCTGGAGGAAGGGGAGCGGACGGTAATCGTGCCGTCGGGCCAGGCGGCGATCACCATCGTCTTTCTGACGGTCCTGCTGCCCGGCGACCATGTGCTGATCCCGGATACCGCCTATCCGCCCTGCCGGGGCTTCTGTGAGAATTACCTGAAGCTGCGGGGCGTCGAATACACGGTCTATGATCCGCTGATCGGGGCGGGGATCGATGCGCTGGTAAAGCCGAACACCAAACTGATCTGGATGGAAAGCCCCGGCTCCACCACCATGGAGTTCCAGGATGTGCCGGCTATCGTAAAGGTGGCCAGGGAACGTGGCGGCATCCTGACCGGCTGCGACAATACCTGGGCCACGCCGCTCTTGTTCAAGCCGCTGGCCCATGGCGTCGATTTCTCCAGCGAGGCGCTGTCCAAATATGTCGGCGGTCATTCCGACCTGCTGATGGGGTCGATCAGCGTCAAGGATGTGGCCCTGTTCCGCCGGCTGAAGGACACGATGCGCATGATCGGCATCGGCGTCTCACCGGACGATTGCGGCCTGGCCCTGCGCGGCCTGGAGACAATGGGCGTGCGTATGCGTCATGCCGATGCGGTGGCGACCGAGTTTGCACGCCGTCTGGTGGAATTGCCGGCGGTGGAGCGGGTGCTGCATCCATCGCTGCCCACCTGTCCGGGGCATGAGGTCTGGAAACGGGATTTCACCGGAGCGTCCGGCGTCTTCTCCGTGGTGCTGAAGGCCCCTGCCAATGCGGTGATCGAAGAGGCGTTCGGGGTTCTGAAGACCTTTGCCATTGGCGCTTCCTGGGGCGGCACACGCAGCCTGATCGTACCCATGGCGATCAAGGCCGACCGGGTGGCCACCGATTGGACTGATGAGGGCGTGATCCTGCGCATCTCTGTCGGCATGGAGGATCCAGAAGATCTTTGGGCCGATCTTGCGGCCCTGTTCACGGCGCTGGCCGTACCCGTTCTGGGCGGTTGAGAGCGGCCAAGCGGGGAGGGCAGGGCATGCGCGGAATGGTCAAACGGCTTCTGGCGGGAATGTGCCTTCTGGCGCTGACCGCCTGCGGGCAGACGGCGGCAGAGAAGAAGCCGGCGGCAGGTGGTCCAGTGAGTGGCCCGGTGGGCGGCGCCGTGGGAGGCACGCTGAAGGCCGTGCGTGACCGCGGCTACGTCTCCTGCGGGGCCAGTACGGGAACCGTGGGGTTCGGCGCGCCGGACAGCCGGGGCTACTGGCGCGGGCTGGATGTGGAGACCTGTCGTGCGGTCGCTGCCGCCGTTCTGGGCGATAAGGACAAGGTGCGGTTTGTCCCCCTGACGGGGCAGCAGCGCCTGACGGCCCTGCAAAGCGGGGAGATCGACATTCTGCCCCGCACCACCACCTGGACCCTGTCGCGCGACGCCAATGGCGTGAATTTCACCCTGCCCAATTATTACGACTATGACGGGATCATGGTCCGCAAGGACCGGGGTGTGACCAGTTCCCGTGAACTGGACGGCGCCTCGGTCTGTGTGCAGACGGGATCGACGACGGAGGTGACCTTCACCAATCTGGTGGCATCGGTGGCCCCCAACCTGAAGGCCGTGATCTTCGACAGCACGCAGGCGACAAGGCAAGCCTTCTTTTCCGGTCGTTGCGATGCGCTGATCACCGATGCATCTGGTCTGGCGTCGGTGCGGGCCACCATGGCCAGTAATCCCGACGATTTCATCATCTTCCCGGCTGATGGCAAGCTGTCGCCCCTGACACCCGCCGTCCGGCATGGCGACGATCAATGGTTCGACATTGTGAAATGGTCGTTCCAGGCGCTTCTGATGGCGGAGGAACTGCGCATCACCCAGGCCAATATCGACGAGATGCGCAAAAGCCAGGACCCGACCATCCGCCGCTTCCTGGGCGTGGAGCCCGGTAATGGGGTCGCCTTGGGCCTGGATGAGGAATGGACCTATCGTATCGTCAAGCAACTGGGCAATTACGGCGAGATGTTCGACCGCAATGTCGGGGCCGGCAGCCCGCTGAAGCTGGATCGCGGCCTCAACCGTCTGTTCCGCGACGGGGGCCTGATGGTTCCCATGGCGTTCAATTGAGGGGGGCGGGGATGACAAGCCTTTCCACCCTTCTGAATGACACGCGTACCCGGCAGATCGGGTTGCAGGCCCTGATGCTGGCCGCGGCTATCGGTGGTATCGGCTGGTTGGTCCTCAATACCGCCGGCAATCTGGATGAACGCGGCATCACCGGCGGGTTCGGCTTTCTGGAACGCGCGGCGCGTTTTCCTATCGCGGAGAGCATCATCCATTACCGTCCCACCGACAGTTTCGGTTGGGCCTTTCTGGTGGGGCTGGGCAATACGCTGTTCCTGGCCGTCACGGCGGCGCTGACGGCGACATTGCTGGGGTTGGGCGTGGCGCTGGCGCGGCGGTCGACCCATCCGCTGACCAGCGGGGCGGCCACCGTCTATGTGGAGGCGATGCGCAATACGCCGCTGGTGGTGCAATTGCTGTTCTGGTACGCGCTGCTCACACTGGGGTTGCCCAATATCCATATGGCCTTCACCCCCATCGATGGCGTGATCCTGGCCGACCGGGGGCTTTACCTGCCCCGGCCCGTGATTGCCGGCGACAAGGGGCCGTTCGTGGCAGCCTTGCTGCTGGGGCTGGCGGCTACTGCTGCAGCATGGCGGTATGGGCGGATACAGAGGCTGCGTACGGGTATTCCCAATCATTATGGCTGGATCGCCGTTTTTTCCACCCTGCTGCTGGTGGGGCTGGTCTGGATCTCATCAAGCCTGGCGTTGTCGCTGGACCGGCCCGTGATCGGGCGGTTCAACGCCACGGGCGGCATGGGGCTGTCGCCGGAATTCACGGCGGTGTTCGCGGGCCTTCTGCTCTATTCAGCCGCCTTCATCGGGGAGATCATCCGTGGCGGCATCGACGCGGTGGACAAGGGACAGTGGGAGGCGGGGCGCGCCCTGGGCCTTGAGGAAGGCAAGATCCTGCGCCTGATCGTCATCCCGCAGGCCCTGCGCGTGATCATCCCGCCCATGACCAGCCAGTACATCAACATCACCAAGAATACGACCCTGGCACTGGCTGTCGGTTACCCCGACATCGCCCTGGTGGCGGCCACTACCATCAACCAGACGGGCCAGGCAGTGGAGGGCATTCTGATCCTGATGCTGGTCTTCCTGACCCTGTCCGTCACGGCGTCGCTGTTCATGAACTGGTACAACCGGCGGATCGCCCTGGTGACGCGATGACGGACATGACCCAACCCACACCCGTCTTCGTACGCACCGCGCCGACCCCGGCCCGTGCCGCCCCCCTGGCCGAACGCCGGCCCCTGTGGCGACTGCTGTTCGGCGACATGGTCAGCGCGGCCATGACCCTGGTCGGGCTGCTGGGTCTGGCCTGGATGCTGCCGCACCTGCTGTCATGGGCGGTGATCAACAGTGTATGGACCGGTGGCGGCGACGAATGCCGGCAGGCCGGCGCCTGCTGGGCCTTCCTGGCGGAAAAGTATCCGCAGATCCTGTTCGGCATCTATCCCCCGGCGGAGCAATGGCGGCCCATCGCCGTCTGCGCCCTGATCCTGGGGTTGGGATTGTGGAGCCTCCCGCCACGCAACTGGACGAAGGCGACCCTGGGCCTGTGGGTGGGCGGCGTGCTGGGAAGCCTGTTCCTGATGGGGGGCGGCGTGCTAGGGCTCAAATCCGTGCCGACATCGGCCTGGGGCGGGTTGCCCGTCACCCTGCTGCTGACCGTCTGGTCACTGGGCCTGGGCTTTCCGTTGGCTGTGCTGCTGGCATTGGGGCGGCGGGCCAGCCTGCCTGTGCCCCGATATCTCTCCATCGGCATCATCGAGCTGATCCGGGGCCTGCCGCTGCTGTCGCTCCTGTTTATCGCCTCCATCCTGCTGCCCATCATGCTGCCCGACGGGGTGAGTATCGACAAGCTGGCCCGTGCGCTGGCCGCCATGGTGCTGGTATCGGCCGCCTATATCGCCGAGGTGCTGCGTGGCGGGTTGCAGGCGATCCCCAAGGGGCAGACAGAGGCGGCGCAGGCCCTGGGCCTGAACTGGGGACAGACGACCCGCCTGATCGTCCTGCCGCAGGCCATCGCCAAAGTCATTCCGCCGCTGACCAGCACCATCATCGTCATGGTCAAGAATACCAGCCTGGTCCTGGTTGTCGGCCTGTTCGACCTGTTGAGTGCGGGGCGCGCGGCGCTGGCCGATCCCGACTGGCCGGCGCCCTTTGCCGAGACGTACCTGCTGATCGCCCTCATCTATTTCACGATCTGCTTTTCCATCTCCCGCTATGCGCGGTGGCTGGAAATGCGGATGTCCAAGGGGAGCCGCCGATGAACGCCGTGGAACTGTCCCGCGTCAATAAATGGTATGGCGACTTTCATGTCCTGCGCGATGTGGACCTGACCGTCGCCAGGGGGGAGCGCATTGTCATCTGTGGCCCGTCCGGGTCCGGCAAATCCACCCTGATCCGCTGCATCAACCGGCTGGAGGAACATCAGGCGGGAAAGATCGCGGTGGAGGGCAATGAGGTGACCGGCGATGCCCGCAGCGTGGAGGCGGTGCGCCGCCGCGTGGGCATGGTGTTCCAGCAGTTCAACCTGTTCCCGCACCTGACCATCCTGGAAAACTGCACCCTGGCCCTGACCCAGGTGAAGCGCATGCCCAAGGCGCAGGCGGAAGAGATTGCCATGACCTATCTCACCCGCGTGCGTATTCCCGATCAGGCCCGCAAGTTCCCCGGCCAATTGTCGGGCGGGCAGCAGCAGCGGGTTGCCATTGCGCGGGCGCTGTCGCTCTCGCCGGAGATCATGCTGTTCGACGAGCCGACCAGTGCCCTTGACATGGAGATGGTCAAGGAGGTGCTGGACATCATGGTCGAACTGGCGGGCGACGGCATGACCATGCTGTGCGTCACGCATGAAATGGGCTTTGCCCGACAGGTGGCCGACCGCGTCATCTTCATGGATGCCGGCCAGATCGTGGAAGCCGCCCCACCGGCCAGTTTCTTCACCAATCCGCAGCATGAGCGGACCCGGACCTTTCTGGGCCAGGTGCTGCATTGACGGGAATGACCACGCCAACCTGATGGGGGAACCATGACCTCATAAACACCCCCGTCATTCCGACCTTACCGAACCCTTTCGCCATGGAAGCCCGCCTTCCATGAACGGGCAACCCTTGCCCAAAACCCAGGCGCATTTCCAAGACAGCCGCAAGAGCCGTCGTCAAGCCACCGACCAACAGACGAGAACAGGGAACCATCATCATGGGTAAAGAACTGAAATATTTCGCCTTCACCGGCGTTTCCGTCCTGGCACTGCTGGCGGCGGCCCCCGTCCTGGCGCAGCCGGCGGACCTGGAGGAGATCATTGTCATCGGGTCGCGCTTTGAACCGCGCGTGGTGACCAAAAGCCCGACCCCCATCGATAGCATCTCTGCCGAGGAGTTGACGCGCGGCGGAGCGACCGATCTGCAGAGCATGCTGAAGGTGGCTGTGCCCAGCTTCAGCACGCCGCGTCCCACGGCGGCGGGTGCCCTGGATTTCCTGACCCCGCCCACCATGCGTGGCCTGTCGACGGGGCAGTTGCTGGTACTGGTCAATGGCAAGCGCCGGCATACGGCCCCCGGCGTCAATGCCGGCAATCAGATCGGGCGCGGCGACGTCGCCTATGATTTCAACGCCATCCCCTCCGCCGCCATCTCCCGGGTGGAGGTGCTGCGTGATGGTGCTGCCGCCCAGTATGGGTCCGATGCCATCGCTGGCGTGATGAATGTGCAATTAGCCAAGGGCACGGACGGCACGGCATCGGCCATGTATGGCATCACCGAGGAAGGTGACGGCGAGCATGTGGAAGTGTCGATGGCAAAGGGCATCGACCTGGGCGATGACGGCTTTGCCCGCCTGACGGTCCAGTACAAGGACCATGAGGAGACCAATCGCGCCACCCCCGACACCCGCCAGCAATATTTCGGCCGCAACGCCGCCGGCGCCCTGGTCATGCCGTCGGGCAATTACGGATCGGGTGTCGGTCTGACACCGTCGAACGGTACGCTGGACCCGCGTGAGGCGACCATCGACCGCGACATGTGGAATTTCGGCGAACCGAAATATGAACAGATCGCCCTGTTCCTGAATGCTGAAAAGCCCTTGTCCGATGCGGTCACGGCCTATGGTTTCGGCGGTTACAGCCGGTTGAAGGGCAACAGCTTCAACTTCTTCCGCCGCGCCGGCCAGGATGAGACGCTGCGCAGCCTCTATCCCGACGGGTTCATGCCCATCCAGGAGATTGAGATCATCAATGGTTCCGGCGCTGTTGGCCTGCGCGGTGACGATCTGGCCGGGTTCGGCTGGGATCTCTCCACGCTTTATGGCGGATCGCGGATCAACACAGGCTATTCCAATACCGCCAATGTCTCCCAGGGCGCGGCCAGCAAGACCAGCTTCGATCGTGGCTTCAACGATTTCCGGCAATGGACGACCAACCTGGATTTCACCCGCGAAATCCCGGTCGGCAATGGCGAGCCGCTGAAATTCGCCTTCGGGTTTGAATATCGCAAGGAAATCTATGAGCTGGGTGTCGGCGAGCCCGACAGCTATGCCAATGGCGGCGTGCCCATCCTGGACGGTCCCAATGCGGGTCGCCCGGCCCCTGTGGGCGCACAGCCTGGCGGCGGCAACACGCCCGAAGATGCCACCAAGAAGGACCGCAACAGCAAGGCCGCCTATGTCGAGCTGGAGCGTGATTTCTTCGACGAACGCCTGACCCTGTCGGGCGCCCTGCGGTACGAGGATTTCTCCGATTTCGGTGACACCACCAATTACAAGCTGGCGGGCCGGTTCGAGATCACCGACGAACTGGCGCTGCGCGGGTCGTTCGGCAGCGGGTTCCGTGCGCCGGCCCTGGCCCAGTCCTATTTCAGTTCCACCAATGTAAGCTTTGTGAACGGCCAGCCACTGCGCACGCGCAACATCTCCGTCAACCATCCGACCGCCGCTCTGGTGGGTGCCACGGCGCTGAAGCCGGAGAAGTCGGACAATATCTCCACCGGTGTGGTGTTCAGCAGCGGCGATTTCGATGCCACGGTGGATTACTACCGGATCGAGATCACCGACCGTATCGCCATGTCATCCAACTTCCAGTCGACGGCGCTGACCAGCCTGCTGGCGGCACGCGGGTATCCGGGGCTGGGCGCCATCTCCTACCTGACCAATGCTGTGGATACCACGACCAAGGGTCTCGATATCACCCTGCGATACAAGCATGATCTGGATGAATGGGGGGAGGTGACGGGCACCTTCGCCGCCAATTTCAACGATACAAAGTTCGACCGTATCGCCGGCACCCCGGCGGCCCTATCAGCCATCGGCATCACCACGGTTCTGTTCGACCTGTCACAGCAGGTGCGTTTCACGGACAGCATGCCCAAGGACAAGTTCACGGCCAACCTGAACTGGCAGAAGGATGCCCTGCATCTGAACCTGACCGGCACCCGCTATGGTGAGGTGGCGCAGGTGGCTCTGACCAACCGCACCCCCGCCCAGGTCGCGGCCCTGACACCCGGTTACAAGGTGAAGCTGGTGCCGGTATCCGCCACCTCGGCCAATTCCGACATCATCCAGTATTACCGCGCCGATATCGTGGTCGATATCGAGGCCGGATACGACCTGACCGAGGATTTCACCCTGTCGGCCGGTGTGTCGAACCTGTTCGACCAGTACCCGGAAAAACAGATCGCCTCGACCGCCGCGTCCGTTGCCGCCGGGACCAATGGCGCCGACAATAACGGCACCTTCCCCTACGCCTATATCGCGCCCTACGGCGTCAATGGCCGAGCCTTCCATGTGAAGGCGACCTATCGGTTTTAAGTGCTGCACCTTCCCTTCTCCCTACCCCTGAAAGGACCATCCCCATGCGTA
Source organism: Niveispirillum sp. (assembly GCF_017996735.1). Taxonomy (GTDB): domain Bacteria; phylum Pseudomonadota; class Alphaproteobacteria; order Azospirillales; family Azospirillaceae; genus Niveispirillum. The sequence goes on from NZ_JAGOGJ010000001.1 coordinate 155,668, forward strand.
TGACCCGCATCATCCCCGCTATTGCCGTGTCGCTGCTCCTCGCCGTTCCCGCCTTTGCCCATCCTAAGTTGAAGGCCGCTGATCCGGCGGTGGACAGCACGGGTCCGGCCCCATCCACCCTGTCGCTGTCCTTTTCGGAGAAGCTGACGCCGGGTGCCGCCACCGTGACCCTGTCACCGGCGCCTGCTGGTGGCGTCAGCATCGCTGACGGGGCGGACGGCCAATCGCTGACCGTCACACCGAAGGCGAAGCTGGCGACCGGTTCTTACAAGGTGGATTGGGCGGTGACGGCGGCCAATGGCCATCAATCCACCGGCAGCTACCAGATCACCGTGAAGTAACGGAGCACCAGACGATGAAGCGCACCCTCCGCCACCTGCTGGTCCCGGCCTTGCTGCTGGCCCTGTCCGTGCCTGCCGCGCAGGCTGCATCCGGGTCGGTGGAGGGTGATGCCGCCGTCGCCCTGTTGCAGGACCTGATCCGCTTCGAAACCGTGAACGCGCCCGGCGACACCACGAAACTGGCAGCCTATCTGGAAAGCCTGTTCAAGCCGCTGGGCGTTGAAACAGAGATCATCCTGTCGCCCAATGGCAAGGCCGCCCATTTCATTGCACGCCTGAAGGGTGATGGCAGCCTGGAGCCTGTGCTTCTGGCCGCCCATACAGATGTGGTGCCGGTGGAGCGTGAATTCTGGACCGTCGATCCCTTCGCCGCCACCATCCAGGATGGTTTCGTCTATGGCCGTGGCGCGCTGGACAATAAAAGTGCGGTCGCCGTCTTCGCCCGCGCCGTCATGCGGTTGGCACGGGAGAGGGTGAAGCTTAAACGCGACATCATCTTCCTGGCAGAGGCGGACGAGGAACAAGGCCGCTTCAATACCGGTTGGCTGGCCCAGAACCATTGGGACAAGATCAAGGCTGCCGTCGCCCTGAATGAGGGCGGGAGCACGATGCTGGACCCTGATGGCAAGGTCCGGCAGATCAACATCTCCGTTGCGGACAAGCAGACCTTGAATTTGAAATTGACCGCGCGGGGCAAGGCCGCCCATTCGTCGCTGGCGGTGCCGCCGCTGGAAACCGCAAACGGCCAATTGATCGCAGCCTTGGGCAAGATCGCCTTCGCCGAAACGCCCATCCGCCTGACGCCGCCCGCCGTGACCTATTTCAAGGGGCTGGCCAGGCTCAATCCCGGCCCCTTGTCGGGTGCGGTTGACCGGCTGCTGGCGGCGGGTGACGATGCCGCCCGTCTGGTTGCCGCCAAAGAGGTATTGGAAGCCCATCCCAAGGAGGCGCCGACCCTTTCGGCCCTGATGCGCGACACGATGGTCGTCACGATGATCAATGCCGGGGTGAAACCGAACATCATCCCGGGTGAGGCCGAGGCCATCATGAATGCCCGGCTGATGCCGGGCGTGGATGTGTACCAGTTTGTGGAACAGGTGAAGGCACTGATCGACAATCAAGCCATCGCGGTGGAGATCGTAAATTCCCGGCCCAAGGAGGAACAGGCTGAGTTCTTCCGTCAGCGTAGCGCCATCCAACCCTCCAGCATCGAGACCGACCTGTTCGGCGCGCTGGAGAAGCAGGCCAAACGCGTCTGGCCGGGAGCGCAGGTGCTGCCGATGATGCTGCAGGCCTCCACCGATGCCGGTGCCTGGCGGGCGCGGGGCGTTCCGGTTTATGGGATCAGGCCGTTTCCGACCGACCCCGATACATCGTCGCGCGTTCATGGCCATGATGAACGCGTTGCCGTGAAGTCCATCCATGAGGGTGTTGATTATGTCTATGGTGTGCTGAAGCAGGTGGCGGCGCGATAGCCCCAGCTTGTTTTGTCTGCTTTGTCGTCTCGTCGGGTCGAAAACCGCTAAGTCGTTGATCCCCGAAAAGGATCAACGGCTTTTGTCATTTCTGCGCCAGTGGTGACTTCTCAAACAGAACTGATCTTGGCTCCGGGCAGGCTGGGGTACCTCATCTTTGAGCCCAGATGGTAGCTGCCCTCCTGGCAGCGCCGCAGCAACGCGTCAATGAGTGCGGGCGGTGGCTTTGGCGATGAGAGTTCTTCGCTGGGCATGATCAGGGCGATGATTGCCGCCAATGTCTCGTCCTGGCCGAAGACCGGGGCGGCGATGGCGCCATAGCCGACATTGTACTTGTTGCTGTCCCAGCAATAGTACAGGCGGTGGATATCCGCGATCTGGCGGGTGAATATCTCTTCGTTCTCCACCCGGAAATCGGTCTCGCGCTGCTTCAGGTGGGCCAGCATCTCGCGCCGCCATTCGCGCGTCTGAAATGCATAGGCGATGCGGGCGCTGGGTGAATGGGGCAGGGACAGGACCAGCCCGACACTGACATCAATGCGGATGGCTGTCGTGGCCGGCAGGCATTTGCTGACGATCGCATCGCCGCCGGCGGGTGCGCATAGCAGCACGGTCCGTCCCGTTTCCCGGTTCAAGGCCTGAAGGACCGGATCCAGCAGCGCCGACAGGTTCTGGCGCCCCGCGCCGATCTGCCCCCAGCGCACAACACGCCAGCCCAGCTTGAACCCCCGCCCCTGCGCCAGACGGGAGACGAGCCCCAGTGCCTCCAGGTTGGCCATGTGGCGCGATACGCGTGACTTGGTCATCGCGAGCGCGTCGGCGATCTGCTGCACGCCCTGCGGCTGTTCCGCTTCGGCCAGGAAATCGATGATGGTCGAAGCCGTGGCCACGGCTTCGATCTTGGGCGGGGCGGATTGTGGGGCGCGGCGGCGCGGGTCACGGTCGATCATGGCAAAAGCCTATCCGGCTGTTGCGGCCACTGCAACAGGGGCCGGTGGCATGTTGCGGCTGGCGGTACACGGCGCCTAGGGTCCAACCATCTGCCCGGGCATCAGTTGGCAAGCAAAACCGGCAAGAGAGGCGACAAGATGGTCAGTTCCGCACAGAATGAACGTCTGGTCCGGGTCGGTCCGGGCACCCCGATGGGCGCTTTGCTCCGGCGCTACTGGCATCCGGTCGCGGCCATTTCGGAGCTGGAGGACAATCCCATCAAGCCCTTGCGGTTGCTGGGCGAGGATCTGGTCCTGTTCCGCAATGCCGATGGCAGTCATGGGCTGGTTGACCGCCACTGCCCGCATCGTGGTGCCGACATGTCCTATGGCATCCTGGAGGAAGATGGGTTGCGCTGTTCCTATCACGGCTGGTGCTTTGCCAAGTCCGGCCAATGCACGGAACAGCCGTTCGAGGATATCGCCAATCCCCGCGCCCGGTTCCGCGACAAGATCCGCATCAAGGCCTATAAGGTGGAGAAGCGGGCCGGCATGCTCTGGGCCTATCTGGGGCCCGACCCGGCGCCCCTGGTTCCCAACTGGGAGCCCTTCACCTGGGATAATGGCTTTACCCAGGTGGTCTTCGCCGACATCCCCTGCAACTGGTTCCAGTGCCAGGAGAACAGCTGCGATCCTGTGCATTTCGAATGGATGCATCGCAACTGGTCATCCCGCCTGTTCGGCAATGGCTCCTATGGTCCCACGCATCTGGAATTGAAGTTCGACGAGTTCGAATTCGGCCATATCTATCGCCGCGTGCGGGAGGATACAGACAGGGACAATCAGCACTGGACGGTGGGCGCTACGGCGCTTTGGCCCAACGCTTTCTTCCTGGGTGACCATATCGAATGGCGCGTGCCGGTCGATGACGAGAATACCCTGTCCGTCACCTGGATGTTCCATCGCGTGCCCAAGGACCGCGAACCCTATGTCCAGAAACGCGTGCCCTGGTGGAAGGGGCCGATCAAGGAGGCGGATGGCCGCTGGATCGTCTCCCACGTCATGAACCAGGACATCGTGGCCTGGGTCGGGCAGGGCACCATCGCCGACCGTACCGCCGAACATCTGGGCCAGAGCGACCTGGGCATCATCATGATGCGCCGCTGCTTCGAACGGAACATGAAGCTGGTGGAGGAAGGACAGGACCCGATGGGCGTGATCCGCGACGCGGAACGCAACCGCTGCATTGAACTGCCCATCAAGCATCGCGAACTTTTTACCCAGTCCATGACGCTGGAGGAGAGCCGGGCCCTGTCGCGCAAGCTGGCCTACAACCTGAACCAGCCGCATTACCAGCATCAGACCGGCCAGCCCGACGCGGTGAAGCGCGAATACCAGATCGCCATGGGCATGATCGCCGAGGACGCGGTGGAAACCATTTAATCCAACCGGTCGAGATGCACCTGGATACGGTCGAGAATGTCATGGAAAAGGGCCAGTTCGCCGGCGGACATCAGGGAAGCGATCATGGCGTTTTCGTCCGCCCGCATGGGCAGGATTTCGTCATGGATGGCCTGGCCCGCCGGTGTCAGTTCGAAATGGATGGTGCGGCGGTCCGCCGGGTCGGGCAGGGCGCTGACCAGCCCCTTGTCCAGCAAGGTGGCGGTGGCGCGGCTGATCTGGCCCTTGTCCGAACAGGTGCGGGTGGAAATGGCCTGTACGCTGGTGGCCCGCCCGGTGGCGATCTGCGCCATGGCCCGCCATTCGGCCAGGGTCAACCCGTGCCTTTCGGTGAAGTATCGCGTGGAGCGCCGGTTGATCAGCCGGGACACGATGGAAAGCCGGTAGGACAGAAAAGTTTCGATATCCGCGGGTTCGGGGCTGGTCATGGCTCTGCTGCCGGTGGGCTCTGTGGTTCCTCAAGGGCTTAGTGCGCCCCTAAGGTTGAGAAGTCAACAATACATCGGTGGCGAGGCTGCCGGTCAATGGAGGGTCAAGGCATGAAACTGGGCACGATCCGGCTGAACGGAAAGCCGCAGGTGATCGCACGGGTGTCGGACGACAAGGGCGTGGCGCTGCCCTTCACCTGGATGGAGGATCTGATCCTGGCCGGCGATGCCGGGCTGGACGCGGCCGCCGATGCCATTGCCAAGGCAGTGGCCGGCAGCCTGCCGGTGATCGACCTGACCCAGGCCGACTGGATGGCGCCCAACCCGCGCCCGTCGAAGATCCTGGGCTGTGCGGTCAACAACAACAATCTGAACAGCAAGGCCTATAAGCCGATGACGGCCCCGATGTTCTTCATCAAGGGCCGCAACGCCCTGACGGGGCATAACAAGACCATCGACATCCTGAAGGAGCATGGCCAGTCGATCCCGGAACCCGAACCGGTGATCGTGTTCGGCAAGACGGCCAAGAACATCCAGCCCGAGGACGCGCTGGATCATGTGTTCGGTTACACCCTGACCAACGACGTCACGGCCAGCGGCGTGAAGTTCAGCCAGGATGCCATCGCCCTGAAGCAGACGCCCGATCTGGTGAAGCCGCACCATCTGGCCTGGCGCGAGACGTTCGGGCCGGAGGATACCTATCTCTACTTCATCTATCACGCCAAGTCGAAGGCGGCCGACACGTTCGCGGCCATGGGCCCCTGGCTGACCACCAAGGATGAGGTTGAGGATCCCAACAAGCTGTCGGTGCGCGGCTATATCGACGGGGAATGCTATACCGACGACAGCACGGCCAATTATTTCTTCCCCATCGAGCGGGTGATCGCCGAAGCGTCGAAATGGTTCACCATGGAACCGGGCGACTGCATCCATCCCGGTACCGCGTCCAAGGGCACGGCAAAGCATCCCAAGGGCAATGTCGGCACCTATCTGGGCCTTTATGACGGCAAGCTGACCGATGTGGAGATCGAGGGGCTGGGCCGCCTGTCGAACCGCGTCAATCTGGTGAAGTGAGGGACGGACGATGAGTGTGATCGACGTCCATACCCATATGATCGGGGCCGAATGGCTGGAGATGCTGCGCCGTCACGGTGCCCCGAAATATGAGGTGAAGAATACCAAGGCCGGGCAGGAAAGCATTTTCCTGCATGGCGCCCCCTTCATGACCCTGTTCCCGGAGATGCTGGATTTCGATCTGCGTATCCGCAACATGGACCGCGCCGGGGTCGATCTGGCCATCGTGTCGCTGACCTGCCCCAGCGCCTATTGGGGCGGGGAAGAGATCAGCGCCCAGGCGGCCCGCATCATGAACAGCCTGATGGAGGAGCAGCAGGACCGTTATCCGCAACGGCTGCGCTGGTTTGCGACCCTGCCCTGGCAATATGCCGGCTCGGCTGTGGCGGAACTGGACCGGGCGGTTGTGGCCGGGGCGGCCGGCGTGTTCGTGACGGCCAATGTCGATGAGCGCAACCTGACCGACCCGCAATTTGCCCCCATCTGGGATGCCATCGACCGGCATGGCCTGCCCGTGCTGGTGCATCCCACCGCCCCGCAGGGCGCGTCGCAGATGGGCATGGATGAATATGGGCTGGTGCCGCCCGTGGGCTTCATGTTCGACACCACGCTGGCCATCGCCCGCATGATCTTCGACGGGTTCCTTGAGCGTTACCGCAATCTGAAGATCATCGCCGCCCATGGCGGCGGCACCTTGCCCTATCTGGCCGGACGCCTGGACCGCTGTCACGAGCGGATTCCGGCCTGTGCGGAGAAGATTACGCTGCCGCCCAGCCATTACCTGCGCCAGATCTATTATGACGCGGTGGTGTATGAGAAGGCGGCGCTGGACCTGTGCGTTCATGTGGCGGGTGGGCCGGAACGGGTGATGTATGGCTCCGACTATCCGCACAATATCGGTGACATGGCCGGCTGCCTGGAACGGGTGAACGCCATGGGCGGGGCGACGGCCCGCAAGATCAAGGGCGAGACGGCGGAAAAGCTGTTCGGGCTTTAATACCGTGTCCCGGTGATCGCAACCGATCACCGGGCTTCAATCGTCAGCGCCCACGTCCGTGGGCTCGGCTACGCGCCACGTGGCGCGCGGCGGCAGTCGCCATCGTCCAGTTCCCGGTGAGTTGTACTCACCGGGAACTGGAGCAGCAGGGGAACATGATGACAGTTGAACCATGCTTGATCATCGACGGACAGGCCCGCGCGACAGCGGCGCGGTTCGACGTCATCAATCCCGCCACCGGTGTCGCCTTCGCCACCTGTCCGCAAGCGGGGGCGGAGGATCTCGACGATGCCGTCGCGGCGGCGCGGCGGGCCTTTCCGACCTGGGCGGCGACACCGATTGAGGATCGGGCCGCCCGGCTGCTGGCTATCGCCGATGCGGTGGAGGCGCGCAAGGCGGAGATCATCCGGCTGCTGTCCACCGAACAGGGCAAGCCCATGGCGGGCGGTGCGGCGGGGGAGGTGGGGGCCGCCATCATGTGGACCCGCTTCACGGCGGGTCTGCGGCCAGAGGTCGAATTGATCCAGGATGACGCCACGGCGCGCATCGAACTGCATCGCCGGCCGCTGGGTGTGGTGGCCTCCATCACCCCCTGGAACCATCCCGTGCTGATCGCGGTGTGGCACATTCTGCCCGCATTGCTGGCCGGCAATTGTGTGGTGATCAAGCCGTCCTCCTATACGCCGCTTTCCACCCTGCTGCTGGTGGAGATCGCGGCGGCCCTGCTGCCGCCCGGCGTGCTGAATGTGGTGACGGGGGAGGGGGCGATGGGGCAGGCCATCAGCGGCCATCCCGGCATCGACAAGATCGTCTTCACCGGATCCACCCCCACCGGGCGGCGCATCATGGCCAATGCAGCCGGCAATCTGAAGCGTCTGACCCTGGAACTGGGCGGCAATGACGCGGCCATCATCCTGCCCGACGCGGATGTGGACGTCGTCGCGCCCAAGATATTTGCCAAGGCCTTCGGCAATAGTGGCCAGACCTGCGCGGCGCTGAAACGGCTTTATGTGCATGACAGTCTGCATGACGCGCTGGCCGGAAAGCTGGCGGACCTGGCCCGCGCGGCGAAGCTGGGGCCGGGCGACGACCCGGAAAGCCAGTTTGGCCCCGTGCAGAACCGGGCGCAGTTCGACCGCGTCTGTGAACTGGCGGCCGATGCCAAGGCACGCGGTGGACGCTTCCTGGCGGGTGGGGAACCTCTATCCGGCCCCGGCTATTTCTTCCCGCTGTCGGTCGTGGTCGATGTGACGGATGGGATGCGTGTGGTGGATGAGGAACAGTTCGGCCCCATCCTGCCCGTCATCCGCTATCACGATGTGGAAGATGCCCTGGCCCGTGCCAATGCGGGGGAGAATGGTCTGGGCGGGTCCGTCTGGTCGTCCGACGTGGCGGCGGCGACGGCGCTGGCGCAGCGGCTGATCTGTGGCACCGCCTGGGTCAACGACCATGCCAGCCTGTCACCCGCCGCCCCCTTTGGCGGAGCCAAGCAGTCGGGCATTGGCGTGGAATTCGGCCTTCACGGCCTGCAGGAATATCAGCAGGTGCAGGTGCTGCGGGTGGCGAGGTAGGGAGATGCCCCTACCGCCGCTCCCCGATCACATTGCGCAGCGTGCCGATGCCGTCGATCTCGATCTCCACGACGTCGCCCGGCTCCAGATAACGTCCCGTTTCGAACCCGCAGCCATTGCCCATTGTACCCGAACCCAGCACGTCGCCGGGATAAAGCGTCTCGTCCCGGCTGATGAAGGCGATGCAGGCTTCGAACCGGTGCTGCATGTCACCCGACAGGCCCACGCCCTGGGTTTGCCCATTGATGCGGCAGCGCATGGTCAAGCCATAAGGATCGGGCAGTTCGTCGCGCGTCACGATCCAGGGGCCCATGACGTTGCCCGTGTCGAAATCCTTGCCCTTGGCCGGCCCCATGCGGAACTGCTGGTCGCGGACCTGTTCGTCGCGTGCGCTGAAGTCGTTGTAGATCGTGTAGCCGAAAACATGGTCGGGCGCCCTGTCGGCCGGGATATCCACGCCCTTGCGGCCGATTATGGCGGCGAATTCCACCTCGTAGTCGAGCGTCCGGCCGAAGCGCGGCCATTGGATCGTGCCGCCATGGCCGGAACAGGTCATCCGGTTGCCCTTGAAGTAGAAGGGCCGTTCGTACCAGATCGCGGGCAGGGCATAGGCGCCGCTGGCCTTGTAGGATTGATAGGCAGCCTCCGGATCGGGCTGCGCGGCTGCCCGCATGCGCATGCTGGTTTCCAGCGCCTGCAAACAATGCAGCTCAAAATTCGCGAAGTCGCGGATGGAATTGGGCACAGGCAGCGGTGCCAGAAAGCGCACCACATCGGGCGACAGCAGATGGTCGCCCCGGTTGCGGGCCAGAAGGTCGGCGATGACCGGAAGGCTGCGTTCCTCCGCCTCGATGATGGATTGCATGCTGGTCAGGAAGGGGGCGGCATCGGCCGCCGTCAGGTCCAGCAGCAGCCCGTCCGCCGTCACCACGGCCGTGCGTATACGGCCCTCATGTTCAATCGTCGCCAGCTTCATGGGTCGGTTCCTCATCCTTGCTTGCTGGTTCTGGCTTAAACCTGATACCGTTGACTTGTCAACTAATGGAGTTTGGAAATGGCGGAAATCGTTCTGGGCATCGGCTGCGCCCACACGCCGCAACTGCACACGCTGGCCCGCGACTGGGATATAAGGGCGGCCCGCGACCGGCAGGATGGCGTGCCCTTCTGGTACAAGGGCCGCAAGCTGCCCTATGCGGAGCTGGAGGCGCTGCGCCGGCATGAGGATATCGCCAGCCAGCTTTCCATGCCGATCCGGGAAAAGGCGCTGGAGAACAGCTTTGCCGCCATGGACCGGCTGCATGCGCTGTACCGGCGGGTGGACCCGGATGTGGTGGTCATTGTCGGGAATGACCAGAAGGAGATTTTCGGCAGCATCATCCCGGCCTTCGCCGTCATCGCCGCTCCGACCATCGCCAACCTGCCGCGCACAGCGGAGCAGAATGCGCGCCTGCCGGCGGGGATCGAGATTGCCGACCATGGCCATCTGCCCGACAGCCACACTGACTATCCGGGCCACCGCGCGCTGGGCCTGCATCTGGCCTTGCATCTGGTGCGGGAAGGCGGGTTCGACGTGACCCTGTGCCATGAGAAACCGACCATCCATGGCGCGAATTCGCTGCTTTTTGGCATGCCGCACGCCTATGGTTTCCTCTACAAGAACGTCATGCGCGACCATGTGAAGCCGCATGTGCCGGTTGATGTGAACTGCTGGTACTACGAAAACAGCCCCACCGCTGCCCGCTGCTATGATTTCGGTCTGGGTCTGGCCAGGGCGATCGAGGCCTGGGACAGCGAGGCGCGGGTGGCCCTGTTCACCACGGGTGGCCTGACGCATTTCGTGGTGGATGAGGAGTGGGACCGCCAATTCCTGGCCGCCATGGCATCGGGGCAGGCGGACTGGCTGCGTTCCATCCCGCAGAATGAGCTGATGGCCGGTACGTCGGAATGCAAAAGCTGGATCGCCACGGCGGCGGCGATGAACCAGGCGGGTCTGAAGATGGAACTGGTGGATTACCAGCGTCTGTACCGCACGGAGGGGGGGACGGGTTCCTCCTGCGGCTTCACGGCATGGTTACCCATGTAGGAATGCAGGGCGAGACAGAATATCATGAAGCGTGACAATCGACTTCACCCCTGTCCGGCTCTGTGTTAAGCCTCAATATAGGCGTGTCCTTGCCGGACACGCGGGAGGGGCGTCATGTCGACGATGGAAGAAGAACAGGAGGAGGGCAAATCCTCCTCCACGGTCAAGAGCGTTGAAGTCACTGTCCAGATCCTGGAAGCCATCACGGAAGCCACAGGCCCCGTGCGTGTCACCGATCTGGCCAAGCGTCTGGGCATGACCAAGGCGCGTGTGTCGCGGCATCTGCAGACCCTGACCAGCCTGGGTCTGGTGGACCGGGCGCGGGAAGGCGAAGGCTATGTTTTTGGGCGCAAGCTGCTGAAATTCGGCCGTGCCGCCGTCTATCGCAGCAATATCGTCGAGATATCGCGGCCCTTCCTCACCGATCTTCGGGTTTCCACCGGGCATACGGCTATACTGACCACGCCGACGCGCGGGGGCGCCATGGTGGTGGCGGCCGTGCCGAACCCGTTCGAACCCGGCGTCATGGTCCATCCCGGCATGGTCCTGTCCCTGCCGGGATCGCCCGCCGCGCGGTTGATCCATTATTTCGAACGGTTGAAGCCCACGCCGCCACGCGTGGAGGAGAACCTGCGCAAATATGGCGTCGATTTCGAGGCCAATGCCAGCGGCAACGGCCTGGGTGGCATCGCCGCCCCCATCTTTGAGCCGGATGGTCTGATCGCCTCCACCGTGGGCGTCATCCTGTCTTCCTCTTTGCTGTTGCCGGAACCCGATCCGGGCCTGTTCGCGCCGGTGAAGGCCATCGCCCAGGAAATCCAGGCCCATTATGCCGAGGGCGCAACCTCTCCCCTGATGCCGCGCTGACCGGCCCTCATAATCCTCCCTGCCTGACAAACGCGGCCCCATCCGGCGCCGCGTTTTTTTGCGTCGATGAGGGAGTTGCGCTGTGCGAGACTATGGCTCGTTAGATGGAATTAATCGCAGGCCGCATCGTTGACAATGCAATCAATATAGTCTCGTATAGCGTTACAACGTCACGTAAAATGCATCACGCCGGAGTGTGGCCTGCACCTGTGGGCACCTGGAACGGGGTGAGCCGATAACAGGGGGTCTGAGCATGTCGAAGAGTGAAGGTTCGCGTCGCCTGCGATGGTCGGTGGCTTCCACAGCATTGTTGCTGGCCGCCGGTGTTCTGCCGGCTGCGGCAGAAGAACTGCTTCAACTGGAAGAGATCATCGTCACGGCCCGGCGGATGGAAGAAAATCTGCAGCGCACGCCCGTCGCAGTGACGGCCGTGTCAGAGGCCGACCTGCGCGACAAGAATATCGAAAGCCTGCTGGATATCGGTGCCGTGGCCCCGAATGTCATGGTGGGCAGCCAGTCGGCCAATGGCGGGCTGAATGGCGGCTTCTTCATCCGTGGTATCGGTCAGGACCGATCCGGCATTGGCTTCGATCAGGGTGTCGGCATCTATGTCGATGATATTTATCAGAGCCGCAGCGACAATTCCCTGATCGACATCGTGGATGTGGAACGGGTGGAGGTGCTGCGCGGCCCCCAGGGTACGCTGTTCGGCAAGAACACGATCGGCGGCGCCATCCGCTATATCACCAAGGCACCCAGCAGCAAGGCCGGCGGCTATGTCGATGCCACCGTCGGTTCCTATGACCGGGCCGATATCAAGGCCAGCGTCAATGTCCCGCTGACGGAGACCCTGTTCGTAAAGGCCACGGTCGGCAGCCTGAACCGCGACGGCTATATCAAGCATGTGGTCGACAATGACCGCGATGGCGACCAGGACACCCAGGTGGGGCAGGTGCAGGTGCGCGCCCTGCTGTCGGACCGGCTGACGGTCGATCTGTCGGCTGCCAAGACCCGCAGCAAGAATAGCGGCCGCGCCTATATCATCGACTATATCGATGCTGCCGACACGTTCCCCACGCGCTTCCGCGCCAAGACCGGCCTGCCCTTTGACAACCGCTTCGCCAGCACCGGTCCCTATACGCGCTATGGCGGTGACAACACCTCTTATTCCTATGATGGCTACACGCTGTCCGGCGTCATCAATTTCGACGTCACAGACGATATCAGCCTGAAATCCATCACCGGCTATATGCAGGCTGACATCATGTCGGCCAATGACTGGGATGGTACGCAATATCAGGTCTATGACATCGTCAATGACCGCAAGATCGACCAGTTCTCACAGGAATTCCAACTGTCGGGCGCCGGCTTCGACAACCGTTTCCACTATGTCGGCGGTCTCTATTATCTGACCGAGAGCCCGGTGGACAATGCCATCGTCTATACCGCCTTCGATGCGCAGTTCCCGGCCCCGCGCCTGACCAGCCAGAGCCAGACGGTGGACAGCTATGCCGCCTTCGCCCAGGGCACCTACTCGCTGACCGAGCAGCTTTCAGTGACGGGCGGCCTGCGCTACAGCCGTGACGACAAATCGGCCAAGGGATCGCGGGCCGATACGCGGTTCAGTGGGACGGGGGAGGGGAGCTGGGACGATGTCTCCTCACGCGCCTCCATCGAATATCAGTGGAATGATGATGTGATGACCTATGCCGCGGTGACCAAGGGGTTCCGCAGCGGCGGCATCAATATCGGCACGGCGGCACCGGTCGTATTCACCAAGTACGATCCGGAGACCGTATGGAATTACGAGGGCGGTATCCGCTCCGATCTGCTGGACCGCCGGTTGCGACTGAACATTACCGGCTTCCACATGGATTATACGGATCAGCAGCTGACGGCGCTGAATCAGGCGACCAACACCATCTTCATGCAGAATGTCGGTTCTTCCCACCGCACGGGCCTGGAGGTTGAAACCCAGGCCCTGGTCGCGGAAGGCTGGCGCCTGGAAGGTACCTTTGGCTATCTGGAGGCCAAATATGACGATGTCGGCACAGCCACCGGCATCACCAAGAACAGCCGGGTGCTGCGCTCGCCCAAATATACCTACACGCTGGGCTCCAGCTATACCGTGCCGGTTGGCGCCGGCACGATGACCAGCAACCTGAACTATAATTACCGGTCCAAGCAGTCCACCACCTCCACCGACACCAATTCAGTGCTGCTGGACGGGTATGGGTTGTTGAATGCCCGCATCCAGTATGACGCGCCGGATGAGGCCTGGTCCGTGGCGGTTCAGGCCACCAACCTGGCCGACAAGGTCTACTACATCGGCGGCATCGACTTTGCCCGCAGGGAAGCGCTGACGGGCGTCAGCCAGTTGGATGTCGGCCGGCCGCGCGAATTCGCGGTGAATTTCCGGTACCGGTTCTAAGGACGGGCCTTTGACGGGGGTGGGGAGATGATCCCCGCCCCTTATCCGCTTTCAGGGGGAACGAAATGGAAGAGCAAAACATGGGTGGCGAACCGGTCGCGGATCGCCGCCGGTTTCTGATGGGGATGGCCATGACGGCAGCAGGAACGATGTCGGCCCCGGCCCTGGCGCAATCCACGAGCGGTGGTGCCGCCCCGGACCCGCATCAGGGCCACAAGATGCCACCGCCACCCGACACGCCGGTCATGGCCCTGCTGGTCCATCCCAAGATGGTGATGCAGGATCTGATTGGCCCGCTGACGGTGTTCAACCTGATGCGCGGATCGCAGATCCATCTGGTCTGGAAGGACAAGCAGCCGGTGACGACCGAGCTTGGCATCACCGTGGCTCCGACCACGACATTCGCAGACTGTCCCCAGGATGTGGACGTGCTGTTCGTGCCGGGCGGGCTGGATGGTACCATCGCCCTGATGGATGATCCGGAGGTGCTGGCCTTCCTGGCCGACCGGGGATCGCGGGCGAAATATGTCACGGCCGACTGCACGGGATCGCTGCTGCTGGGGGCGGCCGGGCTGCTGCGCGGCTACAGGGCCACCTCGCACTGGATGGTGCGGGACGAGCTGCGCTCCATGGGAGCCATTCCCGTGCATGAGCGCGTGGTGATCGACCGCAACCGCATCACGGGCGGCGGAGTTACGGCCGGGATCGATTTCGGTCTGACCATCTGCGCCCTGATGCGCGGCGAGGCGGCGGCGCAGAATATCCAGTTGGTCATCGAATATGCCCCGGCCCCACCCTTCAACGCCGGTACGCCGGAAACGGCGCCGCCTGACATCGTCAATACCCTGCTGTCCCGGCGTGGCGGCACGATTGAGCGGGCGCGCGTCAAGGCACAAGCTGCGGGTGCGAAGTTCTGACCGCCCCGGCGGACAAGGAAAGGCCCCGGACGGTGCGGCCGTCCGGGGCTTTTTCTGTTTGCTGCGATCGTTCAAACTGCCGCCAGTGCCGTCACCGCCAGCCGGTCCAGGAAATCCTCGCACAGGGCCAATTGTTCCAGCGCCACATATTCATCGGGCTTGTGCGCCTGGCTGATGGAGCCGGGGCCGCAGATGACGGCGGGAATGCCCGCCTGCTGGAACAGCCCCGCCTCCGACCCGAAGGTGACATAGGCGGGGGCGGCGTTGGACCGTGCCAGACGCTGCACATGCCGGGTCAGCGGGGCGTCCACGTCCAGCGCGAAGCCCGGCACGCGGCCCTTGCGTGTCATGCGGATGCCGGCGCCCGGATGCACCAGTCGCATTTCCGGCACCAGCACATTGTCGATATAGGCCTGGATCTCCGCGACCAGCTCATTGCTGTCGGTCCAGGGCAGGGCCCGGATATCGAAGCGCAGGGTGCAGGACCGGGGCACGATATTGGCCGCGTGTCCGCCCTGGATCACCCCGGTCTGAAGCGTGGTGTAGGGTACCTCGTACCCTTCGTGCCAACGCTCCGTCTGCTTCAGACGCTGCCCCATCTCCCAGACCTTCATGACGATGCGGGCGGCATATTCGATGGCATTCACGCCCTGTGGGGCCAGGGAGGAATGCACCTCCAGCCCTTCCACCTCGACATTGTAGACCGATCCCTCCTTGTGCCCGACCACGGCGCGCATGCTGGTGGGTTCGCCTACGATGCAGGCGGCGGGGCGGATGCCGGCCTGCTGCAGATCGGCCAGAAGATGGGGGATGCCAAGGCATCCCACCTCCTCGTCGAAGGACAGCGCCAGGTGAAGGGGCTGGGCACGTGGGGCCTGGATGAAGGACGGGACCCTGGCCAGCGCTGCGGCCAGGAAACCCTTCATGTCGCAGGTGCCGCGCCCGTACAGCAACCCGTCACGCTCGCTCAGGGTGAAGGGATCGCTGGTCCAGTTCTGTCCATCCACGGGCACAACGTCGGTATGGCCGGACAGGACGATGCCGCCATCGCCGGCACCGATGCTGGCGAACAGGTTGGCCTTGCGCCGGTCGGCGCTGTAGGTCAGGCGGCTTTCGATCCCGAAGCCGGCCAGATAATCATAGACCCATCCGATCAGGTCCAGATTGCTGTCGCGGCTGACGGTGGGGAAGCCCACCAGGGTGCGCAGGATGTCGATGGTGGCGGCATCGGGCCGGCGTGTCATTTCGGCAGGCATCATATCCTCAACGCACCTTGCGCCCATGCACATGCTTCCACGGCGAGGCCGTCTTATCCAGTTCGAACGGCACTGCGATCAGTACGGGACCGTCATGGCCCTTGGTATCGGCCAGCGCCTGTGCCAGCGCCGCCGGTCCGTCGGCCAGGATACCCTTCATGCCGAAGCTTTCCGCCAGCTTCACAAAATCCGGGTTGTGCAGTTCCGACGCGATCAGGCGACCCTGGTACTTGTTCTGCTGGATGCGCCGCACATTGCCGAAATTACCGTCGAAGAAGACGATGGCCGTCAGCGGGATGTTGTGCAGCATGGCCGTGGCCAGTTCCGGCATCGTGTAGAGGAAGCCGCCATCGCCATTGACGGAGATGGTGCGCCGCCGGCCCGCCCCCACCTGCGCCCCCAGCGCCGTGGCAAAGCCATAGCCCAACGTGCCCTGGTAGCTGGAATTGACATAGGTGCGCGGCGTGTGGATAGGCAGGCCGTAGCGGCTGGCATAGCCGACCTGGGTCATCTCATCCACGAACACGTCATCATCCGCCATCGCGGCGCGGATGACGTCGAGATAGGACATCTGGGGCTGGATATCGCGGCTGATCTCTTCCCGGAAGGCCTGTTTGATGGCGTGGAATTCCGCGCGCCGGTCGGGGCGGGAGACACCGACGGCATCCAGGGCCGCGACCAGGGCCGCCGTGCCATCGGCGGCATCGCCGAAGAGGGCGACGGTGGGCGGCACAACCCGCTGCATCTCCGCCTGATCCAGATCGATGCGGATGATCTTCAGCCGGTCATCATGGCCCCATTCGCGCAGTTGCTGCAGACGCGTGCCGATGCCGATCACCAGATCGATATCGGCCCAGTGGGGCAGGGCGGCGGCGGCGGGTAGGGCGTAATCATCATCGTCGCGCAAGGTGCCCCGTCCCATATGGCGGCTGACCACGGGGGCCTGCAGCCGTTCGGCCAGGGCGCGGATTTCGTCGCGAGCCCCCAGGGCGCCGCCGCCGACCACGATCATGGGATTGCGGGCCGTCGTGGCCAGCCGTGCCGCCTGTTCCACGGCGACGGGGTCGATCACGGGCTTTTCCAGCGACGGCATGGCCGCGTCAAAACGGATCATCGCCACCTGGGCCAGGATGTCGGGCGGTATTTCCAGCGCCACGGGCTGCGGCCGGCCAGTCAGCAACTGGCGGAAGGCTTCATCCACCAGACGCGGGATGTCGCTGGCATGGCTGGCCCGGCCGCTCCACTTCGTCAGATTGCGCAGCAGGCCCGTCTGGTCATTGATCTCGTGCAGGGCGCCGTGGCGGCGGTCCAGCAACGCGCTGTTCACCGTGCTGGTCAGGCACAGGACGCGGGCATTGCAGGCATAGGCGGTCGACAGGGCCGCCCCGGCATTCAGCACGCCCGGCCCCGGCACGACGGCACAGACACCCGGCCGGCCCGTCACCATGGCATAGCCCAGTGCCATGTACGCGGCCCCCTGTTCATGACGCGTATGGATCAGCCTGATGCCGTCATGGTTGCGGTACAACCCGTCGAAGAATTCATCCAACTGCACCCCCGGCACGCCGAAGACCGTGTCCACGCCCCAGCGGTGCAGCCCGGCCACCAGCGCGTCGCCCCCCGTCATGCGCGTGGCGGTGCCTGCTTCCATGCCCCGGCTTTCCGTCATGCTGCCCATCATCCTGTTCCTTCATTGAAGTTCATGTCGTGAACGGGGGATACCCGCCTGCGCCATGCTGCCATCCGGGGATGGATATGTAACGTATTGCAAGACAATGTTTCGTGTAGCGATACTTTTGGGCCCCGATCAACCGGGCGGCGGGGCACCACGGCCATCGCCATCAGGCGTCACTTCAAAGGTCGCCTCCACCATGGTGGCGAAGTTGAAGGGCAGCATGGAGACGCCGACGGAACTGCGTGTGTGCCGGCCCCGGTCGCCGAACAGCCGGACCATCAGCGCCGAGGCCCCGCCCATCACCCGTGCCTGCCCGTCGAACGGTTCCATGGAATTGACGAAGCCGCCCATCCGCTGACAACGGATCACGCGGTCGGCATCGTCGTCTACGGCCTGGGCCAGCCACATCAGGATGTTCAGGGCCGACAGTTCCGCCGCCTTGATCCCATCCTCCAGCGACAGGTCGCGCCCGACCTTGCCGACATAGCGCCGCTCCCCCTGCCATTGGCAGACCTGACCGGAAATATGCAGCAGGCGGCCGCATTGCTGCCAGGGCATGAAATCGGCCTGGGGGATGCGGGGGCTGGGCAGTTCCAATCCCTGTTCGCGCACCAGCGCCGTGATGCTGTTGACCGCCACGATCGACTTATCCCTTTGTCTTGAAGGCTGAATGATAGCGCGGGTCCAGCGTCAGGGTCAGAATGCCCGACACCAGGGCCGCCAGGGTGAACAGCAGGAAGGCCACCGTGTAGTTGCCCAGCAGGTCGTGCAGATACCCGGCCATGGCGGGTCCGGCCGAACTGCCGGCCATGAAGACGGTGGTCAGCACCGCGATGGCGCGGGCCATGGCGCGGGGGCCAAACACATGCTTGGCCAGCACCGGCACGCTGATCAGCATGCCGCCCTGTGTCGGACCATAGACCAGGGCGAAGGCGACCAGGGTCACCACCCCTTCGATGGGCAGTGTCATCAACACGCCGATGGTGACCAGAAACCAGCAGGCCGCCACCCCCTTCAGGGAGAAACGGTCAAACACCCAGCCATAGGCCAGCTTGCCGATATTGCTCATCACCATGACGACCGAGAAGCCGATGGCGGCCACGCTGGCGCCCAGATGCAGGTCGCGGTCGAAATAGATGACCAGATGCGCCGCCAGACCATGATCCACCGCACCGACCAGGAAGCAGATAAGCGCCGTCACGATGAAGGCACGGGTGAAGCGCACCTCCTGAAAGCTGGGCGCGGCGCCGTGGGTGGCGGCGTCATGCCGGGCAGTGGCGGCCACCTGATCGCTGCTGCGTTCACGCGCGCGCCAGATGAAGAAGGGCAGGGCCACCAGCCAGATCACCAGGCTCATCAACGCGCAGGTCATGCGCCAGCCCACGGCCTGCGCCAGGATCGTCGTCGTATAGGGCACGATGACGCCGGCACAACTGGTGCCCATCAGCGAGACGCCGATGGCCAGCCCCTGGCGCCGCGAAAACCATTGCGAGACGAATATCTTCATGGCCGTGGTCACGCCCAGCGCACTGATGCCCAGCAGGGCGCCGACGACATAGAGCGTCCACAGACTGTGAACCAACGGCATCAGCAGCAGCGCACAGCCGGAAATGACGGCACAGGAGATGGTGACGGGACGCACCCCGAACCGTTCGACCAGATGCCCGGTCAGATAGGCGGCGACGGCCCCCACCCCGAACTTGACCGAGGTCAGCAGCGCCACATCGCCGCGCGACCAACCGGTTTCATCAATGATCGGCGCGTACAGCACCGGGATCATGATGGCGGGAATACCCAATGTTGCAAAGAAGATCAGGAAGGCGCAGGCCACATTCCAGCGCGCATCCAGCAATTCCCGCCGATCCTCCGGCGGATGCCCAGCCTCAGACATACCCAGCCATCTCCATGCCACGGCACCGGTGCCCCCTTGGGTCGGCACCTTTATTGTTGTTGCCGATTGGTTTTTGCACTGAAACACGTTAGCTTTGTCACGTCAATCAAGATAACGTCTCGTAATGCGATACAAAATGGAGGTTTTAGATATGTTCACCCATCTGGCTGAACCGCCCCAGGACCCGATCCTGGGCCTGTCGCGGCTGTTCGCGGCCGACCCCAGCCCGCATAAGGTCGATCTTGGCATCGGTGTCTATAAGGACGGGCAGGGGGAAGTGGCGATCCTGCCCAGCGTCAAGGTGGCAGAGGCCTGGCTGCTGGCCAATCAGCATAGCAAGCGCTACCTCTCTTCGGCCGGCAATGCCGATTATAACCGCCTGATGCGCGATCTGCTGTTTGGCGAAGGGACCGATCTGGCCGGTCGGGCGCGGACGGTGCAGGCGCCGGGCGGAACCGGCGCGCTGCGTCTGGCGGCGGAATTTCTGCACCGGCTGCGGCCGGGTGGGCGGGTTTTCATCCCCGACCCGACCTGGGCCAATCATCGCGCCATCTTCGCGGCCGCCGGGCACACGGTGGTGACATATCCCTATTACGACGTGGCGCGGGGCACGCTGCGCTTCGATGCCATGATGGAGGCGCTGGGCGGTATGGAATCAGCCGACGTGCTGTTGCTGCACGGATGCTGCCACAACCCGTCGGGCGCCGACCCGGACGCGGGGCAATGGGCACAGATCGCCGACCTGCTGGCCCGTACCGGGGCCTTTCCGCTGGTCGATCTCGCCTATCTGGGATTTGCCGATGGTCTGGATGCCGACGCGGTGGGTACGCGCCTGCTGGCGGCCCGGCTGCCGGAGATGCTGGTTGCCAGTTCCTGTTCGAAGAATTTCGCGCTGTACCGGGAACGGGTGGGGGCCCTGACGCTGGTGGGGGAAACTGCGGCGGCGGCCGAACTGGCGCAGGCGCATCTGATGCCGATCATCCGCACCAACTATTCCATGCCGCCTGACCATGGGGCCGCCATCGTGGCCCATATCCTGGGCGACGCCGCGCTGAAGGCCCAATGGCGGGAGGAGTTGCGCCAGATGCGCAATCGTATCAACGCCATGCGGAGCCAATTGGTCGGTCTGCTGGCGGACCGGTGCGAGCGGGACTTTGGCTTCCTGGGCCGTCAGCGCGGCATGTTCGCCCTGCTGGGTATCGGGCCGGACGCGGTGGCGCGGCTGCGGTCGGATCACCATGTGCATATCACCGGCACGGGCCGCGCCAATGTTGCCGGTCTGACGGAGGACAATGTCGAGCGGGTGGCGGATGGTATCGCCGCCGTGTGCCGCCTCTGACAGAACAGTTGCGGCTGTCGCGACAGGCCGCCTTACGGGTTGCGCCCTCTGATCCATCTGGGTCAGGTTCTCTGTCTGCAAGGCGGTCTGCGCCCATATCGTTGACTAGTCATCCATCAAACCGGAGGGCCAAGGCATGGCCAAGGCATTCGCATCGTTCACCGATCTCGCGGAGAAGCGGGAAACGTTGGAGATCGTATCGGACGGGTTCTATGCCGAACTGCTGCGGCAGGCGCTGGGCATGACGGCCCGCAGTGGTGAGGCGCCATGAGCATCCGGCTGACCGTTCAGGATTCCGACGGTACCATCCTGTCGCTGGAAGGGACGGAGGGCGAAAGCCTGATGTCCGTCATCCGCGATGCCGGGGCAGAGGGGCTGCTGGCCATGTGCGGCGGTTGCTGTTCCTGCGCCACCTGCCATGTGGTGGTGACCGGCGGTCCCGTCGATGCACTGGCGCCGCCTTCGGTGGATGAACAGGACCTGTTGGCCGGCCTGTCCAATGCCACACCGGCGTCGCGCCTGTCCTGCCAGGTGCCCCTGTCCCCGTCCCTGGACGGGCTGTGTGTCACGGTGATGGCGGAGGAATGATCCGATGGCGGTGCGCCGCAGGATTCCTTGGGCCTGAAATCGGCCATTGCCGGCTGAGTTGCATGCCGGATGGTCCACTGGTAACGTCCGATCATGGCACAGACCAAGCCGCTGCATATCGCGTTCGCGATGTATGAGGACGTCAACTTCCTGGATGTTGGCGGCCCGCTGGAAGCCTTCTGGCTGGCCACCAATGACAGTGGGGAGGAGAACGACCCCCGCTACCGCCTGACCATCGTGTCGCTGAAGGGCGGGCAGGTCCGCACCTCCAGCGGCATGCTGATCGAAACCGTGCCCTGCAGCGCCTTAGGCCCGGTTGATACAATTATCATCCCCGGTGGCGGCAGCCCGCAATCGCCCAAGGTGCCCGACGACATGGTGCGCTGGATCGCCCAGATTGCGCCTGATGTCCGCCGCCTGTGTTCGGTCTGCACGGGCGCCTTCCTGCTGGCCGCATCCGGGCAGTTGGACGGGCGCAAGGCCACCACCCACTGGGCCGCGGCCCGCCTGCTGCGCAAGCGGGCGCCGACCACGCAGGTGGAGGATGACCGCATCTATCTGCGCGACGGCAATGTCTGGACCTGCGCCGGCGTCACCGCCGGCATCGATCTGGCTCTGGCATTGATCGAGGATGATTATGGGTTCGAGGCGGCGATGGATGTGGCCCGATATCTGGTCGTCTATCTGCGGCGTCCGGGGTCGCAGTCGCAATTCAGCAAGCCGCTGTCCCTGCAGGTGGCCGATGACAGCTTCGCCGCCCTGCACGCCTGGATCCGCGAGAATCTGGCCCAGCCGCTGACCGTGGAACGGATGGCGGAGGTGGCGGGGATGAGCGTGCGCACCTTCTCCCGCCGCTATCGCGACCAGACCGGACGCACGCCGGCCCGCGCCATTGCCGCCCTGCGGCTGGAAGCAGCACAGAGCGCCATTGAACGCGGCACCTCCACCCTGAAACGTATCGCCCGCGACTATGGCTACGGGGACGAGCGCAACCTGCGACGGGCGCTGCAACGCGGGCCCGACGATGAATGAAAAACCCCGCTTCCGAAGGAGCGGGGCTAGTCATGCCCATCTCAGGACAGCAGTGACGTCAGTGCCGCGCGGTCAGTGTCACACCGATGGTGCGTGGCCGCAGGGTGTTGGCGTAGTAGGTGGTGTCGGTGGGGAACGCGTTGGAGATGTAGTTCAACTGCGGGGCCGAGTTGAACAAATTGTCCACGAATATCGACAGGTCGAAATCCTCGTTCCGCCAGCCCACGCGCAGGTTGGTCAGATGGTAGCCCTGGTTGCGACGGCCATTGACGTCATAGCCGGACGAGGTCGGCGTGTCATACTTGGCAAACAGGCCGCCGGCGCGTGACGCATATTGATGGATGCCCCGGATATAACCGTCGCCATCATCCAGCGGCAGGGAATATTCCACCGTGCCGGCGATCTGCCAGGGCGGGCTGTCACTGACCAGCGCATCCTTCTGTGCCAGGATGATGTTGTTCGAGGTCACAGTTTCGGCAAAGCGCGAGCGGTTGTAACCCGCCGACAGCGACAGGAACAACGCATCGGTGGGCTTGGCGCTGATCGCCAGGTCGAAACCGTCGCTATTGGCCGATCCCAGATTGGTGGTGAAGGCGCCGGGGCAGCCGCTCAAGGTCACGCCGCTCTGGATGTTGCTCCAGTCGATGTGATAGGCGCTGGCATTGACCTGCATGGCCCGGTCGAACAGGCTGATCTTGCTGCCAACCTCGTAATTCCACACCGTATCACTGTCATAGGTCTGCGGCGCGCTGGACATGCCCAGTTGCGACAGCGCGGCCAGACAGGGCGGGGTTGGGGTGATGGGGATATTGGCGCCCCCGGTACGGAAGCCCTTGGCGGCGGACGCATAGACCATGGCGTCGTCGCTGGCGTTCCAGGTCAGGCTGACCTTTGGTGTGATCGGGCTTTCCTTCTGCTTGCCGGTGGTGAATTGCCGGCCGCGGGTAAACGACCCGTTCAATTCCTCCTCATAGGAGAATTTCATCGATGCCGCCCGGATGCCGCCCGACAGCTTCAGGTCGCCCAGTTGGTAATCTGCATTGGCGAAGGCCGCCAGTTGCTCATCCTCGCCATGGTAATCACGAAAATAGCGGGTGATGCCGTTGACGTTGCGGAAGCCCAGCAGGGTTTCGAACTCGTCGGCATAATAGGCGTCGTTGACGGCGATGGTGTTGACCTGTTTGGCGCGCTGGAAGAAGCCACCGACCAGCCAACTGAACGGCCCGTCGCCATCGGATTGCAGGCGGATTTCCTGGGTGAAATTGTCCTGGCGGTTGCCCACAACATTCTCTGCCCCGCCGGCGGCCACGAACGCCTCTGGCAGCAGGATGGGCAGGGGCAGCACGCCGATGCCGGGCAGCGGCCCGCCGACGCGGTTGGTGTTGTACAGCCGGGCCACACCTTCATCCAGATTGCTGTAATCCAGGATCACCGACTGGCGCCGCGTGAAGTTGGAGGTGACCGACGTGGCCGTCATCCCGTCCAGATAGGCCTCCAGCTTCAGGGCCGGCAGGTAGAACCGGTCCTTGGACGGCTGGGCGAGGGTGCGGCCGCTGATCAGCTTCTGGTCCGACCGGTCGGACAGGCGGGCATAGAACTGGGACGAGTCCTTGGCGCGGGTTTCCTGGAAATTGACCGACGGCGTGATGCGCCAGACATCATTGGGCGCGAACAACGCCGCCGCCTTCATCGTATGCGCGCTGGAACTGTTGGCATCCTTGTCGACCATGGCGCCCGTGCGCTCATTGATGCGGTCGACATAGCCCGCCTCGTGGCGGTAGGAGGCGCTGAGCCGCACGGCCAGTCTGTCCTCGATGATCGGGGTACCGGTGGCCACACCGCCTTCATACCCGATGCCGCCGCTGTCGGTGGAGGTGATCTCCGCCCGCGCATAGGCCTTCACATCGTTCAGATCGGGGGTGGGGGAGATGAAGCGCACCGACCCGCCCTGGGAGCCGGAGCCGAACAATGTGCCCTGGGGGCCGCGCAGCACCTCCACCCGGTCCAGGTCGAAGATGGTGGGCAGGGCGTCACCGGCATTCTGCGGTCCCGTGTTGCGGGCCTGGATCGGTGTATCGTCGATATAGATGCCGGTGGTGGCGCCACCCACCGTGGACCGCACGCCACGGATGGCGATATTGGCCGGCTGGAAGGTGCTGGGCGGCGCGAAGGACAGGCCCGGCGTCTGGGCCACGATATCGGTGAAATTGCGGATGCCCTGCTTGTCCAGGGCCGCCTGATCCAGGGCCGCGACGCTGGCCGCCACGCGGTTGACGCTTTCCACACGCCGGTTGGCGGTGACGATGATCTCCTCAAGGATGGACGCACCGGCCGTTTCCGCTGTCGCCCCGGCCTGCGCCAGGGCCGGTGCCGCCATCAACGCCGCCGTGCAGACGCCGAGCGACAGCCAGGTCATACGCTTTACTGACTCCCCGTTCATCACTAACCCCCGTTCGTTCATTTGGATTTGGATTGGAGCGTCGCCGGCCGGGTTCAGCATGCTGAAACCCTGTCTTCTGTCACGGCGAAACTGCTGCTTTTGTGATTGCGAGGTTACTTGAAGCCGGATTGGCCGGTGGGCCAAACCACGGGCAATTTCGGCCAGTTTTGGCCGGATGATGCGTGACCACGGGCGTCTTCCATCCATGGAACGGTCCCGGGAATGATGCGAAATATAGTCACAAACTATTGATATGGATAAGATTATTTGGGCGTTGTGACGACCCCTTCCATATCCGGCCGGCAGAGGCCCTGGCTGGCCCCGTGGCCGAATTTTGTCAGTAAGTGGCGTTGTATTGTGCGCCCTTATCCGTGATCGTTCTTTTCAAGGAACATCGCAGTCCCCGGCCCCAAAAGCCGGGACCCGCACACGTCCGTGTGGTTAATTCGTTGGCGGTTGGGGAAGAGATGAATGTCTGATATCGACGCGCTGATCTTGCGCCGGCAACGGGTGCTGGGCCGCAACAGCCCGCTTTTCTATGATCGGCCGCTGCACCTGGTGCGGGGCGAGGGTGCCTGGGTCTATGACGCGGATGGCCGTGCCTATCTGGATGTCTATAACAATGTGCCCTGCGTTGGGCATTGCCATCCCCATGTCGTGGACGCCATCGCCCGGCAGACAGCGACGCTGAACCTGCATACCCGCTATCTGGACGAGACCCTGGTGGCCTATGCGGAGCGACTGACATCCCTGTTCGCGGACCCGCTCGATACCGTGATGCTGACCTGTTCCGGGACGGAGGCCAATGAACTGGCCCTGCGGCTGGCGCGGTTCGTCACCGGCGGGCAGGGGATCATCGTCAGCGACCTCTCCTATCACGGCAATTCCACCATCCTGGCCGGCATGGCCAGTTCCTTTCCGGGTGGGGAGCCGTTTCCGTCCTTCGCCCGCGCCGTGCGGGTACCGGACCCGGCCCATGACCGCCAGGGCAGGACCGACGCCGAACTGGCCGCCGCCTTCGCGGCCCAGGTCCAGGCGGCGGTGGACAGTCTGAAGGCCGAGGGCATTCAGGTGGCAGCCTTGCTGCTGGACAGTTTCTTTGCCAATGAGGGATTGCCCGACCCGGTGCCGTGCTATGTGGAACAGGCGGTGGAGATCGTGCGCCGGGCCGGCGGCCTGTTCATCTGTGACGAGGTGCAGTCCGGGTTCGCCCGCACCGGTGATGCGATGTGGGGGCATCAGTTGACCGGCGTCACGCCGGACATCGTGACCCTGGGCAAGCCGATGGGCAACGGCTATCCCGTGGCCGGCATGGTTACCCGGCGCGATTGGGTGGACCGGTTCGGCGCCGCGTCGCGCTATTTCAACACCTTCGCCGGTAATCCGGTGGCTGCTGCCGCTGGCATGGCGGTGCTGTCGGTGATTGAGCAGGAGGATATCCAGGGCAATAGCCGCCGCGTCGGCGCCCATGTCCGCGCGGGGTTGGGGGCGCTGGCGGCCAGACACAAGATCATCGCCGGGGTGCGCGGACGCGGGCTGTTCTTCGGGGTGGAACTCATCCGCCCGGATGGCACGCCGGCGGATGTGGAGACCAAGCGGCTGATCAACCGGATGCGCGACAATGGTGTTCTGATCAGCCGGATCGGCCGCAACAGCAATATCCTGAAAATGCGCCCGCCCCTGGTCTTCTCCACCGACAATGCCGATCATCTGCTGTCCGTCATGGACGATGCGCTGGCCGCCTTATAGGGGATCGATCCGTGGCCGATTTCTATCAACTCTGCGACGCGGACCAGGCGGAATGCCTGACGGGGCTTGCCCGGGCGGCCCTTGCCCGCTGGGATGGGCGGTTCAGCGATCCGGTGCTGTTCAAGTACCGGGAGAATGCCGTGTTTACGACCCGTCGCGAGGACGGCGTCCGGTTCGCGCTGCGTGTCCATCGCGCGGGTTACCACACGGATGGTTCGCTGCGCTCAGAACTCTATTGGATGCGGGTGCTGGGCGAGGCCGGCATTCCGGTGCCGCCGGTCCTGCCCGCCGCCGATGGCAGCCTGTTCGTGCATGCCGGTGCCGATGGCGTGCCGGAAGTGCGGCAGGTGGACATGCTGGGCTGGCTGTCCGGCGGCGACGGGCCCAGGGAGGACCCGGCCCGTCATTATTTCAAGGTCGGCCGGCTGGCGGCCCGGCTACACAGGCAGGGATCGGCGATCACGCTGCCCGCCGGTTTCGACCGGCATAGCTGGGATGCCGATGGTCTGCTGGGGGACAGTCCGGTCTGGGGCCGGTTCTGGGAACTGCCGGCCCTGTCGGCGGACCAGCGCGACCTGCTGCTGCGGGCGCGGGGCCAGGCGCGGGCCGATCTGGCGGACTATGGCAAGGCGGGCGACCGCTACGGCATGATCCATGCCGACCTGATCCGTGACAACCTGATCCAGGACGGCGACCGGTTGCAGGCTATCGACTTCGATGATTGCGGGTTCGGCTGGTACATGTTCGAACTGGCGACGGTGATCAACGCCATGCCCGATGGGGACGACGCGGTGCTGCGTGAGCAATTGTTTGAGGGCTATCGTAGCGTCCGGCCGCTGCCCGACCTTGATCGGCTGCCGCTGTTCCGTTTCCTGCGGGCGACGACATATCTGGGCTGGCTGCAGACCCGGTCGGAAACCCGGACGGCGCGGGAAAAGGCGCCGATGCTGATCGACAATTGCTGCCGGCTGGCGGCGGATTATCTGAAGAATGCAAGCGGAGGGCGGCCATGATCCGTGAAATTTTGAAGCTGGGCGACATCCGCCTGCTGCGTGTCGCCAAGCCGGTGGATGATGTCCACGATCCGGCCGTGAAGGCCGTGATCGCCGACATGTACGACACGCTGCACGCCGCCAATTCCTTCGGGCTGGCGGCCCCGCAGATCGGTGTCGATTTGCGTGTTCTGATATTCGGTATCGCGCCCAACAAATACCACCCGGATGAACAGCCTGTGCCGCTGACCGCGCTGATCAATCCGTGGCTGGAAATCCTGACGGAGGAGACGGTGCAGGCGCCGGAATCCTGTCTGTCGGTGCCGGGCATGCGCGGTCTGGTGCCGCGCCACACCCATATCCGCTATGGCGGCACGGCAGAGGATGGCAGCATGGTGGAGCGCGAGGCCAAGGGCTTCCACGCCCGGCTGTTCCAGCATGAATATGACCATCTGGACGGCATCCTCTATCCCCAGCGTATCCGCGACATGACGAAGTTCGGTTTCACCGAGGCCTTGTTGCCCGGCAATGACTGGGCCAAGCACGCGTCTGAATAGATCCGCCGCCTGAACGACAATTCCAGAATACCGGCCGGCCCCATCGGGGCCGGAAGGACGCTCCACGCCCGGACCATGGGTCGGCGATGGGGTGCCAAGGAGAGGACCCGATGGAGAATATTCCGTCCCTGATCATCGATGGGCGCCCGCTGGCGACCGGCCAGACGCAGGACGTCATCGATCCGGCCACCGGCCGGGTTTTCGCCCGCGCTCCGCTGGCCAGCCTGGCCGATCTGGACCGGGCTGTGGCGGCGGCCAGACGGGCCTTTCCGGCCTGGGCAGCAACCCCGATCGACGAGCGTGCGGCGGCCGTCGAACGCATTGCCGACGCCATCGGGGCAGCGCGCGACAGCCTGGGCGCGCTGCTGTCGCGTGAACAGGGAAAGCCCCTGCACAGCAGTGCGGTGGGGGAAATTTCCGGCGCTGCCGCCTGGGCCCGCGCCACTGCCGCTCTGCGTCCGCCTGTCGAGTTGGTCAAGGATGGCGCCGATGAACGGGTCGAGGTGCATCGCCGGCCGCTGGGCGTCGTCGCCTCCATCACCCCCTGGAACTATCCGGTGCTGATTTCCGTCTGGCATGTCATGCCGGCCCTGGTCGCGGGCAACACTGTCGTCCTCAAGCCCTCGCCCTATACGCCGCTTGCCGTCTTGCGGATGATCGAGATCGCCAATGCGCATCTGCCGCCGGGCGTGCTGAATTCGGTCTCTGGTGATGCGGTGCTGGGCCAGGCGATGGCCGAGCATCAGGGCATCGACAAGATCGTGTTCACCGGATCAATTCCGACGGGCCGGCGCATCATGGCCAGCGGTGCCGGCAATCTGAAGCGCCTGACCCTGGAACTGGGCGGCAACGATGCGGCCATCGTTCTGCCCGATGCCGATATCGACGCCATCGCGCCCAAGATCTTCGCCAAGGCCTTCAGCAATAACGGCCAGACCTGCGCCGCCCTGAAACGGCTCTATGTGCATGACGCCGTGCACGACGCGCTGGCGGACAAGCTGGCCGGGCTGGCCCGTCAGGCGCGCACCGGCCCCGGCAATGATCCCTCCACACAGTTCGGCCCCGTGCAGAACCGGGCACAGTTCGACCATGTCTGCGCACTGGCCGCCGATGCCCAGGCCAAGGGCGGCCGGTTCCTGTCCGGCGGGGCGCCACTGGACCGCGAGGGCTATTTCTTCCCGATCTCGATCCTGGTCGATGTCTCGGACGGGATGCGCATCGTGGATGAGGAACAGTTCGGCCCCATTCTGCCCCTCATCCGTTTCACCGAGGCCGAAGACGCCCTGGCCCGCGCCAATGCCAATGAGAATGGGCTGGGCGGTTCCGTCTGGTCGTCCGATCTGGCCAAGGCCCGCGCGCTGGCCGAACGGATGCAGGTGGGCACGGCCTGGGTCAATGATCACGGCACCATTTCCCCCGATGCGCCGTTCGGTGGCGCCAAGCAATCCGGCATCGGCACGGAATTCGGCCTGCACGGGCTGGACGAATATATGCAGCTTCAGACCGTCCGGGTCAGCCGCTGACCAAACTGGCCGAAATTGCCCGTCCGGCGGCCTTTGCGCGAGGCTGGCCGGCTGACACAATCGCTCGATGACCCGTCCCGAGGGAGTGCCGATTGCCCATGACCGATCCCACTGCGACAGACGCGCCACCCAACCCGCTCTATGCCTATTATGTGCTGTTCATCCTGGTGCTGATCTTCGTTCTGAACTGGATCGACCGGCTGGTGATCTCCATCCTGCTGGTGCCGATCCAACAGGAATTTGGATTGTCGGACACCGCCATGGGGCTGTTGAGCGGGTCCGGCTTCGCGGTGCTATACGCCATCGCCACCTTGTGGATCGCGCGCTTTTCCGACCGGAACAACCGGCGCAACCTTGTCTCTCTGGCGGTCACAGTGTGGAGCGTGGCGACGTCGCTCTGCGGCGTCGTCACCGGCTTCGGTCAGATGCTGGCGGCCCGTGCCGTCGTGGGCGTGGCGGAGGCCGGGGGCGGGGCGCCCACCTATTCCCTGATCGCCGATTATTTCGCGCCCCGGCGCCGGGCGCTGGCCATGGGCATCTATTCCAGCGGCATCTATATCGGCATCATGCTGAGCTTTCTGCTAGGCTCCTTCCTGGCGGAACGGTTCGGCTGGCGCATGACCTTCCTGATGCTGGGGCCGCCGGGCCTGCTGCTGGCCCTGGTGCTGCGCCTGACGGTGAAGGAGCCGCTGCGCGGCCGGTTCGAGCCGGCGGCCTTGCGCGGGGACGAACCGATGGGGGCCTCCCTGCGCTTCCTGGGACAGCAGCGCGCCTATCTGGCCGCGGCCGGTGGCCTGACCATCACGGCGGTGACGCAGGGTGCCTATGCCGCCTGGGCGCCGGCCTTCCTGATCAAGGTGCATGGGTTGGGCCTGACGGAGGTGGGGCTGCATCTGGGGCTGGTGCTGGGCATCGCCGGCGGTATCGGCACCTTCGTGGGTGGCGGGCTGTCGGACTGGCTGTCGGAACGCAACCCGCGCATCCGGCTGTATTTCCCGGCCATCGTCACCCTGCTGACCACACCGTTCTTCGCGATGTTCTGCCTGGCCGACGACCTTTATACCGGCCTTGGCATCTATGCCGCCGGTACGGTCATTTCCGCGATGCATTTCGGCCCGGCCTTCGGTCTGACCCAGAACCTGGCCCGGCCATCCATGCGCGGGCTGGCCACCGCCCTGGTGATGGTGGCCACCGTCCTGACCGGCCAGGGCATCGGCCCCGTCCTGACCGGCATGCTCAGCGACGGTCTGCGTGACAGTATGGGTGTCGATGCGCTGCGCTATGCGCTCGCCATCATGGCCGGCTTCGCGACGCTGGGTGCCTTGATGTTCGCCTATGGGGCGCGGTTCGTGGCCCAGGATATCGAGCGGGCAACCGGCGCCGACCTTTCCGGAGACAGACAATGATCGATCGCCGATCCCTGGCCGTGATGGGCGGCGTTCTGCTGGCCACGGCGGCCCAGGCTGCACCAGTGCCCGGCCGCGACACCATCCTGGCGCAGACTGGAGAGGCCCGTCGCCGGTTCGCCGAGATCCTGTTCACCCGCGACCATGCCGCCCTGCCGGGCCTGTTCACCGCCGATACGCTGGTGCTGCCGGCGGGCCGGCCGCTGGTGCGCGGCCGCGACGCCGCCATCGCGTTTTGGACCGCGGCGACCAGCAACCCGGCCCGGCGTCTGCGCAGCCAGTTCGACCTGGTCGACCAGATCATCGAAGGACCGCTGGTGATCGAGACCGGCCTGGCCACCGTCTCTGCCGTGGAGGAAGGGCGGGAGCAGGTCATCGACCACGGCAAGTACATCCTGGTCTGGAAATGGGAAGACGGACGCTGGAAGCGCCATCGCGACATCTTCAACAGCGACGCGCCCAAGGCGTGAAGCAGATGCACAGAGAAAAGGGGAATGCCATGAACCACATGATTGATCGCCGGTCCTTCGCTGCCATGGGGCTTGCGGGCAGCGCAGCTCTTATCGCCGGCAGCGGCGCGCAGGCCGCCCAGCCGCAAGCGGCAGACGGGCCTGCCCTGCGCACCGGCAAGAAGACCCAGGTGACCATGCTGCTCTATCCCGGGACCACGGTGCTGGATTGGGTCGGTCCCTATGAGGCGCTGCATCGGGTGGAGGGGATCGAGGTCGTGCTGGCCGCAAAAACCACCGATCTGATGAAAAGCGACAGTGGCATCATGGATTACAAGGCCAATGTCCGGTTCGACCAGATCGACCGTACCGACGTGCTGCTGGTTCCCGGCGGGGCCAAGGGCCTGATGGAGGCGTCCAACGACCCTGTCACCATGGACTGGCTGCGGCGCATGGACAGCAGCTCGATCTATACGGTCGGCATCTGCACTGGATCGCTGATGCTGTCCCATGCCGGCCTGCTGAAAGGCAAACGCGCCACCACCTATTGGAAATTCACTGGCATGCTGGATCAGGCCGGTTCGACCTTCGTGCCGGAACGATGGGTCCGCGACGGCAAATACTGGACCTCTGCCGGTGTCTCCGCCGGCATCGACCTCACTTTGGCCCTGATTGCCGACCTTTATGGAGCCAAGCGCGCGATGATGGCGCAGTTGGCCATCGAGTATGATCCCCACCCCCCATTCAATGCCGGTTCGGTCCGTACCGCCCCACAGGAAGTGATCAAGGCTCTGGGCGGTTGAGTGACCTGACGCTGCGGGCCGATCTCGACGGTGACGGCACGCTCTGATCAGCATCCCTGCCAGCGGGGCGCGCGTTTTTCGGTGAAGGCGCGCAGACCTTCGGCCCGGTCCAGGGCCGTCAGGGCGGCCTGGGCCTGTTCGCGGGCCCAGTCCCAATCCGCATCCCCGGTGCCGCCTCCCGCGCGGCGCAGGATGGCGATCGTGGCGGCCAGGGCTGTTGGGCCGTTGGCAAGGATGTCGGCGGCCAGCCGGCGGGCGGCATCCAACGCCTGTCCCGGTGCCGATAGCCGGTTGACCAGTCCCCAGTGGTGCAGGTCCCCGGCCCCGACCGCCGTCCCCGTCAGGGCGATTTCTGCCGCGACATGGTAGGGCAGGCGGTGGGGCAGGCGCAGCAGGCCGCCGCCAAGCGCCACCAGATTGCGCTTCACTTCCGGCAGGGCGAAGCGTGCGTCGCCGGCAGCGACGATCAGGTCGCAGGCCAGCGCCATCTCGAACCCGCCGCCGACTGCATACCCTTCCACGGCCGCGATCAGCGGCTTGGCAGGCGGGCTGCGGCAAAAGCCGAAAGGGCCGCGTGCCGTGACGGCGCCGCTATGCCCGTCGCGCGCCGCCGCCTTCAGGTCGGCCCCGGCGGAGAAGATGCCGCCGGCCCCGGTCAGGATGGCCGCAAAAAGGGCCGGATCTTCATCGACCCGGTCCATGGCCGCGTGCAGGGCCGCCGCCGTCGGTCCATCCACGGCGTTGCGCACGGCTGGCCGGTTGATGGTGATGATCAGCAGATGGTCCTGTTGCTCGACATGCACGGTCTGTCCCATGGCTCAGCCACCATTCGCCAATTGCCCGCCATCGGCCAGGATGGTCTGTCCCACCACCCAGCGCGCCGCATCCGATGCCAGGAACAGGACCACGCCGGCAATATCGTCGGGATGGCCCATGCGGCCTGTGGGCTGGCTGGCCAGCGCCGCCGCATAGGCGGGGTCGCCGGACAATCGGCGCTTCTCCCAGAAATGGCCCGGCGCCTCCGTCGATCCCGGCGCCACCCCGTTGACCCGCACCCCGCGCCCCAGCAGGGCCAGCGCCTGGCTACCCGTATAGTTCATCAGCGCGGCCTTCATGGCGGCATAGGCGGGCGCGCTGCGCGACGGGCGCAGGGCCGTGATGGAATTGACATGCACGATGACCCCGCCACCCGGTGCCCGTTCCAGCCAGGGCAGGGCGGCATGGGACAGGCGCACGGCGCCCAGCAGGTCGGTCTGCACTCCGGCCAGCCAGCTTTCCTCCGCATCGCTGCGCGCGAAGGCGGAGACATTGCTGACCAGCACGTCGACACCGCCCAGCGCCGCAGCGGCGCCGGCCACATAGGCGGCGACCTGATCGCCGTCGGCCACGTCGCAGATTGCGGCATGCACCGGGCCGCCATGGGCAGCCAGTGCCTCCCTTGTCTCCTCCAGCTTACGCGGATTGCGGGCGCAGATGGATATGCCGGCTCCGGCCCTGGCGAAGGCCTCCGCGATGCCGCGCCCGATGCCCCGGCTGGCCCCGGTGACGATGACGCGCGACCCCGTGAAATCGAAACGGGCCTGCCCGCCCTCACCCGATATCGGCAAAGACACTTTTCTGCTCCGTATAGGCATCGATGGAGGCGCGGCCCAGTTCCCGGCCCAGGCCGGATTGCTTGAACCCGCCGAAGGGCGACATCTGGTCCACCACCAGATAGGTGTTGATCCAGACCGTGCCGGCGTCGAGATCGCGCGCCATGCGGTGGGCGCGGGCCCCGTCGCGGGTCCAGACGGCGGCCGCCAGCCCGTAGATGCTGTCATTGGCCTTGGCCAGGGCGTCCGCCTCATCCTTGAAGGGGATCAGGGCGATGACAGGGCCGAACACTTCTTCACGTGCCAGGGCCATGGCCGGCTGGACATCGCCGAAGATGGTCGGGGCGACGTAGAAACCCGGCCGGTCCAGCGCGCCACCGCCCAGCAGCAGGCTTGCCCCCTCCTGCCGGGCCCTGTCGATATGTCCGCCGACGCGCCGCTGCTGTTCGGCCGATACCAGCGGACCCATATAGGTGCCGGGGTCGAACGGGTCGCCCACGCTCACCCCGCGTACGGCGGACACCAGCCTTCTGGCGAATTCATCATGGATATCCTGCTGCACCAGCAGGCGGGACCCGGCCACGCAGATCTGGCCCGACAGGGTGCAGAAGCCGGTGACGGCCCCGGCCACGGCCTTGTCCAGATCGGCATCGGCGAAGACGATGTTGGGCGACTTGCCACCCAACTCCATGGTCACCCGCTTCATGGTGTCCGCCGCCGCCCGCACGATGCGCTTGCCGACCTCGGTGGAGCCGGTGAAGGCGATCTTGTCGACGTCCCCGTGCGCCACCAGCGCCGCCCCTGCCGTCTCCCCGAAGCCGGTGACGATATTGACGATGCCGGGGGGCACGCCGGCCTCCAGCAGCAATTCGCCCAGGCGCAGGGTGGAAAGCGGCGTCTGTTCCGCCGGCTTCAGCACCACGGCATTGCCGCAGGCCAGGGCCGGCGCCAGCTTCCAGGAGGCCGACGAAAGCGGTCCGTTCCAGGGCACGATCTGGCCGCATACCCCCACGGGCTGGCGCAGCGTATAGTTCAGCAGATCGCCGCCCGCCGGGTTCGTTTCCCCCTGGATCCTGGTCGGCCATCCCGCGTAATAGCGGAAGGTGCGCGCGACGTCGGCCACCTGTGCCCGGGTGAACAGCAGCGGCACGCCATTGTTCAGAGTCTCCAGTTCCGCCAGTTCATCGGCATGGGCCTCCACTGTGGCGGCGATGCGCAGCAGCAGGTCGCCACGCGCATGGGGGTTCATGCGCCGCCAGGACTTTTCCTGAAAGGCCGCGCGGGCCGCCGCGACGGCGGCGTCGATATCGGCGGCATCCCCGGCCGCGGCGCGGCCGATGATGCTGCCGGTTGATGGATCGAGGGCGGCAAAGCTCCGTCCGGACCGCGCCGCTCCCCATTGGCCGCCGATCAGCAGGCGACCCTCCCCCTGTTCCAGCCAGCGGCGGGCGGCCGGACCCAGACGGTCGAATGATGTCCCCGCCATCAGAAGTCCACCCCCGCCGCCAGCCCGTAGGTCAGCGGCATGATCTGCTGGCGGGACTGTTTCAGGGCCGACAGGTTGGTACCGATGACGGTGCGGTCGGTCAGGTTGTTGCCGAACCCGCGCACATACCAGTCCTTGTCGGGGAAACGGTAGGTGACCGAAGCGCCCAGGCTGTCATATTCGTTGACCTTGTCGGCCGGCCCGACACCCACCTTGAAGCTGGCGGTGCGGTAATAGCTGCCGGAGAAGACCAGTTCCCCGCCATCGGCCAGATCGGCCGTATAATCGGCCCCCAGCGTGAAGGACCAGCGGGGCGCATAAAGGCCGCGCATGCCGCTGGCATCGATGCTGGACTGTGTGCCATTGCCGAACATGTCGGGGATGAAGGCCGTGG
Organism: Niveispirillum sp.; assembly: GCF_017996735.1. Classification (GTDB taxonomy): domain Bacteria; phylum Pseudomonadota; class Alphaproteobacteria; order Azospirillales; family Azospirillaceae; genus Niveispirillum. Next base: position 191,414 of record NZ_JAGOGJ010000001.1, read on the forward strand.
CATTGGGGAAATCCTGATATTCCGCGTCCAGCAGGGTGGCGCTGGCCCGTAATTGCAGGCCCCGGCTGGCGCGCAGTTGCAGGTCGGCATCCAGGCCGTAGATGCGCTCATTGGCGGCGTTCTGCAGGACGGTCGTGCTGGCGCCTGATCCGGCGGCCACGATCGTGTCCAACTGGATGTTCCGGTAATCATAATAGAAGGCGGCCAGATTGATCTGCAGCCGCCGTTCCATGAACTGCCCTTTCAGGCCTGTCTCATAGGCGTCCAGCACTTCCGGCTTCACCGGGGTCTGGCCCGGCGTGAAGTCGTTCATGTTGAAGGTGCCGCTCTTGAAGCCGCGGTTCCAGCTTATATAGCCCATGATGTCGGGCGTGAATTGCTGATCCAGCGCCAGCCGCCAGGTCAACTTGTCGAAGGTCCGGCCCAGATTGCCCTGATCCGACACCAGCGGGATCAGCACGGGGGAGGAGAAGCCGGGCGCGATCTGCCCCACCCCGGACACGGTGAAATCATAGCGGCGCCGCTCGCTGGTATAGCGCAGGCCGCCGGTCAGCCGTGTTGCTTCGGTCAGGTTGAAGGTCGCCTGGCCATAGCCGGCCAGGGCACGGGTCGGACCCTCCGTGCTGATGCTGGTGATCGACCCGCCGGGCACGCCGGGCACCGTGGCGAAGGTGCTGTTATAGGGGGCGGCCTGGATCAGGTTGAGGGGGTCGATATAGGCCTTGCCCTTGAAATAATAGGCACCCAGAACCCATTGCAGCGGGCTGTCATCGGCCGACAGCAATTGCAGTTCCTGGGAGAAATCCTTGGTGCCCTGGATTTCGTCGAAATAGAGCACGTTGGCGGTGGTGCCGTCATAATCCAGCTTGGAAATATCCTGCGTATGGACATAGCCGGTGATGGCGACCAGATCGACCTTGTCCAGCGACCAGCGCGCCTGCAGGCTGGCGCGGTAGGCTTCCGTCGCGAACAGATTGGGACTGCCGGCATAATGGCGGTCGCGCGCATCGAAACTGCCGCCCAGCAGCATGCCGACCGGGGTCGTGCCCGGTACGGGCGCCAGGTTGGAATTCAGGTCCGTCGTGCTGCGGTCCACATACATCAGGCCCAGCGTGGCCTCGAAATTGTTGCCCGGCCTGAACAGCAGCTTGCCATGGATGGCGTCGCTGTTGGTGCCGCCGAACCGGCCGGGATCCTCCGTGCCGGTATTGGTGAAATAGTCGCCGCCGCCGATATGCTGATAGCTGAGGCTGGCGGCGATGGTGTCGGACAGCGGCCCCGTGACATGGGCCTTGGCCGTCCAGCGGTCGAAGCGGGCGTAGGAGACCTCGGCGGTGCCGCTGGCCGTGAATTGCGGCTTCAGCGTGATGATATTGATGGCGCCGCCCGTGGCATTCCGGCCGAACAGGGTGCCCTGCGGGCCCTTCAGCACCTCGATCCGTTCGATATTGGAAAAATCGAAGACGTTGGCGGCCTTGTCGGACTGGTAGATGCCGTCGATATAGACGGCGATGGAACTGTCATTGCCCGTGGCCGGGGAATTGGAACCGACACCGCGGATATAGGGGATGAAGAAGGAATTGGCCGCCGTGGGGGCCGTGGTGACGCCGGACGCGATGCGTGGCAGATCCAGGCTGGAGGCGATGCCCGCCGTCTCGATCTGGTCCATGGATACGGGCGTGACAGCGATAGGGACCTTTTGCAGGTTTTCCGACCGGCGCTGGGCCGTGACGATGATCTCCTCCAGCGTGTCCGGCGGGTCCTGGGCCATGGCTGGTACCGCTGTCGCGGCCAGAACCAGAAGGGCCGGGATCAGCGACTTCCCGTCGACCTTGTGCATTGTTGCCTCCCTGATTGTTTGTTTGTGTTTGGCTAAGCGTGGGGCACCAGAACGGCCCGGCCCCTGATCCGGCCGGCATCCAGTCGGGCATAGGTGGCGTTCAGTTGGTCGTAACCGATGCGCAGGATCTGCGAATGGACGGACCCGTCCCGCGCCAGATCGACGGCCGCCCGCAAATCATCCAGGGTGCCGGCATAGGGTGCGCCGACGCTGGCGTCGCGCGGCATGGTGTGGAAGCGCAGCGGCAGCATGCCGCCGCCCACGCCCACGATCTCCAGCCGCCCTCCCTGGGCCAGCGTGCCGGCCGCCAGTTCCAGCGTCGCGTCATTGCCCACGAAATCGAGTACCAGATCGGCCCCCCGCCCGTCGGTCAGGGCCCTTATGTCCGCAATGCTGCCGGGACCGGCGGTCAGCGCCTGCGCGGCACCCAGTGCCAGGGCCTGTTCCAGCTTTTCCGGCAACCGGTCGATGGCGATGATCCGGGCCGGTGTCAGCGCCTTCAGCACCTGGATGGCCAGATGGCCCAGCCCGCCTACGCCGATGACCAGCGCCGTCGAACGGGGGTCCAGCAGGGCGGCCGTCCGCCGCACCGCATGGGTGACGGTGATGCCGGCACACATCAGGGGGGCCGCCTCCACCGGGTCCAGCCCGCCGAGCGGGATCAGGTGGCGGGGATCATCAACGATAAAGTAATCGGCCATGCCGCCATCACGGCCCGTGGCAAAGCCGGGGGTACTGCCCGCCCGCTCGCAGACATTCTCCGCCCCTCTGGCACAGGCCCGGCACCGCCCGCAGCCCCAGGAGAAATAGACGCCATAGGCATCGCCGATCCTCAATCCCTCCACCCCCGGCCCCAGCGCGTCGATGAAGCCCGTGGCCTCGTGCCCCATGGTCAGGGGCAGGGGGAAGAAGGACGGATCGGCATGGATGACCAGCAGGTCGGAATGGCAGAGCCCGGCACCGGCCGTGCGCAGCCGCACCTGGCCTGGACCCGGTTCCGGCACGGGGATCTCCATCACCTGGGGCATCCGCCCTGCTTCGGTCAGGCGATAGGCGCGCATGGTCCGGGTCATGTCCCTTCCTCCCGCAGGGCCTTGCCGCTTTTGGCGCGGAAGCGGATGGGCAGGTGCTTGATGCCCCAGAACAGGTTGGAACTGGCCATCTCCACCGGCCCCGCCGGCTCGACATCTTCCAGATGCTCCAGCATGGCGCCCAGCATCACGGCCATGTCCAGCCGCGCCAGATGCATGCCCAGGCAGAAATGCTTACCCACGGCAAAGCCCAGATGCTCGTTCTTCTGCCGCGTCACGTCGAACCGTTCGGGATCGGTGAAGACGGCCGGGTCGCGGTTGGCGCCGTGGAACCACAGGACCACTCGGTCCCCTTCGGCGATCCGCTGGCCGCCGATCTCCGTATCCTCCGTAGCGGTGCGCAGCGTGTGGGTGAGCGGGGAACTATAGCGCACGCATTCCTCCCCCGCCCGGCGCAGGACCTCGCGGTCCTGGCGATGGTCACGCAGATGCCGCCACTGGTCGGGTGCCGCCATCAGTTCGACCAGCCCCGTGCTCATCGACGCGCGGGTCGTCTCATGCCCGGCGGCGAAGAACATCAGGCCGTTGAAACCGATCTCCGTATCGCTCAGGGGCCGGCCATCAATCTCGGCTGTGGTCAGTGCCGTCAGCAGGTCGGCCCCGCCCTTGCCGCGCTTGGAGGCGGCCAGGTCGATGCAGGTGCGCATGATGTTGCTGACGCCTTCCGTCTGGGTGGCCAGCGCGTCGCCCATGGCGAATTCCGGGTCCTCCGGTGCCGCCAGCATGTTGTTCCAGCGGTAAAGATCGGCCCAATGGCTTTCCGGAATGCCCAGGATGGCGGCGATGACCGCCGTCGGCACCTTGCCAGCGAAATCGGTGGTGAAGTCACACGATCCCTGTTCCAGCAGGTCGGCCAGCAGATTGTTGGTGATGCGCCGGACCATCGCGTCCAGGTCACGCACCCCGCCGGGGGAGAAGAAGTTCCAGAACTGGCGGCGCAGGTCGGTATGGGGCTGGCCGTCCATGATGGCCAGTTGTGCGCCGCTATGGCTCAGTTCCGTGAACAGGGCGTCTTCCGGCGCTTCGAATTCCGGCCCCGCCGGCAGGTTGGCGCCATGGCGCTGCACGCTGAAGATACGGGTGTCGTTCATCAGGACGAAGCGCATGTCGGCATGGCGGGTCACGGACCAGAAGCCGTGACGCAGGCGGCCCTGGGTCCAGCGTACCGGCTCCTCCGTCCGCCATCGCCGCCAGATCGTGTGCGGATCGTTGCCCCCGAAGAAGGAGGGGGTGGTCAGATTGATGTCATCCGTGCGGCTATTGCTGTCGGGCTGTGCGGCCATGAACGCTCCTTCCCCGGTTGCGTCGGGAAGTCTTGCCGCCGGCCGCACGCCGCCATTCCGCAGCATGGTTTCCGCTGCGGTTGCGTCTCGTGTCCTGCCGTTGCTGGCCCGGCGGCTATGGCGCCGCTGCTTCCCGGATCATCCCTGTCGGTGCCTATTTTTTTGCCCCACAAAGGGCGGCACCATTTCTTTGAACCAGGACAGGATGAACCTCAGGGCATGGTTAACAAGCGAGTTTTCGCCCCGTCCGTATGATCGCTGCTCATGGGGTGGGGGTGATGGCCGCCACCAGATCCCGGATGCGCGTGAAGACCTGTGCACCGGCCGCGTTCAGGGCCTTGGTCTTGCTGGCCACCGTCCCCGTTTCCCCATGGATCAGGGCGCCGGCATGGCCCATCGTCACGCCCTCGCGCGACGATTGTCCGGCGATCAGGGCATAGACCGGCTTGGCGAAGCCCTGTTCCGTGATGGCGGCGGCCAGTTCCTCTTCCTCATCCCCGCCGATCTCCCCGATGATGACCAGGGCGCTGGTCTTCTCATCGGCGGCATAGAGCGGCAGCAGATCGGCGAAGCGCGTCCCCTTCACCGGGTCGCCGCCCACGCCCACCCACAGGCTTTGCCCCAGACCGCGCGCTACCAGCCGGTGACAGACCTCATAGGACAGAGTGCCGCTTTTCGACATGACGCCCAGGCTGCCCGGTGCCAGCGACACGTCGGGCAGGAACCCCATCTTCATGCGGCCCGGAATGGCCAGGCCCGGCGTGGAGGCGCCGATCCAGGTCGCCCCCGCCGCCCTTACCACCGCCTTGGCCTTCACCGCGTCATGGATGGGCATGCCTTCCGTCAGGGTGACGATGGTGCGGATGCCCGCTTCCACCGCCTCCAGGATGGCGGGCAGGACGGAGAGCGGGGGCACGATGGCGACGCTGGCCGTGGCGCGCGTAGCGGCGACGGCGGCGGCGCAGTCACGGAACAGCGGCAGACCGTCCACATCCTCTTCGCGGGGCGATACGCCGCCCACGATATTGGTGCCATAGGCCCGCATGTGATGCGTATGGGTGCGGCCGGCACGGCCGGTGATGCCCTGGACGATGGTGGGCGTGTCGGCATTGATCTCAAGCATGGGCGTCTTCCGCTCGGGCGATGGCCAGGTCGATGGCGCGTTCCAGGTCGGTCTCGATCAGTATGGGATTGCCGGCCTCTTCGATGATGGCGCGGGCCTTGTCCAGGCCGTTGCCGATCATGCGGGCGGTGATCGGCACCTTCAGGTGCGGCACAGCCTTCAGTGCGATGATCAGCAGCCGCGCGATCTCTCCCAGATCCGTATGACCTGCAAAGAAATTGATCAGCACGGAGCGGATGGACGGGCCGGCCGCGATCCGTTCCAGCACCTGGATCAGGCGGGCCGGATCGCCCTTGAACTGGCCCGTGCGGATGTCGCAGAAATTGAACGGCCGCCGGCCCCGCGCCACCAGTTCGTCGATCAGTTGCATCGACAGGCCCGCGCCCGTCGTGACCAGCCCGATATCGCCGCCGGCATCCAGCGGCACATAATCATAGCCCTGGTCCAGCTTCAGCGCGGCTTCGGGATAAAGGTCCGGATTGTTCTGCACGATGACGGCCAGATCCGGTTGCCGGGGAAAGGCATTTTCGTCCACGGCCAGCTTGGTATCGCCGATGATCCAGGATTGATCGGCGCGGATGAACAGGGGATTGATTTCCAGCAGCAATGCCTCGTGCCGGAAAAACAGCGGCGCCAGGCTGCGCGCCGCATCCGTGACCGGTTTCCGGACGGTGTCGGGCAACCGGGGCGACAGCGCATCGATGCCGGCCAGCAGGCTGTCCAGGTCCGGCGCCACGGTGGCGGACAGAAGATGCGGCCGCAGGGACGGGTCTTCCACATCCATACCCCCCTGCGCCGACAGCAGCAGGCGGATCGTGCCGGCCCCGGCATCCAGCGTGAAGGACAGGTAGGCCTCCGCCACAAAATCGATCGCGCCTTCCAGCCGGCAGGCCTGGACCCGGTGTCCCTTGATCTCCATGCCCAGCAGATCATCCAGCCCGGCGGCCAGGGCGCCGGCCTCGCGCACCAGCCGGATGCCGCCGGCCTTGCCGCGACCGCCCACGGGCACCTGCGCCTTCACGACCTGGGGCAGGGGCAGGGCGGGAAGGGCGGCGATGTCGGTGCGCCGGACCAGCCGGCCGGGCGGCACGGGCAAACCCGCCACCGACAGCAGCATCTTGGCGTCATGTTCAAGCAGCATCATGATGAGGGACCTTTCAAAGCCACCAGCGGCCGCCATTGATGAGGATGGTCTGGCCCGTGATGTACCGGCCTTCATCGCTGGACAGCAGCGCCACCATGCCGGCAATGTCCTGCGGTTCGCCCAGGAACCCCGCCGGGATGGAGGCGACGGCCTTTCGCGCCTCCTCCCCCGCGCTGCGTTCCAGGGCGCGGGTGCGCACCGGTCCGGGACAGACGGCGTTCACGGTCACGCCGCGCGGCGCCAGTTCGCGCGCCACGGCGCGGGTAAAGCCGATGATGCCGGCCTTGGCGGCGGCATAATCATGGCTGCCGACGGGGCCGATCACGGCCGATTCCGACGACATATTGATGACGCGGCCATATCCGCGCGCCGCCATGCCGGGGGCCAGCAGGCGGGTGAAGCGCATGGTGGTGAACAGGTTGATCTCCACCACGAAGCGCCAGACATCCTCCGTGCTGTCCAGGAAGCTGGTCTTGCGCTCCCGCGCGCCTTGACCGACATTGTTGACCAGGATATCGGCCGGGCCCAGTGCGGTCTCCGCCGCCGCCACGAAATCACCGGCCTGTGCGGGGTCTGTGCAGTCGGCAGCCCTGGCAAACACGGCCGTGCCCAACGCCGCCAGTTCATCGCGCAAGGCGGCCAGCGGTTCGGGTTCCAGATCAATGATGGCGAGTTTTGCGCCTTCCGCCGCCATGCGCAGGGCGCAACCACGGCCGATGCCGTTGGCCCCGCCCGTGATCATGGCGACACGGCCTTCCAGACGTTTCATGCGTCCGCTCCCTTATGCGTCGTTGCTTCAGCAGTGCCGACAGGCCGTGATCCGCGCAAACGAGTTTTCCGCATCCGTATGACGTCAGGTCATGTGGCGTTCCCCGGATGAGATCCGGTCATTCCGCCGGCCGATAAATGCAGTCGGCTTTGTCGCCCCCGGTGTTAGCCTCAGTCTCGGGAGGACGATCGTATGAGTGATCGAATTGCCGGGAAGCTCCGGTCCATGTCGGAACTGGACATATGGTTGGCCCAGTGGCGGGAGGAGGTGATCGAACCCTCCCTGCCCATCATCGACGCCCACCACCATCTGTGGGACCGCCCGCCCGAAACCTATCAATTGCCGGAACTGCTGGCGGATATCGGGTCGGGTCACGATGTCCGCGCGACGGTCTTTGTTCAATGCAACGCGATGTACCGCGCCGATGGGCCGGAGGAAATGCGCTGCGTGGGGGAGACCGAATATGTGAACGGCATCGCGGCGGCCAGCGCCAGCGGCATCTACGGACCGCAACGGCTGTGCGCGGCCATCGTGGGCCATGCCGATTTGCGGCTGGGTGCCGCCGTCATTCCCGTTCTGCAGGCCCATCTGCGCGCCGGCGGCGGGCGGTTCCGGGGGATCCGGCAGCAGGCGCAGCATGATCCCGTCCTGGGCGCGATGAGCCGGGTGCCGCCGCCGCCGGGTCTGCTGCACGATTCCGGGTTCCGCCGGGGCTTCGCCGAACTGGCGCCCCTGGGCCTGTCCTTCGATGCCTGGGTCTATTTCACGCAATTGCCCGATCTGGCCGACCTGGCCCGCGCCTTTGCGCAAACGGACATCATCCTGAACCATCTTGGCGCCCCCCTGGGCATCGGCCCTTATGCCGGCCGGCGCGACGAGGTGTTCCGCCAGTGGGCGGACGGGCTGCAACAACTGGCCCGGTGCCGTAATGTCGTGGTGAAGCTGGGCGGGCTTGGCATGCCGTCTTACGGTTTCGGTTTCCATGAACGCGCGGTGCCGGCATCGTCGCTGGAACTGGCCGCCGCCTGGCGTCCCTATGTGGAGACGTGTCTGGACCTCTTCGGACCGGACCGCTGCCTGTTTGAAAGCAATTTTCCCGTCGACCGGCAATCCTGTGCCTACCGCACCTTATGGAATGCCTTCAAACATATGGCCGCCGGCTGCACCACGGCGGAGCGGACGGCGCTGTTTTCCGGCACTGCCGCACGGGTCTACCGGCTGGGCAATGGTCAGGTGACGGGACCGGAAAAACAGGGTGCTGCCTTGGGATGAGCAATGCTCATCCCCGCACGCGGAAAACTCGATTCCTGTGGCCGGCATACGGCCATACCTTTCCATTGCGCCGAAATGGTAATGCCATTGTATTCAGCCAGGCAGGCACGGCGCATTCCAAAAAAAGACGCCGCAGGCGATAAATACCAGGGAGGAAAAGTGCCCATGCGCACCGCCATCTTCTGCACGCGCAGCGCGTTCCGGCGATCCACGGCGATCGCCCTGCCCATGATGCTCGGCGCCCTGGCGGCACCGGCCGCCGCCCAATCCGCGCCTGCATCGTCAGGCGCCATCCTGCTGGAAGAGATCATCGTCACGGCGCAGAAGCGCAGCGAGAACCTGCAGGACGTGCCGATCTCGGTAACGGCGGTGACCGCCGACATGCTGGATACGGCGGGCACCTACAATGTCCTGGACCTGGAGAAAATCTCACCGGGCCTGCAGGTCTATCAGACGGGTGCGTCCGTCCTGCCTTTCATTCGCGGCATCGGTTCCAACCAGTCGAACCCCGGCTTCGAAAGCCCGGTCGCCGTCTATCTGGATGGGATCTATCAGGCCAACAAGGGTGGCAACAGCTTCGATCTGGCCAATATCGAGCGGATCGAGGTGCTGAAAGGCCCCCAGGGTACCTTGTTCGGCCGCAACGCGACCGGCGGCGCCATCAACATCATCACCAAGGACCCCGGCGAGCGCCCGCGCATCGAAGCCGAAATCGGCTATGGCAAGTTTAACGAAAAGCGGGCCCGTGCCTATGCCGACGGCCAGGTCACCGACACGCTGTCGGCGTCGGTGGCCTTCACCGGCCGATGGGACGATGGCTATATCGACAATATCTTCCTGGATAAGAAGGCCAACCCGTCGGAAAACATGGTGGGCATGGGCAAGCTGGTCCTGAAGCCCAATGACAATTTCACGGCCCGGCTGTCCGGTTCCTACTATTACCATGATAGCGCGACCTTCCTGTCGCCGCATGTCAAGGCGGGGACCCTGCCGACGGCGGCCGGTGCGGGCTATGCGCCCATCTATGGCCTTTACGATACCTCCACGGCGCACGACACGGGCGTGACCAACAAGGGTTATCGCGGCACCTTGAACATGGATTACGACTTTTCCGACATGCGGCTGGTGTCCTACACCGGCTATGTGAAGGGATCGTCGCGGACCCTGTCCAGCAGCGATATTTCCGAGGCGACGATCGGCTATTCCGGCAGCCGCAACCAGCCCGGCGAGCAGTTTTCCCAGGAATTCCAGTTGCAATCGACCGGCAATGACAAGGTCAACTGGATCGGCGGCCTTTATTACATGTGGTTCAAGGAGGGGTTCGACAATCTGATCTCTGCCTCCAACGTGCCGTCGCCCATCCGGCCCATCGACCTGACCCGTCCGGGGGCCGGCGTGGTTGCCTTCAATTCCTTCATCACGACCGAGGCCTATGCCGCCTTCGCGGAGGCCAATGCCCGGTTGACGGACGACCTGCGCGTTACCGCCGGCCTGCGCTACAGCAGCGAGGAGAAGGGGGCGAAGGGTGAGATGTTCCGCTTCGCCGCCGTGCCCTATGCCGGCAGTCCGGGCGAGGATTTCTATAATACGGTGCTGGGGCCGGCCAGCGACAACCTGGCATTCGGCAAGACGCCGCTGGCCGCCATGGACCTGTCGAAGAATTTCGACAAGCTGACCTGGCGCCTGGCACTGGATTATACAATCAGCGACGACGTCATGGCCTATGCCAGTTATAATCGCGGCTTCAAGAGCGGCACCTACAATCCCAGCGTGGTCAGCCCCGCGCAGATCCCCGTCAGCCCGGAAATCCTGGATGCCTATGAAGTCGGCTTGAAGACGGAATTGCTGGACCGCCGCGTGCGCCTCAACAGTTCGGCCTTCTATTACGATTATTCCAACATCCAGGTCGGTCTGATCTCTGCGGCGGGCGTCACCACGGTGCAGAATGCGGCAGCGGCCCGTGTCTATGGCCTGGATGTCGATCTGACGGCGCTGCTGTCGGACCAGTTGACCTTGCGCGGTGCCGTCAATCTGCTGGACAGCAAATACAAGAACTACGCCAGCGCGCAGGTCTTCCTGCCCCGTACCACGGCGGCCTGCTCGGCGCCCCCGCCCGCCATCACCTATGCCCAGGCCCAGACGCTGGCGGCGGCGACCAAGCTGCCGGGAAGCTGTTCATATGCATTGAACGCCACGGGTCAGGACCTGATCTTCGCCCCGAAGATCAGCGCCAATATCGCCCTGGACTATGACGTGCCGATGGGCGATGCCCGCATGGTGCTGACCGGCGCGCTTTATTACAATGGCGGCTACGACATCGTGCCGGGCGGCCTGTTCGGCCATATCCCCGCCTATGAGTCACTGAGCCTGTCGGCGACCTATCATGCGCCGGGCGACCGTTATTTCGTGCGGCTGTGGGGCGACAACCTGACTGACAGCAACCACGCGATCTACATTTCGCCGCAGGCCCTGGGCATCCAGGAAGTCAACGCGCGCCCCCTGTCCTTCGGCGTGACGGTGGGCTTCAAGTTCGGGGATTGAGTGGGCTTCCCCTGTTCCCGCCGGTTCCACCCTCATCCCGGCTTGCACCGGGATGAGGGTGGAGGGTGCCCAGGCGCACCCCGATGAGCCGCCCTCATGCCGGCCCCCCAAAAGTGGTTTGCCGGACCCGGCAGTGCCCCGGCAGTTTTCAATCGACCTTAAAGAAACGAAATATCCGGAGTTTGATCATGGCCGCATCGCAGGTCGCTAAATCGATCGAGGAGATGATCCTTGTCCGCCTGGAGGAAAGGGCGGAGGGTGGCCGCGTCGCTTATGTGACGGTCGACAATGTCGAAAAACACAACGCCCTGCCGGTGCAGGGCCGCGCCCTTCTGGCCCGCACCATGCGGGACCTGGCGACCGATCCCGAGTTGCGCTGCGTTGTGCTGACCGGGGCGGGCACAAAATCCTTCATCGGTGGCGCCAACATCGCCGAGATGTCGGAATTCCCCGACCACAATATCGCCGAAAGCGGCAGCGCCACCACCCATGCGGCGTGTGACAGCGTGCGGCGCATGCCTGTGCCTGTCATCGCCCGTATCGCCGGCTATTGCCTGGGGGCGGGCATGGAGATCGCGACCGCCTGTGACATGCGGGTGGCCGCCGACAATGCCAGGTTCGGCATGCCGGAGGTCCGCTATGGCGTGCCGTCGGGCATGGAGGCCTGCCTGATCCCGTCGCTGGTCGGCTGGGGAAAGGCACGCGAACTGGTCTATACGGGCGATATCATCGACGCCGAGGAAGCGTACCATTTCGGCTATATGGAAAAGCTGGTCCCGCTGGAAAAGCTGGACGAGCAGGTGGAGAAATGGGTGCGGTCCATCTGCATCTCCGGCCCCCGCGCCATCCGCCTGCAAAAGGAACTGATCCGCGACTGGGAACAGATGTCGGTATCCGACGCCGTGCAGGCCGGCATCCGCTCCGTCGGTCGCGCACATACCACGGACGAGCCGCGCCGCCTGATGACGGCCTGGCGCGAACAGCAACGGTTGAAGAAGCTGGCGCGGCAGCAGCGGGGGGATTGAGGGATGGGTGTCCCCGATCTTTCCGCAGCGCTTCTTGCCGATTGCCGGGCGGCCATGATGGCGGCGGGCCAGTATCTGGCCATGGCCCGCCATCGGCTGGTCCGGCGGGTGGCGCCCCAGGGCGGGGTGGATGCAGCCCTGCTGACCCGGCACCAGCATGCCGCCCACGGCCTTGCCTGGATCGCCACCTATGTGGCGGCCCTGCGCAGCCTGCTGGATTGGGCCGAGGCGTTGGAAGGCCAGGGCGCCTTGTGCCTTCCCGAACGCCTGATCCTGTCCATCGGTTTTGGTGAATATCTGGCGCAACTGGCCGGAGGCATCCCCATGAGCCAGGGTGAATTCGCCCGGCCGGCCGATCTGGATCTGGTGACCGAGGCGGCGATGCTGCACGCCAATCCGGCCTGCGCCCGGCTGCTGTCGGGCGACGGGCCAACCCTGCGCGCCGCCCTGTCCACCGCCCTGGCCGACGGGCATTTCGGTGACCCGCGCCATGATGACGAGATGCTGACGGTCATGGCGGGGCAATTGCGCCGCTTCGTGGCCGACCGTGTGGCGCCGTACGCCCATGGCTGGCACCGTGACAATGCCTATATCCCCATGGATGTCATCGCCGAAATGGCGGCCCTGGGCGTGTTCGGCCTGACCGTGCCAGAGGAATGGGGCGGGTCGGGGCTGGGCAAGCTGGCCATGTGCATTGCGTCGGAGGAATTGTCGCGCGGCTATATCGGCGTGGGATCGCTGGGCACCCGGTCGGAGATCGCGGGCGAACTGATCCGCCTGGGCGGGACGGACGAACAAAGACGTCGCTACCTGCCACCGATCGCCAGCGGTGACCTGCTGCCTACGGCGGTTTTCACGGAGCCCGACACCGGCTCCGATCTGGCATCCCTGCGCACCCGGGCGGAACTGGTGACCAAGCCGGATGGAAGCCGCGTCTGGCGCGTGACCGGCAACAAGACCTGGATCACCCACGCCGCCCGCGCCGACATCATGACCCTGCTGGTCCGCACCGTTCCGGGGCAGGAGGGATACAAGGGCCTGTCCATGCTGCTGGCGGAAAAGCCGCGCGGCGACGATGCCAACCCGTTTCCGGCCGGCGGGATGAGCGGCGGAGAGATCGAGGTTCTGGGCTATCGCGGCATGAAGGAGTTCGAGATCCGCTTTGACGGGTTCGAGGTGCCGGAGCAGAATTTGCTGGGCGGTGTGCCCGGCCAGGGTTTCAAACAACTGATGGAAACCTTCGAAAGCGCGCGCATCCAGACGGCGGCGCGTGCCGTGGGCGTGGCGCAGGACGCGCTGGAGGAGGGGCTGCGCTATGCCCTTGACCGGCGGCAGTTCGGCCAGCCGATCATCGCTTTCCCCCGCGTGTCGGACAAGCTGGCCTGGATGGCGGTGGAGACCATGATGGCCCGCCAGCTTTCCTATACGGCCGCGCGTGCCAAGGATGGCGGAAGGCGCTGCGATATCGAGGCGGGGATGGCCAAGCTGCTGGCCGCCCGCGTGGCCTGGAGCAACGCTGACAACGCTTTGCAGATCCATGGCGGCAATGGTTTCGCCCTGGAATACCGCATCAGCCGCCTGCTCTGCGATGCCCGTATCCTGTCGATCTTCGAAGGGGCGGCCGAAATCCAGGCGCAGGTGATCGCGCGGGGATTGCTGGCGCGGGACAAGTGATGGAGGCGGCGATGACCCACGACAATCCACCCCCCCTGCGCCTGGACCGTGACGGTGCCGTCGGCATCGTCACGCTGGACCGGCCGGAGCGGATGAATGCGCTGGACATGGCCATGCGACAGGCCCTGGCTGCCGCCTTCACCACTCTGGCCGGCGACCCCGCCATCCGCGTCATCATCGTTACCGGTGGTGACAAGGTCTTTGCAGCGGGCGCCGATTTGCGGCTGCTGGCCGACAAGGGGCCGTCGGGGGTGCGCGATCTGGGCTTTCCCGACCTGTGGCGGCCCATCGCCGACTGTCCCAAGCCCGTCATCGCCGCCGTGGCCGGTCCGGCGCTGGGGGCCGGGTGCGAACTGGCCCTGATGTGCGACATCATCATCGCCGACCGCACCGCCCGCTTCGGCCAGCCGGAGGTGCGGGTCGGTATCATGCCGGGGGCGGGCGGCACCCAGCGGCTGCTGCGGGTGCTGGGCAAGCATATGGCCAGCCACCTGTTGATGACGGGCGGCACGCTGGAGGGCGAGAGGGCCTTTGCCCTGGGCCTGGCCTGCGAACTGGCTGAGGATGGCGCGACCCTGTCCGCCGCGCGCAAGCTGGCGGGCAGGGTGGCGGCCCTGCCTCCCCTGGCCCTGGCCGCCATCAAGCGTACCCTGGCGGCCGGCGCCGACCTGCCGCTGGCGGCGGCCAATGCGCTGGAAAACCGGGAGTTCCTGCTATTGTTCGATACGGATGATCAGAAGGAGGGTATGGCCGCCTTCCTGGAGAAGCGTCCACCCGATTTCCACGGAAGGTAGGCATGGCCAGAGAGATCATCGGTATTGTCGGCGCCGGCATCATGGGCCGGGGCATCGCCCAGTTATTCACCCAGGTCGGGCATGTGGTGCGGCTGCACGACAGCCGGGACGGTGCGGCAGGTGCCGGCCGGACCTATGTCCTGGCCATGCTGGACAAGCTGGAAGCCAAGGGGGCGATGAGTGCCGACGACCGGCGCGCGGCCGAGGGGCGGCTGAGCACCGTGCCGTCCCTGTCCGACCTGTCCGGCTGTACCCTGATCATCGAGGCCATTGTCGAGGAACTGGAGGCCAAGCGGTCGCTGTTCGCGGCGCTGGAAGGCATCGTGGGGGATGATTGTCTGCTGGCCAGCAATACCTCCTCCCTGACCGTGTCGGACATCGCCGCCGGGTGCCGCCGGCCGGAGCGGGTGGCGGGGCTGCATTTCTTCAATCCGGTGCCCTTGATGAAGCTGGCGGAGGTGATCCCCGGCCTGCTGACCGATGCGGCCGTTACCGACCGGTTGCTGGCCCTGGTATCGGGGACCGGTCACCGCGCCGTTCTGGCGGCTGACCAGCCGGGATTCCTGGTCAACCATGCCGGCCGCGCCCTCTATACGGAGGGGTTGCGGCTGTTGGAGGAGGGGGCGGCAACGGTGCCGGAGATCGACCGCACCCTGCGGGAGACGCTGGGCTTTCGCATGGGGCCGTTCGAACTGCTGGACCTGACGGGGCTGGATGTCTCCGGTAAGGTCATGCAGTCCATCTATGAGCAGTTTCAGCATGAACCCCGCTACCGTCCTTCCTCCCTGATCCCGCCGCGTCTGGCCGCAGGCCTCTATGGCCGCAAAACGGGAAGGGGGTTCTATCCCTATGCCGACGGTGTGAAGCAGGAACCGGCCGAACCGCCGCCCCCGCCCGCCCGCGCCGGTACCGCCTGGGTCGCGGAAGGCGACGGAGCGGATGCGTTGCGGGCGCTGCTGTCGGCGGGTGGGGCGGAGTTGCGGGACGATCCGTCCACCGCCGATATCCTGTTCGTGCTGCCCTGGGGGGAGGATGTGACGGCGGCGGCGGTGCGCGCCCGCCTGGATGCCCGCCGTCTCGTTGGTGTCGACCCGCTGGGCGGGCTTACGGGACGGCTGGTGCTGATGGCCAGCCCTGCCACCGATCCGGTCTTGGTTGACAGGGCCCATGGCTGGCTGGCGGCAACCGGCCGTGCCGTGACCCGCATGCAGGACAGCCCCGGTTTCATCGGACAGCGCGTGCTGGCCATGATCGTCAATACCGGCTGCGAGATCGCCCAGCGCGGCATCGCCACCCCCGCCGACATCGACGCCGCCGTGCGCCTGGGTCTGGGCTATCCACGGGGGCCGTTGGAATGGGGCGATCTGGTGGGGCCGGCCAGGGTGCTGTCGATCCTGGAGCGGCTATTGGCCATCACGGGTGATCCGCGTTACCGGCCCAGCCCGTATCTGCGCCGCCGTGCCCTGCTGGGCCTGTCGCTGCGGGAAGGGTGAGGCATGGACAGTCTGCTGATCGACGACCCCCGCCCCGGTGTGCGCCGCCTTCGCCTGAACCGGCCGGCGGCCCGCAATGCCATCGACGCCGATCTGCGCGCGGCCCTGCGCGCGGCCGTGACGGCGGCGCAGGTCGACCCCTCCGTGCGCGCCCTGCTGATCGGCGGAGAGGGCGGCGTGTTCTGCGCCGGGGGCGACCTGGCCAGCCTGGAAGGCATCGCCCATGACGCCGCGCTGGCCCGCATGCGCGACGGCCATGCCCTGGTGGAACAGCTCTGGCATTTTCCCAAGCCGGTGGTGGCCGCCATCGAGCGCTATGCCATCGGTGCCGGCGCCGGTCTGGCGCTGCTGGCCGACCGGGTGGTCATGGGCGACGACGCGCTGCTGGGTTTCCCCTTCCTGAAGCTGGGACTGGTGCCCGACTGGGGCCTGATGGAAACCCTGCCGCTGCGGGCCGGCTTGCCGCAGGCCACCCGCCTGTTCCTGGATGCCGGCAATCTGAAAGCCACCGATGCCCTGGCCGCCGGCGTGGCGGATGCGGTGGCGCCGGCCGGCACGGTGATGGAGGCGGGGCTGGACATGGCCGGACGGCTGGCCGCCCTTCCCCCCGCCGCCTTCGCCCGGCTGAAATCCTGCCTTCGCCCCGCTGGTCTTGACCTTGATGCCGAAGCCCATGCCCAGGCCGACTGCCTGACCGGGCCGGAATTCAGGGAAGGTTACGCCGCGCTGAAGGAAAAGCGGGCGGCGCGGTTTTAAGGCTGCCAGCCGATTGCCGGATGGAGTGATGTCATATACGATATCGCGATGCTGCGTATCGTGATCGACACCGATGTGATGGTTGCGGCGTTTGACAGCGACACCGGCGCGTCAAGGCGGCTGTTATTGTCCGCTCTTGACGGGCATTTCGGGTTGTTGCTGTCGACATCTTTGATGGTGGAATATGAGGCCGTGCTGACCCGCCCCGCCATGCTGGCCAGAAGTGGATTGGGTGTCGGGGACGTACTGTCCATTCTGGATGATTTGGCAGGCCTGTGCATCCCGGTCGGTTTCGATTTTCGCTGGCGCCCCATGGCGGGAGATGCGGACGATGACCATGTGCTTGAGACGGCGGTGAATGGCGTGGCGGACGCTATTGCCAGCTTCAATCTGAAGCATCTTGCCGATGCGGGGCGCCGGTTCGGTATCCCCGTGCTGCGTCCGGGCGATCTGCTCAAAAGGATGTGACGAATGACGAGTTTTCCCCTGCGCCTTCCCGATGACCTGAAGAATGCCGCAATGGCCCAGGCCGAAAAGACCGGTGTAAGCCTGAACCAGTTCATCGCTACGGCGGTGGCGGGGCGTGTGGGTGCGCAGGCCGAGGCTGAACGCTATTTCGCCGCCCGCGCGGCGCGCGTACAGCCTGGAACGGCGAAAGCGATCCTTGCCAGGGCCGGCGTCGGCAATCCACCGCGTGAGGATGACCGGTTGGAAAGTGTGGACTGATCAGCCCTCACCCGACCGCCGATTGCTGCATCACCGACTTCACGAAGGTGTAGCCTTCCAGCCCCTCCGCCCCGCCTTCACGGCCATAGCCGCTGTCCTTCATGCCGCCGAACGGCATGTCGGGGTAGGTGGAGTTGAAATGGTTGATGGCCAGGCTGCCGCTTTCGATCTCTTCCGACAGCCTTGTGGCCACGCCGGCCCGGTCGGTGAAGGCATAGGCGGCCAGGCCGAATTCCAGGGCGTTGGCCCGTGCGATGGCTTCATTCAGATCGGATACCCGGCTGACCAGGGCCATGGGGCCGAACGGTTCCTCCAGCATGGCGCGCGCGTCGGCCGGCATGTCGGCCAGGATGGTCAGGGGGAACTGGAACCCGTCCCGGCCGATGCGCCGGCCCCCAGCCACCAGCCTAGCGCCGCGCCCGATGGCGTCGGCCGTCAGCGTCTGCATGGCGGACAGGCGCCGTTCATTGGCCAGCGGCCCCATTTCCAGCGCGGGGTCCAGTCCGGTGCCGATCTTCAATGCCTCTGCCGCGGCCCCCAGACTGTCCACGAACCGGTCATAAACCCGCTCATGCACGAAGAAGCGGGTGGGGGCGACACAGACCTGTCCGGCATTGCGGGCCTTGGCGCGTGCCGACAGGGCGGCCACCTTTTCCGCCTCCGCGTCATCCCAGATGATGACCGGGGAATTGCCGCCCAGTTCCATGATGGCCGGCTTCATATGCTGACCGCACAGCGCCGCCAGATGCTTGCCCACCGGCACCGACCCGGTGAAGGTGACCAGCCGCACCGCCGGCTGCGGGATCAGATAGGATGAAATCTCCGCGGGCTTGCCGAACACCAGATTGACCACCCCGTCGGGCACCCCCGCCTCCTGAAAGGCGCGGACCAGGGCCATGGCGCCGCTGGGCGTCTCTTCCGCCCCTTTCAGGATGATGGAGCAACCGGCGGCCAGCGCGCCCGCCACCTTGCGGGTGGGCGAGGCCAGCGGGTAGTTCCAGGGGGTGAAGGCCGCCACCACGCCCAGCGGGTGGCGTGTCACCATCTTGCGCATGCCCGGCGCCGCCGGGACGATACGGCCATAAAGCCGTCGTGCCTCCCCCGCATCCCACAGGATACGGTCATGGGCCACGCGCACCTCGTTCAGGGCTTCCTTGATGGTCTTGCCCTGGTCCAGCACCAGACCCACGGCAATCTCCTCCCGCCGTGCCAGCAGGTGGGCGGCGGCGCGGACCAGGACCTGTTCGCGCTCCGCCGGGTCGGTGGCCCGCCAGAGGCGGAAACCCTTCCCCGCTGCCGCTAGCGCGTCGTCCAGATCATTGCGCCCGGCATGGGGCAGGGTGCCCAGCACTGATCCGTCGGCCGGGTTGATCACGGGTCCGCCTTGCGCCGCGCCGCGCCATTGGCCACCGATGAACAGCTTCAGTTCGGGATAGTGCATGGGGGTTCCTCCTGCCGGGCTGTCGCCGTTTCTCCACGAATAGGCTTGCGCCGGCCCTGGGGGCAAGCCCCGGCGGGCATGTCGGGCAGGGGGCATGATAATTCGTCAGTGATTTGATTTGTAAGGATAATATCTCTCATCCGGACATCCGGGATGACCCCGCTTCATCGCCGCATTCCAAAAATTCGTATCCCCGCCGGGATGAGCCCTGGTCATGCTGCTTCCGGAAAACTGGCTTGCCGTGATGCGGGGATGGCCCAAGCTCTGGGCCAACAGATGCCAGCGGATGGTGAGGGCGCATGAATTTCGATTTTTCCGACGATGTGACGGCGATGCGGCGGGAGGTTCAGGCCTTTCTGGCCGACCGTCTGCCCGTCGGCGCGGTGCGCCAGTTCCTGGAAAACGGCCCGGCCGTGGATGGCGCGCTGTGGGCCGAGATGGCGGCCATGGGCTGGCTGGGCCTGACCATTCCGGAGGAATATGGCGGGTCCGGCCTGGGGCACGAAGCCCTGTGCATGCTGGCGGAGGAGGTGGGTGCCTTCCTGCCGCCCGTCCCGTTTGCCTCCACGCTCTATCTGGCGGCGGAGGCGCTGCTGGGTTTCGGCAGCGACGCGCAGAAGGCGGCCTGGCTGCCGCGGTTGGCCGACGGGTCGGTGACCGGGGCCTTCGCCCTGGCCGAAGGGGCGGGGGAACCCGGTGCGGACGGCATCCGGGCGCTTGTCGAACAGGGGCGCCTGTCGGGCAGCAAGGCCCCCGTCTTCGACCTGGATGGCGCCGGCCTGCTGATCGTGGCCGCACGGGATGCGGCGGGACAGGTCGGGCTGTACCTGATTGATCCCGCTGCCCCTGGTATGGAGCGCCGGAAGCTGCGCACGCTGGATCTGGCGCATGGGGCCTGGAGCGCGGAATTCCACGATGTGGCCGCCGAACCGCTGCCCGGTGCCGTCGGCTGGCCCGCCATTGCCCGGCTTCTGGACCGGGCCGCCGTGTTGTTCGCCTTCGAACAGGTGGGCGGCGGGCGGGCGGCGCTGGAGATGGCGACATCGTTCGCCATGGATCGTTTCGCCTTCGGCCGGCCCATCGCGTCGATGCAGGCCATCAAGCACAAGCTGGCGGATATCTATGTCGCCGTCGAACTGGCTCGTTCCAACGCCTATTTCGGCGCCTGGGCCCTGCATGAGGATGCGGCCGAGCTGCCGCGTGCGGCAGCATCCGCCCGTATCGCCGCCATCGACGCCTATCAACTGGCGGCGCGGGAGAACATCCAGACCCATGGCGGCATGGGCTTCACCTGGGAAGCCGATTGTCATCTGCATTACCGCCGCGCCGCGACGCTGGCCGGCATCATCGGCGGGGCGCGGCACTGGCGCGACCGCCTGTTCGACCAGTTGGCCGCGTGAGGCGAAGCGATGGATTTCAACGATACTCCCGAGGAAGCCGCCTTCCGGGCCGAGGTCCGGGCCTTTCTGGACGCCCACGCCCCGCTGAAATCGGCCGAGGCCCGCACCTATCGTTCGCGGGAGCTGAATGCCGAGGATGTGCGGCTTTCCAGGCAATGGCAGGCGACCAAGGCGGCGGCCGGCTTTGCCGGCATCCACTGGCCCCGCAAATATGGCGGGCGTGACGGCACGCAGATGCAGGCTGCCATCTTCGCGGCGGAGGAGGAACGTTACGTGGTTCCGCCCAGCGTCTTTAACCAGGGCGTGGGCATGGCCCTGCCCACCATCATGACGCATGGGACCGACGCCCTGATCGACCGCTATGCCCGCCCCGCCCTGTTCGGGGAAGAGGTCTGGTGCCAGTTGTTTTCCGAGCCCGCCGCCGGGTCCGATCTGGCGGGCCTGCGTACCCGTGCCGTGCGCGATGGCGCGGATTGGGTGATCAATGGCCAGAAGGTCTGGACCTCCAACGCCCATTTCTCCCAGTTCGGGATGCTGGTGGCGCGCACCGACCCGACGGTGCCCAAACATGCCGGCCTGACCTTCTTCATCCTGGACATGGCGACGCCGGGCATCGAGGTGCGGCGCTTGAAGCAGATTTCCGGCACCGCCAATTTCTGTGAGGTGTTCCTGACCGATGTCCGCATCCCCGACCATCATCGGCTGGGTGGCGTGGGTGACGGCTGGAAAGTGGCGCTGACCATGCTGGCCAATGAACGCTTCACGGTGGGCAAGGCGGAAGGGCCGGATGTCGAGGATATCCTGGCGCTGGCCCGGACCCTGACCATCGACGGGCGCCCGGCCATCGACGACGCGTGCGTGCGGGAAAAGATCGCCCGCTGGTATGTGCAGTCCGAAGGTCTGAAATATACCCGCCTGCGCACCCAGACCGCCTTTTCCCGCGGCCGCGCACCGGGGCCGGAAAACTCCATCGGCAAGCTGGTCAGCGCCACCAAATTGCAGGAGATCGCCGCCTACGGCATCGAGTTACTGGGACAGGCCGGCGCCGTGATGGACACGGAAGTCGCGCCGCTGAATGCCTGGTTTCAGGAGGCGCTGCTCTATGCCCCCGGCAAGCGTATCGCCGGCGGCACGGATGAGATCCTGCGCAATATCATCGCCGAACGCGTCCTGAAGATGCCGGGCGAGATGCGGGCCGACAAGGACGTGCCCTTCAACCAGATCCCGACGAGCCGGCGATGAGCATCATCGCGCAGGAGACCCCCTTGTCCCGTTCCGTCTATACAAATGCCGATCTGCGCCGCCTGATCGATCCCGCATCGGTGACCATTGTCGGCCTGTCGCGCAATGAGAAATCCTTTGGGGCGCGTACCGCCGCCAACCTGTCGGGCTTCACGGGCCGCACCTGGGGCGTCAATCCCAACGCGGCAGAGCTTTATGGCATTCCCTGCTTTTCCGGCCTGTCGGCACTGCCGGCGGTGCCGGACTGCGCGGTGCTGGCCGTGCCGGTCGATGCCGTTCTGCCGCTGGTGGAGGAATGCGCGGCCCTGGGCGTGGGCGGCTGTGTCATCTATGCCTCTGGCTTCGCCGAGACCGGGCTTGCCGAGCGTATCGATCTGCAGAACCGGCTGGCCGCCATCGCGCGCGGATCGCAATTGCGCATCGTCGGGCCCAACTGCATCGGCCTGATCAACAATATCAGCCGGGCCGGCCTGTCCTTTGCCGCCGGTTATGGTGCCCGCCGCCCGGCGGCGGGGCCGGTGGCCATCGTCAGCCAGTCGGGCGGGCTGGGCCAGGCCCTGGCGCAGGTGGCGGAACGCGGCGGCTCCTACAGCCATTTCATGGCGGCCGGGAACAGTTGCGATGTCGATGTCTGCGACTATGTCTCCTATCTGGCGGACGATCCCGGCTGTTCGGTCATCACCTGCATTGCCGAGGGGTTGAAGGACGGGGAGCGGTTGCTGCAGGCGGGCGAACGCGCGCTGGCAGCGGGCAAGCCCATCGTCATGTACAAGATCGCCACCGGTACAGCCGCCGCCAAGGCCGCTATGTCGCATACCGGCACGCTGGCCGGTGCGAATGCCGCCTATGAGGCCGCCTATCGCCGGCTGGGCATCGTTCAGGTCGATAATATCGAGGATGTGTATGAAACGGCCGCCTTCCTGGCCAAGGCGGGGCGGCCCGGCGCCAGCGGTGTGGCGGCGGTGGCGGCATCGGGCGGGGCCTGCGTCATCACCCTGGACAAGGCCGAACAGGCGGGCGTGCCCATGCCCCGGCCGGCCCCGGCGACACAGGCCGTGCTGAACGCCAATGTCCCCGATTTCGGCAACCCGTCCAATCCCTGCGATATCACGGCCCAGGTGGCGACCAATCCCGCCTCCTACGCCGCCTGTCTGGAAGCGATGCTGGCCGACCCCGGCTATGCCGCCGTGCTGGTCATGGCGCCCAGCATCAGCGAACCCGGCACACCCAATAATGTCGCCTTGTTCTCTGGACTGGCGGCAAAGGCCGGCAAGCCGCTCTGCCTGTCCTGGATGTCGGAATGGAAGCATGGGCCGGGGGCGGCAGCGGCGGAGGCCGATCCGCATGTGGCCCTGTTCCGCTCCACCGCCGGTGCCTATCGCACGCTTGCCGCCTGGCTGGAACGGGAACGCCGCATCACCGGCCCGGCACCGCGTGCGCGCGGGGGCAGCCCCAACCCGGCCGCGATGGGGGCGCGGGCGCTGCTGGCGGCGGCCGGGGAGCGGCTGACGGAGCGGGAGGCCAAGGAAGTCCTGGCCGCCTACGGCATTCCCGTGGCGACGGACCATGTAGTGCAGGATGCGGACGCGGCCGTCGCGGCGGCGGATCGGCTGGGCTATCCGGTCGTGCTGAAGCTGGAAACGCCCGACATCGCGCACAAGACGGAGGCGGGGGTGGTCCGTTTGGACCTGCGTGACGCGACGGCCGTGCGCGGGGCGTTCGCCGCCATCATGGATGCCGCCGGCCGTGTGGAACCCGCCCCGCGCATCGTGGGCATCCTGGTACAGCCCATGATCGCACCGGGTCTGGAAATCGTGGTGGGCAGCCAGTTGGACCCGACCTTTGGTCCCATGGTGGTGGTGGGCCTGGGCGGCATCATGGTGGAACTTCTGCACGACAGCGCTGCCGAACTGGCGCCCGTCAATCATCAGCAGGCGCGGGCCATGCTGGACCGGCTGAAAGGGGCGGCATTGCTGCGCGGCTTTCGGGGACAGGCGGGGGCCGATATCGACCGGCTGGCCGGCATCATCGTGGCCCTGTCGGAACTGGCCGCCGACCTGTCGGACCTGATCGCGGAAATCGACGTCAATCCCATCATCTGCGGCCCCGGCCGCGCCATCGCCGTCGACGCACTGATCGTGCGGCGGTGAGAGCATAATCCAGGAGGAAAAATCATGGCCAAATGGCTGAAGACCCAGGAATTCCTGACTTTCGACGTTCGCGACCGCGTCGCCTATGTGACGATGAACCGGCCTGGCAAGCGCAACGCCCTGTCGCCGGAACTGATCAAGGAAATCCACGACGCCATGCTGGAGGCTGATGACCGCACCGATGTGCATGTCATCGTGCTGGCCGGGGCGGGGGATGATTTCTGCGCCGGGTATGACCTGGGCTATGGCTATAATCCCGACAATCAGCAGGATGCCACGGCCACCTATCGCAGCCGCATGGGCAGCTTTGACGACGATATCTGGACCATGACCCGCAAGATGGGCCAGATGCACATCATTCCGGATATCCACAAGCCGGTGATCGCCAAGATCCAGGGCCGCGCCCTGGCCGGCGGGGCGGAACTGGCGCTGGCCTGCGATCTGATCATCGCCGCCGACGATGCCCGCATCGGCCATCCCGGCACGCGCGGCCTGGGTTCCCCGCCCGTCAATTACTGGTTCTACCATGTCGGGCCGCAATGGGCCAAACGCCTGCTGTTGACGGGGGACAGCATCACCGGCATCGACGCCGCCCATATCGGCATGGTGCTGGACAGCGTGCCGGCGGCGGAACTGGATGCGGAAGTGGACGCGCTGGCCCGGCGTATCGCCCTGATCGATCCGGAGATAGCGGCAGCGCAGAAGCGCATCGTCAACACCGCCATGGACCTGTCGGGCGCCCGTGTTCTGCGCCAGTTCGCCATCGAGGCCGATGCCAAGGCGCATCTGTCCCAGGGGCCGGGCCGCAGGACCTGGCGCGAGAATGTGAAGGCCCATGGCGTGCGTCAGGCCATCCGCATGCGCGACGCCACCTATGGCAGTGACCCGGTGCGCATCCGCTCGAAGGAGCCGCGTTAAACGGTCAGCGCCCGCGCCACGTCAAGGACGGCGGCGCGGGCCAATGGCGCATGCGCCGTCATCTGCAGGAAGCCGTGGGTGGCACCGGGCCAGGTGACGGTCTGCACGCGCACCCCCGCCGCCCGCATCCGCTCCGCCATCATCCGGTTCTCATCCGCCAGCACGTCGCATTCGGCGATGCCGATGAAGCAGGGGGGCAACCCCTGCATATCCGCACCCAGGGGGGCCGCCAGCACCGGCGGCGCATCGGCCAGGGCGCCCAGATACTGCCGCCAGTACCAATGCATACGAACGGTGGACAGGCCGTAGCTGCCATCCCCGAAACGGCGTTGCGAGCCCGTGTCCAATCCCGGCGCATAGCATCCATAGGCCAGTGCCGCCGTCGTCGGCAGGGTGCTGCCCGCATCACGTTGCGACAGCATCAGCGCCAGGGCCAGATTGGCGCCGGCACTGTCCCCGGCCAGGGCCGGCACGCCCATGCCCAGCCCCAGGACCCAATCCCAGACCGCCCGCGTATCGTCCAACGCCGCTGGAAACGGATGTTCGGGCGCCAGCCGGTAATCAAAGCCGATCACCGCCCGCCCGCTCGCCAGCGCCAGCCGCCGCATGACCGGATCATGGGTATCGACGTCGCAGGCAAACCAGCCGCCACCATGCACAAACAGGATCGCCCCGGCCGCCGGTCCCGGTGCGGGATGGTAGAGGCGGACGCGGAGGGGGCCACCGGGACCCGGCACGGTCAATGTTTCCACCCGGTCCGCCACGGCGCCGGGATCGGTGAAGACCATGGCCAGCCGGTTCATGCCCGCCCGTGCCACCGCCGGGTCCATACGGGTGATGTCGAAGCCCGGTGGGGCCTGGGAAGCCTGGAGCAAACGGGCGGCCTGGATTTCCGGATCGATGCTCATGATGCCTCGGGCTTGGGGGTGGCGTGCGGGAGTGGGCAGTATCGCGCGTGCCTCCGGCCGCAGGCCCCTGAATTATTCTCCGGCCCGATACGCAATTCTCCGCTGCCCGCAGGGGCGCGGCGGGCGCCTTATGGGATTGAGATCAA
Source organism: Niveispirillum sp. (assembly GCF_017996735.1). GTDB lineage: Bacteria > Pseudomonadota > Alphaproteobacteria > Azospirillales > Azospirillaceae > Niveispirillum. Next base: position 217,150 of record NZ_JAGOGJ010000001.1, read on the forward strand.
ACAGGAAGCGGGAACATCATGGCCATCCTGTCCGGCCTGACCATCACCGAATGCGCCGCGTTCATCGCTGGCCCGTTTGCCACCGGATCGCTGGCCCGGCTGGGGGCGGACGTGATCCGCATCGACCCGATCGACGGTGGCATCGACCAGCATCGCTGGCCCGTGACCGCAGAGGGGCGCAGCCTTTATTGGGCGGGGCTGAACAAGGGCAAGAAATCCGTCTGTGTCGATATCCGCCGGCCGGAAGGGCGCGAACTGGCCCAGGCCCTGATCACGGCGCCGGGCGACGGCAGGGGCCTGTTCGTCAGCAATTTCCCCGCCACGGGCTGGCTGGATTTCGATGGCCTGCGGCAGCGGCGGGCGGACCTGATCATGGTCAACATCCTGGGCAACCGCGACGGGTCGACGGCGCTGGATTACACGGTCAATTGTGCCGTGGGCTTTCCGTTGGCCACAGGGCCGGAGGGTGGCGACGCCCCCGTCAACCATGTGCTGCCGGCCTGGGATTTCATCTGCGGTCAGACGGCGGCTACGGCCCTGCTGGCGGCCGAACGCCATAGGCGCCTGCGGGGGGAGGGACAATTGCTGCGCATCGCGCTGTCCGATGTGGCGCTGGCCGTGGTGGCCGATATGGGCCTGCTGGCGGAGGTGGAGATCAACGGCGCGGGGCGGGAGCGGCATGGCAACCATATTTTCGGCGCCTTCGGCTGCGACTTCGCCACATCTGATGGCCGGCGTCTGATGGTGGCCGCCGTCAGTGCCGGGCAATGGCAGGCGCTGCTGCGCGCCACGGGCATGGGGGAGGCGATGGCGGCCCTGGGTGCCGCGCGGGGGCTGGACCTGTCGCTTGAAGGCGACCGGTTCCGGGCACGCGATGCCGTGGCCGGGCTGCTGTCGCCCTGGTTCGCGGCGCGCACCCTGGCCCAGGCCGGCCATGACCTGGATACCGCGCGGGCCTGCTGGGGCCCGTATCAGAGTTTCGAACAATTGCTGGCCGACGACCCGCGCTGTTCGCCGGCCAATCCCCTGTTCGCCCGCGTGGATCATCCCGGTATCGGAACGATGCTGACGGCCGCCAGCCCCATCGATAGTTCCGCCTGCGATCCGGTTCCGCACGCCCCCGGCCCCATCCTGGGCCAGCACACGGATCAGGTCCTGACCGAGATTCTGGGCCTGAGCGGCGGGCAATTGGCCGACCTGCATGACCGTCGCATCGTGGCCGGCCCGGCGGCATGAACAGCGGTCATGCAGGCGCAGATAAAATGCGCCCGGATCGCCAATCCGTAAGGGTTGTTTTGATGGACGGGATACGTTCCATATTCTAGCTTTATCAGGAGACGGTGGCCGCCCAAGGGACCGCCGGCACGGGAGGATTGGAATGTCGAAGACACGACTGCGCCACGGGGTGTTCCTGGCGCCGCTGCATCCGGTGGACGAGGATGCGCACGCGCTGATGCATCGCGATCTGGAACTGATGGAATGGCTGGATCGGCTTGGCTATGACGAGGCCTGGATCGGGGAGCATCATTCCGGCGGGTATGAGACGATCGCGTCACCCGAACTGTTCATCGCGGCCGCCGTGGAACGGACGCGGCATATAAGGTTCGGCACCGGCGTCATCTCGCTGCCCTATCACAACCCGCTGATGGTGACCAACCGCATCATCCAGTTGGACCACCAGTCACGCGGACGGGTGATGTTCGGCTTCGGGCCGGGTCTGCTGGTGTCGGATGCACGCATGCTGGGCATCGATCCCAAGACCCAGCGTGACCGAATGGCCCAGGCTCTGGACGTCATCCTGCGCCTGCTGGACGGGCAGATCGTGACGGAAAAGACCGACTGGTACGAACTGAATGAGGCGCGCGCCCATCTGCTGCCCTATACCCAGCCCAGACCGGAAATCGCGGTGGCCAGTGCCGCCACCCCATCCGGTGGGCGTCTGGCCGGCAAGTACGACCTGGCCATGCTCTGCGTGGCCGCCACGGACGCCTCGGGCGGGTTCAACGTGCTGGACGTCAACTGGAAGCATGCCTGCGACGTGGCGGCCGAACAGGGGCGCACCATGGATCGCGGCCGCCTGCGTCTGATGGGCCCCATGCATATTGCCGAGACGCGGGAAAAGGCACGCGAGAATGTACGCCACGGGCTGGAGAAATATCTGGACTATGCCCGCACCGTAACGCCCGGCCGCTTCGGCAATCTGGCCGGCCGCGACCCGGTGGATGTGCTGCTGGAAGCCGGCCACATCGTCATCGGCACGCCTGACGATGCCGTGGATGTGCTGAAGAAGCTGCAGGCCAAGCAGGGCGATTTCGGGGTGTTCCTGCACCAGTGCCATGACTGGGCCGACTGGAACGAGACCAAGCGTTCCTATGAGCTCTATGCCCGTTTCGTGGCCCCACATTTCAGCGGATCGAACCGGGCACGAGCGGAATCCTTCGATAACTGGAAGGCCCATTCGCTGGATTACAGCAGCCAGTCGCACGCCGCCGCCAAGGCGACGTTCGAGAAGTTCGGCGGCACCGGCGCCATTGAGAGTGCCGTCAAGACCGGCATGATCGGCACCAAGGACTGACCCTCTTCCGGCTTCGGGGCAGACAAGGGCGGGTTTCCGGGCGACCGGGAACCCGCCCTTTGTTTTTGGGGGCAGGGGTGCAGTTATCCGGGCGGGACCTTCCCCGCAAAACACAAAAATCCCCGCCCCTGTCACGCAGGGAGCGGGGATGTTCTATGGCCCCGGTTTCAGGCCGCGTCGCTCATCTCGGCATTCTTGGCCTTGGCATAGGCCCGCAGGCGCGGGGCCACCTGTTCGGAGAACAGGGTCAGGCTGTCCACCGTTTCGTCATGCGACAGGTATCCGGCCTGACCCAGCATCAGCATATGGCCGATGCCGCCCACCTTGTCGGAGAAGCGGGACATCTGGTCATAAAGCTGGTCCGGCGTGCCGGCGAACATGATGCCGCCATCGGCCATCTCGGCCAGGCTGGGGTTGGGCGGCAGGCCGAAATTGATACGGCCGGTCTTGCCCATGCGCAGCGCCGTGGCGTTCAGTTCGACGCTTTCATAGCCGGGCGGGTTGATCCAGCCCTTGGGCGTGCGCGGCTGCACCTCCAGGTACGGTTTTACCTTGGCCACGCGTTCCTGCACTTCTTTCTCCGTGCGGCCGCAGACCATGATGGCCAGATAGGCGAAGCGGTCGATGGCCGCCGGCTTGCCATGGGTGTTGCGATATTCCTCCTTATAGGCGTCGAACAGCGGCCTGGTGCCGGCGCCGTTGAAGAAGGTGGCGCAGACATAGCCCAGTTGCGCGATACGCCGGCCGGTGGACGCACCCGATGCCGTGATCCACATGGGTGGCATCGGCTGCTGCACGGGCCGGGGCCAGACATTGACGTTGCGGTAATTGTAGAACTCACCCTCCCAGGAGAAGGGGCCGCCCTTGTGGGTCAGCGCCTTGACCACGAAATCATGCGCTTCCCAATAACGGTCCATGATGCGGGCCGGGCTCTGGTTCGACAGGGCCAGTTCGAAGGGCGAGGCCTTGACCAGCCCGATTTCCAGCCGCCCGCCGGAAATGCTGTCGATCATGGCCAGTTCCTCGGCCACACGATAGGGGTCGGTGCGGTTGGTGATGGGCACGCCCAGGCAGAGCAGGCGGGCCTTGCTGGTCTGCCGCGCCAGGATGGCCAGCGTCAGCAGGCAGGAGGCCGACATGCAGTTGGCTGAGGCATGGTGTTCATTCACCATGATGTTGAAGCCCAGCCGGTCGGCCACCATCCATTCATCCAGATAGCGGTTGTACAGTTCGTGCGCTGTCTGCGGGTCGCAATGGGCGTTATCGACCAGCACCTTGGTGGGACCGTCGATCTTGTCCCAGGCCGGATGCATCGATTGTTCGCTGAAATGCCAGAATTCCATGTTTTTTCCTCCCTGTTTGCTGGGGGCGCCGACGCCCCCCGAGGGGCCGTGTCAGGCGGCCAGGAACGTGTCGATGCGGGCGGCGAAGGCGTCGGGCTGTTCCAGATAGCCGTAATGGCCGGCGCCCTCGATCACCTCGAACCGCGCATCCAGGAAGGCGGCGGCATAGCGGCGGCCATAATCAACGCCGACCACCTTGTCATCGGCCCCCCAGAGCAGCAGCACGGGCACCTTGACCCGGTGCAGCCGGCCCAGCAGCTTGGGATTGTACAAGGTGGGCGACCAGCCGAAGAGCAGCAGGCTTTCCCGGTTGCGCACGAAGCGGGTCACTTCGGCGTCGGTCATGTTCTTGAAATCGAAACCGCCGAAGCTGGCCTTGCCCTTCTCCGGATCATGGAAGAACAGGCCAGGAATATCCTCCACCGTCGTGGCGAAGATATCCTTGATATCGCGGGTTTCCCGGTCGGAGACTTTTACGCCGACCGCGTCGATCAGGACCAGCCGGCTGATACGGCCGGTGCCCATGGTGGCCAGTTCTGCGGCGATCCAGGCGCCGAAGGAAACACCGACGACGATCAGGTCGCGCAGGTCCAGGGCTTCGATCAGGTCCAGATAGACATGGCAGATATCATCCACGCCCGTCACGCCGACGGGCCGCGAGCTGGCGCCGAAGCCGGGATGGGAGGGGACGATGACCTTGTGGTCACGGGCCAGCCGTTCGACCAGCGCATCATCCGCATCCACCCCGTGGCCGGCATGCAGGAACAGGATCGGCGATCCCTCTCCCTTGGTCAGCAGTTCGATGGACGCTCCCGCGACGTCGATTTTTTCCGGGAAAGCGGTTCGGAACATGGCGCTTCCTGTTTCCTTCCTGTTCTTGTTCCGGCCGGGGCGGGTCAGGCCGATGCCTGGCGCTTGCATGCCGCCTGCCGGTCGATGGTTTGTTGTCCGGCCCCGCGCAGATGCTGGGCCAGGTCGGCGATGGTGATGATCCGCAGCCCGTGACGGCGGGCGAAGCGCAGGAGTTCCGGCGTGCGGGCCATGGACCCGTCCTCGGCCACGATCTCGCACAGGACGCCGGCAGGACGGCATCCGGCCAGCCGCGCCAGATCCACCGACGCCTCCGTATGGCCCGGCCGTTCCAGCACCCCGCCGGACCGGGCCCGCAGGGGGAACATGTGGCCGGGGCGCATCAGATCGTCCGGCCGCGTCGCCGGATCGACCAGGGCGGCGATGGTGGCGGCGCGGTCGGCGGCCGACACGCCTGTGGACGTACCCTGGCGGGCATCGACGGACACGGTGAAGGCCGTCTGGTGCCGGTCGCTGTTACTGGTCACCATGGGCGGCAAGGCAAGGCTGTCGATCCGTTCCCCTTCCAGCGCCACACAGACGATGCCCGTCGTGTGGCGGACCATGAAGGCCAGGGCGGCCGGGGTCGCATGGTCGGCGGCCATGATCAGGTCGCCTTCATTCTCCCGGTGCTTGTCGTCCAGGACCACGACCATCTGTCCGTCCGCGATGGCGACAAGGGCGTCGTCAATCGTGTCGAAGCCGATTTCCACCACATTATCCGTCACGATCCGCCTCATGTTGGAATGAAATACGCAATACATGCCATTTAATAGAACATACCCAAGGGCGTCAACCGGCTTTGGCGTGAAGATTCTGAATGACGGCATGCATTCCAGTTTTGTCACGCCTGCTCGAAAATGGCCGTCAGCCCCTGGCCGCCGCCGATGCACATGGTCTCCAGCCCGTATCGGGCGCCGCGCCGTCGCAGGGCATGCAGCAGCGTCGCCAGGATGCGCCCCCCCGTGGCGCCGACGGGATGGCCCAGGGAGATGCCGGAGCCATGGATGTTCATCCGGTCGAAATCGCCGGGCGCGAAGTTCCAGGCGCGGGTGCAGGCCAGGACCTGGGCCGCGAAGGCTTCGTTCAGTTCGATCAGGTCGATATCGGCCAGCCGCAGCCCGGCCCGGTCCAGGGCGCGGGCGGTGGCGGGGACGGGCCCGATGCCCATGCGGTCTGGGGCGACGCCGGCCACGGCCCAGGAGACCAGCCGTGCCATGGGCACCAGCCCCAGCGCGTCCGCCCGGGCCCGCGTGGTGACGATGCAGACCGACGCGCCGTCATTCTGCCCGCTGGCATTGCCGGCCGTGACCGTGGCGTCCTTGTCCTGACGGCCCAGGATGGGTTTCAGCATGGCCAGGCTGTCGGGCGTGGTGCCGGCGCGGGGGTGCTCGTCACGCGATATCAGTGTGTCGCCGGCCTTGCCGGGCACCGGCACAGGCACGATCTCCGCGTCGAACAGGCCGTCGCGTTGTGCCGCCACGGCCCGTTCATGGGAGCGGCAGGCGAATTCATCCTGTTCCAGCCGGGAAATGGCATGGTCGCGGCGCAGATTCTCCGCCGTTTCCAGCATGCCGCCCGGTACCGGGAAATTCACCCCGCCGGCCGTCACGCGGCCGCGCGCCAGCGCGTCATGGAAGATGGCGGCGTCCCCCTTGATGCCCCAGCGCTGGCCCGCGCTGTAGAAGGGGGCGTTGCTCATGCTTTCCGCGCCGCCGGCCAGGACAAGGTCGCTGGCCCCGGTCTCCACCTGCATCACGGCATTGATCACGGCCTGCAGTCCCGATCCGCAGCGCCGGTCGATCTGCAGGCCGCCAATGCCGATGGGCAGCCCGGCATCCAGGCCGACGACACGGCCCAGGGCGGGCGCATCCATGGATGGATAGCATTGGGCGAACAGCACATCCTCCACCGCGTCGGGCGGCAGGCCGGTGCGGTCCAGCAGGCCGCGCAGCAGGGCGGCCCCCAGGGCATGGGCCGAAAGCGTCTTGAACTGGCCGCCGAACCGCCCCACGGGCGTGCGCAGCGGCGTGCAGATGACGGCATCGCGCATCTGTTCCTCCCTCATTCTTCTGTCAGCAGCCGGCGGGCGCGTTGCACCACCGGCAGATCGATCATCCGCCCGTCCAGGGCGACCACGGACTGTCCCTGCCCCTGTGCTGCGTCCCAGGCCGACAGCACGCGCCGCGCCTGATCCAGCGCCGCCGCATCCGGCCGCCAGCTTCGGTTGATGACGGGCACCTGGGCCGGATGGATGCAGAGCGCGCCCGTCATGCCGACGGCGCGCGCTTCTTGCGCCGCCGCCTCATACAGGGTGAGGTCACGATATTCGGTCAGCGACACGGGCAGGCCCAGCGCCATCAGCCGCCGGGTCGACGCCGCCAGCGCGATCAGGCGACAGGGCAGGTCCAGGCTGCGCGCGCTGGGCGGGGCGCCCAGTTCCAGGCTGAAATCCTCGCTGCCCAGCGCCAGACCGGCCACCCGGTCCACCGCCGCGATGGCGGGCAGATGGGGCAGGGCAGCGGGGCTTTCGATCAGGGCGATCAGGCGGGTGGCACCGGGCAAGGTCTCTGCCTGACCGATCATGTCCGACAGCACGCACAGGCGGGCCGCGTCCGCGACCTTGGGCACGATCAACAGGTCGATGCCGGCGGCCAGTGCCGCATCGATATCGGCCAGCGCCGGCCGCCAGGGGGCGTTGATGCGCACCGCCACCCTGGTGCCCGCGGCGCGCAGGGTTGCGGCCGATGCGGGCAGGGCAGCGCGCGCCGTGGGCTTGGCGGCGTCGGCCACCGCATCCTCCAGGTCGATGATGACGGCGTCGGCCCCCCTGGTACCGGCCTTGGCGATGCGGTCGGCACGATCGCCCGGCACGAACAGGAAGGATCTCATAACCCCGTCTCCACCCTGGCCGTCATGGTCGCCTGTCCCGCCGCATCCAGGGTCCACACATCGTCGCCGGACAGGCACAGATCGAAGGGGTGAAGGTCCAGCAGCGGCCGCCGGCCGCGGAAGGTGAAGCGGTGGACCGGTGCGTCCGGCCGGTGACGCCGGAACAGGTCCAGCAGCAGCACCGCGATAAAGGGGCCGTGCACGACCAGGCCGCCATAGCCTTCTTCCGTCACCGCATAGTCGCGGTCGTAATGGATGCGGTGGGCATTGAAGGTCAGGGCGGAGAAGCGGAACAGCCGCACCGGGTCTGCCGTCAGCCGCTCCGTCACTGCCCCCGGTGGCATGTCCGGCCCCGCGGCCGGGGCGCCGCCACCGGCACCGCGATAGACGATATCCTGCTGTTCCCGGATGGCCAGGACGTCACCGGCAAAAATCTCATGCATCAGGGTGACAAAGACCAGATCGCCGCTTCCGCCCCTGGTATGGCGGATATCCCTGATGGTTGACCGGCGGTGCAGGGGGCTGCCCAGCGGTACCGGCGCCAGGAAGTCCAACGCGCCCCCCGCCCACATGCGGCGCGGCAGGTCGACGGGCGGCAGGAAACCGCCCCGCACTGGGTGCCCGTCATGGTCCAACCGCGATTGCCGGGCGCGCGGCAGGAAATAGAGCCAGTGCCACAAGGGCGGCAGCGTGCCGACGGGGGCGGACGGATGGTCCAGCAGATCGGCCATCCCGGCCACGGGCGCCAACGTCGCCTGATCCCGCCTTTCTTCCGTGCGGCCGATCCAGGGCCGCAGAAAATCCATGTCGATCATCGCCGATGCACCCGCCAACAAGGCTGTCGATACCGACAAGTTATTGATTTTTATGGTTCTGGCCCGCCGAGATTTTCTCATTCCGGATGGAGAAAACCGGCGCCGGCGCGTCGTGCTGGGTCCGATGCTGTGATGCAATATGGAATGTATTCCAGATTGCTTGCGTAAGACACATGCATGAGCTAACCTCACATCCAGGGAGCGAAACCTTGAAAAGAGGTGCGATATGTTTGCTGGCAAAGGCCGTTCGGCCCGCCGTATTCCCCCCTTGAACCCCTTGCGTGCATTCGAGGTGGCGGCCCGCCACCTTTCCTTCACCCAGGCCGCCGACGAACTGTGCGTGACGCAGGGGGCGGTCAGCCGGTCGGTGAAGGCGCTGGAGGATTATCTGGGCGAGCCCTTGTTCGAGCGCACGGGCTATGGCCTGGCGCTGACCGAACGCAGCGAGGCGTTTGCCATGCGCCTGTCGGACGGTTTTGTGCGCCTGTCGGAGGCGACGGACGAATTCCTGGGCGTGCAGCCGCCGCCGGTCCTGACGGTGCGGGCCTATACCAGCTTTCTGATCGGGTTCCTGATCCCCAACCTGCCGAACTTCCAGGTGAAGCATCCGGATATCAAGGTGAAGCTGATTTCCGCCACCGACAGTACGGAATTCGGGCGTGATCAGGTGGATGTGCGCATCCGCTATGGTCGCGGGCATTGGAAGAATGTCGACAGCACGCTGCTGTTCCATGACGAATTGCGGCCGGTCTGTTCGTCCAAGCTGCTGGACCCGGCGAAGCGGCCCTATCCGATCGACATCCTGAAGAACCATGTGCTGCTGCATCAGGAACTGCGCCGGGCGGACTGGCCCAACTGGCTGGCGCTGAACGGGGCGGAGGGGCTGACCCCGCGTGACCATCTGGTGTTCGATGAATTGTCCGTCGTCTACCAGTCGGCCATTTCCGGCGTGGGCATCGTCATGGCGCAGAAGGCCTATTTCCAGCGGGAAATCGCCGATGGCCATCTGTTCGAACCGTTCGAGGGCGTGCTGAAGCGCGACCTTGGCTATTACCTGACCGTGCCGCACAGCCGGCGGGAGGCGCACCATGTGCGCGTCTTCAAGAAATGGCTGCTGGATACGCTGGCCGCCGCCGGGGTGGGGGAGCGCGCTCAAGTCCCGCTGGTGGAACTGGGCGTGCGCAGCCCGCTGATGAAGGCGGCGAACAGCGCAATGCCGGATGCCAGGAACAGGGCGATGACCGCGCGCTGATCGGGCCAGCCGGCAAAGGCCATGGCCACCAGGGCGGCCCCCGACGCCTGGCCCATCACCCGGCCCAGCGCCCCGGTGACGCTGGCCGTCGGCGCCTCCGCCACGGGGATCGATGCCACCAGGGCGCGGGTATTGGGTATCTGGAACAGGGCATAGGAACCACCGCACAGGGCGATGCGCCACAAGATGTCGAGCGTTCCCGCATCCTTCGGTGTCAGGGCCAGGATCGTCAGTCCCGCCGCCACCAGCAGCAGCCCGACGGCGCACAGCCGGCCGGGCGCAAAGCGGTTGGCCAGCCGCACGGCCAGGGGGGAGGCGGCGGCCAGCGCCAGCGGCCAGGCCATGAAATGCAGGCCGATCTCCGCCTGCGTGCAGCCCCGGTCCAGCAGCAGGAAGGGGATGCCGATATAGGAGATCAGTTGCGTCGCAGCGGCACAGAAGGTGGTCGCCACGGTCAGCCTGTAACCCCGACGGCGCAGCAGCGACAGCGGCAGCAAGGATGGCCGCCGCCGCCGGACTAATGTCCACAGGCCGGCGGTCATGACGGCCAGCGTCAGCACCACGGCCATGTCCATGTCATGGGCCAGACTGTTCAGCAGCAGGATCAGCGCACCGATGGCCCCGGCACAGAGCAGCGCCTCCCCCTTGTCGAAGGCCGGGCGGCTGCCCCGTACCGGCGGCGGATCGGCGGGCAGCATCCGCCGGCCCAGAAGCAGCAGGCCCGCCACCACGGGCAGGTTGGCGATGAACAGCCAGTGCCAGGAGACGAAGCCCAGGATGATGGCCGCGATGACCGGTCCCGCCGTCAGGGCCAGGGCCACCGCCATGGCGTTGACGCTGACCCCGCGCGCCAGACCCGATGGCGGGTGGATGGAGCGCAGCATGGCGTTGGTGATGCCCATCATGCCGGCCCCGCCGCATCCCTGGGCGAAACGGGCCAGCGACAGGGTGACGACATCCACCGACAGGGCACAGGCCAGCGATGCCACGCCGAACAGGGCGATGCAGGCCAGATAGATGTGCCGTGGTCCCTTGACCAGGGCCAGCCGCCCCATGGGCAGCAGCACCATGGCGATGGCCAGTTGATAGGACCCGACCACCCAGATGGAGGCGGCGGCGGAGATGCCCAGTTCCCGGCCGATGGCGGGCAGGGCCACCGTCATCATGATGCCGTCCATGACCGCCATGGCCACGGCCGTGGCGACGATCCCTGCCGCCCATGTCCGTTGCGGCCGTGGCAGGCCGGCTTCCGTTCCCTCGGCCGGTTGCATGGCGGTCAGGCCGCCGCGTCCCGCATCGCCACGCGCGTCTGGGCGAACCAGACGACCTGCCGGGCCAGGATCGACAGGTTGCCGGCGGTGGAGGCGTCCGAACAGGTGCCGTCCTCCGCGAACTTGGTCCCCATCGAATTGATGGCGACGCCCAGCGGCGTGGGCCAGGCGCGCAGGGCGTGGGTGATGGACCGCATGGCCGCCAGCGTCGACCCCGTGGCCTGCCAGCCATAGGCGCAGGCGATGGACCCCACCGCCCGCCCGTCGAGATAGGGCAGGGGATCGCGGGCCATATCCTCCACATAATCCAGGGCATTCTTCATCAGGCCGGAGATGGAGCCGTGATAGCCGGGAGAGGCCAGGATCACCCCGTCACAGCGGCGCAGCAGATCGACCAGCCGCAGGGCCGCCGGCTCCCGCGCCGGATTCTCCGGCGCATAGAGCGGCAGGACCAGTTCCGGCCCCGTCATGATCGCCGTTTCCGCCCCCAGCTTCTCTGCCTCTGCCAGCGCCATGCGCAGCGCCATCTCAGAGGATGAATTGGCCCGCGTGGTGCCGCCCAGGCCCAGGATGAAGGGATGTCGGGACATGTCCTCGCCTCATGTTCTGAATTATGGGATCTATTCCATAATACGTCAGGAAGGCGGGCGGAGGGGGATGGTTTGTTGGAATGGGGGCAGGACTTTTCTTCCCGTCAGGTCCCGCTGACCGATGCCGCAGCGCCACGGGCTACGGCCAGAAAATTCGCGACCAGCGGCCGTTCATCGTCGCCGCGCCGCGACAGGGTGATGTTGCTGCGGGCATCCTCCGCCAGCGGGCGGAAGACAACGCCGGCCAGGGCCAGGCTGGCGGTGCAGGCGGGCAGGATGGTGATGCCCATGCCGGCGCCGACCAGGCTGATGGCCGTCTGCCAACCCGGCACCTCCTGCACCCCGCGCGGCATGAAGCCTGCGGCCAGACAGATTTCGACCAGCCGGTCATGGTATCGGGACACCCGGTTGCGTGGGAACAGGATGAATTTTTCCGCCGCAAGGTCGGCCAGTCTGACAGGCCGGTCGGGCACCGCCAGCCGATGGTTGGCCGGCAGTACCGCCACATAGGCCTCGCGCAGCAGCGTGACGACATCCACCCCCGGTTCCGGCACCATTTCCCGCGACAGAGCGATATCCACACGCCCGGCCCGCAACTGATCCCATAGCGGTTCCGGCAGGATCTCTACCAGCCGCAATTCCACCAGCGGGTAACGCTGCCGGTTGGCCTGCACGATGGCGGGCAGGATATGCAGCGCGGTGGTGGCTGTGAAACCGATGGTCAGCAGCCCGGCCTCACCCCGGCCGACCCGCCTCACCCGGTCCAGCCCTTCCTCCATCTCCAGCAGCATGCGATGGGCGAAGGTGTGCAGGGCCGTGCCGGCATCGGTCAGTTGCACCTTGCGGGTGTCACGGTCGAACAGCTTATGACCCAACGCCGTCTCCAGCCGCTGGATCTGCTGGCTGAGCGGCGGTTGCGCCACGCCCAGCCGGGCGGCGGCCCTGCCGAAATGCAGTTCCTCTGCCACCGTGACAAAGGCCTGGAGTTGCGCCAGGCTGATTCCAGGGCGGAGCATTGATATCTCCAGGCGTATAAATAAACCTTAACATTATATTGGACGATGCATAATTGCACGACTTAACCTTCGCCCCGTAACCGGCGCCTTGATGCGCCGGACCTTCAGGGAAAAGGAAATCCAAGATGCGGCAGGAGCTGGGAACCAGCGTCCAGGTGGACGCGCATGCCCTTATCAGCGACGCGGATATCACGCATTTCCGGGAACAGGGCTTCGTCTTCCCCCGGATGGGCCTGCCGGCGGAGGATGCCGCCTGGATGCGGGAGACGATCGAGAAGGTGTTCCGCGACAATAGCGATTGGGCCGGGATCACCCGCATGCCCCATATCCCCCTGCGCGAGGGGCAGGAGGAAGGGGTGAAAGGGGGCGAGGACCTGTTCAAGATCGCCATCCACCCGACCCTGATCGCGGCGGCCAGCCGCCTGATAGGCCCCAACCTGATCATGTGGGGCGGCGAGATTTTTGCCAAGCCGGCCGGCACGGGCAAGCGCACCCCCTGGCATCAGGATTGCTACAACCCCGCCGTCAAGGCCGGCCCCGGCCGCAAGCTGCCGCAAAGCGCCCAGATCTGGATCGCGGTGGATGATGTCGATCCCGACAATGGCAGTCTGTCCTTCGTGGCCGGCACGGGCCGCGACGGCCCCATCCATCATGAACAGCGCAAGGAAATGCGCGACCTTTTGAATTTTGAGGTCGATACGTCCGGCATCAACGAACATCGTATCGTGCATTCGACCATGCCGTCAGGCCATTTTTCGGTCCATGACCTGTTCGTGGTTCATGGCGCCAACGCCAATGTCTCCGGCCGCCGCCGCGCCGGCCTGACCTTCCATTACATGGCGGCGGAGGATGTCTATGACCGGTCGTTCGGGGCGGCCATCGGCAGCGGGCGGGACAAGCCGGCCCCCATCGCCGCCCGCCCCATCTGGCTGGTGCTGGGGGAAAATCAGGTGCCGCAGAATGATTTCATCACGGGCCACCAGAACCTGGAGGATCTGGACGCGATGGCGGAACAGCGGCGGCGGGAATTGAACGCGGTGCTGCTGTCCTGACCCGGATCAGGACAGTTGCAGCCGCATCTCGTCCGCCGGGATATGGTCGAAGGGGGAGCGGAATTTTTCCGGCTCCCCCCGGATCATGGTTTCCAGGGCATCGCGCGCCTGCAGCAGGGCGGCCGGCGGCGTGGTCTCTCCGGGGCGCAGCACGGGGCCGTTGGCGGTGATGGCCGCGATGGCGCCGTCATCGGCCGCGCGGATGGGCAGGGCGGCGGCCTGGAAACCCGGCGCCAGCGCGATCTCCCGCGTCACCAGCCCGTCCCGGCATGCCCGGTCCAGCCGATCCTCCAGTGCTGCCCAATCCTCTGCCGGTGTCCGGTTGGGGTAATGCGCCTCCACGAACAGCCGGTAGCGGTTGCGGTCGTCGGATGACAGGGTGGACAGGATGGCAGGCGCCGCCAGCCCTTCATGCAGCAGCACCACCTCCCCCAGCCGGTCGCGGTGATAGATGTCGTTGCTGCCATAGGCACCGCTGATGCGCAGCCCGAACCAGCCCATGCGCACCGACAGCGACACCGTCTCCCCGATGGCGTGGGCCAGGGCCCGCAGGATGGGGCGGCTGGCGCGATGCAGATGGAAACGGTTGAACAGCGCCCGGTTCAGAAGCTGGGGCATCTGCCCCACCTCGTATCGCGGCGTGTTCTGGTAGCGGGAGAGATAACCCGCCTCTTCCAGCGTCACCAGCGCCCGGTACACGGTGGAGGCGGGCAAGGCCATCTGGCGGCTGATCTCCGTCACGCCCATCGGCTCGTCGGCTTCCGCCACGAAACGCAGCACCTCGAACACGTGGCTGGCGGATGAGTTGATTACGGCACGGCTGACTGCATTGGACATCAATTGATCTCCACATGCGCGGCGTCGGCGGCATAGAGCCGCGTACGGCTGCATAATTCATCGATCAGGCGGCGCAGTTCGGGCAGCAGCCTTGCCCGCTCCGGCTCCATCCGTTCCACGGGGCCGCCCACGGATAAAACGCCATGCAGCCGGTTTTCCGCGTCGGTGATGGGAAAGCCCAGGGCCAGCATGGGCAGCGGCCCGTCCCGCCGCACCTCGGCATATCCGCGCTGGCGGATCGCGTGGATGTCCGCCCACAGATCATCCGCGCTCATGCTCCGGTTGGATGGCGGGATGGTCAGCGGGCTGTTGCGGGCGATGTAATCCGCCACTTCCTGGTCGGGGCAATGGGCCAGCATGACCCGGCCGGAGGCGGGCACATGTAGCGGGCGCAGACCGCCGATTTCCATGCGCCAGGTCCCCGGCCGCTTGGTTTCGATCCCGTCGATGAACACGGCATAGTCCAGCCCCCGCACCATCAGGCTGACCGTTTCCCCGGTCAGGGCATGGATTTTATGGATATAAGGTGCGCACAGGCTGCGGAAATCCGGCTCCAGGGCCGTGCGGCTCTGCAATTCCAGCACCCGGTACCCCAACTGATAACGCAGCCCCGTGACGTCACGCACCAGATAACCCTGATCGACCAGCGTCGTCAGGGCGCGATAGATCATGTTCTTGGTCATGCCGAGCAGTTGCGACAGTTCGGTCACGCCATAGCCAGGCGCATCCGCCGCGAAACAGGACAGAACCTGCAGCGTGCGCGCCGTGGCCTTGTTCTGACCACGGTCACCGGAAATATCGTTCTGCTGCGTCAAGGACGTCCTCTGATTTCCTGGGCGCTCCGCCGGCGCCGGTTTTGCCGCAGCCTAGCGCACGGGGCAGGGGCACGCCAAGCGGGACGGGATTTCACCCCCGGCTGAAAAGCTGGAAAACATTTCCCTCCGGATCAGCGCAGGTGATGGTCCGGCCATGGCCGCCCATGTCGCGTCGGCCCAGCACGCGGCCGCCCAGGCTTTCCACCGACGAAGCGATGGCTTCCGGGTCGTCGGCTTCGAAGGTCACGGTGGCACCCTTGTCGCCGGCGCCGGCCTCCGCCGGGGATGCCAGCGCGAAATTGCCGCCGCCGATGGACAATTGCGCCCAGTTATCCTGGTCCCGGAATTTCAGGCCGGCGCCCAGCGCCTGTTGATAGAAGCCGGTCATCCGCTCCATGTCGCGGGCAACCACATAGACGTTCTGAATGCGGCGGATGGTCATGATGTGGTCCTTCCGGGCTGTAATATGGAAGATCATCTGCTATTCATAACATGCTGGATGCAGGAACCCGATGGAAGAAGCGGCTGCCCGGCATGAGTTTTCAGGCGGAACCATGCGCCGAAATCGCCTGGACCGGGCATGCGTCTCCCCTACTATCGCCAGACACGGGGCAGAAGACCCGGGATCGGGGAGGACCGATATGCTGTCATTGCGCAAGATCCAGGCGGCCGCCGGCCTGTCGCTGACCGAGGTGCCGGAGCCGGATGCGCCGGGGTCGGGCGAGGTGCTGGTCCGCGTCGCGGCCACGGGCATTTGCGGCACCGACCTGTCGGTGGATCGCTGGACCGCTTCCTATGCGGGTTTCATGGCCCAGGCGCTGCCGGTCACGCTGGGTCATGAAACGGCGGGACGAATCGTTGCCGTGGGGCAGGGGGTGGATCCTGCCCGTGTGGGCCGGGACATCGTGATCGACCCCGCTGTCGCCTGCGGCCGCTGCGAACGCTGTCTGGCGGATGATCCGGTGGGCTGTCTGGACCGGCAGGCCGTGGGCCTGATCCGGGACGGGGCCTTCGCGCCCTATGTGCTGGCCCCGGATACCTATTGCTATGATCTTCCGGCCAACGTACCCGTGGAACTGGGGGCGTTGGCGGAACCATTGTCGGTCGGGGCCCATGCCCTGGCGGTCGGCGGGTTCCGGCCCGGCATGCGTGTCGTGGTGCTGGGTCCCGGTCCCATCGGCCAGGGCGTGGCGGCGCTGGCCCGTCACCTGGGCGCCGCGCAGGTGGCCGTGCTGGGCAAGCAGGACGGGCCGCGCCTGGACGTGCTGCGCGGCATGGGCTTCACCGATTGTTTCGACATGGCGGAACCCGACGCCAACCGGGCGCTCACCCTGGCCAAGGGGCAGGGTTTCGACCTGGCGGTGGAAGCGGCGGGGGTGCCGGAGGTGGTGGATCAGGCCTTGGCCCTGCTACGGCCACAGGGTGTGCTGGTCGTGGCCGGCATGCCGGAACGGCCGGCCAGCGTCGATATCCTGCGGCTGGTGAAATACCGGCTGGAAATCCGCGGCGCGTCGCGTATTCCGCCGTCGGCCTGGGAAACCGTGCTGCGGGCGCTGGCTGACGCACCTGACGCCTTCGCGCCGCTGGTCACCCACCGTTTCCCCCTGGCCCAGGCAGACCAGGCCTTCCGCCTCTGCCATGGCCGCACCCCGTCCAAGGTGCTGCTGCTGCCCTAGGCGGCGTGCTTGCGCCTTCCGGTTCCCATTGCCGACACAGGATATGCC
>NZ_JAGOGJ010000259.1 GCF_017996735.1 Niveispirillum sp.
ACCGGCTGTTCGACCTGCTGCCCCTGATGTTCGGCATCCTGGGCGGCGGGGTGGTCGCCTTGCAGATGGTGGCCCACACGCGCCAGCGCCTGCGCCGTGCCCGCAAGCTGCATGAAGGACAGCAAGGGCGCGTCGGCACGGCCAGCCGCGGGATGCGTGAGCGGGCGTCCGGTACCCTGGCCCTGCGCCGGGAGGAACAGCAGATGCGGCTGGAACTGGATCGCCTGAACGAGATGATCGAGGATGGCGAAAAACAGGCCGAGCGGGAAAAGGGTACCGAGTCGCAGATTTATGTGTTCGACGAGCGAAAAAACATGGGCGACCAGGCCTATGTTTTCCAGATCAACCATCCCGACTTCAACAATCTGGCGCGCAACGCCCCGGACGAGGTGGTGAAATCCTGGAAAGCGGGACGCCGCTACATGGTCTGGGCCGCCAGCGAAAAGATGGCATCGGCCAAGGCGGGTATGCGCTTCAACCAGGACAAGGGCTATCGCGTCGGCCCCCCGGCCCCGTTCGAGGGCGATCCGGAGGCTTTTTGATCCGGCGTGTCACCCAGCCCTGTCATGTAGCGTAGTTACGTAAACTGAACGCGATTCCATTTACTGTCGCAACATTGGCACGGTTCGGCAAAAAGGGGCGTCCGACGCGATCCAGGCCGGCTACAGGCTTGTGGGCGGCGCGCGGCATGGTATCAATCGCGGGCAGAGATCAGCGTTCCGGCCGGAGAGAAAGACCTATGTCCGCCCTGACCCGTTCCCCCGCCTGGCAGGCCCTTGCCGCCCATCGCGCCAGTTTCGACGGCACCACGATGCGCGACCTGTTCGCCGCCGATCCCGGCCGTTTCGAGCGTTACCGCATCATCGTGGATGGCGTGATGCTGGATTACGCCAAGAATCGTGTAACGGACGAGACGCTGTCCCTGCTGGTCGATCTGGCAGGACAGCAGAAGCTGGAACAGATGCGCGACGCCATGTTCAGCGGCGACCGTATCAACATCACGGAGGACCGCGCCGTCCTGCATGTTGCCCTGCGCAACCGCGTCGACCGCCCCATCTTGATGGATGGCCAGGACGTGATGCCGGGCGTGCACGAGGTGCTGGCCCGCATGTACGCCTTCTGCCACAAGGTGCGCGATGGCGAATGGCGCGGCTATGACGGTCAGGCCATCACCGACATCGTCAATATCGGCATCGGCGGTTCCGACCTTGGTCCCGTGATGGTGACGCAGGCGCTGACGCCCTGGCACCATCCGCATCTGGCGGCGCATTTTGTATCCAACGTGGACGGCACCCACATTGCCGAGGTGCTGAAGCGCGTCGATCCCGCCACCACCCTGTTCATCATCGCGTCCAAGACCTTCACGACCCAGGAAACCCTGGCCAATGCCCATACGGCGCGTGACTGGTTCCTGGCCAATGGCGGCAGCGCCGATGACGTGGCCAAGCATTTCGTAGCCGTATCGACCAACGCGGCGGAAGTGGCAAAGTTCGGCATCGACACGGACAATATGTTCGGCTTCTGGGACTGGGTCGGCGGGCGTTACAGCCTCTGGTCCTCCATCGGCCTGCCCATCGCCCTGATGGTGGGGCCCGAGAAGTTCGGGGAGCTGCTGGGCGGTGCCCATGCCATGGATGAGCATTTCCGCACCGCCCCCCTGGCGCAGAACATGCCCGTGATCCTGGGCCTGCTGGGTGTCTGGTACGGCAATTTCTTCGGCGCCACGGCCCATGCCGTCCTGCCCTATGATCAGTATCTGGCCCGCCTGCCCGCCTATCTCCAGCAACTGGACATGGAAAGCAACGGCAAGTCGGTGGACCGCGACGGCAACGAGGTGGACTATGCCACCGGCCCGATCATTTTCGGCGAACCCGGCACGAACGGTCAGCACGCCTTCTATCAGTTGATCCACCAGGGCACGCACCTGATCCCCTGCGATTTCATCGCACCGATCAGCAGCCAGAACCCGACGGGCCGGCACCATGCCATGCTGTTGTCCAACACGCTGGCCCAGACCGAAGCGCTGATGCGCGGCAAGAACGCCGAGGAAGTACGCGCCGAACTGATGAAGGAGGGCAAGGCGGGGCCGGCGCTGGACACTCTGCTGCCGCACAAGATCTTCACCGGCAACCGCCCCACCAACACCATCCTGCTGGACCGGCTGGACCCCTATCGCCTGGGCATGCTGGTGGCGCTCTATGAACACAAGGTGTTCGTGCAGGGCGTCATCTGGAACATCAACAGCTTCGACCAGTGGGGCGTGGAACTGGGCAAGCAATTGGCCAAGGTGATCCTGCCCGAACTGGAAGGCGAAGGCCCCAAGCCACATGATGCCAGCACGGCCGGCCTGGTCGGCGTGGTGAACGCGGGCAGCGTGGGCGGAACGGCGCCGTCATTACCTGTGACGTAATCGACGGCGCGACGGTGGCATGGCAGAAAGGCAGGCAATCCCAAAGCCCGGAGCCGCCATGTCCACCCCCGCCCCGCGCCGTCGCGTCAATAATGCCGAGGCTTTTGGACCGCTGCTGAAACGCTGGCGCGCCTCACGCGGGGTCAGCCAGTTGGATTTGGCGCTGTCCTGCAATACCAGCCAGCGGCATCTGTCCTTTCTGGAATCGGGGCGGTCGCGGCCGTCCAGGGGCATGGTGTTGCAATTGGCCACAGCCTTGTCGGTACCGTTACGCCACCAGAATGCCCTGATGCTGGCCGCAGGGTTCGCCCCCGCCTGGGACAGTTCGCCGCTGGAAGCGCCCGAAATGGCGCCGGTGAAAGCGGCGATCACCCATATGCTGGAGACCCAGGCCCCCTTCCCGGCCGTTGTCGTGGACCGGCACTACAATCTGATCCAGGCGAACAGCGGGGCACAGCGGCTGCTGGGTTTCCTTGCCGGGCCCGCCATCGCCGGCCTGTCCAACCCCAACCTTGTCCGTTTGCTGCTGTCGCCCGGCATGCGCGATCTGGTGGAGAATTGGGAAGAGGTGGCGGCCTGGATGATCCGTCGATTGAAGGCCGAAGCCCTTTTGGAAGACCCGCTTCAGGCCGTGGACACGGACCCGTTCGCCGATCTGTTCACCGACCCGTCGCTGACGGAACTGGCCGCCCCGTTCGGCGACGGGGCAACGGATGCCCCCACGCTTTATACCCGTTTCACCAAGGACGGGGTGCGGCTGTCGCTGTTTTCCATCATCGCCATGGTGGGAACGCCGCTGGATGCGGGGCTGCAGAACCTGAGGGTCGAACTGTTCTACCCAGCCGACGAGCCGACACGGGCCTGGTTCAAAACGGTCATCTGATACCATGTGTGGACGGCCCGTTGGGAACAAGGGGTAGGCGAGATGATTTGTTGGGGTCGAATGCGTTCATGTGTCCGGCCTGTTTGAGCGGCGGATGACCGCTGGCCCAGATGGGTTCCGCCAAGC
>NZ_JAGOGJ010000037.1 GCF_017996735.1 Niveispirillum sp.
GGTCAGGGGGCGGGCCGACGACGGTGACCGAAGCCTCCGTCCTCTGCCGCCGTCTTGGACGAGTGGCAGGGCCTGCACAGCGCCTGCCAGTTCGACCGCGACCAGAACAGCCGGTCATCACCCCGGTGCGGGGTGATGTGATCGACATGGCTGGCCTGGACCTGACGCCCGGCCTCCTTGCAGCGCACGCACCACGGGTTGCAGGCCAGGAACTCGGCCCGCGCCCGCTCCCATTTTGACCCGTACCCCCGCTCCCGCGCCGACGGACGCCGCGCATCCGACGCAGCCCGTTCCGCCCGCTGATGGGCGGCACAGTAGCGTGAATGCACCAGCGCCCCGCAACCCGGATGGGCGCAGGGCTTGGGCGGAGACCACGGCATGAACGAAACCCCGAAAACGACAAAGGGCCCGCCGGCTGTGCCGCGGGCCCCTGAAAGACGATCTCGCATCTGACCACCTCCTACGGGCGGTCTACGCGACGTGCACACTGTCAACGAATTTTCGTACCCTTGTCAAGCGGCTTCATGCGCCGCCCCTTCCCAGGGCCGCAGCGCCACCCCTGCGCCCACCACCCGATGCTCCGATAGGCGCCAGTCATGCAGCGTCAGCCGATGCACCGCATCCGCCCACAGCACCCAGCTATCCCGCGCCAGCGCCAACCCATCCGGGCACAGCCCCGTATCGACCACCCCCTGAAAGACCGCATCCCGTGTCTTCACACCGACAAAGTTCCGGTTTGCGTCATAGACCCGCTCCGGCCTCCCGTTGGGCTTGCACACCACCACCCGCCGCACCTCCGCCCCCGGACACCAGTCCGGCTGCCCGCCCGTCCTGGCATGGCGCAGCACCAGCCCGCGCGCCAGCCCGCTGGTCCGCGCCCATACCGCCGCATGCACCGCCTCTGCGTCGCCATGACAGCGCGCCGCACCACCCTGCGCCCCGCCATCCACACGCGGCCCAGCCCCCAGCGCACAGGCCGGACCAGACAGCCCGCGCTCCCACCGCTCCGCCTGGGTCATGCCCTGGTCAGCAGCCTCCAGCACCAGCTGCACCCTGTACGCCCATTCCAGAAGCCAGACCATCGTCACGTCGCGCATCGCCTACCGTCCCTTCCGAACCGTCCCGCCGCACCTGCCTGCCGAGCATTGACCCGGCCACCACCGCACCGCCTATGCGGTCCTGGGCACCTTCACCCCGTACCGCTGCGCCACCTCCGGCAGCAGCAGCCCATGCCTGACCATCTCCCGGATCACCGCATCGCCCAGCCCCCGCGCCGTCGTCTCCGACCCAGGCCCTCCCTTGACCAGCACCGCAGCCTTGGTGCGTAGCTCCCCCACCGTGATGCCGGCGATCACGGCGGGCAGTCCCGCACCCTTTTCCCCCTCATTCCCTGCAAGGGGATTTAGGGGTTCTTTGAAGAATGAAGATTGAGGTCGCGTACCACTTGCCGCACCCTTGCCGCCGTCCTTGCCGTCATTTTGCTGCGGCAAACCCGAATTATCCCTTTTACGTCCGTTGGTTACGGCGGCACCATTCCGCCCCGCCCTGGCCCGCACTTCCGACAGGTTTCCCGCCCTCAACATCCGCCGTGAATAGGCGATGCGGCTCCGTGTGACGCTAAAAACCCCTGCCTCCCGCAGTTCCCGGATCAGATCCATCACCGTCTCTTTGTCGACACCGACCAGCGGCGCCAGCCGCCCCGGAAGGTCATCAACAGTGCACGGCTCCAGTCCCAACACGATGTACCCGGCAGGCTTGGCCCGAGCGGCCACGCACTGCATGCGCATCCACAGCCCCTGCGCCGCCAGCGACACCAGCCGCAGCGCAGGGTCATTCTCATGATCATCCCAGAACCACACACAGGACGGGTTCTTGGTGGCATTGGCGCCCATGGTGTCCTACTCCCCATCGCGCTCCGGCAGCCGCCGCCAGCGGCAGGCCAGCGACCGGCGCACGAATTCCCAATCCGTGCCGCCATGCAGCGGCACGGGCATCCTGAAACTGACCAGCACATCCAACGGCGACAGCCGGGACATGACGGCCCAGATCACATGTTCGGTGGCAATCCCGTCCGCCGGGTCGCCGCGCGGCATCCCGACCATCAGAACAGCCTCCTCTGCCCGCGTGAAGGCGGAACCGGTTCCGCCCCCTCCGCCATCGGCTCCACCATGGCGGGCGCGGTGCGCGCCGCACCGATCGCCTTATGCTGCCCGCAATACCAGATCAGGGGCCTGTCCTTGCCCACGGCAAAGCCATGCCCGCCCCATTGGTCGCACCCGGGCGCCATGCAGGGATGATCGCGCGGATCCGTCATGCCACACCCTCCCGGCCCAGCCGCGCCATCCAGTAAAGGGCCCAGGCCCATTTCGGCGCCCCGGCCCGCAGGCCGATCACCACCCGCCCGCGCAGGGTCTGGACCCGAAACCCCCGGCCGTCATCGGTCAACCGCCAGCCGCCGCGCCCGTCATCGACATGGCATTCCACGGCGCCGGCCGCTTCATCGGCCGCCACCACGCCCGCCAGCGCCACGCCATCCAGGGTGATGATGGTATGGCGTTCCCAGGTCATGCTGTCGCTGGCACGGATGCAAAGGGAATGCAGACTCATACCAACCCCTCCCGCCGCTGGAATTCGCCGATGATGGCCCGGTCCAGGGCCGATGACAGGGCGGTACCGACGTCGCGGCGCAGGCGGGCGATCTCGGCATCCGCCTGTTTCTGCACGGCCCGGCGAAACGCCAGGGCCGCCATGATCTCCGGTTCGGTCAGGGCCAGGGGCCGCCCGTCCATGTCGGTGGCGGCGGGCGCCAACTGCCCGCGCCGCCAGTCCATATAGACCTGGATCAGCGATTGCCGCACGGCCGGCGCCTGCGGCGCGTCGCTGCGGATGCAGACCAGCAGGGCCTGCGGTTCGTTCAGCCAGTAGGTCTTGCCGGGACGGCCACGGCCAATGGCGTCGGTATTTTCGGTCACGGTGACCGAAATTGAACCATACCGCTCCAACTCCGCTCGATTACGCTCAATCAAGCGCAGAATAGCGCGGGCGTCTGCAACGCCCAACACCTGCGCCAGCCGGACATGGCTCACGCGCGGTTCATGGTTCACGGTCGTATTCAGGTCGGAAAGGTTCAGCGCAGACGGAATCGTCGCGGGGGTGGCAGCGTCGGCCATGAAAAGCTCCTGTGTCGAGCATGGTTGACCCACGCCAACAGGGTTGCTTTCCACGGCCGCCCTGGTGGCGGGAGCGTTGGAAGCCTGGACACAGTCAGACCCCGGCTTATTCCCCTTTCGGGTCTTGTATTCGCCGGCGCCCCGCCATAGGGGCGTTGCCCGGACGGAATCCGGGCGCAAAAAAAGCCGCAGCGCGAATGCGTGCGAGCGGCGGTCCGCTATGTCCAGAGCCTCCGTCCCCCGGCTTTCCACGGCCAAGGGTGCTCCAACGCCGACGCTACGCCGACCGCCGATACGGGTCAAGAAAATCACCCCTGCACACACCCGCATGGTGTCGCGCGGATCACGGGCGCGGCCTTTTGCCTCGTTCGGCCCGTACGACATCTTCGACCACACGCCCTTGGCTGATACCGTGCCGCCAACAACAACAGGGTGGCAATCATGACCGGTCCAACAAGCGATCACCCGACCTTCGACATCGAATATAAAGCCGGCGATGGCGAAGTGACCGCCCGCCGGATCACCATCCATGCCAGCGCGCCGGAACCCAACGACCTCTATCTCACAGCTTTCTGCCATCTGCGCGGGGAAAGGCGGGACTTCCGCACCTCCCAGATTCTCAGCATGCGCGACGTCCTGACCGGTGCCGTCATTCCATCGCCCATCGCGCATCTGGAGATGTATCCGCATCTCTTGGCCCCACATCCGCAAGGCGGCCCCCGCACGTTCACATCGCCCAGACCCCGCCGCCGCGGCAGTTTTCAGGCGCCACAAGCGGTATCCCCAGGGTCGTTGCGCGCCAGCAATCTCGACATCCACCTCCTGCTCACCTTCAGGAACGAACAGCGCGGAAGTTTTGGGCCGCATCGCGTCCGATTGAGCGAAGCGCGGCCGATGTGGGATGATTTCGGCGGATCGTGGCTGACCCTGGTCCTTCACTTTCTGGACTGGAACCGGATCGAACGCCGAAATATCAACCATTACAGCATTGAGCAGGCAGCCGATGCGGATACCGGGGAACTGTTGCCCGATCTGGTGGCGCATATCGCCGAACGGGCCAGCCGCCCGGACCTGCTTAACTACGGCACCACACCCACGCGGTGATTTCATCAGCCCCCGAAAGCACAAGGAAGACCCATGTCCTGGTCCGTCAGACTGCCGCTTGACCTGACCATTAACTATCTCAACCGTGACGGGCGCCGACGCCGGCAGCAGATGTCCCTGAAGACCTTGGAATGGGACCTCACGGCCACCGGTACGCCTCGCATCGCCATGAAGGGATGGGTCCAAGGTGACGATGAAGCGCACGGCAAGCCCAAGACGCTGCATCTGCATCGGGCCCTGTCGGCTATCGACAACCGGACGGGCGAAATCTTCGATGAACAGCAGATCGCCGACTTCCTGGCCCGCGAACTGACCGCTCGCGGTTTGCCACAACCGCCGCGTTGGATCGGCCTTGGCGCCTACCAATTGCGGGTTACAGAAGACGACATCGATGTTCAGTTCGGCGCGGACAATTTGGCCGTCGGATGGTTCTTCGCCGTTCCGAGTGCCTTCCGCGCCGCACTGGATATCGTCCGCCTTCCGGCATCCGCCGATGGCAAATGGTCGCGGGGCCTTCCGCCCTACCTCGACTTTTCCGAAGGCGACCACTTCCACGCTCCCGCCAGACCGCGAGACGCCTGGGAACGTCAACGAATGTGGATGACGTGGACCCTGCACGTCCAAAAGATTTTCAACGAAGAAGGGGTATGTCTCGCCATTCGCGAGTGGATCGATGGGAATGCCGCCGGCCTGATCTACGTTGCTGCTCGACCGGTTCAGATTGAACAGATATTGCGATTGGGGCCGGATGCCTGGAAGTATCTTTCGTCCAGCGGGAAGCCATTCCTGGAATGGCCCCATAAACCAGATGCGGAGATCGAGCCCGCCGCCGGAGACACTGTCGGTCAGGAAGTAATGGTTCATGCCGCCACCTCCCCCGCCACGGCGGGGTAAAAACCCAGGTCGCGGCAGGCGGCCAGCATGCGCCGCGCATTCTTGCGCCCGCTGCGGTCCACCCCCTCTGCAATGTCGGGATACTCATTCAGGACATCCACCACCTTTTCCAGCGCACCGCGTACCGGCCCACCTGTCGGCAAAAGCACGATGCCGTCCGCATCCAGGGCCGTGACGAAATGCGTGACGGCGCTGATCACCGTGGCCCGGCCCAGCTTCTCAAACGGCATCAACAGATGCACATTGACGGCACCCAGAAGGGTCAGGGGCGTCCAACCGCCCCGGCCCGCCACCATGAACCGGGGACCCAGCCCCTGGTGAATGGCATCGCGCAGGACCGGTGCCGCCGCGTCGAACAGTTCCCGTTCCCCCGGCCCGGCATGTTCATTGCCCAGGAAACTTGCCACAATCGTGTAGAACAGCCGGGGCGGCAGCGCCAGTTCCAGGCCCGCCCGCCACCCGGCATTCGCCGCCAACCCCGCCCGCAGGCGTCTTTCGTCGCGGTTCATCGATCCCACCACCGTTGCTGTTCCGGGGGCGCCAGACGCACCCCCTTCAAATCCCGCGCGGCCAGAAGCAGGACGCGCAGCGCCCCCGCATCCGTGGGCGCGTCCAGCGCCACGCCCGCCGCCTCGATCACGACATCCAGTTTGGGCGACAGGCCCGGCTCCACCCGGCCCAGGGCGCGGCGCAGATCATCGGCCCGCGCCTGGTTGCCGGGCAGGGCGACATATTGCGATGCTGCGACCATGATATCCGCCACCGGCCCCACGCTGGACCCGCGCGGCCGATATCCACGGTGCATCTGTCGCGTCGCCGTGCCCATCGCCGCCCCCATCACAGAAGGCTGCCCGATGCGGGCGCCGCACCCGGCAGACGCACGCCGCCCGCATCGGCGACGATGTGCAGGGCCTGGGCAAAGGGCACCCGGTCGAACAGCATGACAAAATCCAGGATGTCGCCCTTGCCGGCACAGCTGCCGCACATCCATTCCCCGCTGCCCAGGTTCAGCCGGAATGCACAGGCCCCCGCCACGGCCGGCACGGGCCGCCGGCACCGCCCCTGCCGTTCGCTGCCATCGGGCGACAGATCCACATGCCGCGCGACAATCTGGGCCAGGGGCGCCGCCTTCTTTACGCGCCGGATCACATCCGGATCATGCCGTTGCATCACGCCCTCCCCGCCGCCCGCCCGGCCCAATCGGGCACGGGCGTCAGGCTCACGGTCTGGCCGGCGCGGATGGCCTGTTCGGCGGTGGCGATCATCACCCCGCCATCGGCCATGGCCTCCATCACCACGCACCGCGCCTCATGGCTGGACAGGGTGGCGGCATAACCGGCCATATCGACCAGCGCCCGCAGCACCGTCAGCTCCCCGACCTGCCCCGACAGGGCAATGGCCGCGTCCAGCAGGCCCACCCCCTGCGCCTGCCCATGCTGCGCCAGCACGGCGCGCAACCGTTCCAGCCCCGTCATCGGGAACCCTCCATCATCATCGCTTCCAGGGGACCCGCCGCCGCCATCACGGGCGCTGCCGGCGGGTAATCGCTCTCGCGCTCCAGATCCGCGCGACAGGGCGGTATCCAGGTAAAGATCGGCTCACCCTTCCACCCGATCAGCCAGGTGATCCAGACATAGGCCGTGGCGGTCCCGCCCTCTGGATCCACCTGCCCGCGATGCATGGGCAGCCTTTCGGCAAACTGCGAAATCAGGCTGGGTGGCGTCCGGCTGAACAGCCGCTCATACCGGCCAATCCCCTCCAGCCAGCTGGTCCGCACCAACATCGAAACACCATCGGTCGCCAGATCCAGCGCGCGGGCAACGAATTGCTCTGCGGCATTGAAGGGCGGATTGGTGATGATCCAGTGCGGGCGACGGTCCTGCAGGACCTCAGGCAGATACGGCATCAGGAAGTCATGCACGGGATACCCGACCCCATAATCATGACAATCAGTGGCCACCACCCGCCCGAAATACTCACCCAGCGGCCGGGCCATCCACCCTTCCCCGCACGCCGGTTCCCATACGGTCAACTGATCCAGGCCCAGGAACGTATGGCTGTCCGCCCGCTCGATCAGGGCCCGCGTGCCCCAGGGCGGGGTGGGGAAATAATCCAGACTGTCCGGCGCCTCAACCCGCCGCGCCATCACGGCGGTGGAGATGTTCTGGCTCATGCCGCCACCTTCCCGGCCTTGGCTTCGGCCTTGTCCAACAAAACTCTTATCCGCTCCATCGTCCTGTTGAAGCCATCTTCATGCTCGTTCACGAACGCATTGGCCCGCGCCAGCTCCGCACGGGCGGCATCAAGTTTTGACTGGCAATAAAGCTTCATCTCCTCGCAAAGCCGCTCCGCCTCCACAATCTCCGCCGGCCGCTTGGGCACCTTGCCCAACCCCTCCCGCACCCGGCGGACAAAGTCGGGCGCGATGCCGCCCAGTTCCTTGCCAACACGGCCATCATCCCAGCCATCGTCGTATCGGCCGGCATTGTCCTGCCAGTAGATTTCCAGATACTGCCCGATGCGGGCGGCATTGATCAGGTCGGCGGGCGCACTGCACATGACTGGCCTCTCGGGAGTAGCCGGCATCGATGCCGGTACTGGATGGGGACGGGTGGCGGGCTTGCGGGCGGTGGCGAGACAGGCCGGGCACCGGATCCTTTTACCGAACCCGCGCCACCCGCGACGCTTCAGGTTGGCGGTCACAATCGCCGCATCATGGGTGTTATGGGTCGCCGCCTCGGCGCGGCCACAGCCGCCACAGATGCAGCGCCAGACCAGGCGGAACCCGCCCTCCACCGGCTCGCGCACCTGTTCCAGTCGCCCCTTGCCATCATTGGCGCCGGGACGCGGCGCGGTCAGGTCGATATCGGGTTCCGCCGGCATCTTCATCCCGCCGCCCTCGCATTCGCCGCGATCAGGTCGCGTTGCAGATCATCCAGGGCGGCCTGCATGGCCTGCACATCAGCCAGCGCCGACGCCAGTTCGCGGTCGGTCACCGCCGCCCCGCCGTCGCCATGCACGCACACGGCGGCCCGCATTTCGCCCGCCACATCGCCCAGCCGCTGCGCCAGTTCAACCAGCCGCAGGGCCAGCGCCGCCGGCGCATGCCGCTTCGCCTGCACCCGCCCGATGGCGGCCTGATAGGCCAGCAGCAGCGGCGCCCGCTCATGCCCGGCCAGGATGCAGGCCCGGTCCAGCGCCATCGCCGCCTCCATGGGCAACCGATAGGCATCATTGTCCGGATCGGCCCAGTTGCGCAGGATGGTGGCGCTTTTCCCCGTCACCGCCCCGGCTTCTGCCGTGCCCAGCAGGCCCAGCACCTCATGCAGGGCTTGTTCAACGGAAAGCGGATGGCGTGCCTTGGTCATGAGATGAATTCCAATTTGGATATCACAAGAAACCGGGGACGATGCGCGTTATACGGGTAGACATGGACAGACAAGCCACCCCACCCAAACCACCCGACCCCGCCGACCTGCTGCGCCGGGCCCAGGCGCTAACCGACAGCACCGCCCCCGCCACCCGCGCCCTGGCACAGTTACTGCTGCGGCTGGGGGATGAAGCCGAACGGTGGAGGGCGCGGCCTTGACCACACCCTCCACCACCCCCACGATGGGATCACCACAACCGCCATCGGGGATTTTTACATGTCTAACGACAACGGCTTTGACGACTACAAAGCGATCAACCATGCGAATTTACTGGTTCTCAACGAGCTTCTACATTTGCTGGTGGAGCAGAATGTGCTCACCCAAGTTCATATCCGGGAGGTTTACGACCGCTCCATCGCGCTGGCACGAAAATCGGAAGCGAACGCCACCGGCTATACTGACGGGTTGGTCGAAACACTTATTGGCCTGGCTCCGTTGCCTTCTCGTCCGGGTGGATCGTGAGCTTGACCCTGCCCGGTCCCGGAAAGTCGATGGCCTGAATGCGGGGCATACCCCTGGACGCTCCACCACGGGTCGGCCAGGGGAAATTCAGGCCATCGCTCAATGCCGGTGCCACGCCGCTCGCGCGCAGTTCCTCGCGCAGCGCCCTCACCTCATCACGGAGGTGGTAGACCATGTCCGTAAGGTTGACTTCCGCCGGGTCAATCATGATGCCTCCTATGCCGCGTCTGCGGGTTGTGTGTCGGCAGGATCAGCCGCATCCGGCATGATGCCGGGCCGGTCAACGCCCTGCGGCCAGAGCGTGGCGGGCGGCCAGTTGGCGGCGAACCACTCTTTGAATTTCAGATACGTATCCACCGAACAGCCCTTGCCCGCCCGGATACGGTTGAAGAAGGTACCCTGGCTGTGAACGATGGTCGCCACGCGCGCCTCCGACCGTCCGGTGGCGCCACGATAGACCGCTGCAAGGGTCAAGAGCTGCTGTCGATAATCCATCATGTGGACATGAATGCGTAAATTATTACGCATCGTCAACATAAATTTTACGCGATACGCGACACCTCATGGCGCGGATAATTGAACGCATGACTTACGAACTTCTAATCGCCCGAATTCAGGAGCGGCTGAGCGATCTGAATCTCAGCGAGCGAAAGGCATGCCTGAAGGCCGGATTGCACGTGGACGCGATCCGCAGCATTCGCAACGGGCATGCCCCGCGCATCGAAAGGTTAGCGGCACTGGCGAAAGTGCTGGAGGTACCAGTCGATTTTTTCACCAGCGCCGTGAATGGCGGCGACCATGGTACATCCGCGCCCCCCGTACCTGCCTTAACGACAGCTCTGACAAGGGTCGCCGTGCGTGGTTATGTACAGGCCGGGAAATGGCGAGAGGCCATCGAGTGGCCAGCCGACACATGGTACGGCGTTACGGTTCCCGCTCACCCCAAATATGCAGATGCCGAGCGCTTTGCATTGGAAGTGCGCGGCAACTCCATGAACAAGCTATATCCCGAACGCACGATCCTGATCTGCGTCCGGTTCTTTGATATCGCCCGCCCACCAAAGCCCGGCGACAAGGTCATTTGTCTGCGCCGCGATCGGTATGGTGAATTCGAAGCGACGGTAAAGGAATATCAGCGCGACGAACAGGGCCGCCATATCCTGTGGCCGCGCTCCGACGATCCGGAACACCAGGCGCCCATTGTACTGTCCGACGGACTGCCTGTTGCCACCGACCAACACGCCCTGCCCAGCCGGGTCAATGCCGGCCCCTTCAGCCAGGCAGGCGTAGACGACATAATCATCGCCGCACTGGTGATCCAGAGCGTGAGGGAAGAAGAATGAGCGAGGAATCACCCATAGAGCGCGCAATTCGGCATGCAGCAGGATTTCAGGAATATGTGAATAAAGTAGCCAATGATGTCCACATTCTAAAAAAAGTTGTTCTGTATTTGGCAGGTGAATTAGCAACAAACCATCTTTTAACGAAGGAGACTGAACAAGTATTGGCTGATTGCTTTGACGAGCTTGGAATGAAATCAACACCGGTTGAGGATCAGCAATGACCGCAAGCGTTCATACTTTCCAAGGTCGCCGAGAGCCACCAGCCCCAAATCCCTTGGGCTCACCCCTTGACAGCGGTGGAGGTGGCCCCCAACCTCCTGATATGACCGACGCCCGCCTCGACCGCCTTGAACGAGACGTAACCACCCTGCATCAGGATATGCGGGACATTCGTTCTGCGCTCGGCCAGATCCAAGTGACATTAACTTCACTTCCCACCAAGCGGGATCTGACAACCAATACGTGGAGCGGCCTTGCTGTCGGTCTCGCCATCATGGGCCTTGTGGTCGGCGGGATCATCGGCGGCTTGTCCTGGATCAAGCCCGACGCAGCGCCACCGACGCCCGTCACTATCACGGCGCCGCCGCCCATCATCGTGCAGGTCCCCGCATCACCGCCCCAGGCGATCCCTGTCCCGACACCAGCCCCGGCCGACAAGAAGCCCTGAAACCTGCCCCCAATATGAAACGGCAAACAGGCGCAACGCCGCACTCAGCGCATGGTCGCCACGCGCCTGATCAATGATGCCGTACAGGTGTTCAATACTCATCTCCTCCCTGGCGGCTATGTCCTGCAAGGCCTTGCGGAATACGGGTTCCAGCCGGAATGATGTCCGGTGCCCATGCACGCTGATATTGACCGGGTGCCCCTGGCTTTCATTGGCCAGATAGCGGCTGATCCGATCCCCAAGCAGCTCATCATTACCCTGAATCACACCACCCTCCCCTGAGAAACCACAGGGTTGAACAGTGACGATTATTCTTCGCGTGTCCTCCTACCGGGTTATGCTACTGCGAAAAACTTTTGATGAGTGCGTAAATTTTTCCGCATTTTCGTTGACGAGTAATTTTTTCCGCATTACCGTCCCCTCATCACCAGCCGCCGCCCGTAAGCAGGCGGTGAGGTGATCGGTCACCGCCCGACCGGGGGCCGGCGCTCCCCACACCCGCGCCGGCCCCACCCCCTTCGGGCGTTTGAACAGGGGATTTCCGATGCACAATGGTTTGCTGGCCCTGGAGGCCGCCTTTGACGGGCCGATCCCGCGCACCCTGCGCCGCAACGCCCGCCGCCACCTTCCCGCCCAGCGCGGCACCTTCCGCGCCACCGTGCGGATCACCAGCCTGAAGCCCGCCTTCGTGGTGCCCGCCATGGCGGCGGTGCTGGTGGAGGCCTACCGCACCCGCGACACCGCGACGGAGGCCGATCTGCATCTGGCCGGCTTTGATGCCACCACCATCACCCGCCACGGCCCCGCCGCCAAACGCGCCGCGCTGGCCGAACTGGCGGCCTCCGGCATCGACGTGACGGAGGCAGCGTGATGGACAGCGATCTGTTGCCCGCCGATCACGACGACACCCTGCCGCCCAAAAGCCGCGTCCTGCTGGATATCGCCGCCGAGCGGACCCGCCAGGATACGAAATGGGGCGGTCCGGCCCATGATGACGCCAATCTCTGCCTTGGCGATCTTGCCATAGGCGCAGCGGCATACACCCTTACCGCATGGACGCAGTTTGATGGACCTCCCGATAGGGACATCAGCGCCGCCGCACGTGAACTGGCCGGCCGGAGCCCCTGCAACCACAAGCGGGATATTAACACGCGGACCCTTCTGGTGCGGGCCGCCGCCCTCATTGTGGCGGAGATCGAGCGGCTGGACAGGCAGGCGATCCGAACTAAGACCCAGGCGGTGCAGCTATGAGCACCACCTTCGACCGCATCTGCGCGGATCCGCTGATCCTGGACATCCTGGGCGCGCCGGACAGCAAGCCATCACCCGACGCCAAGCTGCTGGAGGATTTCCACCTCGACAGCCTGGACATGGTCGAACTGGCCATGGCGCTGGAGGAACAGTTCCAGATCGACATCCCCGATGACGATTGGGAAGACGCCGCCGACATGACCCTGGCCCAGGTCGCCGAACTGGTCGACCGCCGGCAGGATGCACGGGGGGCCGCCTGATGCAACGCGCCCCCGCCATCCTTGCCATCGCCATGCTGGCCCTGGCCGCCGGCCTGTTCCTGGCTTCCTGCACCAGCCCGCCGCCACCGCGCTCTCCCTGCCTGTTGCAGGTCGAACATCCCGACGGCACCCGCACCTGCGGCCTGCCCCGGCGGCCCGACGGCACGCCCGAACCGATTGACCCCTGGGGGACGCCATGAACCATCGCCCCGGCACCAACCTGCATGCCCTGGCGCACAGCCTGTGGCGCAATGCCCAGGCCGCGCGGGCGGCATTACAGCGCGGTGACAGCCATCAGATGGAAGCCAGCCTGATGATGCTGGACTGGACCGCCCACGCGCCCGGCCCCGCCTCCCTGCGCCGCTGCGCGCAAAGCACGCGCAACAGCGTGCTGGGCATCGTGCTGGACATCCCCCCCGGCCCGCCGGCCAACGGCCCCCACCCGCCATCCCCCACAGCCGCCTGACGCGGCAAACGAAAGGAGCGTGTTCCATGGGCGATCCCGCCTATCAGGTCCGGCAGATCGGACGCCTGCTCGACATCCATGACGATGGCGATACACAGGCCAGGATCAATGAAAGCCTGCAAAAGGCCCTCGATGACATGCAGCACCGGCAGGCCAATGGCGAAAAGGCCAAGGCCAGTCTGGTCATCACGGTGGCGATGGAGGCGCACAGCAAGGGCGTGTCCGTCAGCCTGGGCCACGAACTGAAACTGCCAAAGACGCCGCCGGCAAAGACCGAATTCTTTGTCGATGACGACAATACCCTGACCACGAAGAACCCGCGCCAGCGGGAAATGTTCGGCGGCAAGGGCATGGCATCCCACGGCAATACCGCCGCCGGCTGATCCACCCTCCATCACCCTGACCATCAAGGAATCCGACAATGAACCCGACCCCGGCCGACATGACGGCCCTGATCAATGCCGTGAAGGAAATGCACGGCAACAATGAACTGATCCCCGCCATCCCGGCCGTACCGGGCAGCACCACCCTGCTGGTCATGCCGGAAAAGCGCGACGTGCAGGATCTGGGGGCCTTCCTGGATAAGTACCTGCCCCGCCCGCGCTTTCTGGCCGAAAGCGCTCTGCTGGGCGGCACCGACGCCATGATCACCTATGCCCAACGGTTCAAGACGAACGACAGTATCCTGTTCGTGGACCCGAACCCCGATGCGCCCTGGCTGAAGCTGGTGGTGGATTACCACGCCGTCGGCACTATCCTGGACGGCGACGACGTCACGCCCGATGAACGGTTGCCGCCGGCCCCGGCCCATTGCCGCCACACCGCGACCTACAAATTCCCCCTGTCGGACGAAATGCAGGCCTGGCGCGGGGCGGCCAAGGCCGGATTGATGGATCAGGAAGCCTTCGCCTGGCTGTTGCAGCAACGGCAGAACGACATCTCCAACCCGCCGGCCAACTGGATGCTGGTGCGGGAGGAGGAGGTGGACCGCATCTGCGCCCTGCTGAACCTGCGGGACGATCACCAGCCCACGGACAAGGATGGCAGGCCCATCGCGCTGGAAGACCTGGACCTGCAACGGGAAGAAGGCGAATTGCCCACCGGATACCGCACCCGCCAGCAGAAGCTGGAAACCAAGCGCTTCGGCACGCAGCAGCAGCTGCTGACGCTGTCCACCGAAATGTCTGTGCGCACCAGCGCCAGCAGCAAGCAGCAGATCCGGCTTCAGGACGGCACCCACTTCCTGGAATTCAGCGAGGACCATGAGGCCCAGGTGAAAGGCCAGAAGGTGAAGGTGCCGGAACTGTTCCTGATCGACATCCCGGTGTTCGACGGTGAACCGTCGCACCTGATGCCCGTGCGCCTCTATTACCGGCGCGCCGGTGGCGGCATCAAGTGGATGGTCGAACTGGTGGACCATCGCCGCATGCTGAAGGACGCGATCATCAAGGCGGCCACCGATGTCTCCACCGCCACCGACCTGACCCTGATCAGCGGCAACCCCTTCGCCAAGGCCGCCTGACACCTCCCCCACCGCCGGCGGACAGCCATCCCGCCGGCGGCCCTTGGCGGCGGGGCCTCACCCGCCCCGCCGCTCTTTCCTCACAGCCCCTTACCTGCCCGGCCCGGCGGGTGGGGCTTGGGGCAGTGTGAGGGTGAGCGCTGACCGGGGACGGCAGCTGATCGCGCCGCTTGGCGGCTGAAATTGCCCCGGTACCCAATCCGGCCCCTCCCACCCCACAACCAGGAGCCCCCAATCATGAACCAGTCGCCACCCGCATCCGCTGAATCGCTGGGGGATGCCCTGCCCCGGGAAATAGCCCGCGTCCGCGACCTGATCCCGCTGTACCAGGACCTGCCCCACAATGCCGGCGCCATCGCCATCGCGATGATGCGGCAGGATCTGGATACCGCCGCCCGGGCGCTGGCCAGTGGCGATGTGGTGGCAATGATCCGCGTCTATGAAAGCCTGAAGGGCTTCAAGGAATGAAGGTCAACGTCATCAACCTGATCCGCCAGGGCGCCGAAATCGCCCGCGACGCCGGCGACGGCATGCGGGCCTACAGCCTGCATGAACTGGCCAACAACCTGCTGCTGGTCATGCAGGGCAAGGACAGCCTGGAGGAATTCATGCGCGTCTACGTCGCCCATGGCAGCGAGCCTGTCGACCTGGACGCGGCCTTTCCGCCGCCCGCCGCCTGACCAAGGGAAGCCACCATGCCCCACCACCGCCCGCCCTTCCGTCTGCGCCGCATCCTGGCCGCCTATGGGCTGGCGGCGCTGCTGGGCCTGATCTTCCTGTTTGCCGCCGTCGAAATGGGTGCCCATCCATGACCGCCACCACCATCTGGATCGATGCCGACCGCGCCGTGGACATCCTCTCTCCGGATCCGGCCATCATCGATATCCGTTTCATCGCTGCCACCCTGGCCCGCATCAACCGCTATAATGGCCGCACGCCCATCCCTTATTCGGTGGCCCAGCACTCGGTTCTGGTGGCCAGCCTGCTGCCCGCGCGCCTGCGCCGTCACGGCCTGCTGCATGACGCGCATGAGGCGATCCTGGGCGACACGACCGCGCCCCTGAAGGCGGCCCTGCGCCACCTGACGGGCATCGACGCGCTGGCCCGGCTGGAGGCGGCCTGGGATCAGGCCATTCACGCCGCCCTGGGCCTGTCCTGGCCCCTGCCCGGCCCCGATGCCGCCCTGATCAAGGCGGCGGACATGCGCGCCCTGGCGACGGAGATGCGCGACCTGATGGACATCCCGCCCCGCCGCCTGCCCCACGACCCCGACACCACGATCATCCGCCCCATGACATGGGTCCGGGCGGAGGCTCGTTACCTCGACCACTGGCAGCGCCTGACCGACGCCGCCGCTTTCGCCACCGCTGCGGAGTAACCGGCATGACCAAGCCGCTTTGCATCTATCACCATAATTGCGCCGATGGCTTCACGGCCGCCTGGGTCGTGGCCCGCGCCTTAGGCGCGGAAAACGTGGATTTCCACCCCGGCATTTATGGTCACCTGCCACCCGACGTGAAGGGCCGCGATGTGATCATGGTGGATTTCAGCTATCCGATGGACACGATCCGCCTGATGGCGACCAGCGCCCGCACCATCCTGATCCTGGACCATCACCAGACGGCAAAGGACGATCTGGCGGCTTTCCCGCTTCCTGTTTTCCATAGCGGATGGGAAAGCCACGTTATGGAGGCAAGCGGCCAGGTGGCCAGCGAATGCGCGCCGGGTGTGCGCGCCCTGTTCGACATGGACCGTTCCGGCGCCCAGATCGCCTGGGATTTCTTCCGCCCGGATCAGCCGCGTCCGGCCCTGGTTGACTATGTCGGTGACCGCGACCTGTGGCGCTTCGACCTTCCGGAAAGCCGCGCGATCAACGCATACATCTTCGCCCATCCCTATGATTTCGACGTCTGGGATGGGCTGGCCGATACGGTGGATTCGCCCAGGGGCACGGCCATCACCGGCGGCCGCGCCATCGAGAAGAAGCATCACAAGGACGTGGCCGAACTGGTGATGGCACTGCGCTAC
This sequence comes from Niveispirillum sp., assembly GCF_017996735.1. Classification (GTDB taxonomy): domain Bacteria; phylum Pseudomonadota; class Alphaproteobacteria; order Azospirillales; family Azospirillaceae; genus Niveispirillum. Next base: position 16,599 of record NZ_JAGOGJ010000037.1, read on the forward strand.
CGCATGCGCATCGGCGGGCACGAGGTCTGGGTGGCCAACCTGCCTTATACCCTGACCAGCGATGCCGGCAACCTGATGGCCCAGGACGAACCGTTCGCCGCCTGCTATTGGGACACGCGCGTCGGTCGCGTCTTCTCGCTGCGCTCCACCCCTGCCGGGCTGGACGTGTCCGCCATCGCCAAGACCTATGGCGGTGGCGGCCATCGTCACGCCGCCGGCTTCAGCCGGCCCCACGGCTGGGCCGGCGATAAAGCCGCCGATGGGGAGGGCTGACCGATGGCTGAAAATACTCTCATCGAATGGGCCGACCTACGGGGAGAGCCGCGCATGACCCACACTGCCGAAGAACTGGCCCAGGCCCTGTCCATCGCAACGAAGATCGACCGCAAGGTCAAAGACCTGCTGTCCCCGATTGAACGCGAAATGCGCCTGATGGGGTATCGCCAGGAGTTTCAGGAAATCATCTGGCAGGCCATCGCCGACGAAGCCACGCGCCGCGCCACCGAATGCAGGAAGGGCTGAACCATGCCGGAACCTCAGACAGTCAAGGACCGCATGGAGGCCCTGGGTTGGGCCTTCGATTGCGACATCAACGATGGCGGCGAACTGGTCGCGGGCGCGTACAAGCTGCGCCCCACCGGCCCCGGCCGCGCCGACGTCACCCACTATCACACCGATCAGGAATTCAGGACCGACCTGACCGCCTGCATGGCGGCCTGCGACGCGGCGGAGGGCTGGCTATGACCATCCCCACCACCCTTCCCGACGACATCTTGGCCTGCAAGGTCCAGGCCCTGTCGATCCTTCAGCCCTGGCCGCACCACATCTTCGATCCGCTGGACCGGAAGGATGTGGAGAACCGTAAATGGTTTACCCGGTACCGTGGCTGGTTCCTAGTCCATGCCGGCAAATCCGACCGCGAGGATCCGGACTACATCCGCGAATACCAATTGCCGATGGGCGGTATCGTCGGAATCGCCCGGATCACCGATTGCGTCCAGCACATGGACAGCAAATGGTTCTACGGCCCCTACGGCTTTGTCCTGGCCGACGCCACCCCCCTGCCGCTGATCCCCTGCCGCGGCATGCAGCGCTTTTTCCACCTTACCCCAGAAGCACTGGCGGCCACCGCCCAGGCCGTCCGCGCGCTGCTGAAGCAGGTTCAAGCATTTGATGACATCACCAAGGTCTGTCCGCAGGATACGATCTACGGCCAGCGCGCCACCCTCGAATGGGCCAACCCGGATTGCCGCGGCCATGGCGGCTCCCCCGTGAAAAGGGGGAGTTGATGCCAGCCCGCCTCCAGCGCCAGCGGCGCAAGGGCTGGACCGCCCCGGACGGCGCGATCTATGTCGGACGCGGCAGCCGGTGGGGAAACCACTGGGTCGCGTGGCGGGATACCGACGGCGAATGCTGGTGGGTGTCCTGCGGCGGCTGCCACCACGGTCCGTTTGCGGACCGGGAGGAGGCTCATCAGCAGGCCGCCGACCTGTATCGAACAGACCTGACGACACCCGGCCCGCACCACACGCGCCTGATCGACCCGGTCCCTACGCCCGCCGACGCGTGGAAGCATCTGCGCGGCCGCGACCTGATGTGCTGGTGCCGTCCGGATTTGCCCTGCCACGCCGACATCCTGTTGACCATCGCCAATGACCAACATCCGGCCTTTTGAGGCGATCTCCATGGACACGCTGTTTCCCACCCTCCCCATTGCCCGCCGCCCGCGCAAGGCCCGCACCGGCATTCCCGCCGGTCAGTCCCTGGCGGCACCCTGGCCGCTGGACGGTGCCATCAATGTCGTGCTTTTCGCCGGCATGGGCGGGGCTTGCCAGGGGCTGGAGGAGGCGGGCTTCCCCGTTCATGTGGCCATCAATCATGACGCCGTCGCCATCGCCGCGCACAAGGCCTTGAACCCGCGCACAAAGCATCTGCAGGCTGATATCTATGAGGTCTGCCCCCTGGACGCCACGGCCGGCCGGCCGGTCAACATCCTGTGGGCCTCCCCGGACTGCCGCGACCACAGCGTTGCCAAGGGCGGCGCCCCGCGCTCCCCCCGCGTCCGCTCCATGCCATGGCAGGTTTGCCGCTGGGTCGGCGTGCTGCGCCGGGCGGGCCTGGGCCCGTCCACCGTCATGCTGGAAAATGTCCGTGAAATTCGGGGGTGGGGACCACTGATCGCCAAGCGCGACAAGGCCACAGGCCGCGTGATGCGCCTGGATGGTACCGTCGCCGCAAAGGGGGAGCGCGTGCCCCGTGAACAGCAGATGCTGATCCGTGATCCGCGCCATGTTGGCCGGCACTGGCAGGCGTGGCTGGCGCATATGGCTCGCCTTGGCGTGGACTGGCAGGACCGGGACATGACCTGTGCGGATTATGGCGTGCCGACGACGCGCAAGCGCCTGTTCGGCGTCGGGCAACTGGACGGCCTGCCCATCATCTGGCCCACCCAGACCCACGCTCACCGCCAAAGCGAAGCGGTCGCGGCCGCTCGCCTGCTGCCGCACGCCAGCGCCGCCAGCATCATCGACTGGACCCTGCCCCTACCCAGCATCTTCGCCCGCGCCAAGGACTTGGCGCCGGCCACGCAGAAGCGCATTGCCGTCGGCATGAAGCGCTTTGTGTTGGAGGCGGCAGAACCGTTCATCGTCGGGGTCAACAATGTCAGCACCCGCGCAAGCCGCGTGTTTTCGATGGACGATCCCCTGACCACGCAATGCACGGTCAACGGCAATGCCCTGGTCGGCCCCGCCCTGGTGCCCACCACGCACACGACCAGCGGCGACCGCATCCATGCCGGCCGGCAGCCGATCCCCACACTGACCGCTGGCGTAAAGGGCGGTGAACTGGCGGTGATGGCCGCCCATGTCACGAAATTTCGAAACAATTCAGTGGGACATTCCCCCGCAGAAGCCATTCATACAATTACGACCGCCCATAGTGAGACACACCCCGGCGCCGCTCCTCCCCTTGGCATTGTCGGCGCAACGTTGGCCCCATATCGGGTGACGACCAGCCACAGCACCACCACAGGTCGGGCGCCCAACACCCACGCTATCGAAACTCCAATGGAGACAATCACCACATCCAACGGTGAGGCCATCACTGCCGCCTGGATGGTCCAGCACAATACCGGTCTGGTCGGGCACAGCCCCGCCGATGGCACCAGCACCCTGACCACGGCCGGCACACAGCAGCAGGTCGCCGCCGCCTGCCTGATCCATCAGCGCGGGACGGGCACAGCGACCAGCGCCGACGGCGCGCTGCGCACCGTCACCGCCGGCGGCGATCATGGCGGGGATCATATCGGCATCGGTGCTGCGTTCCTGACCGAATATTACAGCGTCGGCGGACAGCATCAGGATGTGGATGCGGCCTTGAATACGCTGACCGCCGCTGACCGGTTCAGCCTGACCCATGCCACCCTGACCGACCCGCCCCTGACACCGGCCCAGATCACCCGCGCCAAACAGGTGGCCGATTTCCTGCGCGCCCATGGCGTGTGGTCAGGCGGCGATATCGTGACCGTCACCATCGCCGGATCCTGCTGGATCATTGCGGATATCGGGATGCGCATGCTGAAGCCGCACGAGGCGGCAGCGGCGCATGAATTGCGGATGCCGGCCGCCATCACGCTGGACGGGCGAACGCAGCCCCTGACCAAGACACAGGCCATGCGGCTGATCGGCAATTCCGTGCCCAAGCGCATGTCACTGCTGCTGGCCAGGGCCAATGCGCGCCATCCCCTGGACCTGCCCCGCCGGGCTGCGGTCGCTGCGGAGTAATGGCCATGGCCAAGACACAGCCCCGCGAACGCATATCCGCCGCAACAGCAGAGATCATCACCGGCCTGGACGAAAGCACGGTGCGCAAAATGGCCGCCGCCGGTAGCATTCCCGGCGCTGCGAAACTCGGGGGCCGCTGGACCTTCGATGAAACGCAGTTGCGCCAATGGATCCGGCAACAGGAGTCTTTATGTCAAAGCCAAAGCCAAGGCCGCCGAAATTCTGCTACTGGCGCGGTGACACGCTCTATTACCGCTTCACCGTTGAGGGACAGGAATACAGGGGCAGCCTACACACGGCTGATGTCAAAACCGCTGCCGCGCGGCTGAAGACGGAACGCGAACGCATTCTGGCCGCCGTCAAATACGGCGAACACCGGATGCTGCTGGCCGCTGCCGCGCTGCGCTATTTTGAGGAAGTGGCCCCCCACAAGCTGAAGCCATCCGCCATGGCCCGCTACCACACGTCCTGGCGCATGATTGCCGGACTGCCGGTCGGACCGCGCAAGGAAGCACTTCAGGACCTGCACCTTGATCAGGTCGATAACAAGGTGCTGCTGGCCATCATCCGGGAACGACAGGCACGCGGGAATGCACGCACGGGCCAGCCGGTGGATAATGGCACCATCAACCGGGATCTGGCCGCACTGGCCGCCATCTTCATGGCCGCCATCGGATGGGGCGCCATCGACCGCAACCCGATGCGCGACCTGGAACGGTCAATCTTTGTTCCGGAAGCTGACAAGCCGTTCGACATGCCGCCCTGGCTGGACATCGCGCGCGTGGTGCAATCCGCCCCGCCCATGCTGGGCCGGCTTTTGCACACGTTGTATCTGACCGGCATGCGGCTGGAGGAGGCAGCAAGCCTGACCCGCGACCGCCTGCGTCTGGGCCGGGCAGAGGTGCAACTGCTGGACACCAAGAACAGAAAACCGCGCGTGGTCCCGCTGTCGCCGGCCGCCATCGCCACCCTGCGCACGGCACCAGCCAATCTGTGCACGCCTTTTGTGTTCTGGGTCGGCGAACTGACCCGCTTTGGCAAGGGTGGCGCGGTACAGAAGGTCCCGGTGGAACCGGACCGGTTCAGCCGCATCAGCCTGTCCGCCAATATCAGCCGCGAAATTACACGGGCGGGCGCCACCTTCCGCGCCCACGACCTGCGCCACCGCTTCGCGCTGGACTGGCTGGACGCCAACGACATCCGGTCAAAGCCAGGTGGCATCTATGACCTGCAACGGATCATGGGCCATCACAGCGTGACGGTGACGGAACGCTATCGGGACTATTCCGGCGGCATAGACGATTCGTGGCCATTCCCGGCCCCGCTCTATGCGCTGTCCTATGATCAGGTGCTGGCACTACAGCTGCCGAGCGCCAAAAACGATGACGGCACAAAAGACGGCACAGCAACAGCGACGGCTGCACCATAAGCAGCGGCGTCGCAGTTCGTAACCGATTGTATTTGTTTGGGAAATTGGGTTGGCTGGGGGACTAGGATTCGAACCTAGACTGGCGGAGTCAGAGTCCGCTGTCCTACCGTTAGACGATCCCCCATCCGATCCGGCGTTTCGCGGTGTTGACCGCGTCTTCCGTCGGGGTGGGCGGGCTTATAGCATCGGGTTTTCGGCTTGTGAACCCCTTTCTTCATAAAAAAATGCATGGACGGTCGGCGCCCGCCCCGCACCACCCTGGCGGCCACAGGAAGGGAAGGCCTGCTTGAACGGCGCTTGCGGGCGGGCTGCCATCGGTTACGATAGGGTGACGGATTGTCGAACATCACCCATATCCGTTGCAGGACGGAACCGTCAGTCAAAGGGATCAGGTAACGTGGAGAATGGTGCGGCAGGCAGGACCGGGATGGACCCGGCGCCAGGCGGGGCGGATATCCCCGCCCCGGATGCCGCCTGCGTCAACCGTGTGCCTGTGCTGGCCGCCCTGGACCTGGGCACCAACAATTGCCGCCTGCTGATCGCGAAGCCCTGCCGCGAGGGGTTCCGCGTCATTGATGCCTTTTCCCGCATCGTGCGCCTGGGCGAGGGTCTGACCCGCAGCGACCGTCTGTGCGACGACGCCATGTTCCGCACGGTGCAGGCGCTGAAGGTCTGCCGGTCCAAGATGGAACGGCGTGGCGTCAGCCATCTGCGCGCCGTCGGTACGGAGGCCTGCCGCCGCGCCGACAATTGTGAGGAATTCCTGAGCCGGGTGCAGGACGAGACCGGCCTGTCGATCGAGATCATCAGCCCCAAGGAAGAGGCGCGGCTGGCCCTGGCCGGCGTGGCGCCGCTTCTGGACGCCGCCATCCCCTATGCGCTGGTCTTCGACATTGGCGGCGGGTCGACGGAACTGATCTGGACCGAGCTAGTGCGTGGCCGTCCCCGCGCCATCGACCAGATCTCCGTGCCGCTGGGCGTCGTCAACCTGACGGAAACCTATGGCGGCGACCGGGTCTGTCCCCTTGATTACCGGCGGATGATGGACCGTGTGGCCGAACGGCTGGGCGATTTCGACACACGCAACAGTATCACCAAGGCCGTGGCGGAAGGCCGGGTACAGATGCTGGGCGCGTCCGGCACGGTGACCACGCTGGCCGGCATCCAGATGGGTCTGGCCCGGTATGACCGCAGCCGGGTGGACGGGGCCTTCCTGGACCGGGACAAGGCGCGCTCCATTTCGGAAACGCTGCTGGGCCTGGACTATATGGGCCGTGCCGGACAGCCCTGTGTGGGCCGCGACCGTGCCGATCTTGTCGTGGCGGGCTGCGCCATCCTGGACGCCATCTGGCGGCAATGGCCGGTGCCGCAACTGCGTATCGCCGATCGCGGCGTCCGGGAAGGCATCCTGTGCGAACTGGCATCCGCCGCCCGCCACCGGCGACGGCGGGGCTAGGCTGGGTTGCCCAGCCGCCGCTTGCCAGCCGCCGCCGTTCCGGCGATGGTGCCCGCTTGTCAATCCTTCTGTTCAACGGCGTTTTCCATGACCAAGTCCTCCGGCAACATCCCCACCGGCCGTAATCAGGCCGTGCGCGTGAAGACCGCCAAGCGGCGGTCGGTGTCGTCGGCCCGCTGGCTGGAACGGCAATTGAACGACCCCTATGTGGCCGAGGCCAAGAAGCGCGGTTTCCGCAGCCGGGCGGCGTTCAAGCTGCTGCAACTGGATGAGAAGTTCGGCTTCCTGAAGCGCGGGCAGCGTATTGTCGATCTGGGCGCCGCGCCCGGCGGCTGGACCCAGATCGCCGTGGAGAAGTCGAAATCCGACAAGGGCGGCACCGGTCAGGTGATCGGCATCGACCTTCTGGAGATGGAACCGGTGCCCGGGGCCACCACCTTCCAGATGGATTTCACCATTCCGGAAGCACCGGCCCGGCTGAAGGCGCTGTTGCAGGGTCCGGCCGACATCGTGATGTCGGACATGGCCGCCAACACCACGGGCCACACGCAAACGGACCATCTGCGCATCGCGGGCCTGGCTGAAATGGCCTATCAGTTCGCCACCGAAGTGCTGGCCCCCGGCGGGGCCTTCATCTGCAAGCTGTTCCAGGGTGGGGCGGAACGCGAGCTGCTGGCCCAGATGAAAAAGGACTTCACGAGCGTCCGCCACGCCAAGCCCGCCGCCAGCCGGCAGGACAGCAGCGAGACCTATCTGGTGGCCATGGGCTTCCGGGGTGGGGCAACAGCCGTGCAGGAAGACTGATACCGGGCCCAAAGGCCCCCCCGTGCCTGTTCATACGGTCAGGCGCGGATTACCGATACGCCAGCGGCCCGGAAAGGTGCCAGCGCCCCCTCCCCCACCTCACCCGCCACCAGCAGCGTCTGCATCAGGGTGGCGGGACCGATGATGTGGGGCGATGCCGCCCCGATCTTTTCCGGCGTGGCCAGCACCATGGTTTCGGCGGCAGCCTGCGCCAGGGCCCGCTTCACATCCGCCTCTTCCATGTCACCGGTCGTCAGGCCGATGCCGGCATGGGCACCGGTAACGCCCATGACATACAGATCGGCCTGGAAACGTCGGATGCCTTCCAGCACCTGGGCGCCGACACAGACGCCGGAATGCTTGAACAGCCGTCCGCCGATCAGGGCCACGTCCACCGATGGATGATCGACCAGCGCCGTGGCCACGGTCGGGCTGTGCGTGACCACCATGGCCCGCAGATCGCGCGGCAGGGCACGGGCCAGTTCAAGGCACGTCGTGCCCCCATCCAGGAAAAGCAGTTGCCCCGGACGGATCATCCGCGCCGCCGCCGCACCCAGCAACCGTTTGACATCGGGCGACTGCAGGCTTTTGCCGGCCAGATCCGCCATCGCTGGCGACGCCGGCAGCGCCCCGCCATGGACCCTTTGCAACAGCCCTTCGGCCGCCATTTCCCGCAGGTCGCGGCGGATCGTGTCCTCCGACAGGCCCAGGGAGACCGCGAAATCCTTTGCCACCACCTGACCGTCACGCTGGAGAGCGGCCAGAATCATCGCCTTACGCTGTTGGGTGAGCATCCGACGCCTCATCACGAATATCCGTGACTCTACACGATTTTGCACGATAATACCCGAATAATCGTGGAGGATGATCATGTCCATCGCCGACCGTATCCGCATCCGGCAGGTCACCCTGCTGTCAGACGACTGGTATGTCCTGAAGAAGACGCGCTTCGATTATCGCCGCGCCGATGACACCTGGCAGACCTTGAGCCGTGAAACCTATGACCGGGGCAATGGCGCCACCATCCTGCTGTACGATCCGGAGCGGCGGACCGTGGTGCTGACCCGGCAATTCCGCTTTCCCGCCTTTGTGAACGGCCATGACGACCTGTTGACGGAGGCGCCGGCCGGGCTGCTGGAGGGTGCGGACCCCGCCGATCGGATCCGACAGGAATTGATGGAGGAGACGGGTTACGTCATCGGCCAGCCCCGGAAACTGTTCGAGGCCTTCATGAGCCCCGGATCAGTCACGGAGAAGCTGCATTTCTTCGCCGCCCCTTATGGTCCATGCGACAGGACCGGCAGCGGCGGGGGCAACAGGGCAGAGGGAGAGGATATCAGCGTGCTGGAAATCACCATCGAAGAGGCAATGGAGAGTATCCGGGACGGGCGCATCAAAGATGGTAAGACCATCATGTTGTTGCAGCATGCCGCCCTGTATCTGCTGCCCTGAATGGCGAGCCGCGTGTGAAATTCTTCACAACCCTATCCACGGACATATGTCCATTGGCAGATTGGCATTCGCCAAACGCCTGAAGGTCCCGGACCGATTTTGTGTCATAAATAATGGCGGGCTCCGTCGAGAGCCATAATCCAGCGGCCAGGAACCAACGGTGGATATTGTGCCGTCATGGTATGGATTGTGAGAGCCTGACCAGCTTTCTTCGATAAGCGGTGACTGCCTATGCCTGCGGACGGATGCATCGAAGTCGATAATTCGCTGAGAACGGCGCGAATACTCGTGATTGATGATATGCAGGTCAGTGTCGACTACTTGGTTTGTACGTTGCGGCGCGCCGGATTGGCCCATATATCAGCCACGACCGATCCCCGCATCGGGTTGGACCTTTGCCGGCAAGCGCCTCCGGATCTAATTCTTCTCGATTACTGCATGCCCGGCCTGGATGGGCCGGGCTTCATGGCGGAACTGACCTCCATTCTGGGTGCCGAGACACCACCGATCCTGATCATCACGGCCCATGACATTGCCGCGAACCGGCGTCGCGCGCTGGAACTGGGGGCCATCGACTATGTCACCAAGCCCTTCACCGACTGGGAATTGCTGATCCGCGCGCGCAACCTGATGCGGCTGCATGTACTGCACCGGAGCCAGCGCGCCTTGTCCCGGCAACTGGAACAACTGGTCAGCGAACGCACGGCGGAACTGGAACGCACACGCGCAGAGATCATTCACCGGCTGTGCAATGCCGGGGAGTTCCGGGACGAGGATACGGGACGGCATGTGGCCCGTATCGGCCGGCTGTCCTCACGGCTGGCGGAACTGGCTGGGGCCGGAGGCGATTTCGCGGGCAACCTGGCCGCCGCCGCCCCCCTGCATGATATCGGCAAGATCGGCATTCCCGACCGCGTCCTGCTGAAGCCCGGAAAGCTGGACCACGACGAATGGTCCATCATGAAGACCCATTGCACACTCGGCGCCCAGATCCTGGCGGATAGCGGCCTGCCATTGCTGGATCTGGCATCGGAGATCGCGCTGTCCCACCATGAGAAATGGGATGGCAACGGCTATCCGAACGGGCTGGCGGGGGACGCGATCCCGCTGTCGGGCCGGCTGGTTGCCGTCTGCGATGTATTCGACGCCCTGCTGTCGCACCGGCCCTACAAGCAGCCATGGCCCATGGACAAGGCTCTGGCCTATATCGCTGAGGTGTCGGGTACTCATCTCGACCCGAACCTGGCCACCCTGTTCCTGGACAATAAGGCGGAGATGATGGCGATCCGGGTGGAGATGGCGGACTGATAGCCCCCGCGTCAACGCCAGATCGGCTTGCCCGATCCGGGCAGGCCCAGACGCCCCCACATGTCGCTGACCTTGTCGACCACCTGCCGGTCCATATGCAGCTTCTCCCCCCATTCGCGGTGCGTTTCGGGCGGCAGCTTGTTGGTGGCGTCCAATCCGACCTTACCGCCCAATCCCGATTCGGGGCTGGCAAAATCCAGGTAATCGATGGGCGTCCCCTCGATCATGGTGATGTCGCGGACAGGGTCCATGCGGGTACTGACGGCCCACATCACGTCCTTCCAGTCCCGCGCATTGATGTCGTCATCAACCACGATGACCCATTTCGTGTACATGAACTGCCGCAGAAAGGACCATACGCCCATCATCACGCGCTTGGCATGGCCCGGATAGGCCTTCTTCATCGACACGACCGCGATCCGGTAGGAACAGCCCTCCGGCGGCAGCCAGAAATCCACGATCTCCGGGAATTGCTGCTGCAACAGCGGAATGAACACTTCGTTCAGCGCCTCGCCCAGAACGCTGGGCTCATCCGGCGGCCGTCCGGTGAAGGTGGAGAGATAGATCGGGTCGCGGCGCATGGTGATGGCCGTGACAGTAAAGACGGGGAACGGCTCGACCGAGTTGTAATAGCCGGTATGGTCGCCATACGGCCCCTCGTCGGCATATTCGTCCAGGCTGACATAGCCCTCCAGCACGATCTCCGCCGTTGCCGGCACCTTTAACGGGACGGTCTTGCACTCGACCAGATCGACACGCTTCCCGCGCAGCAGGCCCGCGAACTGGTATTCCGACAGGGTCTCCGGCACCGGCGTCACAGCGGCCAGGATGGTGCCGGGATCGGCGCCCAGCACGGCGGCAGCGGGCAGCGGCTCCCGCTTGCCCGACTGTTTCCAGCGCTGATGATGCTGCGCGCCGCCACGATGCTTCAGCCAGCGCATGATGGTCTTGTTCCGGCCCAGCCGCTGCATACGATAGATGCCGAGGTTGAAATTATCCTCGCGGCTGTCTGACGGCCCCTTGGTGACGATCAGGGGCCAGGTGATCAGCGGTGCCGGCTCCCCCGGCCAGCAGGACTGGATGGGCAGGATTGACAGGTCCACATCATCGCCCGTCAGCACCACCTCCTGACACGGCGCCCTGGACACGGAACCCGGCCGCATGGCCATCACCTGCTTGGCCAGCGGCAAAAGCTGGAACGCCTCCTTCAGCCCGCGCGGCGGCTCCGGCTGCTTCAGGAAGGCCAGCGTCTCCCCCACCTGGCGCAGTTCATGCGGCTCCCGGTCCATGCCCCAGGCCACGCGCTCCACGGTCCCGAACAGGTTGATCAGCACGGGCATGGGGCTCTTCGTGCCATCCTCCCGGATCACATTCTCAAACAGCACGGCCGGCCCCTTTTCCGCCAGCAGCCTTGTATGGATCTCCGTCATTTCCAGCACGGTGGAAACGGGTTCCGTCACGCGCACCAGCCGCCCCTCCTGTTCCAGGCGGGCCATGAAGTCACGCAGGGAGGCATAGGGCATGATGGGCCTTTGCAGGTTCCGGTATCGGGTCGGGCCGTAACATCGGTGCCGGGGACCGCCGGGTCAAGCGGGCAGCCCGTCGCGGCCGCACTTCCCGTGCCATTGATTTTTTCAATCAATGTGGAAAAATATATCAATTTCACAGAATGAAACCTCCTCCCTATGGTCCCCGCCGGTCACTTCGTGGGAGAGATGAGAGATGGATGCATTATTGTCCGCGCCGATCCTGTTTTTCGGGCTGGGGGCCCTGATGGCGCTGGCCGGTGCCCGCCTTCCCTTTCCCGACGGGTTCGGCAAGGCGCTGGCGGCCTATCTCCTGGTCGCCATCGGGTTGAAGGGCGGGGTGGCGCTGGCCGGCGCCTCCCTGGCGGCGGTGTTGCCGCTGCTGCTGACGGCGGCCCTGATCAGCTTTGCCATGCCGGCCCTGGCCTTCGCGCTGCTGCGCGGGCCGGTGGGGCTGGATCGTGTCAACGCCGCCGCCATCGCCGCCCATTATGGATCGGTCAGCCTGGTCACCTTCGTGACGGCGACAAAGTTGCTGGAGGCACGGGGGATCAGTTTCGGCGGCCATATGGTGGCGGCGCTGGCCATCATGGAGGCGCCGGCCATCATCACCGGCCTTCTGCTTTCCGGCCGCGTCGGCATGCTGGCCCGCAGCGGGACAGAGCAGGCGGGCGGCACCATGGCCGTGAACATGGGCGGCGGGGGCCTGCCTTCGGCCCTGCGGGAGGCGGCGTTCAACGGGTCGATCCTGCTGCTGGCCGGGTCGCTGGTCGTGGGGCTGGCGATCGGCACGCCGGGTCTTGCCAAGCTGTCGGGCCTGTTCGTGGCGCCGTGGGATGGGGCTTTGTGCCTGTTCCTGCTGGACATGGGCCATCTGGCGGCCAGCCGGATGCGTCAGGCGGCAGCCCTGAACCTGCGGCTGCTGGGCTTCGGGCTGGTCATGCCGCTGCTGGGCGCGGTGATCGGTCTGTCGGCCGCCCTGCCGCTGGGCCTGGGGCTGGGCGATGCGGCCTTGCTGGTGACGCTTTGCGCGTCCGCCTCCTACATTGCGGTACCGGCCGCGCTGCGTCATGCATTGCCGGATGCTGATCCGGGCCTCTCGCTGCCCTTGTCGCTGGCCGTCACCTTTCCCTTCAACATCCTGGTCGGCATCCCGCTTTACCTGATGGTCTGCCGCGCCTTGATTGGATAAGCCCCATGCCCGTCCCCCAGCTGCCCTTCGATCTGGACCTGCTGCGCAGTTTCGTCACCATCGTGGAGGCGGGGGGCGTGACACGCGCCGCCGAACGGTTGGGCCGAACCCAGTCCACGGTCAGCCTGCAGATGAAGCGGCTGGAGGACGGGCTGGGCCGCCGGCTGTTCCAGCGGGACGGCAAGTCGTTCGAGATGACGGCGGAGGGGGAGCAATTGCTGACCTATGCCCGCCGGCTTCTCAGTCTGGCGGGTGAAGCCAGCGCGGCGCTGATGGAGCCGGAGGTGGGCGGTGCGGTCCGCCTGGGCACGCCGGAGGATTTCGCCACCACCCACCTGCCGGACATTCTGTTCCGCTTCGCCCGCGCCCATCCGCAGGTGGCGCTGGAGGTGCGGTGCGACTTCACGGCCAATCTGCTGGACGGCTTTGCCCAGGGGGATTTTGACCTGATCCTGTGCAAGCGGGAACCACAGGGCCCCGGCGACGGGTTGCGGGTCTGGCGTGAACCGCTGGTCTGGGCGGCCTCCCCCCGGCTGCTGCTGTCACCGGAACAGCCGGTGCCGCTGGTGCTGGCCCCGTCACCTGACCTTTACCGCCGCCGCGCGCTGGAAGCGCTGGAACGATCGGGCATTCCTTGGCGCATCGCCTATACCAGCCCCAGCCTTGCCGGCATCCAGGCCGCCGTCAGCGCCGGCCTGGGCATCACTATCCTGTCACGCGACATGCTGGCCGCCGGGTTCCAGGTGGTGGATGCCAGCCTGGGCCTGCCCGACCTGACCGATATGGAGATCGCCCTGCACCGGCGGCCCGGCGCCCCGTCGAAGGCGGTGGACCTGCTTGCCAGCCACATCGTCCGCTCCCTGGAACAAAGCCCGGCGGCCAGGTTGGGCGGCCACTGACATCAAGGGGCGGGTACGCGCCAGACATCGGTGCTTCGGATCGGCTTGTCTTCCAGTTCCAGGCTGGTCGGCACGTCATGGGTGGCAACCTTCACCAACCCCTGCGACGGCAGATAGGCCCGGCCCGGATCCCCCACCAGAACCAGCATCCCCGTCCGCGCCAGATCGCGGAACCAGGCCAGCGCGGCCTCGGCAAAGGACCGTTCGTAGCAGACGTCACCGGCCAGCAGGACATCCACGCCCGGCAATGGCCGGCCGATCCGATCCTCGGTAACCGACGTCACGGCCACGCCGTTCAGGACGGCGTTCAATTGCGTGGCCGCCGCCGCGAAGGGATCGATATCCAGGGCCGTGACACTGGCAGCCCCCGCCTTCATAGCGGCGATGGCGATCAGGCCGGAACCGGCCGCGAAATCGACAACCCTTTTCCCGGCCACCAGTGCCGGGTCATCGGCGATCAGTTTTGCCACCGCCTGACCGCCAGCCCAGGGAAAGGCCCAGAAGGGCGGCGGTACGCCGTTGCGGTCCAGCCAGTCGGCGGTCGCGTGCCAGATGGGCGTGATCTCGGTCGCCTGCCACAGCATGATATCGGGGCGCAGCGGCACAGGTGCCGGCGCGGTATGGGCGCGGATGAAGGCGGCGGGATCAGCGGCGGCTGGCGGCAATGGCAAGATCGGCCATCTGCAGCATCGGCTGCTGCATATAGGGGCGCGGCAGGCCCCGGTTGCCGCCGGGCGCGAACCCGCCGCCGCCATGCGGCACGGGCGGCAGGCTGGCAATACCGACGATGATGGCGACCAGCAGGGCCATGCCGACGAAGCGCGCCGCCTTGAACTGGGCCAGACTGTCGGCGGGATCGTTCATGTCCCAGCCGCGCACCTGCATCACCATCAAGGCGCCGGTCACCAGCAACGGAACGGCGATACCCCAGAACATGCCCGTCGGCTCCAGCGCCAGCAGCCAGAGCACAAAGGCCCCGGCATAGAAGCCGGCAACCCAGCGCCGCGAATCGTTGCCGAACAGCAGGGCCGTGGATTTGATCCCGACATGGGCATCATCCTCCCGGTCCTGATGGGCATAGATCGTGTCATAGCCCAGGGTCCACAGGATGCCGCCGGCATAAAGCAGAAGCGGCGGCCAACCGAGGTCACCGCGAACCGCCGCCCAGCCCAGCAGGGCGCCCCAATTGAAGGTCAGCCCCAGAAAGGCCTGCGGCCACCAGGTGATACGCTTCATCAGCGGATAGGCGCCGACCAGCAGCAATGACGCGGCCCCGAGCGCAATGGCAAACGGGTTCAACTGCAACAGGATGACAAGGCCCACCAGCAACTGCGCCACCAGAAAACCGACGGCCTGACGTACCGTCACCTGTCCGCTGGGGATGGGGCGCACACGTGTCCGCTCCACCTTGGCATCCAGATGCCGGTCCAGGATATCGTTGAGGGTACAACCCGCCCCGCGCATGACAACGGCACCCACGCCGAACAGCGCCATCAGCCAGAAATCCGGCCAGCCCCCGGCGGGAGCTGCCAGGGCGATGGACCACCAGCAGGGCAGCAGCAAAAGCCAGGTTCCGATGGGCCGGTCCAGCCGGGCCAGCCGCGCATAGGGGCGCCACGCCGCCGGCAGACGGCGGTCGATCCAATCACCCGCCTTGATATCGGTGTGACCGGCGGTCGTTTCGGTGGCGTGCGTCATGATCGGCGCATCTTATCGTTTCCCCATGCCCGCGCCTAGGGGTGGATTGTCCCCGGCACAGCTTCCCCTTCCGCACTTTCAGGATAAAGGCGGCGCCCCTGTCCGTCGGTGACGTCGCGCACAGGGAAGGGTCAGCGGGGGCAGCCCGGTGTGCCGCAACGGCCACTGCCGGCCGCCACATAGACGCCGCAGACATCACACTTCGCCATGTCCTGCGTGTCGGTGCCGGTCGTCTTGCCCCGGGTGGCGGCCCCACCCTTTGGATTGGCCTTGACCCCGCCATTGCGGCGCAACGCGTCCTGCCGCTGCCGCTGGACCTTGCCCAGCAGGCGGAAGGCAAACCAGACAATGGCCAGGATGCCGACCAGGGTGATGATTTTAGACAAGGAGATCATGGGCGCCAGAATTGAGGGAAGCCGAAGATCGGAGCAAGCGAAATCACATGCCGTACCGCGCGAAGAGGGCCCGTTCGGCCAGCGTATCCACCACCCCGTCCGTCAGCGAGCGCGCATCCATCCCGATGAACCGGCCCAGGCCCGGCCCGCGCGGCGGATTGACCACGTGGACATGCACCTTCTCGCCAAACCGTTCCCGCAGGGTGGTGCGCATATCGCCCAGCCGGTCGACCAGACCCAGTTCCAGCGACCGCCGCCCCGTCCAGAACGCCCCTTCGAACAATTCCGTCTCCGGCGCCGTCAGGCGCGCCCCCCGCCGGTCACGGACCCATTGCTTGAACGCCGCGTGCATATCGGCCTGAAGCGATTTCAGGTGCGCCACATCGTCGGGCCTTTCTGCCTGGAACGGGTCCAGCATGGCTTTGGACGTACCCGCCGTATGCACCCTGCGATCCACGCCCAGCTTGTCGATCAACCCGGTAAAGCCGAATCCAGCCGATACCACGCCGATCGACCCGACGATGGAACACCCGTCGGCCGTGATCTCATCGGCGGCGCAGGCCAGCCAATAGCCACCGCTGGCCGCCACATCCTCGACAAAGGCCAGGACCGGCACCGATTTTTCCGCCGCCAGGGCCCGGATACGCCGGGCGATCAGGGCAGACTGCACCGGGGACCCGCCGGGCGAATTGATGGACAGGGCAACGGCCGCCAGGTCCGTGGGCGCAAAGGCGCGGGAGATATCCTGCTCCAGCGTTTCCAGCGACAGCCCCCGCCGCCCCGTCCCGATGGTCCCCGACAGACGCAGGACCGACACGAGTGGGGACAATGAGAGGCCGGCGAGTTTCCTGAGACGGCGAAGCATATGAAATTGTCCTCCAGACCATGGGCGCCATTCAGAGATGGGCATGCGCCCCCGCCTGCGGTAGGGCCGGACCATACGAAAGAACCGGAAGAAGGTTTGACCCTGCCCGTCGGCAGGGGCACCCTGTATCTATGACGAACGACCGAACCCCTACCCGACCATTGGTATATGCACTGGCGGCATTCTGCAGCCTCGCATTGATGCAGGGCCTACCCCTCTGCGCGCATGCCGAGAACTCGGCTATTGAACTGATGGCCGTGCAGAGCCCGCCCATGGCGATGGAGAATGAAACCGAGCGGGGAGCGGTGCTGGAACTGGTCATGGCCGCGACGGAGCGGGCGGGTTTGGCAACCAAGGTCACCTTCATCCCCTGGCGCCGCGCGCAGGAGATGGTGACGGGCGGCAAGGATCTGTTGATCACCCCCCTGACCTGGCTGCCATCGCGGGCGGAACGTTTCACCTGGATCGCGCCGGTCTGCCGCATGGAACGGGCCATCGCCAGCCTGAAACACCGCATCGACAGTCTGGAACAGGCCCGCAGCGACCGGCGGATCCTGGTGGTCGGGGCCGGCAGCGCACAGGAACAGCAGTTGCGCGACTGGGGTTATCCCGGCGACCTGATCGTCACCACGCCGCTGGGCACGCGGGAGACCGAGATGCTGGCCAGCGGCAGGGTCGATGGCTGGTACAGCGGCACCCAGCAAATCCGCTGGCGCTGGCAGCGGGAGGGACGGACGGAGGCGCTGATCATCGGCACCCCGATCACCGTGGATCAGATCCATCTGGGTTGCTCCCGCGATTGCGACCCGACCCTGGTCGCGACCCTGCGCAGCGCCCTGCAAAGCCTGCGCGACGATGGCAGCAGCGACCGCATCCTGGCCAAATACGCCCTCAGTTATTGAAGCGTCACACCGGCAGCGCGGCCGCATCGCGCAGGATGGCATCGACCTGCGGGGTGTAGGCCTGTTCCGGCCCATGCAGCACCAGACCCGGCAGCAAGGAAAGCGCGCCCCTGGCATCGCGCAGGGCCGTCACGATGACACGCCTGGCCGGCTGTCCCGCACGCGGCCACAGGGGCAGGATACGGATATCCCCGAACCGCCCCGTCAACAGCGACAGAAGATGGTCCAGCCGCTCCGCCGGATAGATCAGGGTCAGCCGCCCCCGGCTTTTCAGCAGGCGCAGCGCGGCCTGCACAAACATCGCCAGATCGCCCGAACCCTCGCCATGGCTGACGGCCTTGTGGGTGCTGGGCGACGGCGTGTGACGGCCGGCAGGCCAGAAGGGCGGGTTGCTGATCACCTGATCGAAGCT
Source organism: Niveispirillum sp. (assembly GCF_017996735.1). Taxonomy (GTDB): domain Bacteria; phylum Pseudomonadota; class Alphaproteobacteria; order Azospirillales; family Azospirillaceae; genus Niveispirillum. The sequence continues at coordinate 34,722 of NZ_JAGOGJ010000037.1, forward strand.
GTTGGGCCGCAGGTCCGGCGACAGGGCGGCGATATCCCCGTCCAGAACCGATACCCGGTCGCCAAGCCCGCTCTCGGCCGCGCTCCGGCGGGCCAGTGCCGCCGCCATGGCCTGTATCTCCACCCCCGTGACCGACAGGCCGGGAACCCGCGCCGCCAGGCACAAGAGGGCGGCACCCGTGCCGCAGCCCAGTTCCAGCACCGCCTCCCCCACCCGGGCCGGCACGGCGGCGGCCAGCAGCACGGGGTCGATGGCGGCCCGGTAGCCGCCGATGGGCTGGAACAAAGTGACGCGCCCCCCCAGAAGGGCCGTGCGATCGATATCCCCGCAACCGGTCACGCCGTCACCACCAGACCGGCATCACGCAACAGCGCCCGCGCGGCGTCCAGATCATCGTCAGCCACGCAGAGCCGGCGGGGAATCGCGCCGATGCTGCCTTCCAGAACAGATGTGTGCTGGTCCAGCAGGATGGACGGGATACCGGCATCGGCAAGGACCGATTGTGCGAAACTCAGTTCCACCGGGTCGTTGCTTCGGATCAACGGTTGCATTGTCAGTCCATCACCAGGAGTTTCAAGGCGGACATGCCGCGCGCGGACGCGGCTGGGCCTTGACCCGGCAGCCTTCCCCGCTATGCTCCCCCGCGATCCCCTGGCCCGTCAACCGGGCTTGTCACCATGCCGCCTTCTCGCGATGGAGCCTTGACCCGTGGCCACTGTGACCACCCTTGATCCCAAGCGCCGGAAGCCGGACACCAACGCGCTCGACAATCTGGTCGCCCTGGTGGCCCAGGATCTGGCCGACGTGAACGACATCATCGTCGACAGGATGCAGTCGCCCGTCGCCCTGATCCCGCAACTGGCCGGCTATCTGATCGCCAGCGGCGGCAAGCGGCTGCGGCCCGTGCTGACGCTTGCCGCGGCCAAGATGTGCGGATATCAGGGCGACACGCACAAGCCGCTGGCGGCCTGCGTGGAATTCATCCATACGGCGACGCTGCTGCATGACGATGTCGTGGATGAAAGCGACCTGCGCCGTGGCCAGGCCAGCGCCAACGCCGTCTTCGGCAACAAATCATCCGTGCTTGTCGGCGATTTCCTGTTCTCCCGCGCCTTCCAGGTGATGGTGGAAGCCGGATCGCTGGACGTGCTGCGCATCCTGTCGAACGCATCGGCGGTGATCGCCGAGGGCGAGGTCCTGCAGCTCACCACCTCCAACGACACGGAGACGAGCGAGGAAGCCTATCTGGAAGTCATCAAGGCCAAGACGGCGGAACTGTTCGCCGCCGCCTGCCGCATCGGCGCCGTTGTCGCCGGCCGTTCGGCGGCAGAGGAAGAAGCCTTGCGCTCGTATGGCCTGAACCTGGGCATTGCCTTCCAACTGGTCGATGACGTGCTGGATTATTCGGCGGCACAGGCGCGGCTGGGCAAGACCATCGGCGATGATTTCCGCGAGGGCAAGATCACCCTGCCCATCGTCCTGGCCTTCCGCCGTGGCGATGACGAGGAACGGGCCTTCTGGCGCCGGACTATGGAGGACCTGGACCAGGGCGATGGCGACCTGGACCGCGCCATCGCGCTGATGAACGGGCACAACGCCCTGCATGACAGCGTGGAACGCGCCCGACACTATGTGTCCGTGGCACGCGACGCGCTGGGCCTGTTCCCCGCCAGCCCCGTGAAGCGGGCCTTGTTGGACGTGCTGGAATTCGTGGTGGACCGGGACTACTGATCGCCCCTGCATCGGGCATCGTCTGCACGGCCGGGAAGGGCGACCTTCCCGGCCGTTTTGCATCCGGGGGGAATGGCGGCGGAACCGCGCGGCAGCCATGCGGGCAGGCGGGAGGGAGAAAACGTCATCTAGTGCTTGCATGGGCCATTCGATGGCGCTATACAGCCGCCCACGCAAACGACGCCCCTGGCGAAACGATGCGGACTTGTGACGGAGTGTAGCTCAGCCTGGTAGAGCGCTGCTTTCGGGAGGCAGAGGCCGGAGGTTCGAATCCTCTCACTCCGACCAGTAAAAAGCCCCGGTTCGACAATGTCGGACCGGGGCTTTTTCTTTGCGCTTGGTTGCCCGATACCATCGGTCAAAATTCTTGACCGATGGTACGGCGGCGACTGCCGCCGCGCGGCCCATGCCGCGTAGCCAAGGGCGCGGATGCACCCGCCGGCGATTGAGGCGCACGAAAGCTTGACCATCGGTCATGATTTCGTGCCGCTGGTATGATACGTGGCCAGCACTTCCCCGCCGATCAGCCGTAGGTGAAGGAACAGTGTCCCAGGCCGCCCACCTTGGCCATGACGGTCTGACCGGGCGTCAGGGCCACCATCGGACCCAGCGCCCCCGTCAGCAGGATATCACCCGCCTGCAACGGCTCCCCCCGTGCCGCCAGGGTGCGCGCCAGCCAGGCGGCCGCGTTCAGCGGGTGACCCAGGCAGGCGGCACCGGCCCCCAGGGACGCGACAGTCCCGTCGATCTCCATCACCATGCCGCAGGTATACAGGTCCAGACCCGGCAGCGGCCGGCCTTCATCGGCAATCACGAAGAAGGCCGAGGAACCGTTATCCGCGACCGTATCGGCGAAGCTGATCTTCCAGTCGGCGATACGGCTGTCGACGATTTCGATGGCGGCGTGAACGCTGGCGACGGCAGCCGCCACCTGCTCCGGCCCCGTTTGCGGATCGGGCAGGGATTGTGCCAGCACCAGCGCCACTTCGGCCTCTGCCTTGGGTTGAAGCACGCGCGCGGGGTCCAGGCGGCCGCCATCGGCGATGCGCATGTCATCGAACAGCACCCCGAAATCCGGCTGGCTGACGCCCAACTGGCTTTGCACCGCCTTGGCCGTCAGGCCGGCCTTCCGGCCGACGATCCGGCGGCCCTGTGCCTGCCAGAAACGCGTATTGATGGTCTGGATCGCATAGGCGGCGTCCGCATCCAGCGGGTCCAGCCCGTCACGCAGCGGCGGCACCGCGCCCGCGTCATAGGCGTCACGAAGGCGCCGGGCGATATCCTCATGGGTGGGGGAAGCCATAAGCGTCATTTCCTCCTGTCCTTTCCGGTCAACAGAGGGCAACGGCACCCCGTGCCGACCGGTGGGACTTTGATAGGATATCCACACCCCCGGTGCCAGACCGGCCCGGCCAGGATTTCTTACATAGCAAGAAAGCCCCGAAGGGGTGACGGACCGGGCCGGCGGCCATGGCGCGACCTTGCCGGACCCGTGCCGGGAACGGGCTTGACCGGACGGGCGGGTTCAGGCCTGATGACAGGAACACCCATGCGGGAGAGCGCGGCACAAAGACCGCCGCCGAAGGAGCAACCGCCCCGGAATCTCTCAGGCACCCGAACCGCATGGGGCCGACGACATCCGAAGAGTGGACGGGGAACCCGGACGGTTCCACGGCCCGCCGAAGGAGAAAGCCTGCCGCACAGGAGGTGCGGCGGGTGAAGCTCTCAGGCAAAGATACGGATGGGGCATGGACCCCCGCCCCCCGGGCGGGAAAGGAGAGCCATGACCCATGTCGCCATCATCGGCGCCGGCATTACCGGTGTCACCACCGCCTATCAGCTTCTGGATGCCGGGGCTTCTGTCACCGTGTTCGACCGGCACGCCTATCCCGCCATGGAGACCAGCTTCGCCAATGGCGGCCAGTTGTCGGCCTCCAATGCCGAAGTGTGGACCCATTGGGGCCAGGTGCTGAAGGGCCTGAAATGGATGCTGCGGTCCGATGCGCCGCTGCTGTTCAACCCCTGGCCATCATCGCACAAGTATCGCTGGATCGCGGAGTTCCTGACGGCGATCCCGAAATACAGCGAGAATACCATCGCCACGGTGCGCATGGCAGTCGCCGCGCGCCGCTACCTTCTGGATATGGCGGAACGGGAGGGCATCGATTTCGATATCGAACGACGCGGCATCCTGCATGTCTATCGCGACACGGACGGGCTTCGCCACGCGGCGGCGGTGAACGAATTACTGCTGGCCGGCGGACTGGACCGGCGGGCCGTGACGCCGGCGGAGATCAAAGAGATCGAGCCGGCCCTGCACGGCCGCTTTGCCGGCGGTTTCTTCACCCCGTCGGACTTCACGGGGGACATCCATAAATATACGACCGGTCTGGCGGGGGCGGTGACGCGGCGCGGCGGGCGGCTGCTTCTGTCCACCAGCGTCACAGGCCTGCGCCGCATCGGCCGTGAGATAGAGATCGACAGCGAGGGGCCGACCGGGACACGGCAGGACCGGTTCGACGCCGTGGTCATCTGTGCCGGCGTCGGGTCGCGCGGGCTGGCCGCCCTGCTGGGGGATGCGGTGAATGTCTATCCCGTGAAGGGCTATTCGATCACCGTCAATCTGGGCGACGCGCAAAGCCGCGCCGCCGCGCCACGGGTCAGTTTGCTGGACGATGCCGCGAAGATCGTCAGCAGCCGCCTTGGCGAAGACCGGCTGCGCATTGCCGGAACGGCGGAGTTCAATGGCGAGAACCGCGATATCCGCGCCGACCGGATCGCCCCGCTGGTCGAGTGGTGCCGGACCCTGTTCCCCGGCATTTGCACCCGCGACACCGTCCCCTGGGCCGGTTTGCGCCCGATGATGCCCGACATGATGCCACGGGTCGGCCGCGGCCGCCTTGCGGGCGTCTATTACAATACCGGCCACGGCCATCTTGGCTGGACCCTGTCGGCCCTGACGGCAAGCCTGGTGGCCGCCATCGTCATGGAAGACAGGCCCGCCAACAGCCCGGTTCACGGGTACCTGCCCCGGACCGACGCCGCCTGACCCTTTCACCCCCCCACATCCACCGCCGGGCAAAACCGCCCGGCGGTGCCGGACACCGCAAACAAATGACAATCAGCGTCTTCGACCTGTTCAAGATCGGCGTCGGCCCTAGCAGTTCGCATACAATGGGGCCGATGACGGCTGCCTTCCGCTTCACGGCACGGCTGGCCCGGACAGGCTGGCTGGACCATACCGACCGGGTCATCGTCACGCTCTATGCCTCACTGGCACTGACAGGGCGCGGGCATGCCACCGACAGCGCAGTGATCACCGGTCTGGCCGGACACCAGCCGGCCGATGTCGACCCGGACGCCGCCGAAACCCTGGTCGCCGGGGTGACGGCCCATCACCGGCTGCCCCTGGGCGGCACGCGGGAGATCATTTTTGATCCCGGTCGCGACATCGAATGGCGGGGCGGGGAACGGTTGCCCTTTCATCCCAACGGCATGCTGCTGCGCGCCTTCGATGCCGACGGCACGCTGGTCGCGGCCCGCACCTATTACTCCATCGGCGGCGGTTTCGTCCTGGACGAGGATGAAGCCCGCTTGAACCAGGAGGCGGGGAACGGCACCACCCCACCCCCCCATTATTACGAGACGGCGGACGGCCTGCTTTCCATCGCGGCCACGACCGGCCTTTCCATCCCCGACATCATCCTGGCCAATGAATGCGCCAGACAGACGGAAACAGAGGTCCGCGCCGGGCTGGACACGATCTGGGCGGCGATGGAAGCCTGCATCAACCGGGGCATCCGCCAGGACGGGTTGCTGCCCGGTGGGCTGAAGGTGAAACGCCGGGCGGGGCGTCTGCACCGCGACCTGCTGGCCCGGCAGGAACGGATGCTGACCGATCCGCTGTCCGTGCTGGACTGGATCAACCTGTGGGCCCTGGCCGTGAACGAGGAGAATGCGGCCGGCGGCAAGGTCGTGACATCCCCCACCAACGGGGCGGCGGGCGTTGTTCCGGCGGTGCTGCGTTATTATGACCGGTTCTGCAACGGCACGCGGGAGGGGCGGCACCGTTTCCTGCTGACGGCCGCTGCCATCGGCGGGCTGTACAAGCGCAACGCCAGCATCTCCGCCGCCGAGGTCGGTTGCCAGGGAGAGGTGGGGGTCGCCTGTTCCATGGCGGCCGGGGCATTGGTGGCGGCCCTGGGCGGCAGTGCGGCCCAGATCGAGAACGCGGCCGAGATCGGCATGGAGCATAATCTGGGTCTGACCTGCGATCCGATCGGCGGGCTGGTCCAGATTCCCTGCATCGAGCGTAATGCCATGGGCGCGATCAAGGCGGTGGATGCCTCCCGGCTGGCCATGATGGGCGACGGTTCCCACCATGTATCGCTGGACCGTGTCATCGAAACCATGCGCCGCACCGGCGCCGACATGAGCGAGCATTACAAGGAGACATCGTTGGGCGGCCTGGCCGTCAATGTCCCCGAATGCTGACGGAAGTCGGGGCTGTTTCCGATCAACCGAAGACAGCCCTAGTCCAGCGGGTGGTGGCAGGCCACGACATGGCCCGTATCCACGGGCAGGAACTGGGGCTGAAGGGTGCGGCAGAGATCGGTCGCCCGGCGGCAGCGCGTATGGAAGGCGCAGCCCGGCGGCCTGTCGAAAAGGCTTGGAACCTCGCCATCAAGCGCGGGGCCGGCGGGACGACGGGCAGGATCGATGGAAGGTTCCGACGCCAGCAGGGCCGCCGTATAGGGGTGGCGGGGCCGCGCCGTCACGGCGGCGGTGGCCCCAACCTCCACCAGATGGCCCAGATACAGGACCGCCATGCGATGGCTGACATGGCGCACCACGGCCAGATTATGGGTGATCAGCAGATAGGCGACACCCAGATCCCGTTGCAGACCGGTCATCAGATTGAGGATTTCGGCCTGCACCGATACGTCCAGGCCGGCCGTCGGCTCATCGGCGATGACCAGGCGCGGCTCCATCGCCAGGGCACGGGCCACGGTGACGCGCCGTGCCTGCCCGCCCGACAATTCGCGCGGATAACGCCCCGCCATATCAGGCGACAGGCCGACCATGGAGAGCAGCCGCCCCGCCTCTGCCGCCCGGTCCCCCATGGGGCGGCCATGGATGGACAGCGGCTCCGTCACGAGGCGCCCCACGGTCAGGCGCGGGCTGAGCGAAGCGACGGCGTCCTGGAAGATCATCGCCGCGCGCCGGCGCAGCCGGTGCCAGCGCCGCCGCCCCCGGCCCGTCAGCACCGCCTGTTCGAAACGGATCGACCCGGCACAGAAGGGCTGCAGCCCCATGATGGCGCGGGCCAGCGTGGTCTTGCCCGACCCGCTTTCCCCCACCAGTGCCAGTGTCTCCCCGGCCGCCAGATCCAGGGTGACGCCACAAAGGATTTCCAGCGGCGGCGGATTGCGCCCGCCCAGACGCTGCCACAGCGCACCAGGACGCGGGACACGCACACAAAGCTCGTTGATTTCCAGCAGGCCCGTCATGGCGACACCCGGTGGCAGGCGACGCGTCGGCCAGGGTCGACATCGCGCAGGACCGGCATCAGGGTCCGGCATCGCCCCTCCACCTCCAGGCAGCGGGGGGGGCGAACACGCATCCCGATGGCGGTTGCGTCAGGTCGGGCACGCGGCCGGGGATCGTGGGCAGCAACCCGCCGCCAATGGCCAGATGACCAGGATCGGCGGCGATCAGACGGCGCGTGTAGGGATGGCGCGGATCGGCGAACACCTTTGCCACCGGCCCCGTCTCCACCACGGTTCCCGCATACATCACGGCCACCTGATCGCACAGCGTCGCAACGGCACCCAGATGGTGGGAGATGAACAGGATGGTGGTTCCGTGCTGTGCCCGCAGCAGGGCCAGTATCTGGGCTTCCAGGGTCACATCCAGCGCCGTCGTCGGCTCGTCCGCGATCAGCAGGCGCGGACGTGTCAGCAGAGCCGCCGCGATGGCCACCCGTTGCAGCATGCCGCCCGACAACTGCCCCGGATAGGCCGCAAGCCGGCGTTCCGGATCGACGATACCGACGCGGACGAACATGTCCACGATACGCTGCCGCTTCAGCGCCGTGGGGATGGCGTGGCGATACTGGATATCGGTAAGCTGGCGGCCGATGGTCAGCACCGGATTGAACGCCGCCATGGGGTTCTGGGATATCAGGGCCAGGCCATTGCCCCGCAGAAGCCGCATCCCCGCCTCGTCCAGCCCCAGCAGTTCCTGTCCATCCAGGCGGATGGAACCGCCCCCGATTTCGGCGTTGCCCGGTAACAGGCCCAGGATGGCGGCGATCAGGGTGGACTTGCCGCAGCCGCTTTCCCCCACGATCCCCGTGATCCCGCCCGTGGCCACCGTCAGGCCGACACCGCGCAGAACCCGCAGCGGCCCCCGGTCGGTGGCATAGGAAACATGCAGGTCGCCGATATCCAGAACGTTGTCCGCCATCACCCTCTCCGCGTCGCGGGGTCCAGCCGCTCCCGCAGCGCTTCCCCCAGGAAGGTGAAGGAAAGCGTGGCCAGCACGATGGGCAGCCCGGAAAACACCACCAGCAACGGCGTATTGCGGATGAAGACGAACCCGTCATTCAGCATGGAGCCCCAGCTTGGCGTCGGCGGCTGGATGCCGATGCCCAGAAAGCTCAAGCCTGCCTCCAGCCCGATGACGACGGGAATGTCCATGGTCATGACCACCAGCAGCGGGCCGATGACATTGGGCAGCAGGTGGATGAAAAGGATGCGCGGAAAACCCGCCCCCATGGACCGTTCCGCCTGGATGAAGGGGCTGTCGCGCAGCGCCAGGGTCTGCGCCCGCACCAGCCTTGCATAGCCGGGTATCGTGAAGAAGGCGATGGTACCGACCAGGGTCCATAATCCGGGTCCCAGCAGGGTCAGCACAGCCAGCGCAAACATGATCATGGGTAATGAACTGATTGTGTCCAGCACCAGAAGCAGCAGCATGCCCAGCCAGCGCGGACCGTATCCGGCGACCAGCCCGATCAGGGTGCCCGCAACCACGGCGATGCCGATGGACAGCAGGGCCACACCCATGGCCGTTCGGTTCCGGTGATGATGCGCGAGGCGGTATCCCGGCCCAGATGGTCGGTACCCAGCCAATGCTGGGCGCTGGGTCCTTCCAGCCTGTGGGCAACCGCGATGCGGGCGGGGTCGTGCGGACTGATGATGTCGGCCGTGACCGCGACCAGCGCAATCAGGGCGCAGACCACCAGACCGAACAGGCCCAGCGGGTCACGCCAGCGGCGGCGGAAACGGGATGGTCGGGCCCTTGGAGGTTCAGAGCGCGGCATGGGTGCGATGATCCAGCAGGCCTGTGACCAGATCGGTCACCAGCATGGCAAGGGCGTAGAGGCCCGCGGTCACCACGACGGCACCGCTGACCACGGGATAGTTGCGGGCCAGGACGGCATCATAGACGACACGGCCGATGCCGGGCCGGGCAAAGATGATCTCGGCGAATACCGAGCCGGACAGCAGCGAGCCGAAACCCACGCCGACGATGGAGATCACGGGCACCAGCGCCAGCCGCAGGGCATAGCGCGACAGGATCATGCCGGGCGGCAGGCCGAAGGCGCGGGCTGTTTCCATATACTTTTCCCGCATCACCTCAATCAGCGATGACCGCACGATACGGGCGATATAGCCGACCCAGCCCAGCCCCACGGCAAAGGCCGGCAGGACAAGGGCATGCAGGCGGGCACCCAGGTTGCCCGCCTCCCCCGCCCCGATGGCGGGAAACCAGTTCAGGGTGACGGCAAAGATCAGAAGACTGTAGATTGCGACAAGAAACGGCGGCAGCGCGATAAAACTGACCGACAGCACGCCGATGACATGGTCGGCAAGGCTGCCCTTCGCCGCCGCACCCACGCACCCCAGCGCAATGCCCAGGAACAGGGCCGTGCCCAGCCCGGCACAGGCCAGGGCCACGGTATGGGGCAGCGCGTCCCACAGGATGGTGGTGACCGGCAGCCCGCTCCAGATATCCGTGCCCAGGTCGCCCTGCGCCACACGGGTCAGGAAGCGCCAGAGTTGTACGGGCAGCGGCTGCTCCAGCCCCATCAGCACGCGGTAATGCGCACGCATCTCCGCCGTGGCGCGGGGGCCCAGCGCCACCGTCACGGGATCGCCGGGAATGGCATAGACCAGCAGGAAGATCGCCACCGTCGCCCCCAGGACGACGCCCAACGCCAGGAACAGGCGGCGGATCAGGAAGCCGGTCATGGATCGATGATCCCTACCCTATCCCACCGGGTCAAGCGCAACGGGGGCAGGCTTTTCCGGCGAGCGATGCGCATCCCACCCTTCCTCCTCGTTTGCGGCGACGGGAGGATTATTGATCGTTCGTTCAATATCAACAAGCGGAAATGATGATGCGATCAAACTTTCAGTCGGGGCAGGAAGGCCCCGGCAGCAAAGGCATCGACCCACCCTTCGCACATGGCCACACCATCCTCGACACTGAAATTCTGGGGATTGAGGCACCATGTCAGCCACAGCCCGTCCAGAAGCGCGTTCAGCGCGGTCGCGGCGGCCTGGATGTTGATGTCGGTCAGGTTGTTGTCCCGGGCCAGGGCGGCAAGATGACGTTCCAGCACCTGCCGGTACTGGCCATAGGTGCGCTGCTGAACGGCTTGCATGTCAGCCGAATGGCGCACCATGCTCCAGAACACGACCCAGACGCCCAGCATGTCGGGGTTCAGGACGGCGGGACCAAAGCTTTCCTGAATGAAGCGAGACAGGCTGTCACGCGGGCCAACGCCGCTTTCCGAAGCTTCCAGCAGGCCGTTGGCGATGCCGCCCGACAGGGTTTCATAGGCGTGGCTGATCAACTGGTCGATGCTGGGATAATAATGGTTGATGAGACCGATGGAGACGTCGGCGGCGGCGGCGATCTTGCGCACGGACACCCCGGCATGGCCATGTTCCGCCAGACAGCGCAGCGTCGCCTCAACCAGATGCTCCCGGCGCATTTCCGGCTGGATGCGGGAAAATTTGCGGGTGGGCGCGGCCATTCCAACTCTCCTTGTTGAACGGCTGACCTGTCTATCACGCGCCTGTCCGGCCTGTCGCGCGGAAAGCGTCTTCGGGTCGAAGGGCGGGTTGGCAGTCGTGAACAATGGCAAGGTAACGTCGCCACACAGTTGGCGATTGACAGGAAAACCGCTCTCTTGTACGAATGTTCAACAAGAGCGGTGACGGCCGCCGATCCCATTCCATCCTACGGAGGCACCCATGGCTGACGCGATCCGGACCCTTGCCGACCAGACCACACAGGGGGTGGATGCCGACGATGATGTCAGCCTGCCGGGATGGATCTATCGCGATGCCGATTTCCTGGATGTCGAACGGGACGTGATCTTCCGGCACGCTTGGCAGATCGTCTGCCACAATAACGACATCCCGAATGTCGGCGATTATCACACGTTCAATTTCCTGGGTGAAAGCGTGGTGGTGCTACGCGGGCATGATGGCACGGTCCGGGCCTTCCACAATGTCTGCCGCCACCGCGCCGCGCGGCTGCTGGACGGAGATGCCGGCAATTGCGGCAAACGTATCGTCTGCCCCTACCATGCCTGGACCTACAACACGCAAGGCGCCCTGACGGGCGTGCCCTTTCGCGCGGAGTTCCCCGATTTCCAGTTGGCGGACTACCCGTTGCTGACCGTCGGGCATGAAATCTACCACGGTTTCATCTTCATCCGGCTGGAGGATGGTGGCGGCCCGTCGGTGGCGGAAATGATGAAGCCATACGAGCACGAGATCGAGCCCTACCGGCTGGAGGAACTGGTGCCGCTGGGCCGCGTCACCCTGCGGCCACGGCTGGTCAACTGGAAGAATGTCGGCGACAATTATTCCGACAGCCTGCACATCACGGTGGCCCATCCGGGCCTGACCCGGCTGTTCGGCCGTGGCTACGGGCTGGAAGCCAAGGAATGGGTCGACAAGATGTGGGGGCATCTGATCGACCCGCCATCCAAGAACCTGTCCGAACGCTTCTATCAGAAATACCTGCCCCCGGTGTCACATCTGCCGGCGGAACGGCAACGGCTCTGGACCTATTTCAAGCTCTGGCCCAACCAGGCGTTCGACATCTATCCGGACCAGATCGATTTCATGCAATGGATCCCGACTTCGCCCACCGAAAGCGTGATCCGCGAGATCGCCTATGTCCACCCCGACGCGCGGCGGGAGATGAAGGCCGTGCGCTATGCCAACTGGCGCATCAACCGGCAGGTCAATATCGAGGACAAGGCCCTGATTGAACGGGTGCAGCAGGGCATGGCCGGCCGCGCCTATTCCAGCGGCCCGCTGGGCCGGAACGAGGTGTCGCTGCGGTCCTTTGCCCGGCGCATCCGCTCGCTGATCCCTGAAAGCCGGCTGCCCCAGGCCCCCGCCGCCGGATGGAAGGGCCGCCGGGCCGTGCCGATGAAATAGGGATGTCCCACCTTTCGCACCCATCCCCGCCGGCCGGCCGGCGGAAGGAACAGCGACATTGCCGCCCCCTTCCCGGCCGTGGATCATAGCAGTCGAACAATCAAGACCCGGCCCCTTGCCGGGGAACAGGAGCAGGGTTCATGCGTGACGTCGTGATCATCGGGGGTGGCCATAACGGCCTGGTCTGCGCCACATATCTGGCCAAGGCGGGCCTGAAGGTCACCGTCCTGGAACGCCGGCACGTGGTCGGCGGCGCGGCCGTGACGGAGGAATTCGTCCCCGGTTTCCGCAATTCCGTCGCGGCCTACACCGTCTCGCTGCTGAATCCCAAGGTGATCCGCGATCTGGACCTGGCCGCCCATGGCCTGAAGGTCGTCGAACGGGAAATCGCGAACTTCCTGCCCTTCGATGACGGGACCTATCTGAAGACCGGCGGCAACGGCCTGACGCAGCGGGAAGTGGCCAAATTCTCCCGCCGCGATGCCGAACGGCTGCATGATTACGAGGAGAAGACCGGCGCCATCGCCGATGTGCTGCGCGACATCGTACTGCAGACGCCGCCCAATGTTGTGCGCGGCGGCCTGTTCGCGGCCATTCCGGAACTGCTGAAGACCGCGAAGCTGGGCCAGCGCATGCGCCAGTTGGACCTGGACCTTCAACGCGAATTGCTGGATCTGTTCGCCATGTCGGCGGGCCATTACCTGGACCGCTGGTTCGAAAGCGACCCGGTGAAGGCCGTGTTCGGTTTCGACAGTATCGTGGGCAATTTCGCCAGCCCCTATACTCCCGGTTCGGCCTATGTGCTGCTGCATCACGTATTTGGCGAGGTGAATGGCAAGAAGGGGGCGTGGGGCCATGCCATCGGCGGCATGGGCGCCATCACCCAGGCCATGGCCAAGGCCGCCATGGCGGCCGGAGTGGAGATCGTCACCGACGCCGCCGTGTCGGAAGTGATCATCGAGAAGGGGCGTGCGGTCGGGGTCGTCACGGCCACGGGCACGGCGGTGCGCGGGCGTCTGGTCGTGTCCAACCTGAACCCCAGGCTGTTGTTCGGCAAGCTGGTGGCCGCCAACGAACAACCTGCGGAATTCCATCATCGCATCACCAACTGGCGTTGCGGGTCGGGCACCTTCCGCATGAATGTGGCCCTGTCGGAACTGCCCAGCTTCACCTCCCTGCCGGGCAAGGAAAGGGCGGAACACCACACGGCCGGCATCATCATCGCGCCCAGCCTGGATTACATGGACAAGGCCCATATGGATGCCAAACGCGATGGCTGGTCCAGACAGCCCATCGTCGAAGTGCTGATCCCCTCCACCCTGGACAGCACGCTGGCCCCGCCGGGGCAGCATGTGGCCAGCCTGTTCTGCCAGCATGTCTGTCCGGAACTGCCCGGCGGCAGGTCGTGGGACGACCATCGCGAGGAAGTGGCCGACCTGATGATCGAAACGGTCAACCGCCACGCCCCCAATTTCAAGGCATCGGTGATCGGACGCCAGATCAACAGCCCGCTGGATCTGGAACGCACCTTCGGCCTTCTGGGGGGCGACATCTTCCATGGTGCCCTGGACCTGAACCAGATTTTCTCCGCCCGGCCGATGCTGGGCCATGCCGATTACCGCACGCCCATCAAGGGCCTGTATCAGTGCGGCGCCGGCACGCATCCCGGCGGCGGTGTCACGGGCGCGCCGGGCCACAATGCGGCGCGCGAGATCCTGGCCGATATCAGGGCAAAACGTATCCCCTATTCCGCGTAAGGCCGAGCGCAACTGGCGTCGCGACCGGCCCGTCGTGACGGAACCGTTCGGACACCGGGTCTATGAAGGCTGATCCGCCAATTTTAACCAATCGGCAACTATATTATTGAGCAGTCGATCAATGGGGAATAGCCTCTCTGCACCGACCTGTTGGGCCACCGAAAGGTTCGGCCTCGGGCGAGCGCGATGGGGAGGGGCAAGCATGCAGCAGGCAGGCCGTTTCACAATCCTGTTGCGCGGGTCCGGCGCATGAGAACCCGCGATCAGAAGATCGGCCCCGTCGCAGCCGGCGCCATCGTGGCCGGCAACATGATCGGTTCCGGCGTCTTCCTGCTGCCCGCCAGCCTGGGCGCCATCGGATCCATCACGGTGGTCGGCTGGGTCGCGGTGCTGGCCGGCTGCCTGCTGCTGGGCTGGGTCTGTTCGACCCTGGCGATGCTGCGGCCGGGCGGGCTGGGACTGATCGCGCATGTGCATGACGCGCTGGGCCGGTATCTGGGCTTCCAGTCGGCCTTCGTCTACTGGATTTCCACATGGTTCGGCAATGTGGCCATCGCACTGGCCGTCACCGGCTATCTGGGCACCTTTGTCGCGGCCATGAAGGTGCCGCCGGTCCTGGCCGGCGCCACCATCGCCATCATCTGGCTGATGACGCTGGTGAACCTGTCGGGCGCCCGGCTGATCGCCCGGTTCGAAGGGGTGGCGCTGGTGCTGGGGCTGGCGCCCGTGATGCTGGTTGGCGGCCTGGGCTGGGCCTGGTTCGACCCTGACATCTTCGCCGCTTCCTGGAACGTCACGGGCGGATCGGATCTTTCAGCCGTTTCATCCTCGCTGGGCCTGATCATCTGGGCCTTCCTGGGACTGGAAAGCGCGGCGGTGGTGGCCGCCGTGGTCAGACGGCCGGAACGCGACGTGCCGCTGGCCACGGCGGGCGGCATCGGGCTGGCGGGGGTGACCTATATCGTCGCCTGCACGGCCCTGTCCGGTGTCATGCCGGCGTCGGAACTGGCCGCGTCCACGGCACCGTTCGCCGATGTCGCCGTCCGGATCTGGGGACCGGTGGCCGGCAGCATCCTGGCCGTCTGCGCCATGGTGAAGGCGGCGGGGACGCTCGCGGGCTGGATGCTGGTGGGGGCCGAAACGGCGGAGGCGGCGGCCGAACTGGGCCTGTTTCCCCGCTTCCTGTCCAAGATCAACCGCAACGGCGCCCCATCGCGCAACCTGATCGTCACGGCCGTGCTGATGAGCGTCGTCTGCGTCGCCACCCTGTCGGGCACCTTGGGTGAACAGTTCAGCATGGTGGTCAACATGGCCGTCATCTTGAACGTGCTGGTTTATGTCTATGCCTGCCTGTCGCTGCTGCGCCTGTCGGGCACGATCGCATCGACGGGCGCGCGGCGGCGGGCACAGGCCGTCTCCCTGACCGGCCTTGCCTTCGGCATCCTGATCATCGCCCTGTCGGAAATGTGGATGCTGGCCGTCGCCGCCGTGATCCTGGCCCTGACCGTCCCGCTTTATCTGCTGGGCCGTGCCGGGCGATCCGGCCCTGCCTCCTGAAGTCCCCCTTTCGCCGAACGGAGAACTTCAGGAGGGACGGTGGTCAGAAGCGGACCTTGGCGTTGACCCCATAGGTCCGGGGGCGGGAAAGCTGCCCCAGATCCTGCCCGGTGGCGGAACCGGACCAGTACGCATCGGTATATTCGCTGAAATACTGCTTGTCGGTCAGGTTCTTGACATAGGCGGTCAATGACCAGCCCTGATAGTTCAACCCGGCCCGCAGATCGATCAGTGTGACGGCGCGCCGATAATCGATATTGTCGGCATGGTAATATTGCTTGCCCCGGTGATCGACATCGATGCGCAACAGCCCTTCCATCTGGTCGGTGATGTCGAAACTATACTGGCTGCCGGCATTGAGGGTGAGTTTTGTGTTGCTGGGCAACTGATTGCCGCGATAGGCGGCCGATCCGTCGAAATCCTTGATGTCGCTATCGGTCAGGCCCACGCCGCCGAACAGATCCCAACCCTTGGCCAGCCGGGCCTGCGCCTCCAGCTCCAGGCCGGTCAGGTTGGCGCGGCGGACATTGTCGATGATCTGCGCGCCGGCCGTCAGGTCGACCTTGAAGATCTGGGCGTTCCTCAGCTTGGTGTGGAAGGCGGAGCCATTCAGCACCAAGCGCCCATCCGCCATCGTGGCCTTGAACCCCGCCTCGTAATTGCTGGTCGTCTCCTTGGCGAAGATGGCGGGATTGACCGTCGGCGCGTTGAACCCGCCCGACCGGAAGCCGGTGGAGAAGGTGGCATAGGTCATGACCGCATCGGTCCATTTATACTTGGCGGTGACCTTGGGCTGCCATTTCCGGAAGGTCCGTTCCCGCACGGCGTTGTTGCGCAGCAGGTCGGTCTGTTCGCGCTGGTCGCTGTCCAAGCGCAGGGCGCCCGACAGTTCCAGCTTCTCCGTCACATCGAATGCCCCCTGCCCGAACAGGGCGTAGGCGTCATTGTCGTTGCTTTCGTCACCGAACACGAAAAGCGGTGCGAACCCGGCGATCGTGCTGTTGGTATCGGCGAAGACCGTCGTGGTCAGGTCACGCTCCGTATGCAGATAATAGGCGCCGGCGATCCAGCGGAAGGGCTGGTCGTTGGGCGATGTCAGGCGCAGTTCCTGGCTCAGCATGGACACGTCCAGATCCTGCCCCTGTCCCACCACCTGGGCGGAGGAGAAATCCAGGTCGCCGCGATAACTTTCCTTCACGCTGCTATAGGCGGTGATGGCGGTCAGCGTGGCCGCACCCAGGTTCCAGTCGATCTTCAGCGACAGGTCATCCATGTCGCGCTGGCTCTCGCCCAGCACATTCTCCTGCGGCTTGATATAGGTGGCGTTCGACAGGCCCGTGGTGCCGAACTGGCTGTACAGGACGGCCCCGCCTTCGGTGCGCGATACCGACGCGCGGGCATCGACCGACAGGTTTTCCGTGGCCATCCAGGTGGCCTGCAGGCGCCCGGTCTTGTCCTGGAAAAAATCGGCCTTCCGGTCCAGGAACGTATTGGTGATCAGACCGTCGCTGTCCTGGTAGGAGGCGGCGGCGCGGAACAGCAGCTTGTCCTGGACGACAGGCCCGCCAACGGCGGCGGTGGCGCTCCAGGTATCGCCGCTGCCGTAACCGATCTCTGCCGATCCCTCCATCCGGTCCTTCGGCTGGCGGGTGATGATGTTGATGGCGCCGCCGATGGAATTGCGCCCGTAAAGCGCGCCCTGCGGCCCCTTCAACACCTCGATCCGTTCAATATCGAAGAATTGCTGGGCCAGTTGCTTCTGATTGGATTGCGGCACCCCATCGACCACCACGGCCACGGACGGGTCGTTATTGTTGATCTGGGAGATCCCGCGCACCGTGACGAAACTGTTGCCCACCGTGAAGGACTGGACCATGCGGATATTGGGCGTCAGCGCCAGGAAATCCTCCGCCGTCTTGATGCCCGCATCCTCGATGGTCGCGGCGGAGAAGGCGGTGACCGATACCGGCACCTCCTGCAGCTTTTCCGCCCGTTTCTGCGCCGTCACGATGATTTCTTCCAGCGCCAGCCCCTCCTGCGCCGATACCGGTGCCGCCAGGGCCATGGCGGCCGTGGAGACGATGAAGGCGCGGCGCAGGGCCGCATGTCGATGATGTACCCGTCCCATGTTGCATCCCCATTCATTTGATTTGTCTTGGTGTTCATCCTCCCGAAGACCGCATCAGGCCGTCAAAGCGGGGGGAGGGTAGCGGCCGGCGCGAAATCGGGTAGCGCCGGCCGGGGTGGTCACCCCGGCACCAGCCCCTCCAGCGGCCGATAATCGCTGTCGATCCCGAAAGCGCGGGGGCCGAAGGTGGCCAGGGCCGCGCCGGTACGCATGACGGGCGGCACGCTGACACCCACCACCTTCACCCGCGCCCCGTATTTCAGGGTTTCGGTGGTGATGGGTTCAGCCGTTTCGGCATCCAGCACACAGACCAGATCCGGTACCATGGCCAGGAATTCCGCCCCCTGCTTGACGGTCAGATATTCGTTGCGGAACACAATCTCGGCCGGGAGGGCACCGGCATCGCCGAAGGGCTGCACCTGCACGCGGCCGAAATTGAAGCCGTCGCGGGTTTCCCGGCTGATATCGACGACCTTGCCTTCGGCCAGTACCACAGCGTGGCGCGGCTCCGTCATGCCGGACAGGAAATCCAGCAATCCCTGGACGGGGTCGGCCCGCCCCCGCCGCGCGGCCGCGATGGCCCGGCCGATATCAAGCGCCAGCGACAGCGTGCCCGGCACGCCCGCCTGTTTGAGCTGCCGGCCCGACATGGGATAAATGGCCAGATGGGCCGCCCCCGCCATAGCCATCACCGTGGACCGGGCCAGTTGCTCGGCGAAATGGTTGCTTTCCACGTCGAACGTCACCGCTTCGCAGCGGTCATTGGTCATGACGAAGGGCGACGCCTTCAGGCCATAGATATTGAAGGTCACCATCTGCAACTCGGGGAAGGCCCGGCCCATGCCGTCGGCATCCACGATGGGCAGGCCCGTGCGCGCCGCCAGGATCAGCGGCAGGGTCGCGTTGATGCCGCCGCTTTCGATACAGGTCAGCGCGTCCGCCTTGCGGCCCAGCTTCTCCTCCAGCACCGACAGGGCCTTTTCCAGCGCTTCGATCTTCGGCGCGCGTTCCAGCATCACCGACGGGGCGCCGATGGCGGCAATGGGCACGACCTGGGCCTCGTCGGCGACCTGTTCCAGGGGGATGATGTTGATGGTGCGCCCGTTCTCCATCTCCTGCTTCAACAGCAGGCGGCCGACATAGGGGTCGCCGCCGCCGCCCGTGCCCAGAAAGGCCGCGCCGCGCGTGAAATCGATCAGGTCGTTGATCGTGATCTGCATGGGTCTGTTCCTTGTTCCCCTCAATCGCCGGGCGCTGCCATCCGGCGGCTTGGCTCGCGACGCACAGGCATCAGGCGGCGATGATGGCGGCCAGGTCGCCGACGGCCTTGGCCCGGACCCTCACGGCATTGCCGGGCATGTAGGCGACGGGTGTTTCCTCCACCTCCATCACCCGCACCGTGGCGGGATCGGCGCCGGCCGCCGTAGCGGCGGCCACCGCTTCCTGCTTGGCATTGTCCAGCGCCGCCTCGCGGCCCACCCGGTCATAGAAATGGATGCGGTCGGCCTCGCCCCCGACCTGGGCCATGGCGGCCCCGATGGCATTGGCCACGTCCGCATGCTCGGGCACATGCAGGTCCGACACCCCGGACAGCGGGCGTGACACCAGCACCCCGCCGCCGCCCACCAGGATCACGGGCACAGCCGTGGCACTGGTCTTCATGCGGTCGATGGCGGCCTCGACCATGGCATGGATCGTGTCGACCGCCTGCGCCACCAGGGCACGGTCCAGACCGTTGACGGCCGACCTGTCGCCGATGCCGCCGCGCCCGGCCGCCACCGCGATGTCGGTGGCCGTCAGGATGTCTCCACCGAAGACCATGCCCTTGGTGATCAGGTCGTACCCGACGCTGCGCGGTCCGACAGTCACAGAACCATCCGCCTGCCGCGTCACAAGGCTGCCGCCGCCCAGGCCGATGGAGTGAAGATCGGGCATGCGGAAATTGGTCCGGACCCCGCCAACATCGATCGCCATCGATGTTTCGCGCGGATAACCATGGGACAGGACCCCGACATCGGTGGTGGTGCCGCCGATGTCGACGACGATGGCGTCCTGCTGTCCCGACAGCCAGGCAGCGCCGCGCATGGAGTTGGTCAGGCCCGAGGCGAAGGTCAGCACGGGGAACCGTTCCACATGGTCGGCCGCCATGATCGTCCCGTCATTCTGCGAGATGTAGAACGGGGCGCTTATAGACAGTTTCTGCAGGGCCGACCGGAAGGCCCCCACCACCGTGCCCGACATGGAGGACAGGGCCGCGTTCATGATGGCGGCATTCTCCCGCTCGATGATGCCCATGCGCCCCACCTCGCTGGACAGGGTCACGTGCAGGCCGGGGATCATGTCCCGAAGGATGGCCGCCGCCCGCTGCTCCATGGCATCGTTGATGGGGGAGAAGGCGCAGGAGATGGCGACATGGCGCAGCCCCTTGCGCCGGATGTCGCGTGCCGCCGCCTCGATCTCCGCCGCGTCGAAGGGGGCGATCTCCCGCCCGTCGAATTCGTACCCGCCATGGGCCCAGTAGATATGGTCGCCGATGACGGCGGTCAGATCGGAGGGCCAGTCGATCATGGGCCGGACGGAGGTGTTGGACGGCAGCGACAGGCGCAGCACCGCCACCTCCATCAACCGCCGCCGCTCGACAAAGGCGTTGGTGAAATGGGTGGTGCCGATGGTGACCTGGGTGACGGCGGCAGGCGGCACGCCGGCCTGGGCCAGAACGCCCCGGATGGCCAGCACCACGCCCGTGCCCACATCGTCCGTCGTCGGCGTCTTCAGGGCCGCAATCACCCGCCCTTCATGAATGATCACGGCGTCGGTGTTGGTTCCCCCGACATCCACCCCAATGCGCATCACGGACACTCCCTTGCCGCACTTTCCTGCCGCCGATGATGGCGAACGGGAGGGGCGGCGGCGACAGGGCGCCGGGGTAGGGTGGGCGACGGCGTTGGGTAGCGGGCCGGAGGGCGGCTTGCCGCTACCCCAGCAGGCCCTGCCGCTCCGCGATGGCCAGCGCCAGCTTGCGGTCGTTGGCACCCAGCTTGCGGAAGATGTTCTTCAGATGGAACTTCACGGCATTGTCGGTCATGTCCAGCCGGCGGGCGATGATCTTGTTGGACCCGCCACCGGCCAGCGCCTGCAATATCTCCCGCTCCCGCGGGGTCAGCAGCAGGGCCGGCAGGCTGCGCTCACCGGCGCCATCATGGTCGCCCAGCGCCACCAGCAGATCGGCGATCCAGTCCAGGTTGGCCCGCGCCAGTCCCGCCGCCCCCACCTGGGCCACCAGTTGCCGCAACAGGCCGATGACGGGGGCGCCCTGGTCCACGAACAATTGCCGCGCCCCCTCCTCCCGCGTCAGCGACAGAAGCTGGCGCAGGTCGGGCACCGCCTCGGCCAGCCGGTCCAGTGCCGCCAGCGCCAGCGCCCGCAGCAGCAGCAGGCGCGCCACACCCCGGTCGAAGCCCCCTGCCCGCGCCGGCACCTCCAGCGGAACCAGCAGGTCCAGCGCCCTGTCGGCCCGCCCCTCCGCCAGGGCCAGGGACGCCAGCGTCAACCCGGTCTCCACCGCTTCCAGCCGCTGGATCAGGCCGGACCGGACACAATGCGCGCCATCGATGGCAAAGCCGCTGGCATCGACCAGGGCACGGGCCGCCGCCACCTGCCCCGCCCGGCGCAGCAGGTCGATACGCATGCCCAGCAGCAGGGCCGACAGGCGCGGCAGGGCGCGGTCGCGCGCCACCCCATCGCCCCGGTCCAGGATGGCCAGGGCCGGCGCGAGACCGGCCCGCGCGAAAGCCAGGCCGGCGGCGGTGCGGTAGCCGATGGCGAAGACCTCCACCCAGCCCTCCCCCTCC
>NZ_JAGOGJ010000260.1 GCF_017996735.1 Niveispirillum sp.
AGCGGTCGGCATTGGTGCGGCGGTTCGCGCGGCGGGAATTGTTGGTGTTGGCGAACTGTCAGCTGCTCACGTTCGGGTTCGACCTCGCCAGCGCGGCGCAGATGGACGTGACGGTGGAAAGCATGTCGGACCTTAGCCCGACCAAGTCGCTATCGCTTCAGCTTCAGAAATGGGGTCGGGTGCTGCGCAAGAAAGACGAACCTGCATTGATCTTTGACCACGCGGGCAACGTAGACCGCCACGGCCTGCCAGATGATCCACGCGAATGGACCCTGCAGGGCCGCGAGAAGCGCGACAGCGACACAGAGAAAGCCCTGCCGGTGCGCCAGTGCGCGGAGTGCTACCACTGCCATCGTCCAGCGCCTGTGTGCCCCGCCTGCGGGTTCGTCTACCCTGTGGCGTCCAGGATGGTTGACGAGGTGGAAGGGGAGTTGGCGGAAGTGACATCGGGTCGCAGGCCCCCACCGCCGCAGGCACTGGCTAAGAGCCTCGACGCGCTGATTGCCTTGGGCAGACAGAAGGGCATGAAAAACCCGGAAGGCTGGGCGGCGCATGTGATGACGGCACGTCTCGCCAAGCGGGCATCATGATCACCGAGGGCTGGGTCATCTTCGCAACCGATGCCAGCGACGAAGGCAGGGCCGAGGCTAAGGCGTGGTGCCGGGTGCAGGGCTTCACGGTTGACGACGTGCGGATTGTAATCAGAGAGGAAAAGCAATGTCTGGTGATCGCAAAGCGCAGCGTCAATCCGAAAGCCACATCGTTAACGCCTGCCTGATCGCGCTGTCGGCGGCTGGTTGTTTGGCGTGGCGCCAGAATACAGGCGTCCTGCCCGACCGATCCGGCAGGCCCATCCGCTTCGGCCTATGCGTCGGGTCCAGCGACATCATTGCCATAGCGCCGGATGGCGTGTTTGTGGCCCTTGAATGCAAGTCAGCCATAGGCCAGCCGACAGACGCGCAGGTCAAGTTTCTTGCTGCTGTCCGGCGTCAGGGCGGGCGGGCAGGGATTGCGCGATCAGGGAATGAAGCTGTCGCGATAGCACTTGGACAGCCCCGGCCCTGAGTGCATCCGATAGCGTCATGCCAGCCATTGCGGCTGCGCGGTTCCAGTCCTCAAGTTGCTGCGACTCAACCCTGACCTTGATGAATTTGTCTCTTGCCATTGTGCCCACGCCTTGTTACTGTTACCACACTGTAGCAACGCGAGGCGGACATGGCAATAACCTATCACACCGACCTGATCCAAGGCAGCGAGGAGTGGCACAACGCCCGGCGCGGTCTTCTGACGGCATCAGAGATGAAGCTGATCCTGACGCCAACCTTGAAGATGGCGGCCAATGACAAGAGCCGCGCGCACCTTTGGGAATTGGCGGCCCAGCGCATCAGCGGCTATGTTGAGCCGTCCTACATCGGCGACGAGATGCTGCGTGGCTGGGAAGACGAGATTCGGGCGCGTGACCTGTATGCCAAGCGGTATGCGCCGGTCGAGGAAGTCGGCTTTGTGACGAATGACCAGTGGGGCTTCACGCTGGGGTATAGCCCGGATGGGCTGGTGGGTGAGGACGGACTGATCGAAATCAAGAGCCGCCGCCAGAAGTTTCAGGTGCAGGCCATCGCGACCGGCGAAGTGCCAGACGAATATGCCTTGCAAATCCAGACCGGCTTGCTGGTGACTGGCCGCGATTGGGTGGACTTCATCAGCTACAGCGGCGGGTTGCCGATGTTCGTTTCCCGCGTGTTTGCTGATGATGAAATGCAGGCGGCCATCATCAGCGCCGCGACGGAATTTGAAGACAAGCTTGAGATCGCCGTCACGGCCTATGACCACAACGTGAAGGCGCATGGGTATGCCCAGACCGAGAGGGTGGTCGAACAAGAAATGCACATTGGAGAAGAAGCATGAAGGATATGACGCAAGTTATCCAACCCAAGAGCGACCAGTGGAACGCCGATGACCTTATCGGCGGACCCCGCACGATCACGATCAGCGACGTGTCGATCCAAGGCGGCACTGAACAGCCTGTCTCGATCCACATCAAAGGCGATGTGAAGGTGTATCGCCCCTGCAAGTCCATGAGCCGCGTTCTGGTGCAAGCATGGGGGCCGGACGCGCGGGCCTATATCGGGCGCAGCATGACGCTCTACCGTGACCCCAAGGTGAAGTGGGGCGGCCTTGAAGTCGGCGGAATCAGGATCAGCCATCTGTCAGACATTGATGCCGAAAAGGTGTTCATGCTGACGATGACCAAGCAGAACCGGGCACCTCACAAGGTCAAGGTTTTGGCGCGGGCCGCAGATGACGAACCGCCGGTCATTGACGAGAAGCACCAAGCTCTTGCGCGCGAAGCCGCAAAGGGTGGGGCCGAGGCGTTCCGCGCATGGTTCAAGGCCAACCCGCAAATGCGGCCCAGCGCGACGGTCATCATGGATGAACTGAAGCAACTGGCGGCCAAGGCTGACGAACTACCAGCACCACCCGTCGAGGAAGACGACGAACCGCCGATCTGATCGAGGGGGCTTAGGCCCCCTCTTTCTTCCTCAACGCCTCGATCCGCATCAACAGCGCCATGTATGTCGCACTGTCCATCTCGCCCAGGCTGGCCCGCAGCGCATGGCACTCCGCGACCGTGGCGCAGCGGCGGATGGCTTCGGCTGGGGTCATGCGGCCGACCTCGCGATGGCAAGCAACAAGTCGCGGAATTCGGGCGGGGTTCCGATGCGGTGATGGCTGTCCTTGCCACCACCCTTGAACGCCAGTTCCCCGGCGCGCTTGCACTTGGCCAGGCCGTAGCGGTCGATGGCCCATTGCGGGAACGTGGGTTCGGACTTGCCCCAGCGCAGTTCGGGCAATTCATTGCGTTGCAACCCATAGACCAGCAGCCATGTCGGCTTGCGCGCGTAGTGGCCGTATTGCCCCTGCTCGACGCAGCACGTCCAGCCGTAGTCGTCAGCCCTGACCCATCCACCACTGCGGGGCGGCTTGTTCAGCCCGAAGTGCGCCCATGCATGACTGCCTTCGGGATGCTCCAGAACCCCGCCCCATTCCTGGACGGCAGACAGCGCAGCGGCGAAGCAACCGACGTCGTCACCCTTTGCCTTGCGCTCGCCCGTGCGGGCAATCCACAGCGGCTGACCGGCCCAGAACTTGCCCCACCGCTGGCAGGGCGGATGCGCGACGACCGGCCACGGACCGGCATACTGGCGGGCGTCACGGGTTTCGTCCCACGGGTCTACGTCGGGCAGGCCCCAGTATGAACCGCCGGTCTCGACAAACAGCGCCGCCACCGGAGAAAAACCCCCAGCCGTTAAGCCGGGGGAGTTGACAGGGAGGCGAGGCTCCGGATTGACCGCCGGATCGGTGTCGGAATGGGTCATGGCTGGGCCTCGGCGCGGCGGTTCCATGCGGCGATGGCGTC
>NZ_JAGOGJ010000160.1 GCF_017996735.1 Niveispirillum sp.
AGGTTGTACTCGCGGGTGCCGCGCTCGTCGGCATGACCTTCGATGGTGATGGTCACGGCCTTGTACTGCTTCAGCCAGGCGGCCTGACGATCCAGGGTAGCGGTGGCTTCCGGGGTCAGGTCGAACTTGTCGAAGCCGAAGAAGACGCGATCGCCGACATTGACGATGAAGTCTTCAGCGGAGCCCGGGACCGGGCCCGAGGGCTTGGCCGGAGCGGCCGGGGCCGGAGCGGCGGTGCCAGCGGTGGTGGCGGTCGCGGTCTGTTCCGGCTTGCTGGAGCAGGCGGTGGCCAGCAGGGCGACCGCAACGAGGCTGATGATCTTGAAGCGCATTTGAGAGACCCCCTAGGTGGAACTGGAGTTTAAGGTTGAAGTGCGTGTTTGCCCCACGGAACAGCGTTAACCACAGCCAGCCGCCGCATTAAAGCGATCTTCAGGACAGGCGGATTTGAGCGCTGTTCTTGCGTTGCGAAAATAGGGTGACGCACTCACGGAATCAAGGGCGACCATGCGGGATCCGAAGCATCGGTAGGCGTTAAGACCTGCCGTTCATTGAACCCTGTCAAGTCGATTGAGTATAGCTTGGCTTGACGCTGTTTGCCTGCCTGTCCAGAAGGCCGTTCCTTGAAGAACATTAGCACTCGGCCATTTGGCGCCCAGGTAGGCCCTTCGACGTGGTAGGCCTCTGTCAAAAGTCGCTCACCCGAGCCATCCGGCCGAATGACACCGATATAGAATTTATCACCAGCCAGGCGTGTGAACGCAATAAGGTCACCCCGGGGTGACCAGACGGGGGTACCATAACGGCCCTGACCGAAAGTAATGCGCTTCACATCACTACCATCGGCATTCATCGTGTACAGTTGCTGCGTACCGCCACGGTCGCTTTCGAAGACAACTTTACTGCCATCGGGCGAGTAGGACGGGGAGGTGTCGATGCCGGGATGGTTCGTCAACTGTGTCTGACGGCGCGTCCGCAGATCGAGCGTGTAGATATCGCTGTTGCCGGACGTGGCCAGCGACATGATCACCTTATTACCATCGGGGGAGAAACGCGGGGCAAAAGTCATACCGGGAAAATCACCCAGCACTTCCTGACGGCCCGTGTCGATATTGAAGAGATAGACGCGAGGCCTGTTGTTGAAGTAGCTCAGATATGTGATTTCCTGGGTACTGGGCGAGAAACGCGGGGTCAGCACCAGAACACGGCCATCGGTCAGGAACCGGTGGTTCTGTCCATCCTGATCCATGATCGCCAGTTGCTTGACGCGCTGCAACGCAGGGCCTGACTCGGCGATATAGACGATGCGGGTATCGAAATAGCCTTCCTCACCCGTGACGCGCTTATAGATCGCGTCGGAGATGATATGGGCGACTCGCCGCCAGCCATCGGCCTGCACCGTATAGGCCAGACCCGTCACCTGCTGGCCCGCCGTCACGTCGAACAGGCGGAATTCAATGCGGGTGCGGCCATCGGGCGACTGGCTGACCGTACCGGTCACCAGGCCCTGGGCCTGGATCAGGCGCCAGTCGGCAAAACGAACGCCCGTCTTCAGGCTGTCCGGCGTCTGCACGAACTTGGCCGGCTCCAGCGGGCGGAACAGACCCGACCGCTCCAGGTTGGCCGAGATCACGCCGGCGATATTCTGGCCGATCTGCGAGGCATTGGGATTGTCGCCGGCAAAATTGGTGATGGCGATAGGAATCGGCTGCGGATTGCCTGACGTGATGTCGATCTCAAGTTCGGCGCGGGCAGGTGCGGCGAAGCCGGCGGCCAGCACAATCGCCACCAGGGCGATGAAGCGGCCGACGACCCGCCAGCCGCCCGTGGAGAAAAGAGCGTTGGCTTGCATCAGAACATATCCTTCGGGCTGAACTTCATCAGGATGGAGCCTTTGTCCCCGTACTTGTCGCGCGGGATGTTCAACGTATTACATCCAGGCAAAAGCGGCGCCCGTAAGGCGGATTCCACGAAGGCCCGGAAATGCGGGTCGGTATTGGGATTACCGGTGCCCGACACATACTGCACATCTGTGACGCGCAGATTGCCGTCGAACAAGACCCTAATCTCGGCCTGCATATTTTCCACGCCCTTCGCCCCCACCGGCACGTTCCAGCAATTGCGGATCTGGCGGCGCAGCGCGTCCTCTTCGCTGATGCTCAGCCGTTCACCTGTCTTGGCGGCCAATGGCTGCGGCGGCTGCGCATTTTCCATCGGCGGGTCCTTGGAAGGCGGCGTATCGGTCTTCAGCTTGGCGACGTTCTTCAGAACGCTGTCCAGCGTCTTTTCCGGCGGCTTGGGCTTCGGCTCCTCTTTCTTGGGCTCCGGCTTCGGCTTGGGCTCTTCCTTCTTCGGCTCCGGCGGTTTGGGCTTGGGTTCCTCCTTTTTGGGAGGTTCCGGCTTGGGCTCTTCCTTCTTCGGCGGCTCGGGCTTGGGTTCCGGCTTTGGCTCCGGTTTCGGTTCAGGCTTGGGCGGCTCCGGCTCGGGCGGCTTCTCGGCCACCTGCTTGGGCGGCTCGGGCACCTTCACTTCCGGCGGCGGGGGCGGGGCTTCCTTGGCCTGCTGCGGCGGCGGGGGCGGTTCCGGCTTCGGCGGAGTGGGTTTGGGCGGCGGGGGCAGCGGCTTGGGGTTCGGCTGGGCCAGCTTGGCGATGGTCATGGGTCCGACCTCCACCACCTCGACCGGCACCTCCTGAAGCTGGATCACCTCCCGCTTCTTGATCAGGTGCGGCAGGCCGATCAGCGCCAGGATGATCAGCGCCAGATGCAGGATGCCGGAAAGGATCAGGGTGGTCCGCATGATGCGTTGGTTTCCGCCCTTACCGTGTACCGCGACCGTCGGATTCGATGACCAGCTTGGCCTCCGACAGGCCGGCGCGGCGCGCCTCGCTCAACACATCGACAATGCTGGCATAGGTGGCTTCGCGGTCACCGCGCACGAGCACCTTGCGGTCGGGTGCCTGCTCGGCGATCACGGCCAGGCGCGGCGCCAGTTCGGCCAGGGAGAACATCTCGTTGTCGAAGACCTTCTTGTCCTTGAACGAAATGCGGCCATCAGCCGTCACCGTCACCCAAAGCGGATCATCTTCCGACTTCAATGCCTGGGCCGCGCCCTTGGGCAGATTGACGGGGATGCCGGCGGTCAGCAGCGGAGCCGCCACCATGAACACGATCAGCAGCACCAGCATGACGTCGACGAACGGCGTCACATTGATGTCCGACATGGCGGCACGGCGGCCACGCCGCCGTCCGCGACCGGACTGCTTGCCGGGAAGGCTCGCCCCCATTTCAGCCCCGCTCTTCCAGATGACGCTGCAGGATCGCGGAGAATTCTGTCACAAATGAGTCGAGCCGGTCGCCGAAGCGGCCGATCTCCGATGAGAAATAGTTGTAGGCCAGCACAGCCGGAATGGCGGCGACCAGACCGATGGCGGTGGCGAACAGCGCCTCCGCGATACCCGGTGCCACCACCGCCAGCGACGTGTTCTGCTGCGCCGCAATATTGGTGAAGGCACCCATGATACCCCAGACGGTACCGAACAGGCCGACGAACGGGCCGGCCGAACCGACCGAGGCCAGCACCGTCATATAGCGTTCGGTGTCCGCCATCTCGCGCCCCACCGTCACCGACATGACGCGTTCCATGCGTTGCATCAGATTGGCGCGCATGGCCCCGGACGAGGACAGGCCCCGTTCATTGGCGTGGCGCCATTCGCGCATGCCGGCGGCGAAGACGGCGGAGAACGGATCGGCCGGGGCCTGCGCCACCTGATCATAGAGTTGGTCCAGCGACCCGCCCGACCAGAACTGTTCCTCAAAATCGGCGGCGGCGGCCTTCATGCGGCGCAGCTTGGTCACCTTGTTGAAGATGATGGCCCAGGTCCAGACCGATGCCGCCAGCAGACCCAGCATCACCAGCTTCACGACAAAATCGGCCTGCAGGAACAGGCCCAGCGCCGTCAATTCATGGGCCGGCGCGGCGCCGCCCAGGGCGGCAGCTTGCAGAAGGGTGGGAAACATCGGGTTCAGTCCTGACCTTTTGACAAAACATTGACCAAAACCGACCGCAACGCGGCCGGCAGGCGGACGGGCCGCCCCTGCGCATTGATGCACGCCAGGCGCAAGGCCAGCCGAGCCAGCGGTGCCGGCCCCGTCGAAGCCTCCACCCCACCCCAGGCCAGACCCGAGGCGCGGCGTACATCCTGTTCGATATCCAATGTCGCGGCGCCGATATCGACAATCCGCGTCACGACTTCAAGCGCGTCATCGAGACGGGCGGGTTGCCGAAAATCGATTTCGCAATGCCGTACCGCCAGCGCCACACCCGTTTCAGCCACCATGGCGGCATGGGGGAAGCCGGCAAGGCGCAGCATCTCGTTGCGCGCCCGTTCAGCAAAACGCAGGTAATTCGCGTGATAGACGATGCCGCCGGCGTCCGTGTCCTCGTAATAGACGCGGGTGGGGAAGACATGCGTGATGCCTTCCCACCATCCTGCCGATGGCGTCACCCCGTCAGGCATCGTCATCCCCGTCGAACAGGTCGCCCACCGGCGCACTCCCCTTGCCCACCGTGGGCGTTCCGCCCAAGAGGTCCAGTTGCCGCGCCGGCGTGGCCGGAACCGGCAGGCCCAGATAGCGGTAGCCCGTGTCGGTCAACATGCGCCCGCGCGGTGTGCGCTGCAACAACCCTTGTTGGATCAGATAGGGCTCAATGGTTTCTTCCAGCACGTCGCGCTGTTCACCCAACGCCGCGCCCAGCGTGTCCACGCCCACCGGCCCGCCGCCATAATGGTCGGCGATGCAGGACAGGTAGCGCCGGTCCATGGCATCGAAGCCCAGCCGGTCCACCTCCAGCCGGGTCAGCGCCCGGTCGGCGGCCCTGGCATCCACCACGTCCAGCCCCTGCACGCCACAGATGTCACGCACCCGGCGCAGCAGCCGGCCCGCGACACGCGGGGTTCCGCGGGACCGGCGGGCCACTTCCAGCGCCCCTTCATCCGTCATCTCGACACCCAGGATGCGCGCACCCCGGCTGACGATCAGTTGCAGTTCCTCCGGCTCATAAAATTGCATGCGCAGCGGAATGCCGAAACGTTCCCGCAGCGGGCGGGTGATCAGGCCCGACCGCGTGGTGGCACCCACCAGGGTGAAGGGCGGCAGGTCGATGCGCACGCTGCGCGCCGCCGGTCCCTCCCCGATGATCAGATCAAGCTGGAAATCCTCCATGGCCGGGTAGAGGATTTCCTCCACCGCCGGCGACAGGCGGTGGATTTCATCGATGAACAACACATCATGGGGCTGCAAGTTGGTCAGCAGCGCCGCCAGATCGCCGGCCCGCGCGATGACCGGGCCAGAGGTGGCGCGAAAGCCCACGTTGAGTTCCTTGGCCACGATCTGGGCCAAGGTCGTCTTGCCCAGGCCCGGCGGCCCGAACAGCAGCACATGGTCCAGCGCCTCGCCCCGGCCCTTCGCCGCCTGGATGAACAGGGCCAGGTTTTCCCGCACCTGTTTCTGGCCGATGAATTCACCCAGCGACAACGGGCGGATGGAACTCTCGGCACTGGCATCGCCGCCGATCCGGTCCTGTTCCACCATGCGCTCAGGCTTAGGGGCGGCCGCTTCCGGCTTGGGCTTGCGGCTCACTGGCTCAATTCCTTCAGGCCGGCACGGATCAGGGCCGAGACGTCAGCCTCCGCCCCCAGGCTCTGGGCGGCCTTGTTCACGGCGGTGAACGCCTCGATCCGCTTATATCCGAGATTGACCAGCGCTGACACCGCATCCCCGACTGCCGTACTGACGGCGGGTTGTGCCGCCGTACCTTGAACCTGTGTGGCCGCCACCGGGCTGGTAGCGAGCGTAGCCACCTTATCCTTCAATTCGTTCAAAATTCGGGCAGCCAGTTTCGGCCCCACGCCATCGGCCTCGCACAGGGTCGTCTTGTCCTGCGCGGCAATGGCGGATGTCAGCCGGTCGGGCGCCAGCACCGACAGGATGTTCAGCGCCACGCGCGCGCCCACACCCTGCACGGTTGTCAGCAGGCGGAACCAGTCCCGCTCCGAGATGTCGGCGAAGCCATAAAGCGCCATCTTGTCCTCCGATACCCACATCTCGGTATGGACGGAGACAGTGTTGCCTGTGCTGCCCAGCCGGCGCAGGGTTCGGGTGGAGGCGGAGATCAGATACCCGACCCCGTTCACATCGATGATGGCCCAATCCAGGCCCGTGCTGTCCAGCAACCCGGACAATTTCGCAATCATTGGCTTACTCCCGCCTCGGGCACCAGCAGGGGCAGCGCCGCGACGATGTCGGTATGGATGAAATCTTTGCCCTTGAACAGCAGGGGGGCATTCAGGGTACGGGCCAGCGCATAGGCGGCACAGTCACAGAGATTCAATTGGGCCGCATGGCCATTTCCCTTGCCATACTGACGATATGCCTCAAACGCCATCGCCATTTGAGCGGCGCCAAACGAATGAACAGCCACCGGGTAGAGCGCCATCAATCGGTTGAAACGCTCCACCATCGGCTGCCCTAGACGTCGCAAGATGATCGTCTGCGTCTCGACCATATTAACTGCTGACATGGCAAGAGCGGGGGCCACAGCCATGGCGGTCATATAGGTTTCGGCATCCGGCTCTGTCAGAAGAATGGCCATCAACGCAGAGCTATCGACAATGATCGGCGCGTTCAATCGAACGACCCTTGATCATTGTACCCGATGATCGCGTCCGGAGAGCGCGGGTCCAGGACGGGCGCGGACTGTATTTCCTTAATGAGGGCGTGATCTCGGCCCACCTTGCGGTTTTGGCGCTTTCATCTTCCGCCGACAGCCGCTCGAGCCGCTCACGAACGGCTTTGTGCATGGCCTCCGTCAGGCTTTCACCCGTCAGTTCGGCCAGGCGGCGAACGTCCTTTTCCGCCTCCGGGGATTTGATATTCAGCGCCATCGGGTGGCCCTTTCTTCCTGCTGGGGAAGGATTCTACACCATACGAACAAAACAGCAACCTTTACCCCAGATAGCCGAAACACAGCGTCACCACCGACGATTTCCCCGGCCGGAGTCGTTTTCTCCATCGCCGCAATGCAACATAGGGCGTAGCATGGGAGTGCGTCCCTGGTCGGGTCGGGCGCGGTCACCGTGCCCCGAAAAACGGGAAACGGTCATCAAGACAGCAAGGGGGAACGGTTCCGCTTGTCCGGCAGACACCACGGACCACGGAGAGCGGTATGCCGCGCATCCATCTGGGTTGCCAGTTGACCTATGATTTTCCGCACGACACAGCCATGATCGTCATGCTGAACGTGCATTATTCGCGTGTGGCGCAATTGGAACGGCCCGATCACCTGATCACCCATCCGGCCGTGCCCGTCACATCCTATCGCGACAGTTTCGGCAACTGGTGTTCGCGCCTGCTGGCCCCGGCGGGGCGGCTGGTGCTGGGCACCGATACTGTCATCCGCGATGACGGGCTGCCCGATCCCGCCGACTTCTCCGCGATACAGCATGCGGTACAGGACCTGCCGGCCGAAACGCTGCTCTATCTGCTGCCCAGCCGGTATTGCGAGACGGACAATCTGTCGGCGGAAGCCTGGCGTCTGTTCGGCGCCACGCCTCTGGGCTGGGGCCGGGTACAGGCCATCTGCGATTTTGTGCATAATCATATCCGCTTCGGCTATGAGCATTCACGCCCCACCCGCACCGCGTCGGAAGCCTATGCGGAACGCCGTGGCGTCTGCCGGGACTATGCGCATCTGGCCGTGGCCTTCTGCCGGGCCATGAACATCCCGGCCCGCTACTGCACCGGCTATATCAGCGATATCGGTCAGCCCCCACCCTATGCGGAGATGGATTTCGCCGCCTGGATGGAGGTGTATCTGGGCGGGCGCTGGCATGTGTTCGACCCACGCAACAACCAGCCGCGCATCGGCCGCATCCTGATCGCCACCGGCCGCGACGCCGCCGACGTGCCGCTGACGCACACGTTCGGGGCCAATACCCTGGCGGGGTTCAAGGTATGGACGGAAGAGGTGGCGGGGTAAGGTTGCGCCGGTTCAACCCAGCAGCCCGAGCGTAACCCAGGCCAGCACGGCATAGCGGGCCGCCTTGCCAATGGTGACCAGCAGCAGGAAGGGCGGCAGGCGCAGGCCCAGCGTGCCGGCTGCCACGGTCAGCGGGTCGCCGATGACCGGCAGCCAGGAAAACAGCAACGTCCAGGCCCCGTAACGGGTGAAGACCGCCTCTGCGCGCGCCAGTTGCGCTGCCGTGACGGGGAACCAGCGGCGGCCGACCAGATGCCGCACGGCGCGACCCAGAAGCCAGTTGATGACGGCCCCCAGCACATTGCCCGCCGTCGCCACCAGGACCAGCGCCCAGGCCGGATGATCGCCGGCAACCAGCAGGGCAATCAGCGCCGCCTCCGACCCGCCGGGCAGCAGGGTGGCCGCCGCCAGCGACAGGGCAAACAGAGCCCAGCAGGCGGGATCGGACAGAAGCGGGATCAAGCGGGCCTCAAAGGCGGATGATGGGACACACGCCATGCACATTGCCGCCCAGGGGCGCGTCCGTCTATCATGGGGGCATCATGAGCGATTTCTTCTCCGATCCCGTCCCCACCCGCCCCGGCACCAACCTGCCCGAACAGACGGTCAGCGATCTGGCCCGTTCCGTGAAGCGGACGGTCGAGGATGCGTTCGGCTATGTCCGGGTGCGGGGGGAGATCAGTCAGCCCAAACGGCATTCGTCGGGCCATCTCTATCTGCGCCTGAAGGATGACGCGGCCGTGATCGAGGCCGTTTGCTGGAAGGGCACGGTGGCCCGCCTCTCCGTGCGGCCCGAAGACGGGATGGAGGTGGTCTGTACCGGCAAGCTGACGACCTATCCCGGCCGCAGCCAGTACCAACTGGTCATCGACAGCATGGAACTGGCGGGCGAAGGCGCCCTGCTGAAAATGCTGGATGAGCGGAAAAAGCGGCTGGCGGCCGAGGGATTGTTCAATCCGGAGCGCAAGAAGCCCCTGCCCTTCCTGCCGCGCGTCATCGGGGTGGTGACCAGCCCGACCGGCGCCGTGATCCGCGATATCCTGCACCGTCTGGCCGACCGTTTCCCGCGTCATGTCCTGCTCTGGCCCGTCGCGGTACAGGGCGAAGGCGCGGCACAGCAGGTGGCCCGCGCCATCCATGGTTTCAACAGCCTGGCGCCGGGTGGGTCCGTGCCGCGCCCCGACCTGATCATCGTGGCACGGGGCGGCGGTAGCCTGGAAGACCTGATGGCCTTCAATGAAGAGATCGTGGTGCGGGCGGCCGCCGACAGCCGTATCCCGCTGATCTCCGCCGTGGGGCATGAGACCGACACGACCCTGATCGACTTCGCCTCCGACCGCCGCGCGCCCACGCCGACGGCGGCGGCGGAAATGGCGGTGCCGGTGCGGGCCGAACTGCTGGATCAGGTGCTGGACGATGAACGCCGCCTGCACCGGGCCATGACCCGCGCGCTGGATCAGCGCCGCACCTATGTCCAGGGTCTGGCAAGGGGGCTGGGCGATCCGCAAAGCCTGCTGAACGGTCTGAGCCAGCGCCTGGACGACCGGGGGGAGCGGCTGATCCTGGGCCTGCGCTCCGATATCGAGCGGCGGCGGACGGCCGTGCGTCAGCTTGGCCTGAAGCTGCGCCACCCGCGTGAGGTGCTGCGCCTGGCCGCCACCCGGCTGGACGGGGCGGCCCGGGCCCTGCGCACCGGCCTGGACGGGGCCTTGCGCCTGTCGGAAGGTCGCTACCACCGCATCGCCGACCGCCTGTCAGACCGGTCGCTGAAACGGTCCCTTGCCGACGGCGCCGCCCGGCTGGCCGATCTGCCGACCCGCCTGGACCGTGCCCATCTGGCGGGGCTGTCGGCCAAGGGGGAACGGCTGGCCCAATTGGGCCGGCTGCTGGAAAGCGTATCCTACCGCGGGGTCCTGTCACGCGGCTTCGCATTAGTCAGCGATGCGGACGGGCAGCCGGTGACCAGGGCCACTGGGCTGTCCGACGGGCAGCGCGTGACCATCGCCTTCCAGGACGGGAACCTGCCAGCCATTATCGGCGACATGCCGGCACCGGCGGCGCCGGCCAAACCCGCACGCCCCCCGCGCAAGGCCCTGGCGGCACCCCAGGGCAGCCTG
The DNA here is from genome assembly GCF_017996735.1 of Niveispirillum sp. Classification (GTDB taxonomy): domain Bacteria; phylum Pseudomonadota; class Alphaproteobacteria; order Azospirillales; family Azospirillaceae; genus Niveispirillum. The sequence continues at coordinate 10,158 of NZ_JAGOGJ010000160.1, forward strand.
TTCTGACGCCACACCCTATCCACCGGTATTAGTCCGCTGCACTGCACCGGGGGTTGCGGGCCTGTATGCTGGTGCCATGAGCGACCCGTTTTCTTCCGATCCGGCCCTTGATCATGCCGCCCCCTCCCGCCTGCGACGCCATGGCGCCGGGTGGTTGGGTCTTTGGCTCGGCATCATCATGGCCATGGCCCTGGCCGTGATCATCTCCGCCCAGCTCTACCAGGATCGGGGCAATGCACGGACCCAGGCGGAAGAGGCGGCGGTCAACCTGACCAACGCCATCGCTCGCGACATATCCCGCCATATCGACCTGTTCCGCTTCGTGCTCTCGTCGCTGCGGGAAACGGTCCAGTCCGACGCCTTCGACCGGCTTCCGGCGGATCTGCACGATACGGTCCTGTTCTCCCATACCGCCGCGCCCAAGGCGCTGGGGGTTCTGTTCGTCACGGATGCCAACGGGATCATCACGGCCGAATCCGGACATAATGACATCAAGGGGCAAAGCCGGGGCTGGCGCCCCTATTTCTCCTACCACCGGGACCATGACGACGACGCCATGCTGGTCAGCGGCCCGCTGGTCTCGGCCACGTCGGGCGATCCGGTGGTCGTGCTGTCGATGCGGCTGAACAATCCGGACGGCTCATTCCGGGGCATGGTTGTCGCCTCCATGCTGCTTTCCTATTTCGACGGGCTGCTGACCGACCTGTCCCTGGAACCGGGGGCCAGCCTGTCGCTGCTGCTCGACCACGGTATCGTAATGGCGCGCAAGCCGGCCGACCCGGATGCGATCGGCCGCGACCTGCGACAGGACCCGCTGGTCGCGGCGGCGGGCGGCAAGCCGCAGGCCATTTATGTGGAGCCGGCCAGCATCGGCGGCGACCGGCTGATCGTCTCCACCGCCGTGGAAGGGTCCACCATGCGGGTGCAGATGACGCAGTCTCTGAGCCAGATCTGGACCCATTGGCGGGCCAAGGCCTGGACGATCGGCGTCACAACCGCCGTTCTGATCCTGGGCATCATCGCCCTTATCGTGTTGTTCCATCGGGAATCGGGCCGGCGCGCCCGCGCGCAGCAGGCATTGGCGCTGGCCAACGCCACGCTGGAGCGCATGGCGACAACCGACGCCCTGACCGGCATCGCCAACCGCCGCTTGTTCGATGATATCCTGCGGCGGGAGGAGGCCAAGTCGGCGCGCACAGCGTTGGAGGCGGCGGTCCTGATGATTGATATCGACCTGTTCAAATCCTTCAACGACACCTATGGCCACAGCGCCGGCGACGCCACCCTGCGGTCGGTGGCACAGGCCGTGGCGCGCGCCGTGACCCGTGGCGGCGACCTTGTCGCCCGCATCGGCGGGGAAGAGTTCGCGGTGCTGCTGACGGAGACCGACCTGTCCGGTGCCCGGATCGTGGCGGAGCGGGTGCGCACCGAAGTCGCTGCCCTGGGCATCCGGCATACGGGCAGCCCGCACGGCCATGTCACCGTGTCCATCGGTCTGGCCACCTCGATGACGGACACGACGGCCCTGAACCTGGAAGAGGCGCTGAACCACGCCGACCAGGCGCTCTATGATGCCAAGAAGAATGGCCGCAACCGGGTGGAAGTGGCCGCACCCACCATTGTCGCGGCCTGATCAGCCCATATGCCGCAGGAAATGGATGCGGGCCTGGCTGTAGTCCCGTTCATCCAGCCGTTCGAAGCCGGCCGGCGGTACGAACACATCGTCCGCCCCCACCTCCACGCAGACAAGCGCACCCGGTGCCAGCCAGCCGGCACGTGACAGCCCAGTCAGCGCCGGCGGTGACAGGTCCTGACCATAGGGCGGGTCCAGAAAGGCCAGGGTAGCGGCAAAGGGTGCCGGTGGTGGCTTGGAAGCTTCACCCAGGATGAAGCGGCACTGCGCCGCCTCCCCCAGCATCTCGGCATTGCGGCGCGCCATGTCCAGTGACGACCGCGCCTTATCCAGGAAGGCCGCCCGCGCCGCGCCATGGGACAGCGCCTCCAGCGCCAGGGCGCCCGTCCCGCAGAAAGCGTCCAGCACATCCGCCCCGGCCAGCGCCTCCGACCCGTCCGCCATCCAGGCGCCATGCGCCAGGATGTTGAACAGGGATTGGCGGGTCCGGTCGCTGGTGGGCCGCACGTCGCGCCCCGTCGGTGCCTCCAGACGCCGGCCGCGATGCTTACCGGCGACGATCCGCACGCGGCGCTCCAGCCTTCGGGGTCCTGGGCGCACCACCCTTGGCGGGCTTGGCCGGGGATGCAGGTTTTGCGGATGCGGGCTTCGCGGCGACCGGGGCGGCACGCTTTTGCGCAGGCTTGGCCGAACGGCGGGGCGCGTCATCATCGGGGATGTCGGCACCGGCCAGGACCCGGTCCAGCTTGGCGACGGCGCGGCGCGCGCTCTCGCTCAACTGCTCACCCGCCCCACGCCGGGCGGCCTTGGGCACTTCTGATTCCAGCCGCGTCGGTGCGGCCGTCCGCTTCGGCGCCAAAGGGGCCGACGGTTTGCGTCCACCGCCCAGCGCGCGCTCCACATTGTCGCGCGCCTTGGCGGCGGACGGCTTGGGCTTGCCCTTGGTGGCACTGGAGGGGGCGGATGCCGCCATGGCCTTGGGCAGCCGGTCATAGCGCATGCGCGGTGCGGCGCCGGGGACCGGCTTGGCGGCGGCATCGGCGGGGGCCGGTTCCTCCTCCGCCGGGAAAAAGTCCGGCATCTGGTCGCGCATGACACGGCGCGGCACTTCCTCCACCGCCCCCGGCTCCAGCTTGCCCAACTGGAACGGGCCATAGG
>NZ_JAGOGJ010000161.1 GCF_017996735.1 Niveispirillum sp.
GGACCAGCTTGCGTGTGCCCCGCGCCGTCTCCTCGATCCCCACGACGGACAGGTCGCGCAACAGCGGGGCCGGCACCTGCTTCTGGCCCAGGGCGTGGCGGGCAGCGGCCCACAGGGCCTCGGCGTCATCAGCGTCGGGCAATGGCGGCTCGGGTTCGGGCAGCGACCGGGCGGCGGCGGCGATGACCGGACGGGCCCCCTCCCCGCCTTCCCGCCGGGTCTTGCGTCCGGTCGAATGACGCTCACGTTCCAGAAAGGTGTCGGCGGCCTCATCCTCGTCCTTGGCATGGAAATCGAGGGTCACCTCCTCGATCTTCCGGCCTTTGCGCTTCATCTTCTCTTCCGGCATGTCGACACGGAAGGGCGCCAGTTGGTTCACCTCCGCCATGGCGCGGTCGATGGTCCGGGTGCGCAGGATGCCGAAATCCTTGTAGGCCCCCTCCGGCACGTTCAGCAACTTGCGCAGCGTCTCGATATCCAGGGTCAGTGACGGGTGATCCATCTGGTATCGCTGCATCCCGATCTCATAGAGCTTCAGGGCATAGGTGCTGGTGACCTTCACCATGGCCGGCCCCGACAGCCGGGCCCAGAGCTGGGAAGACCGTTGCAGTTCCAGGAAGGCGTCGGTGAACTGGAAATGGATATCGGCACTGTCGATCTCCACCTCGTCCTCGGGCCGGACATAGGAGGAGAGGATGCGCAGTTCCGCCCGGCTGCGACGCCCGCGGAACGGCCCGATGACGACCAGGGAGCTTTCGTAGATCTCCTTCAGCGCGTCGAAAATACGCTCATTGCCCTTGTGGTTGCCACGGACGACCTTCTTGGGCAGGCGGTAGAGCTTGTTGGCGAAATTCTGGCTGCCGGCCAGATGGATCATGAAGTTCAGCATCTTCTGCGCCGGCAGCGACAGGCGCGATCCGTTGGCCGGGTAGGAATAGACCGCCTCCGCCGCCTTGATCAGGTGCTTGTAACCGTCGCGTTCAAAGGTGGCGGCCGCGACCCGCGCCGTCTGTCCGGCCCGGTCCAGGGCGGGGAGATTGTCCGGCCGGGTGGCATCGACAAGGCTGCCCTCCACGTCGATGACAACGCCGGTATCGCCCGCCGTCGGGACATAGGGTACGATAGCCGCCAATGCCTCATCGCGCGCCGGCTGGGCACTGCTGGTCTTGCGGCGGCTTGGCGGCATGATGGTTCCCCTGTTCCGTGCCGGCAAGCTAGTCCCTTCCTTACAGCGAAGGCAAGTAAGGAAAGGCGTTTTCCACAGGGAATCATCCGCCCTTACGGGATGGGGGCAAGTCTTACGCCCTGGGGCGTGTGCCAAACGCCCCCAGGATGTACGGATACCCTCCCCCGACCTGTAAGGAATATCGCTGAAAACCCCAGGGAATCCGCGGCTCTTCGCTTCTATGAATCTTTAGTAAGAATCTTGGAACAAAATCAGGACAGGATTTTGTGTGAGGATGACAGGGATATTGATAGGCGCGCCGTCCTCATCCCCCTCCGACTCGCGGTGGCTATTCCTTACAGGTCGGGGGATCAGCGACTCCAGATGATCAGCATGCTCGGCATTCCTTACCGTTTGGGGGAAACCTTACGGCTTGGGGGCATCGGGTGTTCCCGAAAGCCCTCCCCCAGGATGTAAGGGTGATGATCCCCCGGGAAGTAAGGAGACTCGCGTTCTCTACGCTCGGTCCTTTTTTGCCATCCTGGAGTCGCGTACGGCAATCTGCGCCTTACATGCCCCCGAGCCGTAAGGAAAGGTGCCCCCGTGGCGTAAGGATCAAAGGGTGGGCTTCATGCCCCCAGGGAGTAAGGATGACCCGATTCCCTTACCTTTTGGGGGAGCCCCCAGGCCGTAAGGATCGGGGTCAGCGGTCCTCGACGCGCAGGGCATTGATCAGATCCAGCTCCATTTCCAGCCCCCGCCATTCAATGGCGGAGCGGAGTCCCCCCTTGGGCAGAATCATCAGCATGGCGAATCCGATTTCATCGTGATCGTCAAGCAAAGGCAGAAGCAGCCGGTGATAACCCAGCTTTTCGCTGAAAATCCGAAAGCGCCGGTCACTGAAAACCGGGCCGCCCATGGACAGCATGCGGCGATAGGCGTCGCGCACTTCGCGTAGCGTCTGGCCGCTATAGCATTGCGACAGAAGGCGGCCAGTCAGGGGGCTGCCGAACAGTTGCACCAGGTTGGGGCCCGCCCAGAGATAGCGGGCCTGATCGACGCCCGGGCGCAGATCGACCAGGGCCAGATCTCCCGCCAGACGACGCAGTGCCACCGGTGTGAAATCCAGGGCGCGGGGAACAGCCTTCCCACCCCCGCATTCCCGCCATTGATCGCGCAGTTCCACCATGCTGTCGGGCGTATGGTCCAACGGTTCGGGCGCGTGGGTTTCCCACATGCCGAAGGGCGCCGCCAGACGGGTGAGGATCACGGTACCCATGGGAAGCCTGACTGGTTGGTGGGTTCAGGATGACGGGCACCGGCCATGCTGGCAACTGCCGAATGATCTATTGAGAATGATTATCAATAGCGATACTGTTGCGACGTCGCATCCCAGCCGAGGGTAACAGCATGCAGACCGATCACCGTACACCGATCCGTGGAAGCCGACAGACCATCGCGGCCAACATGCCCTTCGTGGCGTTGTATCCGGCCGCGCGCCTGGCCTTGTGGGGGCTGCGCTACTGGGCGACCTGTGCGCGGCAGGGGCGGTGTCCGGCCTTGCTGTTGCGGGATGTCTTCGTGTCGGCGGGGGCGCCGCTGGCACCTCTCAGCATCGACCGTCTGATGCGCATCTTCGCGGTCGCTTCCCGTCATCCACCGGCCCTGGGCTGTCCCGCCTGCACCCGGTTGACGGATGACGAGGCGGAGTTGCTGAGTACCATACAATCCATCCAGGGCGGTGAAGGGATGGCCGTGGAGCGGGTCCTGTCCGCCTGGCTGCCCTGGCAGGCGGCGGAGGTGGCGGGTGATGCCCTGACCGGCTATGCCCGCCTGTTGCTGGATGGCGGTTATGACCTGTCTTCGGCCCGTGTGCCCGAACTGACCTGTCCCCCTGCCGGGGCGCGGTTGCATTGATGCCACCGGTCGAAATTCCCGACCGATGGCATCACGACGCTTGGCCTTGCGACAACAGAGCAATGGACAGGCGCCCCCTGACATGGCATCGCATGGGGCATGGATGGCGCCATGATCATGCGACAGGGCGGGTGGCGGGGCTGGGCGGCGCGGATGCTGTTGCCGGTACTGCTGTTCGTCGCCTTGCTGCCGCGCGGCTATATGCCGGATGCGCAGGCGCTGCGGCGTGGGGAATTGTCCCTGACCATCTGCCGTGTGGCGGAACCACGCCGGGGTGATATCAGCACGAATACTGCTGGTTTTGAGCATCTGGCGGCCTGTCCCTTCGGATTGCTGCCGGCCTTGTCGGTTCCGGTGGAACCGGCCATGCTGCCGCTGCCATGGCGGTGGGGCATTGTCGCGGCCGATATCGTCGATGCGCTGATCCCACGGGTCGGGCTGTGGATTACGGGATTGGGCGCGCGCGGGCCGCCGGGCATGTAATGCCCCCTGCCCTTCTGCCCCCCCCAATCCATATCCATCGGGACATCCATCATGCGTAACATCGCCCGTACCCTTTTGATTTCTGCTGCGGCCAGCCTGCTGCTGGCCGGTGCCGCTCAGGCGGAGATCAGCGTTTCCAACCCCTTCTCCCGCGCTTCCGCACCGCAGGCCAAGGCGGGTGCCGCCTTCCTGACCTTGAACATCGATGCCGGCGCCGACAAGCTGGTTGGTGCCAGCAGCCCGGTGGCCGACAAGGCCGAACTGCATGCCCACCTGATGGAAGGTGGCGTGGCCAGGATGCGGCCCGTCGAGGGCGGGATCGCCGTCAATGCCGGAACGCCGACGGAACTGAAGCCCGGCGGTCTGCATATCATGCTGATGGGGTTGAAGGCGCCGCTGAAGCAGGGGGACAGCTTCCCCCTGACCTTGACCTTTGAAAAGGCGGGAGAGGTGGCGGTAACCGTGCCTGTGCAGGGGCCGGGTGCCATGGGGCCGATGCAGGGGCAGGACCATGGAAGCCATGGCGACCATGCCGGCCACCAGCACTAAGCCGGCAGTGGCTCGATGAAGCGCCGGACATTCTGGACCGGCCTGGCTGTGCTGGCGACCGCCGCCCTGCTGGGTTCCGTCGTCCTGATTGCCGATCACCTATCGCCGCAGAAGGCGGAACAGGGACAGGGGCGCGCCGCGATTGGCGGCCCCTTCTCCCTGACCGACCATACGGGGCAGGCGGTCACGCAGGACATCCTGAAAGGCAAACTTTCGCTGGTCTATTTCGGGTACAGTTTCTGCCCCGATATCTGTCCCACCGACCTGCAATTGATCGCGCAGGCCCTGGATCAGCTATCGCCGGAAGAACTGGCCGACACCCAGGCCCTGTTCGTCACCATCGATCCCGAGCGGGATACGGTGACGCAGATGGCCGATTACGTGGCCCTGTTCCACCCATCAATCCGTGGTCTGACCGGCACGCCGGATCAGATTGCCGGGGCCGCCCGATCCTACCGCGCCTATTACAAGAAAATATCGGCGGAGGAAGCGGGCACGGTCGACTATCTGATGGATCATTCCGCCTTCATCTATCTGATGAACCGGGATGGGGATTTTGTCCGTGTCTTTGGACATGGGGTGAATCCCGATGAGATTGTCGAATGGATCCGGAAGGTGAGGGCGGGTTAACCGCCCCCGAGCCGTAAGGATCGGATTGTTTCGGCCACCGCCTCCACCGCTTGCCGGCGGGGAAAGGTCTCCCGGAAGGCCAGGCGCACGGTGCGCCCGGCCGATCCGGGAGCCAGCGGCCGCGCGACCGTGCCGGGGACCGGCGCCGTCCGCCCCGCCACCACCAGGGCGGGGGCCAGGGTGCAGCCGTACCCCGCCGCCACCATGTTCAGCAGCATTTCCAGGCTGGTCGCCCGCAGATCGGCGCGACCGGCACCGGTTTGATGGCAGGCCGCCAGCGCCTGGTCGCGCAGACAATGGCCATCGGCCAGCACCAGCATCTCAACCTTCGACAAATCTTCATCGCCGATCATCGGCAGTGCCGCCAGGGGATTGCCTTCCGGCAGGACCAGCAGGAACGGTTCGTCAAATAGCGGCAGGCTGGGAATGTCGTCATCCTCCACAATCGTGGCCAGAAGCACGGCGTCCAGTTCATGTCGGCGCAGCCGGGCCAGCAGATTGTCGGTGATATCTTCCCACAGCACGAGGTCCAGCTTGGGATAATCGCGTTTCAGCGGACCCAGGATGCGTGGGATCAGATAGGGGCCCAGGGTCGGGATGACCCCAAGACGTAAGGAACCGGCCAAAGGATCGCGCCAGCCCTGCGCCAAGGCCGTGATGGCGTCGGCCTTTTCCACGGCCGCCCGCGCCAGCGGCAGGATTTGTTCCGCGGCCGGCGTGGGGATCACGGACTTGTTGGTCCGTTCGAACAGGGTGATGCCCAGCATCTCCTCCAGCTTGCGGATTTGCCCCGACAAGGTGGGTTGGCTGACATGGCAGGCCTCCGCGGCCCGGCCAAAATGCCGGTGATCGTCAACGGCGATCACATAGCGCAGGTCACGCAGATTCATGGGCGCTCTCTCGCAGGTGCGCAATAGGTCGCGCCAATCATAACCATCCGAACAATCAATTGTACCGCAGAAACCCAGAGCGATACCGTGATTTCAGCCTGATTTTGGCCGTGATTGCGACGTCGCAATTGCCGTCCGGAGGATGAACGTGAAACATCGCCACGCATTGCCCCCTGCCCTGACGCGCGGTCTCTACCGACTGGGCGCCAGCCTGTTCCTGTTGCTGGGCTTGATCGGTGTTGTCGTGCCGCTGATGCCGACCACCGTGTTTCTGCTGCTGTCCGTCTGGTGCCTGCTGCGGCTTGGCGATCATCGGGCTGAGTGGTTGTTGAAGCATCCACGGCTGGGGCCGCCGTTGCGCCTGTTCATCGAACAAGGGGCGATCGCACGGCGGGGCAAACTGGCGGCGTTGGGTGGATTAAGCCTGGGTTCCGGTCTGCTTCTGTTTATGGCGGGCAATCATCCCTGGCTGGCGGGCGGTGGCATCGGGGCCATGGCACTGGTGGCCCTGTATCTGGTTACCCGTCCGGAGCCGGCCCGCCCCCAGGCGGTAAGGATGTAGCGCTTCCGCTCTCCAGAGAACTTTAAAAGCCCATGGATGCCAACACATGGGCTTTCTTTTTGTCCGGGTTCAGCCCTTCGCTGTGCGACCCAGCATGCTTTTCAGCAATTTCTCGCCCGGTGCCCGTGCAGGCGGGGCCAGTTCCACCCGGTGGCCCGCCGCCAGTACCGCCGATAGACGGTCGCCCGGCTTCAACCCCAGATGTTCCAGCATCTCTGCCGTCAGGGTAATGGCACCATCGGGGCCAATGATCAGGTCCATGGCGTAAGTCCACAAATGATGAAGCCACAAAATAGGCGCTGCCCGGCCCCGGGGCAATGGTTACGACGGGGGCCTTCCCGTTATCGTTTCCGGCAGTGATCCATTGGCCCGCATCTTGGCCAGACCGCGATTGAAGATGTCCAATATCTCCCGGCCACGGGGATTGTCGCGGGCAACGATCAGATGCAGGCTGGATTCACTGGCGGCGGGGCCGGGCACGGTCACCAGCTTTTCCCGCTCTGACACCGTCGCGCGGCGTGCGTCGGCGATGCGGTCATCCTCCACCATAAAATCCGCACGATCGGCAATGATCATCGACAGGCAGCTCCGCTGCTGCGTCGGCGTCACGCGTTGCACATCCCCTTGTTGGATCAGCAGGTTCAGCCATGCTGGCAGGCCGTATCCCACGGCCGCACAAACCCGCCTTCCCTTCATCCAGCCTGTCGCCATGGCGGCCCGTTCATTTCCGATGGCAACCACCAGATGCTGACGGACGATGGTGATGGGGTCGGAGAACAACACCTCGCGTGCCCGTTGTTCGGTGCGGATATAGGGGAAGGTGGCATCGAAACGATGGGCCAGCAGTCCTTCGTACCCGCGTCGCCATGGTTCGACACTGATATCGGCGGTTATACCGGCCGTAGTGAATATTTCCCGCACCAGCCTTGTGACAGGGCCGCCGCCGGGTAATGTATCATCGACATAAGGGGCGTAATCGCTGCCGGTCACCAGCTTTAACGGCGTCGGCTCCGCCCCCGCCGACAGGAACGGAAATAACACCGCCAGTAAAAGCGTGCCCGCGCGCCGCACCCGTGCCCCTTGTCGGCAGCCACCATCTTGGTAAGCGTAGAGTTAACAAGGGCGCGGGTCAACAAACCTTGGGGACCAAAGCGGGATGATTATGCCCCCAGGGGGTAAGGATGGATCAGATCCAGCCGGACAGTTCCCGTTCCACAATGGCGCGCAAAAGGCCGGTATGGTCGGGATGGTCGTTCAGGCACGGGATATAGGTGAAGTCAGTCCCCCCAGCGGTAAGGAAAGTCTCCCGGATACCCTGGTTCACCTCTTCCAGCGTCTCCACACAGTCGCTGACAAAGGCGGGTGCCAGGATGGCCAGCTTCTTCACCCCCTGTCCCGGCAGTGCCTTGACCATCGGTTCCAGGTAAGGCTGCAGCCATTCCGTCCGTCCGAAACGCGACTGAAAGGCATGGGTCAGGGTCGTCGCATCCATGCCAAGCTTTTCCCGCAGCAGGCGGGCTGTCTTCAGGCAGTAGCAATGATAGGGGTCGCCCTTTTCAAGGTACATCTTGGGCAGGCCGTGGAAGGAGGCGATGATCCGATCCGGCTTCCAGGACAGGCTGTCCAGGTGGCGGGAAACGCCGGCGGCCAGCGCCGTGATATAGGCGGGATCGTCATGATAGGTAGGGACGGTCCGGATGGCCGGCTGCCGGCGCAACGTCATCAGGTGGCGGAAGGCCTGATCGCAGGCCGTGGCCGTGGTGGTGGCGCTGTATTGCGGATAAAGCGGGAACAGCAGGATACGCTCGCATCCCTGTGCCAGCAGGCTGTCGATGCCCTTGGCCGTGGATGGATGGCCATAGCGCATGCCCCATTCTACGATGACCCTGTCGTCATGGGTATGTGTCAGCGCGGCGCGCAGCCCGTCGGCCTGGGCACGGGTGAAAGTCTTCAGGGGGCTTTCATTCAGTTCCCGGTTCCAGATGCCGGCATAGGCATGGCCGCTTTTTTGGGGCCGGAAGGTCAGGATGATGCCCTGCAGGATGGGTTGCCAGATGGCCTGCGGCACCTCCACCACGCGCCGGTCGGACAGGAATTCCGACAGGTAGCGGCGCATCGACCAATAATCGGTTGCCTCTGGTGTGCCCAGATTGATCAGCAACACGCCGATCTTCGGCGCCTTCACAGGCGGATGTCCGGCGGGCAGGGCGGGGGAGGGGCTATGGGAGATCACTTCAGGCCATACTCTGACAGGGGGGCAAGGCCCGCCCCGGTCAGGAACGGACACGCACCATCGCCGCCAAGGCTCTGCGGTGGCGGTGCGCTTGCATCAAGATATCCGCTGGCGCTGAACCTTCAATGACCAAACGGCCATTTTCCGCCGAAAGACCCGCGCCGTGCAGGCGCAGCGACTGAATCAGCTTTTCCAGGGATTTGCGCTGCATCGTCCTTCCTCCAGCCATGGTTCTTTCAGCAAGAACCACGGCTTTCCATGTTGCTCAATCACCACCGGCAACAGGATGACAGGAAGGACGACGACAGGGAAATCGATTGATCGGATGGCGATGATAGGTGACGCCTATCAGGCGCCGCAGCACTTCTTGAACTTCTTGCCTGACCCACAGGTGCAGGGATCGTTGCGGCCGACCTTCACCACGGTTCGGGGACGCTGGCCCATGACGCCGTCCACATACCACCAGCGGCCATCCTGGCTCTTGAAGCGGCCGGTTTCATGATGGATCAGGTCCTTGCCGTCCATGGTGAACTTGGCCACGAACTCGACATAGGCCTCGTCAGGCGTCTGGCCATCGGCGGTGGAGCGTACTTCCAGGCCGGTCCAGATGCTTTTGGACGCCCATTCGGTGACCTGCTCCGCGTCGAAATCATCCTGCGTGCCGGGCAGCAGGGTTTCGCCCAGGTACTTCACGTCCTGCTTGGCGAAGGCGGTGTAGCGTGACCGCATCAGCGCTTCCGGCGTCGGGGCCGGTTCAGTGCGGGCCAGATAGGGGCCGCAGCAGGCATCGAATTCACGACCGCTATCGCAGGGGCACTTGCTCATTTGCTCACTCGTTCCTGAAAGTCGTTTGCTGCTGGGCGGGATAGCGCATCGTGGCGTGGTTCACCAGTGCGCTTATCACAAATCCAATGACAGTTCCCGGCCCGGCGCCTCGCTATGGTCATGCCAATGCAGGTTACAGCGGGGTTCGTACAGGTCGGCTTGGCCCAGTTCGACGGTCCGGTCGTTACGGTGCTTCTTGAAGCTCTTATGGGCCTCGTGTCCGCAAACGGCACAGCGGGATTTCAGCTTCCACAGACCATCCGCCATGGCGGCCAGCGTGGCGGTCACGGAAAAGGCGCGGCCGCGCCAATCCATGTCCAGGCCCGACACGGCGACATCGATACCCCGGTGCAGCAGGGTGCGCACATCCTCCACCAGATCGCCGTGATAATGCGGTTCCACGCAGAACTGCACCTCGTCGATGAAGACGGCCTTGATGCTGTCCGGCACGGTGGGCATGCGCGTGATAGGGATGGCATCGAAGCCGATACCATCATGGTTGACGACGCGGTTCTCCGCATAGCGCACATCGAAGGCCGGCTTCAGCAGCATGATGTGGGAGCCGGTGCCGTGCGTGTACCAAATGGCGCGCTTCAGGATCTCCGTGGACTTGCCCGAGAACATGGGTCCGCAGATGACTTCCAGCTTTCCGTAGCGCATGCCTGTTTCCTGTCGAAGGGCCGGGGCTTTCCATAGCCGAGTTCAAGGCTTCATGCCATGAAAACAGGGTTCGGGTGGGGCAGGGAAGGGGACCATGCGGGGTTGGACCGACGGCTATGTGACGGAGATCGGCTATACTTACGGCTTCCATGCGGAGCTGCAGCCCTGGCCCATGGCTGACGCCCTGGGGCAGCGCTCGCCCATCCGGCCGGGGCTGCCGTTCGATTATTGTGAACTGGGCTTCGGGCAGGGGTTCAGCCTGGCGCTGCTGGCGGCCGCCAATCCGCAGGCGCGTTTCTGGGGCAACGACATCAACCCCGATCATGTCGCGCATGCGCGCGGGCTGGCCGAGGGTGCCGGCCTGACCAACCTGTCGGTCAGCACGCTTGGTTTTGCCGATTATGCGGCCACCGACCTTCCGGCCTTCGACATCGTGGCCCTGCACGGCGTCTGGTCCTGGGTGGGGCCGCAGCAGCGGGCGGAGATCGTGGCCTTCCTGGACCGGCATCTGAAGCCGGGTGGGCTGGTCTATCTGGGCTACAATGTCCTGCCGGGCTGGGCGCAATATCTGCCGCTGCGTGAACTGATGCTGGCGGGCGCGCGGCGGGGGCAGGGGGGCCTGGCGGACCGTATCGGCGGCTCCCTGGCGCTGGCACAGCGGCTGCGGGCGCAGGAGGCCGGGTATTTCCGGATCAATCCCACCGTGGCCACCCGTCTGGACGCGCTGTTGGACCGACCCGTGGATTATCTGGCCCATGAATATTTCAATGAGAGCTGGCACCCCACCTATTTCACCGATCTGGCCCAGGCGTTGGCGCCCGCCGGATTGCGCCTGGCGGCGCAGGGACGGGCGGCGGACCGGTGGGAGGAAGAGGCACTGCGGGAGGCCATCCTTACCGCCGGGGGGAGCGCAGCGGCGGATGACCCGGACTTTGCCGAATTGCTGCGCGACTTCCTGACCAACCGCTCGTTTCGCCGTGACCTGTTCATCCGGGCGGGTGGGGGGACATGGCCGGTGACGGCGCGGTCCTGGGCAGCCCTTGGCCACCCGCGCGACCTGCCACGGCGCGCCACTCCGGCCACCCGGCCGATGGAGGTGCCGTTCGATGCGGCCCACGCCATCCTGACGGCGTTGCTGTCGGGTCCGCAGCGGGAGGATGAATTGCTGGCGCCGTTGGCGCAACAGGGGCCGGAGGCGCTGGCGGTTCTGAAGGCACTGGATCTGGTGGCCCCGGCCCTGCCGGCGGACGGGTTAGCGCAACGGCGCGAAAGCTGCGGCCGGTTGAACGCGCTGCTTCTGGCGGATGCCGTGGCCAATGACCGTATGCCCGCCCTGGCCAGCCCTGTGACCGGTGGCGGCGTCGCCATCGACCGGGTGGAAAAGCTGTTTCTGGCCGGTTTGTCCGCCGGCGCCGATCCCGCGCTTCACGCTTTTGAAACGCTGGAGACCGCCGGGCAGCGTGTGCTGCGCGATGGCAAGCCGATCACGACGGCGCAACGGCACAAGGCCGAACTTGCCGACCGTTGGGACACCTTTGCCCGCCGCCGCCTGCCTGTGCTGCAGGTCTTGGGTGCGGTGCCATAATCCGAAAGGAGCGGATACGGGAAATACGAGGCAACCCAAAGGAAGGAAGTGGAAATTTTTCCGGTTGCGGTGCACCATACGGTGTGCCCGGTCGCCTGGGCCCCTGCGATGGAGAGACGCCCCATGCCGCGCAAATCAGCCAAATCCGAAGCTTTGTCCGTTCCTGAAACCGAGCCGGTGGCGGCACCGCCAGTGAAGAAAGCCAAGGCCCCCGCCAAGCCGCGCGCCAAGAAAGCCGAACCCGCCCCGGCCATTGTCACCGCCGCAGCGGTGGAGCCCACCGGCGCCCAGGTCGCGGAGGAGGCCTATCTGCTCTGGCTGTCCGAAGGGCAACCGGTAGGCCGTGATCTCGAACATTGGCTGCTGGCCGAACAGATCGTGCGCAGCCGCCTGTCACTCTTGTCGGCGGCGGTTCACTCCGCCTGATCAGACCCATCGGGCTGATGCTTCCCGCGCAAAACAGCGATCAAGGGCTGCGGTCATTTGATACCGATCCGCCAAGGGCGCAGATGCGCCCGCCCGGCGAATCAGGAAACAGGAAATCCGCCTTGATCGGTCATGATCAAGGCGGATTGGTATAGGATCGCAGCCCTGGCCCGTTACTTCGTCTTCAGGAAGGCGATGACGTCCTTGCGTTCCTGCTCGTTGGGCAGCTTGAAGGCCATCTTCGTGGCGCCCACCGCCTTGTCGGCCTTGCCCTTCTCCGTCAGGAACTTCTTCAGGAAGCCCTGCGGGTCGGCCAGATAATCCAACAGATGGGCTTCGTCCCAGACCAGGCCGGCCTCACCGGAATTATGGTTGATGTCGGAGTACTTGTACCCCTCCACCTTGCCGGCGGTACGGCCGACAACGCCGTTCAGGATGGGGCCGACCAAATTCTTGGCATCGGGGCCGACGCGGTGGCAGGCCATGCACTTCTTGAACACGGCCTCGCCCTTGGCGGCGTCCTGCGCCATGGCGGTGCCGGCGGAGAGCATGGCGACGCCCGTCAGGGCGAAAGCGGCAAACAGGGACTTCATCGTGATACTCCCTCGGGGGCTTTGGCGCCGGAGAAATGGCGCTGACCACAAGACATACGGCGTGGAACCTGCTGGTCAAGCTGCCAAAAGGTCCCAGCACGCATGGATTTGGCCATAATACCCATCTGCCGAGGGTTTGACCCTTGGCAGATTGGAGGCCGGCGACTGCCGGCCCGGCACCGCGTGGTGCCGTAAGCCAAGGCGGCGTATGCCGCCGCCCGGCGTCTGAGGCAACACGAAATCTTCCTTGATCGGTCACGATCAAGGAAGATTGTTAGGGTGGACGGCCCCCCCGGCATCGCTGTGCCATAGTTGGGTTGTCAGACACCAACATCGGGAGCCGCCCAGATGGAGTATAAACGGATTGCGATCGACATTTCCAAGCATGTGTTCACGCTGCATGGTGTCGATGCCC
>NZ_JAGOGJ010000162.1 GCF_017996735.1 Niveispirillum sp.
TGTCCAACCCGGACCAGTCCAACGTGGTCATCGCCAAGGCCGGTCGTAACCGCTGGCTGGGCAAGCGTCCGTCCGTTCGCGGCGTCGCCATGAACCCGATCGGCCACCCGCACGGTGGTGGTGAAGGCCGCACCTCCGGTGGTCGTCACCCGGTCACGCCGTGGGGCAAGCCGACCAAGGGCAAGAAGACGCGTCAGAACAAGGGCACGGATAAGCTCATTATCCGCCGCCGCGCTAAGTAAGGGAGTGCTGCCGTGACTCGTTCCGTTTGGAAGGGGCCGTTCGTTGACGGCTACCTGTTGAAGAAGGCAGACAAGGCGCGCGCGTCGGGCCGCAACGAGATCATCAAGATCTGGTCGCGTCGTTCCACGATCCTGCCGCATTTCGTTGGTCTGACCTTCGGCGTCTATAATGGCCAGAAGTTCGTGCCGGTGCTGGTGACCGAGAACATGATCGGTCACAAGTTCGGTGAGTTCTCGCCGACCCGTACGTTCTACGGCCACGCGGCCGACAAGAAGGCGAAGAGGAAGTAATCATGGGAAAGCCGGCTGCAGAACGGCGCCTCAGCGAGACTGAGGCCAAGGCGTTCGGCGGAATGATCCGCACGAGCCCGCAGAAGCTGAACCTGGTTGCACAGCTGATCCGTGGAAAGTCCGCTGGTGAAGCTGTCGCCCTTCTGACATTTTCCAAGCGTCGTATCGCTGGCGAAGTGAAGAAGGTCCTCCAGTCCGCCATCGCGAACGCCGAGAACAACCACCAGCTGGACGTTGACCGCCTGTTCGTGTCCCACGCGACGGTCGGCAAGGCTCTGGTCATGAAGCGTTTCCATGCCCGCGCCCGCGGTCGTGGCGCCCGTGTCGAGAAGCTGTTCAGCAACCTGACCGTGATCGTGCGTGAGCGCGCTGAGGACAAGGCCGAGGGGGCCGCTGAATAATGGGTCAGAAAGTCAATCCGATCGGCCTGCGCGTCGGTATCAACCGGACGTGGGACAGCCGCTGGTACGCTGGTCGTGACTATGCCAAGCTGCTCCATCAGGATCTGAAGCTGCGCGGTTACCTGCAGTCCCGTCTGCAGGCTGCCGGTGTCAGCCGCGTCATCATCGAGCGTCCGGCCAAGAAGGCCCGCGTCACCATTCATACGGCCCGTCCGGGTGTGGTGATCGGCAAGAAGGGTGCGGACATCGAAAAGCTGCGCCTGGAGCTCAGCAAGATGGCGGGTTCCGAAGTGAACCTGAACATCGTCGAGATCCGCAAGCCGGAGCTGGACGCCCGCCTGATCGCCGAGAACATCGCCAGCCAGCTGGAGCGCCGCGTGGCGTTCCGTCGCGCCATGAAGCGCGCGGTGCAGTCGGCGATGCGTCTGGGCGCCCAGGGCATCCGTATCAACTGCTCCGGCCGTCTGGGCGGCGCGGAAATCGCACGTATCGAGTGGTACCGCGAAGGCCGCGTGCCGCTGCACACCCTGCGCGCTGACATCGATTATGGTGTCGGCACCGCGAAGACCACCTACGGCACCTGCGGTGTCAAGGTGTGGGTGTTCAAGGGTGAAGTGTTGGCCCATGATCCGATGGCGCAGGACAAGCGCGCCGCGGAACAGACGGCCGCCCGCTGATCATCCGGATACTGGCAAGGGATCTAGAGAAGGCTACATGCCATGCTGAGTCCGAAGCGTACCAAGTACCGCAAGGCGCACAAAGGCCGTATTCACGGCGCGTCGAAGGGCGGTACCACTCTGAATTTCGGCGCTTTCGGCTTGAAAGCTGTCGAGCCGATGCGTATCACGGCCCGTCAGATCGAGTCGGCGCGTCGTGCCATCACCCGCCACCTGAAGCGTCAGGGCCGCGTCTGGATCCGGATTTTCCCGGATCTGCCCGTGTCCTCGAAGCCGGCCGAAGTGCGCATGGGTTCCGGTAAGGGTTCGCCCGAATTCTGGGCCGCGCGCGTTGCGCCGGGCCGTATCATGTTCGAAGTCGATGGTGTTCCGGCCGAGCTGGCCACGCGCGCTTTCGAGCTGGCCGCTGCAAAGCTGCCGATCAAGGTGCGTATGGTCACCCGTCTGGGTGAAGGGGGTGAGGCATGACGAAGGCTACCGACCTTCGCGGCAAGAGCACGGACGAGCTGAACGATCAGCTCCTCCAGCTCAAGAAGGAGCAGTTCAACCTGCGTTTCCAGAAGGCTTCCGGCCAGCTGGAGAATACGGCGCGGGTTCGTGTGGTGCGTCGCGACATCGCCCGCATCAAGACCATCCTGGGCCAGCAGACGGTGTCTGCTGTGTCCGCGTCCTGAGGAGGGGTTAACGATGCCCCGTCGCGTCCTGCAGGGTACCGTGGTGTCCGACAAGGGTGACAAGACCGTCACCGTCCTGGTCGAACGCCGCGTTATGCATCCTGTGTATAAGAAGTTCATCAAGCAGTCCAAGAAGTACGCCGCCCACGACGAGGCGAACGCGTTCAAGATCGGTGACGTTGTCCAGATCGAAGAATGCCGTCCGATCTCCAAGTCGAAGCGGTGGACCGTCGTCGTGGCTCCGGCCGCCGGCGACACTCCGAACGCCTGAAGATAAGGAAGACATTCCATGATTCAGATGCAAACCAACCTGGAAGTCGCGGACAATAGCGGCGCGCGCCGGGTGCAGTGCATCAAGGTGCTGGGCGGCGCTGGTCGTCGCTTCGCCGCCATCGGCGATATCATCGTCGTGTCGGTGAAGGAGGCCATCCCGCGCGGCCGCGTGAAGAAGGGTGACGTGCAGCGCGCGGTCATCGTTCGCACCGCCAAGGAACTGCGCCGCGAGGACGGTTCCGTCATCCGCTTCGACCGTAACGCCGCCGTGCTGATCAACAAGCAGGGCGAGCCGATCGGTACGCGCATTTTCGGGCCCGTGACCCGTGAGCTGCGTGGCAAGAAGTTCATGAAGATCATTTCGCTGGCGCCGGAGGTGCTCTGATGGCTGCGAAGATCCGCAAGGGCGACAAGGTCGCTGTCATCACCGGTAAGGACAAGGGCAAGACGGGCGAGGTTATCGCCGTTCTGCCGTCCGAGGGCCGTGTCAAGGTGCGCGGTGTCAACCTGGTGAAGAAGCACCAGCGTCAGACCCCGATGCAGCAGGGCGGCATCGTCGAGATCGAAGCGGCGCTGGACCTGTCCAACGTCGCCATCCTCGACCCGAAGACCAACAAGCCGACCCGCGTCGGCTTCCGGACGCTGGAGGACGGCCGCAAGGTCCGTTTCGCCAAGGCTTCCGGCGAAGTGATCGAGTGAGGCGCGCCATGGCTGCTCGTATGAAAGAACGCTACGACGCGACCCTGCGTGCAAAGTTGAAGGCGGAGTTCAACTACGCCAACGACATGCAGATTCCGCGTCTGGAAAAGATCGTGATCAACATGGGCGTTGGCGAAGCTGCCAGCGACGGCAAGAAGGTGAATCAGGCTGCCGCCGAACTGGCCGCCATCACCGGCCAGAAGCCCGTGATCACGAAGGCCCGCAAGTCCATCGCCCAGTTCAAGCTGCGCGAAGGCATGCCGATCGGTTGCAAGGTCACCCTGCGTGCCGACCGCATGTATGAGTTCCTGGATCGCTTGGTCACCATCGCGCTGCCGCGCGTCCGCGACTTCCGCGGCATCAACGGCAACGCCTTCGATGGCCGCGGGAACTACGCGCTGGGTCTCAAGGAACAGCTCATTTTCCCGGAAATCGACTACGACAAGGTGGACGATATCCGCGGTATGGACATCATCTTCGTCACCACGGCCAAGACCGACAAGGAAGCCAAGGCTCTCCTGAAGGGTTTTGATATGCCTTTCGCCGGGGAGGCGGGGACCAATGGCTAAGAAGAGCTCGATCGAGAAGAACAAGCGCCGCACCGAACTGGCGGCGAAGCACCGGGAAAAGCGCGCCGCTCTCAAGGCGACCGCTAAGGACCGCGAACTGTCCGACGAGGAGCGTTTCGCGGCCGTCCTGAAGCTGGCGCAGTTGCCCCGCAATGGCAGCCGCACCCGCATCCGGAACCGTTGCGAGCTGACGGGGCGTCCGCGCGCCTTCTATCGCAAGTTCCGCTTGTGCCGTGTCGCCCTGCGTGATCTCGCCAGCAATGGCCAGATCCCGGGCATGACCAAGTCCAGCTGGTAAGGAGGGTCGGGTAATGAGCCTGAGCGATCCCCTGGGCGATATGCTGACCCGTATTCGTAACGGTCAGAAAGCCCGTATGTCGGTCGTGACGAGCCCCGCGTCGAAGCTCCGCACCAATGTGCTGGAAGTTCTGAAGCGTGAAGGTTACATCCGCGGTTATGCCGTGGAGGAAGATCGTCCCGGTGTGCAGTCTCTGCGCATCGAACTGAAGTACTTCGAAGGCGAGCCGGTCATCAAGGAAGTGCACCGCGTTTCCAAGCCGGGCCGCCGCATCTATTCGAAGATCGCCGATCTGCCCCGGGTCTATAACGGCCTGGGCATTTCGATCCTGTCGACGCCCCGCGGCGTCATGTCTGATGTAGAGGCCCGCGCTGCCAATGTCGGCGGCGAAGTCCTCTGCAAGGTGTTCTAAGGAGCACGGCCACATGTCCCGTATCGGAAAGCATCCGGTGCCGGTGCCGGCCGGCGTTACCGTCCAGGTCACCGGTCAGACTGTCACCGCCAAGGGCAAGCTGGGTCAGCTCAGCTTGAACTTGATCGACGAAATCGAGGCCAAGCTGGAGGACGGTAAGATTACCGTCCTGCCGCGTACCGAAACGGTGCGCGCTCGCCAGAACTGGGCCACCGCCCGTACCAACGTTGCCAACCTGGTGACCGGTGTGGACAAGGGTTTCACCCGCAATCTCGAAATCACCGGCGTCGGCTACAAGGCCGCCGTCGCTGGTTCGGAGCTGGTGCTGAACCTGGGTTTCTCCCACGACATCCGCTACCCCATTCCTGCGGGTATCACGATGAAGTGCGACAAGCCGACGTCCATCTCGATCAGCGGCGCTGACAAGCAGCAAGTTGGTCAGATCGCTGCGGAGATCCGTGGTTATCGTCCGCCCGAGCCCTACAAGGGCAAGGGTGTGAAGTACGATAACGAGACGATCATCCGCAAAGAAGGCAAGAAGAAGTAAGGCGGACGACGATGAGCAAGCAACAGGATCTCAACGCGCGCCGCAGGGCGCGGGTGCGCGCCCGGCTCCGCAAGGTCGGCAGCGGGCGCGCTCGTCTCTCGGTCTTCCGGTCGAGCCAGCATATCTATGCCCAGATCATCGACGACGAGGCCGGCCGCACGCTGGTCTCTGCGTCGACCCTGGAAAAGGATCTGCGCGAAGCCCTGAAGACCGGCGCCGACATCGAGGCGGCCAAGGCCGTCGGCAAGTTGATTGCCGAACGCGCCGTGGCGGAGGGTGTCAGCACCGTTTACTTCGATCGTGGTCAGTACCTGTATCACGGACGCGTGAAGGCCTTGGCCGACGCCGCCCGCGAAGCCGGCCTGCAGTTCTAAGGGGGTTAGCATGGCTCGTAATGAGAACAGCGCGGCCGGCGGCGAGAATGAGCGGCGTGGCCGCGATCGTGGCGAGCGCCGCGATCGCGACAACCGTGATCGTCGCGAGGAACGCGAAGGCGATGATCTCGTCGAAAAGCTCGTCGGGATCAACCGTGTCGCCAAGGTTGTTAAGGGTGGCCGTCGTTTCGGCTTCGCTGCCATCGTGGTTGTCGGTGACGCGAAGGGTCGCGTCGGCGTCGGTTCGGGCAAGGCCCGCGAAGTGCCGGAGGCCATCCGCAAGGCCACCGAGCAGGCCAAGCGCTCCATGATCCGCGTGCCGCTGCGCGAGGGTCGCACGCTGCATCACGACGTGTTCGGTCACTTCGGTGCCGGCAAGGTCGTGCTGCGTGCGGCTCCTCCGGGTACCGGCATCATCGCGGGTGGCCCGATGCGCGCCATCTTCGAAGCTCTGGGCGTGGCGGACGTGGTGACCAAGTCGGTCGGCACCTCCAACCCGCACAACATGATCAAGGCGACCTTCGATGCCCTGACGCAGTGCGTCAGCCCGCGTTCGGTGGCTGCCCGTCGTGGTCGTCGCGTTTCCGACATTCTCGGCAAGCGCGATGGTGAGAAGGAGGCCGCGTAAATGGCTGACAAGAACACCGTCATCGTGACCCAGACGGGTAGCCCGATCGGCCGTCAGGCCGATCAGCGCGCCACCCTGATCGGTCTCGGGCTCAACAAGCTGAACCGCACCCGCGAGCTGGAAGACACGCCTTCTGTCCGTGGGATGATCAACAAGGTTCGGCACCTCGTGCGCGTCGAGGAGGCCTCGTAAGAGGTTTCCCCGATACGGCCTGAAGGATCAACACCATGAAGCTCAACGAAATCAGTGAAAACCCGGGCGCACGCAAGCTTCGCATGCGCATCGGCCGCGGCATCGGGTCCGGTAAGGGCAAGACCGGTGGCCGTGGCGTCAAGGGTCAGAAGTCCCGTACGGGTGTCTCGATCAAGGGCTTCGAAGGCGGCCAGATGCCCCTGCATCGCCGTCTGCCGAAGCGTGGCTTCTCCAACGTTCCGTTCGCCAAGGATTACGCCGTGGTGAATGTGGGCGCCGTGCAGAAGGCCATCGATGACGGTCGTCTGAACGCCGCTGAGACGGTGAACGCCGAGGCGCTGGTCAAGGCCGGCCTGGTGCGTGTTTCCGCCGATGGCGTGCGTCTGCTGAACAAGGGCGCCCTTAAGGCCGCCGTGACGTTCGACGTGGCTGGCGCCTCCGCCGGTGCCGTCGCCGCCGTCGAGGCCGCTGGTGGCAAGGTGAACCTGCCGGCCGTTGAGGCCTGATCGGTTCATCGGGTACAGCCCGGTTATGTGAGACAAGGCCCCGGAGCGATCCGGGGCCTTGTTTCGTTTTGTGGATATGGTCGCTGCGGCGCCTATCGGTGCGGATACTCCCGGTCAGGAATTTGACCCACGGTATTATCCGAAATGGCGTATTCCGATTGCCGGGGCGTCCACGCCGCGGGCACCCTTGAACGCCTGGCTGTTTAAGCTTACTACCGTCTCGAATTGGTTTTGGACCCGGAGGTTCACGTGCAGGACGTGTCGAATTCGATAAATCTGATCAGTCACGATATTATTCGCGGGTCGCTGCACAAGTCAGGAATCGACGGTGGCGTTGTCAGGGTATTTGCGAATGAACGGCTGATTCTGGAACTGAATGTCACTGATTTTAATCAGGATTATCACACGGTGGTCGATCACGGCGGCCATATCGCCTTTGAGGCGAAGGTCAATCTTCCGCTGGGACCGGAGACGTTCGATATCCGCATTACCGACGCGTCGGGAAAGCTGCTCCCTGGCGGCAGCACCGTCCTACGGCCGCTGACGACCCGCAAGGTCAGCGATTATATCGGTGAGTTGCGCGCCTGGCTTGACGAGCGTTTCAGCCCGGCGGAGTTCATCGATGGCCGCTATTATGGTCATCAGCCGATCTACGGGTTCCGCCAAGGCCATTCGGAGCCGAACTGGCACGACCGTTACATCATTTCCTACGCCATCATGCGCAAGCTGGCGCATCTGCGCTTCAACTCCTTTTTCGACGCCGGTGGTGCCGAAGGATACAAGGCGGCGCTGGTCAAGCATCTGTTCGGCTCGGACGTGATCAGTTGCGATCTGTCGCAGGAGGCCTGCAATCGCGCCGCCGATCTCTATGGCATCAAGACGGCGCCGATCGACCTTCATGGTCTGGCATTCCCGGATGAAAGCTACGATGTCGTCCTGGCCAGCGAGACGGTTGAGCATGTTTTCGACAATTTCCGCGCTGTCGACGAATTGCTGCGCATCGCCCGCAAGGCCGTGGTCATCACCGTCCCGCATGAAACGCCAGAGCAGGTTGCCGATACGGTGAAGCGGGAGGAGCTGCACGGTCACATCCACTATTTCGACCTCAAGAGCTTCAACTACCTCAAGGCGCGCGGCTATTCCGTCCATGTGGAGCCGATCCTGTCTCTGAAGCGGCTGCGCCGAATCACGGCGGTGCTGATGGAGGCCGATGTGGCCCGGGTTCAGCATTACAAGTCGCCTTTGGCCCGCACGCTGGTGAAGCTCTCCTCCTACGTCTTCAAGACCATCTTCAACCGCTCTGTCGCCAGCGCCTTCATGGAAGGCGACCATGTGGCGGCCCAGTCTGGGCGGTATGCGGGGATGGTCGTGGTGATCGTCAAGGACCCGTCGGCGTGGAGCGATACGCCGCTGCGCCCGGTGTCCATGTCGGATGTTACCGCCTTCGCCGTGGCGCCACTGGGCAAGGATGGGGTCGGTCGCCATGGGGCACCGGTGCCTCGGCCGGCGTGATGATTGGCAACTGGTCGGTCTCCCGGCGTGCGCGCCGGGGGGCCGGCCGGGTCGTCAGCCCCGACATTGGTGGCATTGACGTGACCGGCTTGGCCCCGATATCCAGGGCCAGGCCGATGAAGAGGATTGTCGGTCGCGGTGCCGTCCTGTGTCTCAGGCGTCCTGACCCACGCCTGCGGCACATGGCTTGCGCTCGCCAGTGTTTTTCATGTTGACCACATGCCCATATGTCTTGTTGATACGCGTGAGAATGACCGGCCATCCGTTTCGGCCGGGACTGTGACCTTGCCAAGAGGCCTTTGATGGCATCCGCCGCTGAACAACTTGCCGCAAATATCAATTTCGGCGCCTTTTCCAAGGCGACGGAACTGAAGAAGCGGATTTGGTTTACCCTTGGGGCGCTGATCGTGTACCGGTTGGGAACATACATTCCCCTTCCCGGTATCGATTCCGGCGCCTTTGCCAGCTTCTTCGCCAATCAGTCGGGCGGGATTCTGGGCATGTTCAACATGTTCGCGGGCGGCGCCGTTGAGCGTATGTCGATTTTCGCGCTCAACATCATGCCGTACATTTCCGCCTCCATCATCATCCAGTTGATGACCGCCGTGGCGCCGTCGCTGGAGACCTTGAAGAAGGAAGGCGAGTCGGGGCGCAAGCGCCTGAACCAGTATACGCGCTACCTGACGGTGGCTCTCGCTCTGGTCCAGTCCTACGGGCTGGCGCTTGGGCTTGAGGGCATGAACCAGGCGGGTGGCGGCGTGGTGATCGATCCGGGCTGGTTCTTCCGCCTGTCGACCGTCATCACCATGGTCGGTGGCACCATGTTCCTGATGTGGCTGGGTGAGCAGATCACGGCGCGCGGTGTCGGCAACGGCATCTCGCTGATCATTTTCGCGGGTATCGTGGCGGCGCTGCCGGGCGCCTTCGTCAAGATCCTGGAACTGGGCCGTACCGGTGCCATGAGCACTTGGTTCATTCTGGGCCTGCTGGTTCTGGCGGTCATCGTGATTACGGGCATCGTGTTCTTCGAACGCGCCCAGCGCCGTCTGATCGTGCAGTACCCGAAGCGACAGATGGGTAACAAGATGTATGGCGGCGAGGCGTCGCACCTGCCGCTGAAGCTGAACACGGCTGGCGTCATTCCGCCGATCTTCGCGTCCTCGCTGCTGCTGCTTCCGCTGACGGCAGTCGGCTTCTCTTCGGCCGGTGGGCCGGAATGGCTGGCCACGATTACCCGTTTCGTGGCGCATGGCACGCCGCTCTATATGGTGCTGTACACGGCGCTGATTGTTTTCTTCTGTTTCTTCTATACCGCCATCGTCTTCAATCCGACCGAGACGGCCGAGAATCTGAAGAAGTATGGCGGGTTCATTCCGGGCATCCGGCCCGGCAAGAACACGGCCGATTATCTGGACTTCGTGCTGACCCGTTTGACGGTGGTGGGGGCCGCCTACATCACGGTGGTCTGCCTGCTGCCGGAAATCATGATGGCGGAATATGGGGCCGCCTTCTATTTCGGTGGCACCAGCCTGCTGATCATGGTCACGGTGACCATGGATACCGTGGCCCAGATCCATTCCCACCTGCTGGCGCATCAGTATGAAGGGCTGATCAAGAAGGCCAAGCTGCGTGGGAGACGTGGATGAACCTGATTCTGTTGGGTCCGCCGGGCGCCGGTAAGGGGACACAGTCCCAGCGCCTGGAAAAGAAATATGGAACGGTGCAACTCTCGACGGGCGACATGCTGCGCGCCGCCGTGCGTAGCGGTTCGGAACTGGGCCAGCGTGCCGATGCCATCATGAAGGCGGGGCAACTGGTGCCGGACGAGGTCATGATCGCCATGATCTCCGAACGGATCGACCAGCCTGATTGCGCCAAGGGCTTCATCCTGGACGGCTTCCCGCGCACGGTGCCGCAGGCGGCCGCCCTGGACAGCATGTTGGCCGACAAGGGCCTCAAGCTGGACCATGTGATCGAGATGAAGGTGGACGGGCCGGCGCTGGTTACCCGCGTCACGGGCCGCTTCACCTGTGCCAAGTGTGGTACCGGTTATCACGACACGTTCAAGCCGACGGCGGTGGCCGGCGTCTGCGACAATTGTGGTTCGACCGAGTTCACCCGGCGCGCCGATGACAATGCCGAGACCTTCGGCAAGCGTCTGGCCGCCTATGAACGCGACACCGCGCCCATCCTTCCCTACTACCGTGATCACGGTGTGCTGAAGCAGGTGGACGGAATGGCCGACATTGACGAGGTCACCCGTCAGTTGGAAGCCATTATCGGCTGACCTATCGGGGCGGACAACAAGTCGAAAAAGGGGCGGTCGCCGATCGGGTGACCGCCCCTTTTTTCATTTTGCCGCGTCAGCGCCCTCAGCTTCGCCAGCGCAGGACTGTGTCCTTGACCGGATTGACGAAGGGCCGGCCTTCATCCTGGGCACGTTGATACTCGTTCTTCAGTTGGTGATACCAACGGGCTTGCGTGTCAGCGTCCCTGATCAGCATCAGGGTCGGATCATGCGCCAACCCCTTCTGCTGCATCACGACCACGTCGCGGTCCTGGCCCAGGAAACGGCGGACGAACTTCCGCAGGATGGGCTTGGCCAGATTGGCCCAGCCCAAGGTCCAATAGAAGCTGTTGGTGACCTCGGTGTTATTGGCGTCCAGCGGGGTGACGGTTGTCAGGTTGACGATCCGGTGACGGCCGGCCGCGATATGTTCGACCCGGACGCCGGGAAGCCTGAAGGTGATCTCCGTCTCCGGCGCGCCGCCCAGCAGCTTGTAAGCGGCGGAGTTGGATGATGGCCGGTGCCGCTTCATGGCAAAGCCATAAGGGGCAGGCCCGAAGGCCTTGGCCTTTTCATGGATGGAGCGTGACGACCGCCAGAACCAGCTCTGATGCACGAAGGGGCCATGTGCCGGGTCCATCAGACCGATGACGGCGTGATCGACAGGGCAGGGGAAATGCATGACCTCCGTCATGTTTGGCACCCGGCCTTCCATGTCGGGCATCTGGGGCGGTTCCCCCTCCGGCGTTCCGTCACCCATCCAGATCCAGAGATTGCCCTGCGCCTCTGCCACGGGATAGCGCCGTACCTTGATGCGGCCGATATCGAATTCCTGTCCCTCCACCAGGGAGGGGATGGCGGTACAGCCGCCGCCGCCATCGAAGCGCCAGCCGTGATAGCGGCACTCCACCTCCCGCCCGTCGAATCGGCCACAGGACAGCGGGATGCCCCGGTGCGGGCAGATATCGCGCAGCGCGAAGGCCGCCCCATCATCGCCCCGCGCGAACAGCACGGGCTGGCCCAGCAAGGTTTTGGCCAGCATCTTCCCCGGTTTCAACGAGGCCGATGGCAGTGCGAAATACCAGATGTCGGTCAGGAAAGTGTCGGCCATGCTGCGTCACACGCGGGGGAAGGGTGGACGCACCATAACAGGAAGGTCAGGCGGTTACAGCCAGCCCGTCTCCACATCCAGCACCGTGCGATCCAGGCTGGTCAGGATACCGGCCTGGGTGGCCGTCTTGGGCAGTTCATGGGCAAAAAACCAGCGGCAGGCGGCCAGTTTGCCGTTAAGGTGGTCAGCGTTCCCCCGACCTGCCGCCAGCCAGGCATCGGCCACCAGAGCCTGCCGCAGCCAAACCCAAGCCATAACCGTATGGCCGAACATTTCCAGATAGGTGGTGGCATTGGCGAGGCACAGGGCGACCTCGCCTTGCGCACGTACAGGGCGCAGCGTGTTGGTGACGTTGGACACCCGTAGCAGAGCGCTGGTCAGGGCGCTGGCGTGGCCGGCGAGGGCCGGACGGGCCAACGCTTCTGTGATGGTCGCCGTAATCTCCTCGCCCAGCAATGCCAGCGCCGCTCCACCATCCATGAACACTTTGCGGCCCAGCAGGTCGTTGGCCTGGATGCCGTAGGTGCCTTCATGGATCGGGTTCAGGCGGTTATCGCGATAATACTGCTCCACCGGATAATCGCGGGTATAGCCATAGCCGCCCAAGATCTGGATGGCCCATTTATTGGCCTCCAGGCAATGTTCCGATGGCCAGGATTTGGCAATGGGGGTCAGCAGTTCCAGCAGCAGGCTGGCGCGCCGGCGGTCCGCCTCTTCTGTTGCCGTCTTCTCCTCATCCACCAGCCGGGCGCAGAGCAGGCACAGCGCGATGGCCCCCTCCGACGCGGCCTTCTGCTGCAACAGCATGCGGCGGACGTCGGCATGCTCGATGATGGGGACCATGGGGCTGGTCGGGTCGCGGGCCTCCAGCGGCCGGCCCTGCGGTCGCGTGCGCGCATAGTCCGCCGAATAGCGGTAGCCGGCGTAACCCAGGGCGGCCGCCCCCAGGCCCACGCCGATCCGCGCTTCATTCATCATCTGGAACATGTAGGAGAGGCCGTGATGCGGCTTACCCACCAGGAAGCCCTGGCAGCGCCCCTCCTCGCCAAAGGACAGGATGGTGCTGGTGGTGCCGCGATAGCCCATCTTGTGCAGCAGGCTGACCAGCCGCACATCATTATGGGCGCCCACGCTGCCATCCTCATTCACGCGATAGCGG
>NZ_JAGOGJ010000163.1 GCF_017996735.1 Niveispirillum sp.
TCTCCGGCGTCGCCCGGCCCACCCGCCCGCCGCCGGAGGCCATGATGGCCGGCCTGGCGCCCCAGATCGCCGATGCCCGTGCTGCCTTCGCCCTGATCCGGCGGCGTGCGGCGGAATGGCGGGTCGATCCCGACCGCATCGGCATGGTGGGCTTTTCCGCCGGGGCCATGCTGACCATGGCCACCGCGCTGAACGGCCAGGACGCAAAGCCGGCCTTCATCGGCAATATCTATGGTCCCCTGGGCGCCATGCCGCCGCCGCCGGACGCCCCGCCCCTGTTCGTGGGTCTGGCGGCCGACGATCCCCTGTTCGGCAATACCGGATACGGGCTGATCGATGGCTGGCGGACCGCGAAGCGGCCCGTGGAATTCCACCTGTTCGAACAGGGCGGCCATGGTTTCGGCATGTATCAGAAGGTCACGACCAGCACGGGATGGTTTGATGCCTTTGTCCGCTGGATCGGCATGCATGGCTATCTGAAGCCGAAAGCCTAGCCGGCTGGTCGTATCAGGCCGGCGACCGCCGGCCCGGCGCACGTGCGCCGTGAGCCTAGCCGCCGGATGGCGGCGCCCGGCACCTGAGGGAGATTGGTACGGCGGCGACTGCCGCCGCGCCGCTCGTGCGGCGTAGCCAAGCCAGCGGATGCTGGCGCCGGCGATTGAGGGACACGAAAGCGTGACCATCGGTCATGATTTCGTGCCACTGGAATTATAGGAATAAATTCTTGAAATCCCCCTGCCCTGCCCCCATACTCCGGATCTGACCCCAGATCCGGAGCCGCCGATGGACCCGCTCAGCACAGATACCCTTGCCGGGGCCGGCCTTGCCCTGGCCATTGCCGGCGCCATCGCGGGTGTGCGCTGGCTGGTGACGGGCAAGGCACGGGAGATTGATGGCTTGCCAGCCCTGGTCCAGTCCCTGCGGCTGGATCTGGTCCGCATCACGGCGCGGCTGGACCGGGCCGAAGCCGATATCGCCAATGACCGCGCTGGTCGCCGGGCCTTTGGCGCGGTCGAGATCCTGGTCAGCAAGATCAATTCCGACATCGGCCACCTGTCGGCCGACCTGCAGAAACTGTCCGACCGGCACGAGCGCGGCAACCAGGATATCTGGACCGCCATCGACCGGCTGCGCGAGACACGGGAAACCGTGTGAGGGGCAGACACCCTGTCACAGGACAAACGGCCAAAGGCTGGACCTTTGGCCGTTTGCAAATGGTCGAAATGTTGACCTAAGGCCAATCTGCCGAGGGTTTTACCCTTGGCAGATTGGAGGCCGGCGACGGCCGGCCCGGCACCGCGTGGTGCCGTAAGCCAAGCCGCCGGATGGCGGCGCCCGGCGTCTGAGGGAACACGCAATCTTACTGGATCGGTCACGATCAAGGAAGATTGGTACAAGGCCAATCATTCAGGCCGACAACATTACGCCTTGGGCAGCTTGAACACCCAGAGCGAGCCGCCCTGGTTGATATGCTGGATGGACTTGGCCACCTCACCACCCCAGAGCGGCACGGCACCACCCCAGCCGGACAGGACGGCCACATATTGCTCGCCATCCTGTTCCCAGGTGACGGGGCTGCCCACCACGCCGGAACCGGTGTTGAACTTCCAGACTTCCTTGCCCGTCTGCGCATCGAAGGCCTTCAGATAGCCTTCGGGCGTGCCGGTGAAGACCAGATTGCCGGCCGTGGTCAGAACGCCACCCCACAGCGGGGCCTTGTTCTTATATTCCCACTTCGTCTCGCCCGTCGCCGGGTCGATGGCGCGCAGCACGCCGATATGGTCCTCATACAGCGGCTTGATGTTGAAGCCGGCGCCCAGATAGGCCGCGCCCTTCTTGTAATTGATCCCTTCGTTCCAGATATCCATGCCCCATTCATTGGCGGGGACATAGAACAGGCCCGTATCCTGGCTGTAGGCCATGGGCATCCAGTTCTTGCCGCCCAGGAAGGAGGGCGCGGCGAAGACCGACTTGCCCTTGGTCTCACCCTGGGCCGCCTCCACCGGGTTGCCGGGGCGGTTGGCCGGGTCATAGATCGGGCGGCCCTTCTTGTCGAAGCCCTTGGCCCAGGTGATCTTCGACACGAACGGCGTGGCGGAGATGAACTTGCCGTTGGTGCGGTCCAGCACAAAGAAGAAGCCGTTGCGGTCGGCCTTGGCGCCGGCCTTGATGATCTTGCCGTCCTTCTTCAGGTCGAAGGGAATGAACTCGTTCACCCCGTCGAAATCCCAGCCATCATGCGGCGTGGTCTGGAAATGCCATTTGATCTCGCCCGTATTGGGGTCGATGGCCAGGGTGGAGGAGGTATAGAGATTGTCGCCCGGACGCAGATGGCTGTTCCACGGGGCGGGATTGCCGGTGCCCATATAGATCAGCTTGGTTTCCGGATCATAGGTGCCGCCCAGCCAGGTGGCCCCACCGCCCTGCTTCCACATGTCACCCTGCCAGGAAGCGTTCAGCTTGCCCGTCATGGTGCTGTCCTTGCCGTTCAACTGCCCGACATGGCCCTCAATGGTGGGGCGCGACCAGACCAGCTCGCCCGTCTTGGCGTCGCGCGCCTCCACCTTGCCGATGATGCCGAATTCACCGCCGGAATTGCCGGTGATGACCTTGCCATCCACGATCATGGGGGCGGCGGTATAGGAATATCCCGCCTCGTAATCGGCGATCTTCTTGGACCAGACGACCTTGCCCGTATCCTTGTTCAGGGCCACCAGCTTGGCATCCAGCGTGCCGAAATAGACCATGTCGCCATAGATGGCCGCACCACGGTTCACCACATCGCAGCAGGGCATGATGCCATCGGGCAGGCGGGCATCATACTGCCACTTCTCCTCGCCCGTGCGGGCATCGACGGCCCAGATGCGGCTGTAGGAGCCGGTGACATAGATGGTGCCGTCATGGACGATGGGCTGCGCCTCCTGCCCGCGCTGCTTCTCCCCACCGAAGGAGAAGGAGAAGGCGGGCACCAGCCTGGACACATTGTCGCTGTTCAGCGTCTTCAGCGGGCTGTAGCGTTGCGCCTGCGGCCCCATGCCATAGGTCAGCACGTCGCCGGTGGTGGCGGCGTCGTTCATCAGATCGGCGTCGGTGGGACCGGCGGCAAAGGTCGGCGTAGCGGCGGCCAGGCCCAGCACGGCGCAGGTGGCCAGCAGAATGCGCTTCATGGCGTCTTGTCTCCCTGTTCAAGGGCCGGGGATGCGCCCGGCTTCCGGCGATATCCGCCCGCAAGCCACCGATCGCTGCCACCGGGGAAGCGGCGGCAACGGGTCCGGAACAATCAAAGGCCTGGGATACGGAATGGTTTCAACGACGGCGCCAGGGTAACCCCGCACGGCAAGGGGCAAAATTGAACCTTGGTATCAGCAGGGGCCAGTCCCGGCCCGCCCGATATGACCCTATGGTTGTTTCCATTCCGGATCGGTGGACCATAGTATGCAGGTGGGTCCATATGCAGCAGGGGCGTGCCGGGTGTTCACATTCTGGAAATCGGCGGGGAAGCGGGGCCGGGCAGCCTTTCTGCTGGCCTTCTGGCTGGCCCTGCCCGGCATGGCCGCCGCCGCGCCCCCCGCCCCGATCCCCTATTGCGTGGACCCGGACTGGCCACCCTATGAGGTGATCAATGCGCACGGCGTGCATGAAGGGATCGCCGCCGACCTGTTGCAGCTTGCGGCCGGGCGGGCGGGGCTCGACCTGTCACTGGTGCGCACAAAGGACTGGGACGACAGCATCGCGGCGGTGAAGCGCGGCGACTGTGTGTTCCTGGACTTCCTGAACCAGACGCCCATGCGTGATGAATGGCTGGTCTTCACCGAGCCCCTGTTCATCGATCCCAATGTCATCATCACGCGGGAGGAACAATCCTTCGTGGCCGATCTGGCGGCGCTGGAGGGCAAGACCATCGCGCTGCCCAAGGGAACGGCGATTGAGGAGCGGGTGCGCCGCGACTTCCCCAACCTGCATGTCATCACCACCGACAGCGAGGCCGCAACCTTCGAGATGGTGTCCAACCACAAGGCCGACCTGACCATCCGGTCGATGATGGTGGCCGTGCATACCATCAAGAAACAGGGCTGGTTCAACCTGAAGGTCGCGGGCCTGGTGCCGGGATATGAGAACAAGCTGCGCATCGGCATCGCCCGGGATCATGCCGATCTGGTGGACCGGCTGAACCCCGCCATCGCCAGCATCACACCGCAGGAACGCAACGCCATCGCCAACCGCCACGTCGCCATCAATGTGCAGACGGCGGTGGATTACCGGCTGATCGGCGGCATCGTGGCGGTATTCCTGGTGATCCTGCTGTCCAACCTGGCCTGGGGGATGAAGCTGCGCAAGGTGAACCGGCAGCTTCGCCTTCTGTCGCGCCGTGACGGGTTGACGGGCCTGTATAACCGCGCCGGGCTGGACGAACAGCTTGCCGTGGAAATGGAACGGGCCACGCGCCAGGGCACGCCCCTGTCCGTCATCCTGATCGACCTGGACCATTTCAAGAACGTGAATGACCGGCTGGGCCATCTGAAGGGCGACCGGGTTCTGGCCGAGATGGCGGGCGTCCTGCGCCTCGCCACGCGGCGGCCCGACACGGTGGGCCGCTGGGGTGGAGAGGAATTCCTGGTCCTGTGCCCCGATACGGACGGCGATCAGGCCCTGGCCGTGGCGGAACGGATCTGTGCGGCGGCGCGCGGCGGACATTTCGCCAGCGGCTGGCGCCACACGATCAGCGCCGGGGTGGCGCAACTATCGCCCGGCGAAAGCAGCCATGGCCTGTTGCAACGCGCCGATGCGGCCTTGTACCGGGTAAAGAATGGCGGCCGCGACCATGCGGCCCTGGCCGCCTGAACCCACCTTATTTGACCTTTAGGCGCTGGCGCATGAGGCGCTGGAAAGAGTAACCACCGGTCATCATTCATGACCGGTGGTACGGCGGCGACCGCCGCCGCGCGGCACGTGCCGCGTGAAGCCAAGCCAACGGATGTTGGCGCCGGCGCCTGAGGCGCTGGAAAGAATAACCACCGGGCATCATTCCCCCGGCGCCACCAGCCCGCCGGACACGACCAGTTTTAACCCGTCCTCCACACTCATCGACAGCGGCTTCACCGACGCGCGCGGCACAAAGATCAGGTAGCCGGAGGTGGGGTTGGGCGTGGTGGGGACAAAGACATTGATCATCTCCCCGCCCTGCTCCAGCACCCTGGCCACCTCACCCCGCGTGGTGCCGGAGACGAAGGCGATGGACCAGGCGTCCTTGCGGGGGAATTCCACCAGCACCACCTCGCGGAACGCGTCCGACTTCTGGGCCAGCACGGTTTCGAACACCTGCTTGATGGCGGTGTGGATGCCGCGCAGCACCGGCATGCGGCCCACGATCGCCTCGCCGAGTCGGACCAGCAGGCTGCCCACCATGCCCGCCGACACCATGCCGACCAGGATCAAAAAGGCCAGCAGCAGCAACAGGCCCAGGCCCGGCAGGGTGAAGGGCAGCAACTGATCCGGATGGAATGCCGCCGGCAGCAGATTGTCGACCAGCCGGTCCACCCCGTCCACCACCAGCCAGGCCAGATAGAGCGTGATGGAAATCGGCGCCGTCACCAGGATGCCCGTGAACAGATAGGCTTTCAGCCGGGCCGCCAATGTCAGATGCAGCCCCGAAAACAACGCCAGCCCGCGTGGTTTCTGTCCGCCATTGCCGTCACCCATCACCTGCTCCATCATCGCTGCTGGAAAAACAACGCCCTAACCGTAGCGGTTTGCAGCCGGGCGGCCTAGATATACATTCCATTGACCCGACCCCACCCGTGGATACCCGACGTGAGCGACGCCCATACCGCCAATCTCGACCGGATCGACCTGCTGCACAGCCTGACCGCGGAAGAACGCGCTTCCATCGCGCGGCAATGCAGTTGGCGGCATTTCCACCCCCAGGAACAGATCGTCGACCGCTCGTCCGACAGCCGTGATGTCTGCCTGATCGTTGAAGGGCGGGTCCGGGTGGTGAACTATTCCCTGTCGGGCCGTGAAATCACCTTCGATGATATCGATGCCGGCGGCTATCTGGGCGAATTGTCGGCCATTGATGGCGGCGCGCGATCGGCCAGCATCGTGGCCCTGACGGAAACGCTGGTGGCCTTCATGTCGCCGCGCCTGTTCCTGGAAACCGCCACGCGCAACCCCGGCGTGGCGACCAAGGTGATGCACCGGCTGACCCAGATCGTCCGCGCCTCCACCGGGCGCATCATGGACCTGTCGACGCTTGGCGCCAACAACCGGGTCCATGCCGAACTGTTGCGCCTGGCCAAGGCTGGCCTGCGCCCCGATGGCAAGGCAGAGATCACGCCCATCCCCATCCATTCCGACATCGCGTCGCGCGTTTCCACCACCCGCGAAACCGTGGCGCGGGTGATGAGCGACCTGTCGCGCGACAATATCGTCATCCGCCAGGGCAACAGCCTGCTGGTCCCGGATTTCGAACGGCTGGAAGAGATGGTGGAGGAGGTGCGGGGGGACTGACCCCCTGCCCTACCCCCAAAAAAATCCCTTTGATTTCAAATCACTGACAGAATCCTGTCGATCTCCCCGCGCAACTGCTCCAGTTGCCGGCGCTGTGCCGGGTTGAGCGGCTGGGGCGATGCGGCGAAGCGGGTGACCAGCGGTTCCAGCCGGGCGACGGCCGTGGACAGGGCCTTGGGTGTCGGGCTTGTCCTGTCCGGGACCGGTTTTGGCGCTTGGGTGGCCCCCTCCCCTGCCCCCGCCGCGGCCGCCCGCGCCTCCCGCAGGGCCTTGACCGACGCGCCCCGGCGCAGCAGCGACAGAAGATGCTCGCGCTCCCCCTCCCCCGCCGCCAGAGCCAGTTCGACCATGGCGTTGCGTGACAGGTGCAACGTTGCACATTCGGCCAGCACCGTTTCCGGCAGGGTCAGCAGCTTCAACACGCGGTTGACCTGTGTCCGGCTCCATCCCAGGGCACCGGCGGCGGCCTCCTGCGTGTAATGGTGGCGTTCCATCAGGGCCTGGATGCCCGCCGCTTCCTCCAGCGGGGACAGGTCCACGCGCTGCAGGTTCTCCACCAGCGCGATTTCCTCGGGCTGGCCGTTGGTCACGATGGCGTGGATGGTGGCGCGGCCCAGCAGCCCGTGCGCGCGCCAGCGGCGCTCCCCGGCCACGATCTCATACTCGCCCTTGCGGTCGGGCAACGCGCGGACCAGGATGGGTTGCAGCAGGCCCTGCTTGTCGATGCTGTCGGCCAGTTGGCGCAGCGCATCCTCGTCGAAATGGCGGCGCGGCTGGTCGGCACGGGGGCGCACCCTGGCGTGCTCCACCTCGATCAGGCGCGGGAAATCGCGGGAGATCAGGGAGCCGTCGCCGCGCGCCGCCACATCATCCATGGCCCGGCCAAAGGCGGATTTACCCTTCTGCAGCTTCACGAGGCAATCTCCTTCGCCAATTCCATATAGGCCTGGACCGGGTGGTCGGCGGGCAGGGCCTCCACCGCGATGACATTGTTATAGGCGGCCTGGTTGATGCCCGTGCTCATCTTGATGGGCGCGAAGACGCGGCCCAGGTCCGACTGGCCCGTGAAGCGGGTGCGCAGGTCGGCCAGCACCTCGCGGTCCACCATCTGCCGTTCGGTATACATGGTGGGCAGCACGCCCAGCACCGTCAGTTCATGGTTGGTGAAGCGGCGCACACGGCCGATGGTCTTCAACAGCAGCGGAATGCCCAGCAGGTCGACCGGCCGCGTGGCCACGGGGATCAGGACATGGTCGGCGGCGTTGAGCGCATTGATCGTCATGCTGCCCAGATTGGGCGGCGTGTCGATCAGGATCCAGTCATACTCCCCTGTCACCTCTGCCAGCGCCGCCTTCAACCGCGTCTCGCGGCCCACCAGCCCGGCGGCACTGTCAAATTCCGCCAGCGCCACGCCCGAGGGCAGCACGTCGAAGCTTTTCAGCCGGATGATCGTGTCCGCCACCGGCCGGTCATCGACCAGCACCGCATGCAGGGTGGCGCCCTTCTCTTCCAGCTCGATAATGTCGCAACCGACCATGGCCGTGGCGCTGGCCTGCGGATCGGCATCGACCAGCAGCACCCGGAACCCCAGCCGCGCAAAGCACGCCGCCAGATTGACCGACGTCGCCGACTTGCCCACCCCGCCCTTCTGGTTGGAACAGGCAATCACCCGCGCCTGCCCCGGCCGCGCGCCCACCCCGATCAGGCGCAGCACCGCATCCGGCACCGGCTCCTTCCCGCTTTCCCAGCGGCTGACCCGCGCCTTGTCATAGGACCGGCCCAGAGCCTCATTCAAATGCCGCGCACAAGCCTCCTGCGTCAGCTCCTTACGCTTGCGAAACGCCTTCAACGCATCGCCGGACATGGGGTCTTCCTCTTGCTGCCACGGGAGCAGTAAGGGGCAGGGCAGGGGGCGTTGTCAACAAAGTTGACGGTGGGGTGTCAACTTTTGGGGGGTGGGGTGGGGCAGGGGGTGTGCAACGTTGCACGGGGGCTTTAGGCATCGCAAAGCAGGCCGCGTTTCAATTTTCTGGCGTGTTGGCCGGCAACATCGGTTACAACGGGATCAGATATTCACGGGTGATTTGATGACCGATGCAATTGACGACTATCTGTTGGCATTGCACCGCACACGGGCCAGCGGCGGATCTGTGCGGGAGCGTGGGCATTATGGCGCGCTGCAGAACCTGTTGAACAACCTGGGCGCCACACTGAAGCCCAAGGTGCATTGCATCAGTGAATTGGCCAATGCCGGGGCTGGCAGCCCGGATTTCGGGCTGTTCACGGCCCCCCAGCTTGTTTTTGACACGAATGAAGGCGTGCGGGCCATTCGTCCCCCGGATCGCGGTGTTGTGGAGGCGAAATCCCCCGACACCGCAATCGAGCGTGTGGAGGCCAGCGAGCAGGTTACCCAATATTGGGAACGGTATCGGCTGGTTCTGGTCACCAATTTCCGCAGCTTCCTGGTGGTGGGCGAGGATGAGGTCGGCCGCCGTAAAACGCGCGAGCGGTTTGACCTTGCCCCCGATGAATCCTCCTTCTGGTCTCTGGCCGCTGCACCGTCGCGCCTGCCTGCCGACATTCGTCTGCGCTTCCGGGAATTTCTGCATCGTTTGCTGTTGCAGAACGCTACTCTGACCCAGCCGCGTGACGTGGCGTTGATCCTGGCCAGTCTGGCCCGCGATTGCCGCGCGCGGCTGGAGGCAGCGGCGGCAGAGGATAAGGCGAGGTCGCGTCAACCCAACCTTCTGGAACCCGGTGGCCGGGCCAGCCCCTTGATCGACCGGCTGGACGACGTGCGAGAGACGCTGGAATCGGCCCTGGGCATCCGGTTTGATACCGAACGGGGCATGCATTTCTTCTGGTCCACCCTGGTCCAGACGTTGTTCTACGGCATCTTTTCCGGCTGGGTCATCTGGGCACGCCAACCCGTGCCCCGCGACAAGCGCGGCACATTCTCGCCGTTACGTGTGGCCTGGATGCTGCGGCTGCGGGTGATCCGCGCCCTGTTTGAACAGGTATACCGCCCCGGTGCCCTGGAAGGGCTGGGCATCGGCGATGTGCTGGATTGGGCCTGTGACGTGCTGCACCGGGTCGACGACACCGCGTTTTTCAGCCGGTTCCGCGAGGATCACGCGGTCCAGTATTTCTATGAACCCTTTCTGGAGGCTTATGATCCCGACCTGCGCCGGGAACTGGGCGTCTGGTACACCCCACCGGAGGTGGTGGATTACATGGTGGCGCGGGTCGATTGGGCCTTGCGCAGCCAGTTGGGCATAGAGCGTGGGCTGGCAGACCCCCGCGTGCATGTCCTGGACCCCTGCTGCGGCACGGGCAGCTTTTTCCTGGCCATCCTGGATCGTATCCACAAAACCCTGCTGGCGGAAGGGGAGGGTGATCTGGCCGGCTCCATGGTGAAACGCGCTGCAATTGAGCGCATCCATGGGTTTGAGATCATGCCTGCCCCCCTGGTAGTGGCGCATTTACAGGTGGCGCTTGCCCTGGAACATCTGTACCGCGCCCCGCTGAACGTGTCCGACGGGCACAGCAACCGCCCGGACGAGTTCCCCAGCATCCTTCTGACAAACGCCCTGACCGGGCTGGATGAAAGATCCGGTATCAGCCCACGCCTCCCCCTGCCGGAACTGGAGGATGATGGCTATTTCGCCGGGCGGGTGAAGCGGGAGGAACAGATCTGGGTGGTGATCGGCAATCCCCCCTATAACGGCTTTGCCGGGGTGGATGTAACGCCGGAGGAAAAGAGTTTAACAGACCCATGGCGCCAGGTCCGCGCCGTGCGCCCACCGGAAGGGCGAGGTTTGAACGATCCTTATGCGCGGTTCTGGCGTATGGCCGAACGGCGCATTGCCGAACGCACCGGGTTCGGCGTGGTTTGCTTGATTACCAATTAATCATGGCTTGACTGGCCATCGTACACCGGCATGCGTGAAAGTTTTTTGTACCAGTTCGACGAAATCTGGATCGACTGTTTGAATGGGGACAAGAATAAGAACGGAAAGAGGACCCCTGATGGCAGGCCCGACCCGTCGATCTTTTCTACCCGTGAAAATCCTGAGGGGATTGGCGTGGGCACCGCCATCGGCCTGTGTGTGCGTCAAGCCAAACCGAATGAGGTTGACACCACAGTTGCCAGTCCAGACCAACCCTATCGTGCCCAGGTGCGCTTCCGTCACCTCTGGGGTCGGGATAAGCGCGAACAATTGCGTGCCACCGCCGAAGGAGATGGTGTGCAACATTATGAGGTTATCACCCCCAGCTTGCCGCTGGGCTTGCCTTTCATGCCGGGGCAGGTGCGCGCCGATTATAACCAGTGGCCCATCCTGCCTGACCTGATGCCGCATTACTGGCAGGGCGTGAAAACCAGTCGGGATGACTTTCTGGTTGATATTGACCTGGAGCGGTTGAAGAACAGAATGCAAGAGTATTTTTCTGATTTGGATGACGAGGAGATGACCGCTCGTTATCCATCAATAATGACCCCTGGGAGTCGTTACAATGCAAGGAGAATAAGGAGCGCTCTACGTTCGAGAGGTATTGATCATGGCGCACTTGTCAGATATCAGTATAGGCCGTTTGATATGCGCTGGGTATATTGGGAGAAAGAAGGAAAACTTCTTGATGAGAAGCGCATCGAGTTCACCAAAGTAGACCTTGGGCATACTTACATGCTCGAATGCCGCGCAAAGCAGGCGAAGGACAATTTTGATAGGGGTTATATAACAAAGCAGTTGCCTGACAATTTTGGCAATGGCCAGTCAAGTTACTTTCCAATTACATGCAGTGGTGATCAGGTTGCCAGTTTGCTTTCAGAGACAATAGATAGCGGTTCATTATACAACCTTTCGGAACTGTCGCAAAGGTATCTGGCAGACCGCAAGCTGCCGCCTGATTGTATATTTTTCCACGCTGCCGCAACGCTCAACTCTCCAAGCTATCGTGAGTTGAACGCCGACCCGCTCCGTCAGAGTTGGCCCCGCATCCCCCTGCCCGATGACGCTGCCCTGCTGCTGCGGTCCGTTGCCCTAGGGCGGCGGGTGGCGGCGCTGCTGGATATGTCCAGCCCGGTGCCGGGGGTAACGCGCGGATCGGCGGCGGACCCGTTACCGGACCTGCTGTCCCTGGTTGGGCAAATGAAATCCATGACGCTTTCCGGTGACCTGAACGGGCGGGTACAGGCACGCTGGGGTTATCGCGGACAGAACAATACCTGCATGCCCGGCCCCGGCGACGCCCGCCCCCGCCCCTGGACCCAGGCCGAACAGGCCGCCATCACCACTGCCGCCGCTGCCCACGGCATCACGCCGGAACAGGCGCTGTCGCTTCTGGGCACGGAGTGTTTCGATATCCACCTGAACGCCGACACATACTGGACCGCTGTGCCTGCCGCCGTCTGGCGATTTACCATCGGCGGGTATCAGGTGATCAAGAAATGGCTGTCCTATCGAGAGGTGGAATTGTTGGGCCGCCCCTTGACCACCGAAGAAATGACCCACATCCGCGATATCGTGCGGCGGTTGACGGTTCTGCTGCTGCTGACCCCGGCGCTGGACGACAATTACCAGGCCTGTGCTGCGGGGCATGGGGGGGGGCGATTAAAGAGCCGCTAAATCCCGGCGCCCGTCGATGACCCGGACAATGGTCACCTGATCGACCGTACCCTCGTCTGTGTCGGGGTGTGTTTCATAGAGGATGAGATACGGCCCCTCGACCAGCACCCGCGTACTTGTCTGAATATCCGGGCGGCGGGGGCCGAGCCTGGGATGCTGCCCCAGTTGGTGGGCACGCATTTCCAGTGCATCATAGGTGCGCTCTGTTGCCATCGGGTTCTCGATGCCGATGACCACGTAAATATCTGCCAAGTCCGTTCGGGCTTGCGGATACCAAAGCACCTCAACCGGCATGCTCATTCGCCGTGCGTGCTTCGCTCAGGCGTTGCTGTGCTTCCTGCCGCAGCCTGTCGAAATCCATCGGTACAGGCGTGCCGCTGGATTTGCCCGCATCCCATGCCTGACGCAGCCGCCGGTTATCGTCCTGCCGCAGTTCGCGCCGGAACTGCCATTCCCGCACGGCTTCGCGGACGATCTCGCTGGTGGTTGCGTACTCACCGGCATCAACAGCAGCGCGCAAAGCAGCCACCTGTTCACTGGTCAGGGCAACGCTTACTTTCTGCACGTCGGGCATATGATCCCTCCTAAGCTCTTACTGCAATCTTGCTACCAAGTAGCAACATTGTCCATTAGCTCAAGGCCTATCCCCCCCGTGCAACGTTGCCCACCCTCCCCCC
>NZ_JAGOGJ010000164.1 GCF_017996735.1 Niveispirillum sp.
GCCCAGATTGTGCAGCACCTCGGCGATGCCGGACATGCCGATACCGCCGATGCCGACGAAATGCAGGGTTCCGATATTCAGCGGCAAGGCCCGCATGGGTCAAACTCCAAGACGACGGGTGATGGTGGAATAATCATGGTGCAGGCGCGGGGCGATCTTTTGTTCCAGATGTGGAACGAAGTCGCCTTTCACAAGGCCCTGTGGTTGCGGCAGGGTGAAGCGGCGGCGCGTCAGACCGCCCAGAAGCTGCGGGAACTCCCGTTCCAGTTCTGCCAGTGTCCGCTCGACCAGACCGGCTTTCATGCTTGTTCCCCCTTCACCAGGCTTTCGACGGCATCGGCCAGACGATCGGCGGCATCCGGGATGGCCCAGGTGGCGGCAGCCTTCGCGGCCTGGGTCAGGCGTGACGGATCGGCCAGGAAGGCGGCCAATTGTTCCGATACCGCAACGGGTGTGAATTCCTGTTGCGACAGCAGCCAGGCGCCCCCGGCCTCCACCAGCGATTTTGCGTTCGCGGTCTGATGGTCATCCATGGCGTACTGATAGGGGACCAGCAGGGAGGGGCGGCCAACCACCGACAATTCCGCCACTGTTCCGGCACCGGAACGGGCGATCATCATGTGGCACCCCGCCAGCTTGGCCGGCATGTCCTTGAAGAAGGTGGCCAGTTCCGCCTCCACGCCCATCTGGGCATAGGCGCTGCGGGCCGCCTCGATATTTTCCGCCCGTGCCTGCTGCACGATCTTCAGGCGGTAGCGCACATCCTCCGGCAGCATTTCCACCGCGCGCGGCAGCACCTCGCCAAAGATCGCGGCCCCCTGGCTGCCGCCGGTGATCAGCAGGTTCAGCGACCCGCCGGCATAGGGCGAGGGGTAGGGCGCGTCGCGTAGGGCCAGGATGTCGGGGCGAACCGGGTTGCCGGTGCGGATGATCCGTTTGCCATCCTCGGACCCCAGGCCCGACACGGTGGGGAAGCTGGTGCAGATCATCCGTGCCTTGGCCGCCAGCAGGCGGTTGGCGCGGCCCAGCACGGCATTCTGTTCGTGCAGCAGCGTGGGAATGCCGGCCGACTGTGCCGCGAATACCGTTGGCACCGACGGATAGCCGCCGAACCCGACCACCAGGGCCGGCTGCAATTGCCGGAGCAGCGACCGCGCCTGCGCCGTGCCGAACACCAGTTCGACCACCATGCGCAGCTTGGCCACAAGGCCGGGGGCGGCCGTGGCGGCGCGGATACGCTCCACCCGCACATCGGGCAGATTGTCGCCAAAGGCCTTGCCGCGTTTGTCGGTCACCAGAATGACCGAATGCCCGCGCGCGATCAGCGTGCGGGCAAGCGCCTCTGCCGGGAACATGTGGCCGCCGGTACCCCCGGCCGCCAGGATGATGGGGCGCTGCTCCGTCATAGCGCCTCTCCCGGTCCGAAGCGCTTGCGGGTCAGGGCCAGCACCATGCCCATACCGATGCCCAGCGCGATCAGCGACGATCCACCATAGGAGATGAAGGGCAGGGTCATGCCCTTGGTCGGCATCAGATGCAGGGCGGAGCCCATATTGATCAGCGCCTGCAGGCCGAACTGCATGGTCAGACCGCTGGCCGCCAGCATCACGAACAGGCTCTGATCATTCGATGCACGGGCGAAGCTGCGCATCACGACGAAGCCGAACAGGCAGATGATGATCATGCAGGTGATCATCCCCATCTCCTCACCCGCGACGGAGAAGATGAAGTCGG
The DNA here is from genome assembly GCF_017996735.1 of Niveispirillum sp. GTDB lineage: Bacteria > Pseudomonadota > Alphaproteobacteria > Azospirillales > Azospirillaceae > Niveispirillum. The sequence continues at coordinate 1,735 of NZ_JAGOGJ010000164.1, forward strand.
CATGGCTGTCGGGGATCGACATCTTGACGGTGCCCTGACCCGGCCCGGTGCCCCAGATGCCGCCCTTCTCGAAAGCTTCCAGCGACCGTGCCACCTGATAATTGTCACCGGCGGCGGGGTCCAGGAACCGGTCGATACGGCTCTGCACGTGCGGGAACAGGAAGTAGGCGCTGACCAGACCACCCACGCCCATCACCACGCAGGACGCGACAAACACGATGGGCAATCCTGCCAGGAAGAACTGGCCGAAGAAGATGCAGGTGATGACAAAGGTCTGGCCCAGGTCAGGTTGGCTCATCAGCAGGACAACGATCAGGCCGTAAAGGCCGATGACGACCGGAATGCCGGGCACATTATCCTGCGTGCGGTGCAGGGCGAACAGCCAGGCGGCGACCACGGCGAAGGCTGGCTTCAGGAATTCCGATGGCTGTACGGAAATGCCCGGGAGCTGCAGCCAGCGGGTGGCGCCCTTGATCTCCATCCCGATGAACAGGGTCAGGAACACCCCGAAGGCGGCGGCCAGGAACAGGATCACGGCCAGCCGCCGCACGCCCCGTGGCGACAGCAGCGACACGCCGAACATCAGGCCCAGTGACGGGATCAGCACCAGCAGATGCTTTTCGATGAAATGGAAGCTGTCGGTGCCGATGCGGGTGGCCACGGCGGGGCTGGCCGCCTGGACCAGAACCACGCCGATGGTGGCGATCAGGATAACGGCTGCCATGGTCCAGCGGTCAACGGTCCACCACCAGCGCCCCAGGATCGAATGATCGGTACGGGAGAAGGACACCATGATCAGACGATCTCCCCAGCAGACAAGGCCTTGACGCGGGCCGTGAAATCGTCGCCGCGTACTTCGAAATTCGGATATTGGTCAAAACTGGCGCAGGCCGGCGACAGCAGCACCACCGGATGCTCCCGCCGTTCCAGCCTTGCATGGGCGAAGGCTTCCTTGACGGCCACGTCCATGGTGCCGCAGCGCATGTGGGGAACGCTTCGGTCGGTCAGCCATCGCGCGAACTCCTCCGTCGCGTCGCCGATCAGGAAGGCATAGGCGACGGACGGCATGAACCCGTCCAGCCCGTCCAGGCCCGTATCCTTGGCCTTGCCGCCCAGGATCCAGTAGATGGGCTGGTAACAGGCCAGCGCCTTGGCTGCCGCATCGGCATTGGTGGCCTTGCTGTCATTGACGAAGCGGATGCCATCAATGGTGGCCACCAGGCTCTGGCGGTGGGCCAGACCGGGGAAGGTGCGCAACCCGTCCAGGATATCGGCATGGTTGATGCCGACGGCACGGGCCAGGGCATAGGCGGCGGCGGCGTTCTGCCAATTATGCTTGCCGGGAAGGGCGGGCAGGCTGCGCAGGTCGGTCACGGGGTGATGATGGCTGCCCCGGTCATCGACCAGAATGCCGTTCTCCACCCCGATGCCACCGCTGACGGGGCCTTCGGCGCTGATGCGGATCACCTTGCCCGGAAATTCGGCGTCCAGTTCCAGGGCCATCCGGGCGCAATGCGGATCGTCGATGCCGATCACGGCCACCTGTGTGCCCGTGGCCATCCCCTTCTGGAAGACCAGCTTCTTGGCCGCGATATAGCCTTCCATGCCGCCATGGCGGTCAAGATGGTCGGGCGTGATGTTCAGCAGGACGGCGGCGTCGAAACCCAGCGACGGCGTGATTTCCAACTGATAGCTGGACATTTCCAGCACATAGACCCCGTCGGCGCCCAACGGATCGAACGACAGGGCCGGGATGCCCAGATTGCCGCCCACCTGCGTCGGCCGGCCCGTGCCCGCGATGATATGGGCAACCAGCGAGGTGGTGGTGGATTTGCCATTGGTGCCGGTAATGCCGACATAGGTGGCTTTGGTCTGCGCCTGACGCAGCAGCTCAATATCGCTGATGATCGGCACGCCCGCCGCCTTGGCCTTGGCGGCGATCGGGTTGGGTGCCGGATAGGTGTGCGGGATGCCCGGCGACAGGACCAGGGCGTCAAGCCCTGTGAAATCGGTGTCGTGCAGGTTGGTCAGGTCGATCCCGGCCTCTGCCGCGGCCTTCTGCCCGCCGGCGCCATCGTCCCAGGCCAGAAGCGTGGCCCCGGCCGCCTTCAGGGCGCGGGCCGCCGTCAGGCCCGACCGGGCCAGACCCATCACCGCAATCCTGCGACCTTTCAGATGGCCAAGATCAATCATTCCAGCCCTCAACGCAGCTTCAAGGTGGACAGGCCGACCAGCGCCAGGATGACGGCGATGATCCAGAACCGGATGACGACGGTCGGTTCCGACCAGCCCTTCTTTTCAAAGTGATGGTGGATCGGGGCCATGCGGAACACGCGCTTGCCCGTCAGCTTGAACGACGCCACCTGGATCATCACCGACAGCGCCTCCAGCACGAACAGCCCGCCGACAATGGCCAGCACCAGTTCATGTTTGGTGATCACGGAGATGGCGCCCAGGGCGCCGCCCACCGACAGCGAGCCGGTATCGCCCATGAACACCATGGCCGGCGGCGCGTTGAACCACAGGAAGCCCAGGCCAGCCCCGACCAGCGCGCCGCAGAACACTGCCAGCTCGCCCGTGCCCGGCACATGGTGGATGCCCAGATAGTTGGAGAAGATGGCATTGCCCGACAGGTACGCGATCAGGCCGAAGCAGGACGCCGCGATCATGATCGGCACCGTGGCCAGCCCGTCCAGCCCGTCCGTCAGGTTCACGGCATGGGAAGACCCGATGATGACGACGATGGCGAAGGGCACATAGAACCAGCCCAGATGGATCAGCAGATCCTTGAAGAAGGGCAGAGCCAAACCGGTGCCCATCTCCCACGGCGTCACCATCAGGTACCAGGCGGTGGCGATGGCGGCGACCACCAGCGTGGCCACCAGCTTCACCTTGGACGACAGGCCCTTGGTGTTGCGCTTGGTCAGCTTCAGATAGTCATCGCCAAACCCGACCAGACCGAAGCCGACCGTCACCAGCAGCACGATCCAGGTATAGGTGTTGGTCAGATCGACCCACAGCAGGGTGGAGACGATGACGGCGATCATGATCATCAGGCCGCCCATGGTGGGCGTGCCCTTCTTCTTCAGATGCGTTTCCGGCCCGTCGGTGCGGATCGGCTGACCTTCGCCCTGCTTCGATTTCAGCCAGCGGATGACGCGCGGCCCGATGACGAAGCTGATGATCAGCGCCGTCATGACGGCCCCGCCCGTCCGGAAGGTGATGTACCGGAACAGGTTGAAAATCTGGAACTCATCCGCGAGGGGATAGAGCAGGTTATACAGCATCGTCGTCTCTCGGTTTCCCCGCCTTGTTTCCGGCGGTCGTCCCTTGCGGGTTATTATCCTGATGCGCGCGGTCCAGCGCCTTCAGCGCCTCCACCACCAGCGCCATGCGGCTGCCGGCAGACCCCTTCACCATCACGGCGTCGCCGTCCTTCACGGCGGCGGTGACGATGGGGGCCAGGGTGGCGCTGTCGGCCTCGTGCGCGCCGCGCTTGTCGGCGGGCAATGCGTCAAACAGATGGCGCATATTGGGCCCGCAGCAGAAAACCAGATCGGCGCCGGCCGCCACGAAGGACGGGGCCAGGCCGGCATGCATGGCGGGCGCATGGTCGCCCAACTCCCGCATGTCGCCCAGAACGGCGATGCGCCGGCCCTTGGGGCCAAGGTCTGCGGCACCCAGCACGCCGGCGGCGGCCGCGACGGAAACGGGCGAGGCGTTGTAGCTTTCATCGATCAGGGTGAAGGCACCATCGGCGATCTCCACCGACCGGCGCTGTCCCCGCCCCTTGATGGGGGCCAGACCGGCCAGCGCCTGGGCCGCCGTCACCACGTCTCCGCCTGCCGCCTTGACGGCCAGCAGCACGGCCAGCGAATTGACCGCATGGTGCCGGCCCGGCAGCGGGATGGTGTAAGTGACGGTGATCCCGTCGATCCGGGCGGTGACCACGCCATGGTCGGCAGAACCCTGGTAGTCCAGCAGCCGCCCATCCGCCCCTTCATGCGTGCCGAAGGACTGGATACGTGTCAGGCCCTGGGTGCGGGCGGCGGCCAGCAGGCGGGCATAATGGGCATTGTCACGCGGCAGGATGGCCGTGCCCGACGCGTCCATGCCTTCGAAAATCTCCGCCTTGGCATCGGCGATATGCTCGACGCTGGCGAAGAACTCGATATGTACGGCCTCCACCGTCGTGATGATGGCGATGTCGGGCCGCACCATGCGCGACAGGGGGCCGATCTCACCGGCATGATTCATACCCAGTTCGAATACGCCGAACCGGCTGTCGGCGGGAAAGCGCGACAGGGACAGGGGCACGCCCCAATGGTTGTTCAAGCTGCCGACGGTGGCGAAGGTCTTGCCCTGGCTGTCCAGGGCGACCTTCAGCGCCTCCTTGGTGCCCGTCTTGCCGACCGATCCGGTGACGGCGATGACCTTGCCGCCGGCCCGCACCCGGCCCATGCGGCCCAGGTCCTGCAGGGCCAGCATCGTGTCATCGACCTTGATCAGGCGGGCGTCACCCTCCAGACCGGCCGGGATGTCGGCGACGATGGCGCCGGCGGCGCCCTGGCTCAGGGCCTGGGCGACGAAGGCATGGCCGTCGAAATTCGGTCCCTTCAGGGGGATGAACAGGTCGCCCCTGGTGATGGTGCGGCTGTCGATGGATACGCCCGTGACGGCCCAGGCGGCATTGCCCAGCGCCTTGCCATTGCAGGCCGCTGCCACTTCGTCGCCCGTCCACAGGATGTCAACCATCCGACCCACTCCAAGCCCTGTTACCCTCGACCTTTGATCGTACCGATCAAAGATCCCCTCAAACGCCGGGCGCCGCCATCCGGCGGCTTGGCTTACGGCACCATGTGGTGCCGGGCCGGCGGTCGCCGGCCTCATCGATACGGGCCCCCGGGGGCCCGTATCGATGGATCACAGACCCGCCACCACCTGACGGGCCACGCTGGCATCGTCGAAGGGACGGACCTCGGTCCCCACGATCTGCCCCTGCTCATGCCCCTTGCCCGCGATGATCAGCACATCGCCGGGACCCAGTTCGCCGATGGCCACCGCAATGGCCCTGGCCCGGTCGTCCACTTCCAGGGCGCCGGGACAGGCTTCCATGATCGCGGCGCGGATCGTTGCCGGCACCTCGCTGCGCGGGTTGTCGTCGGTGACGATGCAGCGGTCGGCCAATCTCGCCGCGATGGCGCCCATCATGGGCCGCTTGCCCTTGTCCCGGTCGCCGCCGCAGCCGAACACGACCGACAGCTTGCCATGCGTATGCGGCCGGGCCGCGTGCAGCACCGTCTCCAACCCATCCGGCGTATGGGCGTAATCCACATAGACCGCCGCACCGTTCTTGAGGGTTGCAACCATCTCAAGCCGGCCGCGCACGCCGGCCAGCATTGCAAGCTGGTCAGCCGCCTTGTCCGCATCCTCTCCGGTGCCGATGGCCAGACCCAGGGCGCACAGCGCGTTCCACACCTGGAACCGCCCGACCAGCGGCATCTCCACGGTCCGGCGACGCCCGAAAATCTCCAGCTCCAGCCGCTGGCCATGGGGCAGGGGCGTCACCTCGATGACGCGCAGTTCCTTACCCGCCTGACCAAAGCCGATGACCGTCTGCTTGCGGGCGTGCGCACAGGCCGCGATCTGGTCGAATTCGGGGATGTCGGCATTGATGACGGCCGTGGCACCCTTGGGCATCACGCGGTCGAACAGCATCAGCTTGGCCTTCAGATAGGCCTCCATGGTGCCGTGATAATCCAGATGGTCGCGCGTCAGGTTGGTAAAACCGGCGGCCGAGACCAGCACACCATCCAGGCGGAACTGGTCCAGCCCGTGGCTGGACGCTTCCAACGCCAGATGCGTGACGCCGGCCCTGGCCACATCCGCCAGGGTGGCATGCAGGGCCACCGGGTCGGGCGTGGTCAGGCTGTCGCTTGCCGGAAAACCGGGGGCGACCAGACCCAGCGTGCCCATGGCCCCGGCCTTGTGTCCCAGGCCGGCCCAGATCTGGCGCGTGAACTGCGCCGTGCTGGTCTTGCCGTTGGTGCCCGTGACGGCGGCGATCTTTTCCGGCTGCTCCCCGGAAAAGGACGCGGCCAGCAGGGCCAGACGGCGGCGGGGATTGGCATCTTCGATCAGGGTCACATGCCCGGCCCCTTCGGGCAGGGTGGTGCCCTTGGGCGCCAGGATGGCGACGGCACCGGCGGCGATGGCCTGCGGAATGAAATCACGCCCATCACGCAGTGTGCCCGGCAACGCGGCGAACAGCGTTCCGGGCACGACCTTGCGGCTATCCGCCGTGAGGTTGGTGATGGGTGGATCGCGCTCCAGCGCCAGCGCCGATACCGCCAGTTCCGTCCGTGATGCCATGATCTCCGACAGCCTTTTCATCAATCCTCTTCACCCCCGACCTGCAACGATGCGGGAACCGCCGCCACCTGTGCCCCATGGGGGGCCAGCGGGCCGGGATGCACAGACATCGCCTGGATCAGTTCGGGCGAGTTATTGTCCTGCGGCTTCACGCCCAGCAGCGGGCCGATCTGGGCGATGATGGCGCCGGCCGTCGGCGCGCCGACCCAGCCACCGGTCGCGAAACCGAAGGTCTTTTTGTTGCCCTTCGGTTCGTCCACCAGGACATAGACGACATAGCGCGGGTCGTTGGCCGGGAAGATGCCGGCGAAGCTGGAGATACGGGCGTTGGTGACATAGCCGCGACCCTTCACCTTGTCCGAGGTGCCGGTCTTGCCGCCCACGACATAACCCGGCACGTCCGCCTTGCTGGCCGTGCCTTCCGTCACCACCAGCCGCATCAGCTTGCGCATAGTGACGGAGGTCTGCTCGCTGATGATGCGGGTGCCCGGCACCTCGTTGGGGTTCTCACGGCGAAGCAGGGTGGCCGGATGCATGACGCCGCCATTGACGACGCCGCCCACGGCCTGAACCAGATGCACCGGGCTGACCGACATGCCATGACCAAAGGAAATGGTCATCATGTTCACTTCACGCCAAGGATTGGGGATCATGGGCCAGCCGCGTTCCGGCAGTTCCAGGCCGGCCTGACGCAACAGGCCCAGACGGCCCATGAATTCCTTCTGCGCGGACGGTCCCACCTGCTCCGCCATCTTGATGGAACCGATGTTCGAGCTTTCCTTGAAGATGTCGGCCACATCCATCCAGTGATTGACCGGGTGGTAATCCTTGATCAGGAAACGGCCGATCTTGATGGGGCGGGTAGTATCGAAACTGTCCTGCAACCGCACCTTGCCCGACTCCAACGCCATGGCGGTGTTGAAGATCTTGAAGGTGGAACCCATTTCATAGACGCCCAAGGTCGTCCGGTTGAAGCGCGGGTCGGTATCCTGTTCGGCCTGAGGCGGCGGCGGGGCATGCGGGTCAAAATCGGGCACAGAGACCATGCCCATGATTTCACCGGTGCGCACATCCATGACGATGCCGGCAGCCCCGATGGCGTTGAACTCCTCGACCGCGTTGACCAGTTCCTTGCGCAGCACATGCTGCAACCGCACGTCGATGGACAGGCGCAGCGGTTCGGGATTTTCCTTCAGCCGCGTGTCGAACGCCTGCTCGATCCCCATCAGGCCATGATTGTCCACGCCGCTGAACCCGACGACATGGGCGGCCAGATTGCCCTGCGGATAGACGCGGCGCTCCTCGCGCTGGAAATTCAGGCCGGGGATGCCCAGGCGGAAGACTTCCTGCTGCTGGCGCGGGCTGAGATTGCGCTTGATCCAGACGAAGCGCTTGTCCGACCGCAGATCGGCCATCAGCGTCTGAGGGTCCAGTTCCGGCAGGACATTGGTCAGCTTCTGCACCGCCTCGCCGGCATCCAGGATCAGCTTGGGATCCGCGAACAGCGAGGCGGTGTGCAGCGAGGTGGCCAGCAGCACGCCGTTGCGATCCACGATGTCGGCGCGGCTGTTGGTCATGGTCCGGCTGGCGGCGCGGGCCACCGTGGGTTCCGCCGGGCCGCCGAAGCTGACGGTGGCGTCCACCAGCTTGGCTCCCACGGCGCCGAACGCCAGCGTGAAGGCCGCCATCATCACACCCAGCCGCGACTTGCCCATGGCCAGCGCGCCGGCGGCGCGGCCATTGACACGGATGCGGGGTTCGGCGCGTCCGCCCTGGCCGTACCGGTCACCGCCGGCCAGATCGAAACCTGTCAGGCTGTAATTGATGTCGGTCATCGGGTGGCTCCATACTTCGCCAGGATCACCGGGCCCTCGGGCTGGCGGCGTGACGGGGCGGGAGGAACGGGACTGGCCTTGGGCGCGGGCGCCCGCTCGATCATGTCGGGACGGGCGCTGCCGGGCTTGCGGCCGGGGATCGGGGTGAACGGGGCCGGCTGATTCGGGTCCTTGTCCGGCAGGCTGGCCAGAGTGGCGATCTGGGCGGCGCGGGTCGGCTGCAACAGCAGATGCTCCGCCGACAGCTTTTCCAGACGGGTCGGGTCGTTCAGATAGGCCCATTCGGCCTTCAGGACCTGAATGGCCTCCTGCTCGGCCACGATGGCGCGGTTCAGGCGGGCAAGCTGCTGCTCCTGCTCCTGCGCCTTGTAGCTGGTCTGGTACAGGATGCCGCTGGCGGCACAGGAAACGGCGATCCAGACGATTGTGGACTTCCCGATCATGCGGCTTCTCCCTGTTCCCAGGCCGGTGCCTCGGTACGGATGGCGGTGCGCAGCCGGGCGGACCGGGCGCGTGGATTACGGGCCTGTTCTTCGGCACCCGGCCCGGTGCCGGATTTGGAGAACAGGCGGAAAGTGGGGGCCGGACCGGCGGCTGCCGGTCCCGGCAGATGACGCGACGGGCCCGGCATATTGCCCGACCGAGCCCGCATGAATTCCTTGACCAGCCGGTCTTCCAGCGAATGGAAGGTGACGACGCACAGCCGCCCGCCGGGCGACAGCAGCCGTTCGGCCGCGTCCAGCGCGCGTTCCAACTCGCCCAGCTCGTCATTCACATGGATGCGAAGACCCTGGAAGCTGCGGGTGGCCGGGTCGATCCCGTCCTTGGACTTGGGCACACAGGAACGGATCACGTCGGCCAGATCGCCGGTCCGCTCGAACTTCTTCTCCGCCCGGCGCAGGACGATGGCGCGGGCCACGCGGCGGGACAGCCGCTCCTCGCCATACCGGTAGAAGATGTCGGCCAGGTCCGCTTCTTCGGCATTGTTCACCACGTCGGCGGCGGTGGGGCCGGTGTCGCCCATACGCATGTCCAGCGGTCCGTCGAAACGGAAACTGAAGCCACGTTCCGGCGTGTCGATCTGTGGCGACGAAACGCCGATATCCAGGACGATGGCATCGACCCGGTTGATGCCGCGCGTGGCCAGCAGCGCTTCCATATCCCCGAAGCAGCCATTCAGCAGGGTCAGGCGCGGGGCATAGGCGGTAATCAGCGGCCGGGCGCGTTCATGCGCCGCCGGGTCGCGGTCGATGGCGAACAGGCTGATGGCGGCGCTGTCCAGCAGGGCGCGGGCATAACCACCGGCCCCGAACGTGCCATCCACCACCGTCTCGCCATCGCGGACGGCCATGTCGTTCACGACCTCGTTCAACAGGACGGGGATATGGACGGTCTGTGTGGTCATCATTCCCCCTTCGCCAAGCCGTTGGATTTGGCCAGCACGCTGGACAGGGAGATGTTGTTGGCGCGGGCCAGTTCGCGCGTGGTCTGCTGGAACTGCTGGAACGCGACCGGGTTCCACAACTGGAAAATCTTCCGGCGTCCATGGAACGTCACCGTATCGGTGATCCCCGCATAAGCGGCCATCTCGTCGGGCAGGCTGATGCGGCCTTCGGGGTCCATGGTGATGCGCACCGACTGACCGAACACCACGGTTTCGATCAATTCGCGCTCTTCGGGCGACATGGTGGGGGTTTCAAGCGCTTCGGACAGCTTTTCCAGGTGGGCCAGCGAGCAGGCGTCCAGCGCCGGTTCCTTCATCGAGGGGTAGACGATGATCTCCGTCTGACCTTCGCCCAAGGTCGCGCGAAAGGTCGCGGGAATGGATACCCGGCCTTTCTTGTCAACCTTGTTGACGAATGTCGACAGGAACAAGCCCATCACGCCCCACCTTGCTGGCGCCACCCCGGCACCGGATTTCCCATCGACCCCTGCAACGCCCTGTCGATCACCCCTTCCGATGCGGACCGGAAGGCGGCATCATCTGGGCATGAATGGGCTGATGGTCCCTGTCTTGGGTAGGTATGGGATATCATGGGAAATCGTGGGCGGTAAAGGGGGGATAATAATCTTTCCCGCCGATTCAGCTTTTTTCCACAGCGCGCGACTCGATCTGTGGATAGAATGTTGTTTAAGAAGATAAACAAGTTGATGCTTCAAGATACTCTTGGTTTTTCTTGTTCAGTTTCGATTCGCAGGGGACGACGGATTGCGGGCTATAGATTCTGGACGAGGGTTTTTTCTTTTGCCTAACCCAAAAGGTCAGGGTGTTTTTCTGTTATTTCGAAATTTGAAATATCGTCCTGATCGCGGTTAATGCATCGAAAACCGTGATATTTAAATTTCAAAACGCTATGGGTTGCCTAGATATAGTGGGGAAAACGCCGAAAAAGACCCAAAATATGGGCAGTGGCAAGGGCCTCCCGACGGCTTTGCAAGGGGTTGAGCCTGTGATGCAGCTCACACCGTATTCACCCTTTGTAAATATATTCACCCGGATTAATGCGGCACTGCAAGATAAAGGGCCAGACGGTCTGTAAGCCGGGTTCTGTCCGCCGGACCATATCCCACGTGTGGATGGTATCCGGGGGATGGTCATTCCTCTGGGATGCCCATTGCTGGACACCTCGCGCAACCCACCCGGACGACAGCGCGGAAGTGCGCCTGGGCGTTGCCGCCCGTGCCGTCCCTATTCGGTTTTGCTCCCGGTGGGGTTTACCATGCCAACCCTGTCGCCAGGGTCGCGGTGTGCTCTTACC
>NZ_JAGOGJ010000261.1 GCF_017996735.1 Niveispirillum sp.
GCTGGGGCCAAGGGCGCTGGTTGCGCCGCCAGACAGGCCGGAGAGCATGGAGCCAATCGCGCCCATCGTGGCTTCACGCCTGGCAATCTTGGCCCCGTACCTGGTGAGTTGCGCTTGCCGGTCGGCCACGAACTTGCCTTGCCGCCCTGAAAATTCGGTCTTGAGCGCGTCGAGTTCGATCTGTCGCGCCGACTCCCGCGCCACGTCCAAGGCGCTGCCGGTATTCGTCACCAAGCCAGAGGCCGCCGTGATGTTCGTTTGTTCGGCCAGCAGCTTGTTGCCCTGAAAGCGAAGCTGCTTCGCGTCCTCATAGGCTGAGAACTGCGTGAGCCGCCCTTGCTCCTGCATGGCATCGGCTTCGACTGCCGCCGCCTTGCCCTGTGCGTCAGCCGCCTGGAGTTGTCCCACTGCGGACAGCGCTCCGCCACCCAGGGCGGACCCTGCCCCGATCATTGCTAGCGCGAAAACTGGATCGGCCATCGTGCCCCCTTCGGAAACCAGACATACCGCCGCATGGTTTCACCGTGATGCCCCATGAGCGGACAGAGACATTCCACGGCAAACCCTAAATGCTCTAGCCATCGGCAGGCCGCGTCCGCTTGATCCACGGCCATCGACTGCACACGCAACATGTCGTAGGCCCCGGCAAAGTTGTGAAGAATCCGCTTCGTAGCCCGGTGCAGCCAGTACGGATACAGCAAGGCTTCCCGATGCAGGTACGTCCACGCTTCTGCCGTGTGGCCGTTCAGCTTGGTCAGGCCACAGATTGCGACCACATGCCCGTTGACTCTGCCGGTCCAGATCGTGGAGCGGGCCAGAATGGCCGAAAGATCCATGTAGGCCCCATCAGGCAACCAGTCGATCCCGTTGAGATCGTCCAGCTTGAAGGTCGTGACCGTCTTAGTTGTTACCTGTGTCGAATGTGGCAAAGACACCAATCACCTTCGCGGGTAAGGGTTCAGTTTGTTGAATCCGAATCGTGCCGTTGGTCCGATGCCCGATGTCCTTAATCTGCTGCAAGCCCGTCACGTAGGGCGGGCCGGTGTCCATATAGTCACGAGGCGTGCGGGTCACCAACTGCTTGCCGTTCACCTTGAGCGAATTGGTTTGGATGATGTACACCCACAGTGTGGGCGTCGATTTGAGCAGGCCCTGGCTGGAGCCGTCCGGCCCGCGAATCTCAGGGGCCACGGTTTCGCAATCGCTATCGAAGTCCAGCCCGACTTCCACGAAGGCATAGGAGGCCCCCAGCGCGAGGTCGCTACTCGTCACGGTCTGCGGCGTGAGCGTCCCGCCATGCGCCACAATCTCCACCTCGTTCCCGAGCAGATGCGCCACGGATGCCGCCGCGACGGCGCTGATCGCGGGAGGCCCTTCATAGGTCAAGGCGCTGTCGGTGTTCACCGTGGTGTCAAAGTATTCGATATAGCGCACGTCCTCACCGTTCACGGTGCGCTTCACCACCACCCACGTTTGATCGGTGGTCTGCGTGGGAATCGTCGCCACGGACTCAAAGCTGCCTTGCGTGGTATGGCGACTCCACGCGATCACGTCTTGTTCTGGGAAGTAGGTCAGCGCCAGCAAGACGCCATCGGAGCGCACGGCCCACACGGTTTGATTCGGGTCTTGCTGGTAGGCCCATTGCACGATGGTGGCCTGGTCGCTGGTGATATGCCGCGCCAAGACGGTGCGATCTGATCGAATATCGTTCGTCGCGTCCGCCTCGTAATCCAGTTCACGGACCCGCTTGCCGCCGCGTTGCACGTAGAGCAGCTTCCCGCCGATCTTCAGCGGATGAATATCGGCAGACCCGTAGGCATTGACCTCCTTGACATAGGGCAGATTGTCAGGGGCAAAGGGGGTGTTGTCCGTGGTCTGCAAGGCGTAAATCGCGCCGTTCGTCGCCGCAAACCAGGTCACGCCTTTTTCCATCCACAAGACGGAGTTGACGAGGCCTGAATCGACCTCAAACGAAATGGCGCGGTCCGCATCGGCCCCGCCTCGAAACGACTCAAAGCCCCCCGGCTCTGACATGTCGATACGGGCCGGATGGCCGGACGCTCCAGCGATGGCGGTACGCTGCTCAATAAAGGCGATGGCGCGGGGATAGCCCTGCACGCCGCTGTAGGCCCCTTCCGCCCAATAACTGGTGCCGCTGCGGGCGTTCTCAGGCAGATGCTGCCGCACAATCGCGGTCACGGATCGCGGGGTGTTGTAGGTCAGGATCTCCACATACCCCGACCCATCGTTGATGTAGACCCAATCGTTGCCGCCGTCCGAAGAAGTCCCGCGCAAGTGAACGGGCGGCTTCGTGCCGGTCGTGCCAATCGAGGTCATTTCGTAGACATGGCCATTATAGGTCCGGCGAATGCCGAGCGTGGTTGAGGCTGTACTCGCAGCCCAGGCGGCTTCAGAAGGGGAGCCTTCCGCATCGCTGATTTCCCAGAGCGCCCCGACATGGCCGGGAGCCCAAGTATCCTGGTTGGCCGTTAGCGTCACCTGTGCGCCGGTATGCAGCGGCTTGACGCAGGACACGTCATCAATCGTATGCGCAGAAGAGGCCGTGGAATTTGAGAAATAGATGAACGCAGCTGAACCAGTTGCGGTAAAGGAAATGGACCGCGCCCCAGTGGCATGGGCCGCCGAGGCCACCAAGTCCTGCGCTTGAGACGAGGTGCCGGCCTGCGCATTGACCGAGCCCACGCCGACCGTAAAGCTCACCGTGTAGACCAGGCCGACCGTGGTTGGGAACGAGGTTTCTCCTGCACCAATGTCTGCCCCGCCTGCATGGGTGAGCGTGCCCTTGCCAGCGGCAGCGGTAAAGGTGCCGGCCCCCACAGACAGATCCGTCCACCCCACCACATCCGTACCGAACGTCCCGTTCGTGACTAACTCCCCGCCGCTCGCCGTAATGACCCAATCGGGGTTGTTGTTCTGATCCAGGAACGGCCCTTCCGTGTCCACCACTTCCGTGATGGTCCAGGCCGTGTGGCTGGTGCGGGAGAGCTTCTGTCGCTTGTAGCCTGGATGCGTGAGGTACAGCACATCGGCCCGTTGCTGATACTTGAGGCGCGGGAGGTCGCTTTCCGTGTAGGACGTGCCGACTTGCACCGGATTGCCATCCACGTCCACGATCTGTCCGCCGTCTTTATAGAAGCGGATATAGCCTACCCCGAACTCCAAGATGTAGGCTTGTAAGGTCGAGAAGATGAAGGGAACCAACCGCGCCGCAGTGGACGCGTGTTTCGCCGCAGCCACAAACCGCGTGCCCGGTCGCCGCATCATCCCGCCCTCGATCAGCGGCAACCAATTGAGCATGGTCTTGCAGCCGTTCTGGTA
>NZ_JAGOGJ010000262.1 GCF_017996735.1 Niveispirillum sp.
GCCGAATCGAGGGTGAAAGCCGCGCGCTGACCAAGGCAGAGCGCCGATCCCGTGAAAGGAATTCTTCGATGAAGGATCTGGCCGCCGATGATCGGGCATCGGAAGGGCTGCGACCGGTGGACACGGGTGATACATCGCGCCCTATGTTCAAAGTGGAGCGCTGGTGAATTGAGGGTAGAAACTGAAGAAGACGGCCGTATCGCCCTCATTCAATCGGACATCTGGATCGGCTTTCCGCGGGCGGAACAAGTGCTGGACCGACTGCAAGGCCTCATCGAAATGCCACGGCAGACTCGAATGCCGGGCCTTCTCGTGCATGGGGCCTCCGGCATCGGGAAGACGATGATCGCCCGCAACCTGTCGCGCAGGTACGCGCCGGAATACGATCCGGAGACAGGTATCACGCGCACCCCGCTTCTTCTTTTGCAGGCACCACCGGCCCCGGACGAGCGGCGGTTCTATATGCACATCCTCGCTGCCGTCGGCGCTCCGTCATCGGCATTAAGCTTGCGTGCCCAAAGTGTCGCCTCGCTTGAGGTCCGCGTTGTTGGCCTTCTTCGCGACCTCGGGCTTCGGATGATCATGATCGACGAAGTTCACAACCTCCTCGCGGGAACCCATCGCGAACAGCGCCGCTTCCTGAATGTTCTGCGTTATCTCAGCAATGAACTCGAGGCATCGCTGGTTTGCTTTGGAGTCAGCGAAGCGGTCGATGCCATTCGCGGCGATGTCCAACTCGCGCGACGCCTCGACGAACACCACCTTCCAAACTGGCGCGACGATGCCGAGTTCTCGGACATGATCCAGACCCTGATCGCGGCCATGCCGCTCGCGAAGAAGTCCAATCTGAAGGTTAAATCGCTCAAGCAGATACTGGCGCTGACCGGCGGGGTGACCTCGCGCATATTTTCCTTGGTCAAGGATCTATCCATCGACGCGATCGTCACAGGGCAGGAATGCATCACCGACGATGCCGTCGCAAAATGGACGCCTGTTTGGTCGCGCCATGCGAATACCCAACGGCGGCTCGAGAAGGCCAGAGCTTGAAGCAGCGCCCGTTGCCGAAAACTGTCACGCCCCTTGCAGATGAACTGCTGTCTGGATGGCTCACGCGACTGGCGGTCACCAACCATTGTGAGGTCGACGAACTTTTGGCGCATATCGGAGTCGATACGCGACAGGTCGCCATGCTGGATTTTGAAGTTGAGGTGGCCGCGACCACAGCAGAAAAGATATCGATTGCGGCCCGTGTTGCCGCTGAAACTGTTCAATCTCTTACCTTTGGGACAATGACCCAGACCGAAGCCCTGATGACGGCGCAGGTCGCGTTCCAATCTTGTCCCGACTGCTCTCGGCGCGGCATAGCGCTCAAACAGTGGCGGAAGTTATGGGCATTCGACTGCCAGATCTGCGGCACCCGACTTGTGTCGATCCTCATCAAGCCTGATCGCAGCCGACTATCCGAAAAGCTGGTGCGTCGTGCCCGAAGCGGGGCAGGGTTGCTCGAAAGCGCAGTGACGTCCAACTGCGCCAACAAACATAGACGCGCCATGCGGGCGGCCACCTATGCCAAGGCGCTTAAGTCGGTTCGCGCGGATACGGCCTTTGCCCTTCAAAGTCCCAGGCCCGACGTGAGACTCTTCTGCCTTGCTGCCATCGCCGTAGCTCAGTCACGTCCACTGGCCAAGGCGGCTATGTTCAGCACTGGCCTCGATGGGTACGCAAGAGTTGCCTTGCTTCGTGCGTTTGAAAAGGAACCCCGTCTTCTTGCAGCAGTTGACCGGATTGTACTGCGAAACAGGGAAAAACTCCGACGAGCTGGCGTCTGAATGTCACATTTAAGGGCAACAAACGCTGCCCAACGCGCCGTGTGCCGAATTTAAGGGCAACGCGACATCAGATTTGGCATCCGGCTGCATGTGATCTCGCGCGATACCGAGGCCGAAGCCTGGGCGGCGGCCGACAAGTTGCTGGCGGGGCTTGATCCGGGTATGGTGACACGCGCAAGAGAGCTGCTGTCGCGATCGGATTCCACCGCGCAGGCACAGATGTCGGCGCTGCATGCCGGGCGCGAGGGCCTGCCCGCTTCGGCGCGCGAGCTGGAGATTTATCCCGGCCTCTGGTCGGGTTACGGCCTTGTGCGCGGCGGCGCGGGTACGGCGCTGGTGGGCAGCCATGCCCAGGTCGCCGATCTGATCGAGACCTATCACAAGACCGGATTTGACCATTTCATCCTCTCGGGCCAGCCCCATCTGGAGGAGGCCTGGCATTTCGGTGAGGGCGCGGCGCGGGTTTTGCGGTCGCGCGGTCTGCTGGCCGATCCGGGCGCCCCGGCACACGAGGCGCGTCATGTCGCATGATGGCACAGGTGGCCTGCTGATCCGCCCGTTACAAAGCGCCGCAGAAAAACGCGCAGCCTTTGCCTTGTTTCGCAGCGCGATGCTGGGCCTGCCCGATATCGGCGGCGCAGATGCAGAGGCGGAGGCGCGGTATCTGGAGGCCGGCGATGGTCTCGGCGCGTTCGAGGGGGATGCGTTGCGGGCGGTCACCAATGGTTACGCAAGCGAGGTGGTGCTGCCAGGCGGCGCCCGCCTGCCGCATCTGGCTGTGACCCATGTCGGAACGGCGCCGGGGGTAAACCGGCGCGGTTATGCCCGCGCGTTGCTGTCCGCGCAGCTGCGTGCGGCGCAGGCGGCGGGCTATCCGCTGGCCGGATTGCGCGCGTCCGATGCGCGGATTTACGGGCGTTATGGCTATGGTATCGCGTCCTGGTCGGTGCGTCATGACCTTGATCTGACCCGGACGGGCCTGGTCACCGGGGCGCCGGATCTGCCGCTGCGTCTTGTCGATCCGCTGGTGGATCTGCCCCTGATGCGCAGGATTGCCGAGGCCGCGCCCTCGCCGCGCCCGGCTGCGCTGAAACGCTGGGATGCCTGGTGGGAAATGCAGGCCTTTCGCCAGCGTCATTCGGCTGGCCCGTTCCATGCCGTGGTGGTCGGCCCGCCGGGTGCCGAGCGCGGGTTCCTCCGCTTCCATACCCTGGCCGACGGCCCCTGGTTTACCGCGAGTGAACGGCGGGCTGAGATCGACGATTTCGTGGCCCATGATGCCACTACCTGGCGGGCGCTGATCCACTACCTGGCTTCGCGAGATATCTTGCATCATGTGGTGTTCCCGACCAGGCCCGAAGATGATCCGCTGCCGCTTCTGACCGACAATCCGCGCGCGCTGGTGATTTCGGGACGGCGCGATGAAAGCTGGGTCCGGATCATTGATGTCGGGCTGGTTCTTTCCCGTCTCGCATTGCGGGATGGGTCTGCGATTGATCTTAAGG
>NZ_JAGOGJ010000165.1 GCF_017996735.1 Niveispirillum sp.
GGTGCGGGAAATGACGGGCGCCGTCGCGGGACCGCTGGCATAGGCAGCGCGGCGTTCGGCGATGTACATTTCCTGGGTGAAGTAATAGAGGCCGGCCGTGAATTCCACCATGTCGGAGAAGCTGGATGCATAGCGCAACTCGCCCGAATATTGGTGCTGACGTTCCCGGTTGTCCGGGAACTCGAACACGGTGTAGGGGGAACCGTCGAAATCGGTGGAGGAGTTGAACTTCACCTCACGATAGCCGGTAACCAGCGACACGACCCCGTGCCCGACATCCAGGCTGGCATCAAGGATGGCATGGCCGGCCTTGGTGTCAACATAGCCCTGATCATTATGGTTGATGTCATACTTGTCCGTGGGCGGCGTATAGCCGAACACGCGCTGCACGGTCGCGGGCGAGGCCACAAGCTGGCCATTGACCAGCAGCATGCGCGGATTGATGCGGCTGTCCAGGTTCTGGGACGCCGATGAACCGCCCTTGTCCCGGTAATATTCACCGATCAGGTCGATGGTCAGCACGTCATTGGGCGTCCAGCGGAAGGTGGGCCGGATGATGGAGGTATCGACATCGGGCTTGGTGCGACCCGTCGTCAGGTTCTTGAAATAGCCGTCGCGGCTTTTCGACATGGCCGCAATCTTGCCGGCCAACTGCCCCTCGACAATGGGGAACTGCACGGCCGCCGACACATCCATGCGGTCATAATTGCCATAGGTGACCTTGATGTCGGCTCCAAGATCGCCATTGGGGCGCGTGGACATCACGGAAACCGCACCACCCGTCACATTCTTGCCGAACAGGGTCCCCTGCGGCCCGCGCAGCACCTCCACCGAGGCAATGTCGAACGTGTCCTGCATGGAGGCGGGGCCGAAACCGATATAGATGCCGTCGACAAAAGTGCCCACCGCCGGGTCCACGGTGCGGATCGTGTTGGACGACCCGATGCCCCGGATGAAGAAGTTGGAGAATCCGCCAAAGGTGCCCGACTGGTTCAACTGGATATTGGGCGCCATACGGCCCACATCCACCAGATCGGTGGCGAAGCTCTTCTCGATGGCGTTGGCGTCAAAGGCCGTGATGGCAACCGACACGGATTGCACATCAACCGCACCCGCGCGCTTCTGGCTGACCACCACGATCTCGTCCAGCATCGGGGCAGCATCTTCCTTCTTCGGCTCTGCGGCGGCAGCCGGCAGCGCGCCCGCAAGCAGCGCCAGGCCCATGGCCAGCAGGGACGGACGCGAGAACAGTTCCGCACGCTTAGACATCTTGAACCTCCCCATGGGCCGTTCAGGCCGGCCCTTTGCTGTGCGGCGCCGGTATCGCAGCGTATATGTGGGAAAACCCGTAAAGGCCCACCAAATACCCTGTTCGATCCGGCGCTATCGGTCTTTGTGTATAAATTCTATAAGGTCTACGTATGCATGACGGCAAGGACAAATCGCCCGCCGAGCCAAATTTTTTGTAACAACTGTTGGAAATCATGCCGTGAGGCGCCGGAACCCGCCACCTTCCCCAACAACCAGCTCACAGAGGCGAAACCACTCTCAGCAAACGAAGCCGGCGACACCGCTGCAATGCCCGCAAAACGGGAAAGACCCGACAATTTCTGTATACAAAATTGCCCACAAAATCATAAAAGGCACCGACGCAACACCAAAACAGAAAGGCCGCCCGGGAGCACACGGGCGGCCTTCTTTATCTGGTGGGCCCGGAGGGACTTGAACCCCCAACCAGACCGTTATGAGCGGCCGGCTCTAACCATTGAGCTACAGGCCCCCACCAAGCGCGGGGCCGCACAATGCCCCAAACGGTTGCCCCAAGGCAATACGGGATTTTTGGCCGGGCATTTCCCCTTTTCCGGCCGGGTATGTGCCGCCGCGCTTGGGCCTTGCATCGGCGGGCCAACGCTGGCAAGCCTTGCGGCCAGCAAGAGCCCTATGACAGCGGAGTGCCGACCGCCATGCCCGGTCCCGTCACCGTCGATTTCTATTTCTCCCCCGCCAGCCCCTATGCCTATCTGGCCGGGACGCAGATGATGAAGCTGCAGATCGAGACGGGGTGCCGGGTGGACTGGTATCCCGTCTCCGCCCGCGCCATCATCAAGGCCGCCGGCTATGACATCGAACAGGCCGTGCCGCATTCAGGACAGTTCAGGCCCGATTATCGCCGCACCGATCTGGCCCGCTTCGCCCAACTGTATGGCGTGCCGCTGCGCGACTATAAGGATGTGGTCATGCCCAACCCGCCGCGTCTGGCACTGGCCTGCGCGGCGGCGCGGCGGTTTGATGCGGGGCAGGTTTTTGCCCGCGCCCTGATGAAGGCCATTTTCGTGGACGGGATCAGCCCTGCCGACGACGCCCTGTGCATCAAGATCGCCAATGATACGGCCGGGATTGAGCCGCACCTGTTCCAGCCCATGCTGGAAGATCCCGAAACGGCGCGCATTCAGGATACCTATGTCCAGGCCGCCGTGGCCGCCGGCTGTTTTGGCGTGCCCAGCTTCGTCGTGAACGGAACCGAGATGGTATTCGGCAATGACCGGTTGCCGCTGCTGCGCCAGGCGGTTCTGGAGGCAAAAGCCGCCGGATAAACCCCTGGTGACGCCCTGATGATCAGGCCACAGCCGGGTCGCCGTTGCGGTTGGCCACGGGCGGCGGGGCGGGAAAGACGGAAACGGTGCTGTAGCCCTGCTCGACACTGTAGCGTTTTTCCGCCTTGGCGCGGGCGGCATGTTCATCGGGCGCCCAGACGCGGAACCGCCGCTGCCCCTGCCAGGGCGGACCGTGGCGGCCCACGGCAACGGTCGGCGCCTCCACCGTCACATACCAGCCCACATCAGCCGGCCCCCGCTTTTCATCCAGAACGAAGGTGCGGTTGGCCGGATGCGCCAGGCGCAGCAACTCGGCGTCAACCTGGCTGATTTCCTCGATCAGATGATCGACGGTGCGCTGCTGGTTGCGCACCTCCCGGCCCAGGGCCAGGCTCTCACGGCCCGCAACGCGCAACCGTTCCACCTGTTGCTGCCGTTTGGTCAGCAATTGCGTGACACGGCGGCGCGTGTCGCGCACCCGACGCATGGATTGTTCCAGCGCCATGGCAAAGGCCACCGCCACGATCATCACCACGAGCAGGATGGGGCCGGTCATGGCACCCCTCAACCCGCCGCGGCTTCGGTGGTCGTCGCCGCACTTTCCAACGTGATGTTCAGCAAGGAGAAACCCAGCGGCATGGGGAAGATGCGCCCCGCCTCCCGCTTGGCATCGGCCAGATTGTCGGCCCAGATTTCCACCACCTGCGGATTGGCCCATTCCATATCCAGCGTCGGGTGGCGCTTACGGTCGGTCAGAGCCTGCTGCACCTGCCGGTTCACCATCCAGGCGCGGAACTTGGCCACCGTCTGCCCTTCCGGTCCGATGATGCGCACGGGCGAGTTCGCCTCCCGCCGCGCATCGACCAGGGCCTTTTCCTGTAGGAAGCGGCGGCGGCGCAGTTCGGACAATTCGGCCTGAAGCTCCGTCAGGCGGGCCTTGCGGTCGCTGCGGCGCAGGTCGAACTTCGCCTCCAACAGGGAACGGCGGGGAAGAACCTCCTCAATCCGTTTCAGATCATGGCCGGACTGGATCGAGCTTTCCGCATACCGACCCATAAGATAGGTAAAGAGATAGGCCCCGATGCCCATCACCATGCCCATCATCAAGGCCTGCATCCACCCCATCGCCTTGCCATCCCTTTCTATGACTGCGCAACAAATATGCAACCGTTAGGTTCGGACTCTATCCTGCATTTAAGATAAACGTTCGCGGTCGCGAAGGAAACCATTGATCCGATACCACCTAAGCCCAGGGCCGCGACAAGATGAATAGGGCCGCCCTACCGCTTTTGGTGGTGCCCCGCGCTGTCGGGTCAGGCATGAGCCAATGACACCCTGCTACCCGCCCCCTGCCCTTGCGGCACGCGCCCGTGCTGGCTAGGGTACGCGCCGTCATGTAAGCCGCATCGGGTCGAGGTAAAGGTGTCCTATATCAGCACGCGCGGCCAGGCGCCCGCCCTGGCGTTCGACGATGTCCTGCTGGCGGGTCTGGCCCGCGACGGGGGCCTTTATGTCCCGGCGGCCTGGCCGACGCTGACGCCGGACGATCTGCGCCGTTTCCGTGGCCTTTCCTATGCCGAACTGGCCGTGGAAGTGATGCTGCCCTTCCTGGGTGGCACCATCAATCGGGCGGATTTCACGAAGCTTGTGACGGCCGCCTATGGCACGTTCCAGCATAAAGCGGTGGTGCCGCTGACCCAGATCGACAGCAATGCCTGGATGATGGAGCTGTTCCACGGCCCCACACTGGCCTTCAAGGATGTGGCGCTGCAGCTTCTGGGGCAGTTGTTCGACCATGTGCTGACCAGGAAGGACAGTCGCGTCACCATCGTGGGCGCCACCAGCGGCGACACCGGGTCGGCGGCGATCGAGGCCTGCCGCGACCGTGAACGCGTCGATATCGTCATCCTGCACCCGCATGGCCGCACGTCGGAGGTGCAGCGCCGGCAGATGACGACGGTCCTGTCGTCCAACGTCCATAATGTGGCCCTGGCCGGCACGTTCGACGATTGCCAGGACGCCGTGAAGGCCATGTTCAACGATCAGCCGTTCCGCGACGCGTTGAACCTGTCGGCGGTCAATTCCATCAACTGGGCCCGCATCATGGCCCAGATCGTCTATTACGTGGCGGCTGCCGTTGCCCTGGGCGCGCCCGACCGCGAAGTGGCCTTTGCCGTGCCCACCGGCAATTTCGGCAATGTCTATGCCGCCTATGCCGCGCGCCAGATGGGCGTGCCGGTGGCCAAGCTGATCGTCGGCACCAATGAGAATGACATCCTGGCCCGCTTCTTCGCCTCTGGTGAGATGAAGGCCGATGGTGTCGTGCCCACCCTGTCGCCCTCGATGGATATCCAGGTCTCCTCCAATTTCGAACGGCTGCTGTTCGATCTGATGGACCGCGATGGTGCCGCCGTGGCGCAATGCATGGCCGGGTTCCGGGAGACGGGACGGTTCGAGGTCAGCCAGGGTCAGTTGGCGCGCGTTCGCGAGCTGTTCGCGGGCTATCGCTGTGACACCGAACAGACGTTGGATGTGATGCGCGAGGCCTATGCCGGTTCCGGCTATCTGGTCGATCCGCACAGTGCGGTCGGCGTGGCGGCGGCCCGCCATGCCGGTCTGGACCCCGCCATCCCCGTCATCGTCATGGGCACGGCACACCCAGCCAAGTTCCCCGATGCCGTGGAAAAGGCGACGGGCCTGCGCCCACCCCTGCCCCGTCATCTGGCCGATTTGTATGAACGACCCGAACGACTGGATATCCTTCCGAACGATATCCAGATATTGAAGGATTATGTGCGCGCCCGCGCCCGGGTCGCCAAGCAGCAAGCCTGAAACGGATTAGAGATTACGTGAGCAACAGCAGCTACCCCGCCGCCCCCGGCACCCGCGTCACCACACTTCCCAACGGCCTGCGCGTGGCCACCGACGTCATGCCCCATGTCGAGACCGTATCGGTCGGCATCTGGTTCGGCGTGGGCAGCCGGCATGAACCGCTGGCCGCCAACGGGGTGGCGCATCTGGTTGAACATATGCTGTTCAAGGGCACGCCGACGCGCGACGCCTTCGCCATTTCGGCGGAGATCGAGAATGTCGGCGGCCATCTGAACGCCTATACCAGCCGCGAACAGACCTGCTACTACGCCAAGGTCCTGAAGGAGGATCTGGGTCTGGCGCTGGGCATCCTGGCCGACATGGTCCAGAACCCACTATTCGACGAGGGGGAACTGGCCAAGGAACGCCAGGTGATCCTGCAGGAGATCGGTCAGGCGGAAGATACGCCCGACGACATCGTCTATGACCATTTCCTGGCCACCGCCTTCCCCCAGCAGCGGCTGGGCCGTCCGGTCCTGGGCACGGCCGACGTGGTGGAAAGCCTGCCGCGCGCCGCCATGGTGGATTATGTGACGGGCCGTTATGTGCCCGCCAACATGGTGGTGGCCGCCGCCGGCAACATCACCCATGAACAGGTGGTGGAACTGGCAGCCCGGCTGTTCACCTATGCCGGTGCAGGCGAGGTGACGGGGGCGGAACAGGCCCTGTATCACGGGGGCGAGTTCCGGGAGGATCGCGACCTGGAACAGGTGCATGTGCTGCTGGGCTTCGACGGCGTGTCGAACAACAGCCCGGACCTGCACGCCGCCATGGTCCTGTCCACCCTTCTGGGCGGCGGCATGTCGTCCCGCCTGTTCCAGGAAGTGCGCGAAAAGCGGGGGCTGGTTTATTCGGTCCACAGCTTCAACTGGTCCATGGCCGATAGCGGCGTGTTCGGCATCTATGCCGGCACGGGGCCGGAGCGCACCGCCGAACTGATCCCCGTGATCTGCGATGAAGTGCGCAAGCTGGCCGGCACCCTGACCAGCGATGAGTTGGTGCGCGCCAAGGCGCAGTTAAAGGCCAGCCAGTTGATGGGGCTGGAAAGCACCACCAACCGCGCCGAACAGTTGGGCTCGCAGCTTCTGACCTATGGCCGTGTCATTCCGCCCGCCGAAACGGTGGCCAAGCTGGACGCCGTCGATCTGGCTGCTGTTGCCGCCTGTGCCGACCGTATGTTCGGCAGCAAGCCGACCCTGACGGCGCTGGGACCGCTGGATGGCCTGGAAAACCTGGACAGCGTGACAAGCCGTCTGGCAGCCTTAGGCGACAACGCCTAGACTACAGGCAACCAAGAAACGAGAACCGGTGGGGGGGACAGGAACAGGATGATCCGTTTGATCCCTGACGGTCTGTTAAGCCCCCCGCCTTTGCGCGTTGACGGCCCCAATGTCTTCATCCGCCCGGCCCAGCCGCGCGATTGGAAACAATGGGCGGAAATCCGGGAGGCCAGCCGCGAGTTCCTGGTACCCTGGGAGCCTACATGGCCGCCTGATGCCCTGACCCAGACAGCGTTCAACCGCCGTCTGCGCCGGCAGGCCGCGGAATGGCGCGATGACGAGACCTACAGCTTCCTGACCTTCGAACAGCGCAGCGAACAGGTGGTGGGCGGCATCGGCCTGACCAATGTCCGGCGCGGTGTGGCTCAGATGGGGTCCATGGGCTATTGGGCGGGCCGCCCCTATGCACGGCGCGGCTATACATCGGAGGCGGCGCGCCTGATGCTGTCCTTCGCCTTCGGGCAGTTGGGCCTGCACCGGGTGGAAGCGGCGTGCCTGCCCTCCAATCAGGCCAGCAGCGGCGTGCTGGAAAAGGTCGGCTTCACCAAGGAAGGCTATGCGCGGGCCTATCTGCGTATCAACGACAAATGGGCCGACCATGTGCTGTACGCCATCCTGCGCGACGACTGGGCGGCGGACCGGCATCAGCGGGCGTGAAAAACCCGCCCGGTAAGGGGCGGGTTTGTCCGGGAACCTCGCCCAAGGTCAAGAAATCCTGACCTTGGCGCCAGCATCAAAAGATCAGAGGCTCTGTTCGATCCAGCTTTTCAACTGGGACTTCGGCAGGGCGCCGATCTTGGTGGCGGCGACCTGACCATCCTTGAAGATCATCAGCGTCGGAATACCACGGACGCCATAACGGCTGGGCGCCGTCGGATTCTCATCGATATTCAGCTTGGCGATGGACAGCTTGCCATCCAGTTCGCCGGCCAGTTCGGTCAGGCTGGGGGCCAGCATCTTGCAGGGGCCGCACCATTCCGCCCAGAAATCCAGGAGAATCGGCCCCTCGGCCTTCAGCACGTCGGCTTCAAAGCTGGCGTCGGTAACATTGATGATTTCAGCCATTTTTTCCTCGGGGGCTTCGTGTCATGGGTACGGCCCCGTTTCGGGCCGCCTCTCGACAGGAAATGTAGGCACCCGCCGGACCCCGGGTCAAGCCGGTGACACCAACACCCCTGCGCTGCACCATCAGCGGCTTGAAAACGGTTAAGCGGCGCACGGAAAACTGTCCAACCATCTGAAATACGAGATATAACAAAGGTGATGCCGCGATGGTGGCAGGGTATGACGAACGGATCGGTCGGACATGACGGACCAAGGGGACAGCGGGCGTACCCGCAAAATGATGGAAGATTTCGCGCCCGCGACATTCGAGGAGCGCGGGGTTACCGTCCCCTTCACCACACCGCTGCTGAGCCAGGCCCGCTTGCGCCGCGACCAGAACGAACGGTTCGAGTTCCTGCTGCCCAATTTTACGGCCGGCAAGGGCACCTATGTCCTGCCATGGAAGGGCTTGCCCAGCGTCATGACGCTGACGCTGCATGACCGGCTGCTGTTCGAAGAGATCGAACAGTTGGAAACCCATTCACCCGAACAGATCCGAAGCTGCGCCCTGTCGGTACAGGCGACGGGCGTCTGCGGTCCGGACGCGGCCACCCGCGCCAGCGAACTGCGCGATCAGGACAGCCAGTATCTGGTTCTGACCCAGTTCATCCTGGTGACCGAACTGCTGAAGCTGGTCAATATCAGCGCCGCCGACCTGCTGCGCCCCGGCATGACGGCCGATGACAGCAAGCGCGTGGCCCGTCAGGCCCTGGCCAAGGTGGCGTCGATGGTGGATATCCCGCCCGACGACATGACCATGCGCGTCGATCAGCTTGGCGAGGCGGTGGCCCCCGTCGGCCTGCCACAGGCGCCGAAATCCGGCCGGCTGCGGACATTGTCCGACCGGCTGCACGCATTCGCGCAGGGCACGCAGCATTTCGCCGATACCGACCCGTCGGAAGCGGCAATGCTGGGCACCTATGTCTCCACGGTTGCCAATCACACGCTGACCCTGGCGCGGCAGCGGATCGGCAGGCTGGATGCCGCCTGCCGCGACGCGCGGCAGATCATCAATGACGCCCCCAAGCTGCACAAAGCCATCCAGGAATATGTGGCCCGCATTTCCTGGCTGCTGGATGGCTGGGAATTCCTGATCGCCATGTGGGAAAGCGTCAGGGACGAACCATCGGCCACCAAGCAGACAACCATCACCGATATTTCCCGCCTGCTGCCCATGATCCCGAAGGAGGAGATCAGCCACGCAACCGAGAACCTGGACCTGGACGCCATTCAGCGCATGCAGAAGAAATGGGTCAGGGTCAATCAGGACTGGCGCACCGGCGTTCTGGACATGGATGCCGTCATGCGCCTGGAATCCCTGAAAGCGGCGATGGGTTGAGGGGCGCGGCATGAACGACAAGAAACCCGCCTCCGGCATCACCCCTCCCGGCAAGTCCAGCGACTGGGCCGCGCTGGGCGCCGATGTGCTGCGCCTGCCCGACCGTAAGCTTCTGCAGATCTATCGCCTGCTTGAACAGGTGGGCGACAAGCCTGAAGTATCCGGCGCGTTCGAGGCGATGCGCCCGCGCCTGACGACCTTGCGCCCACCACGGCGCCCGGCCCTGTCGCGGCTGTTCTTCCTGCCGGCCGAAGACATGCTGGACGATGCCGAGCATTACAGCCGCCGTCTGAACCGTATCTGCCGCTCGACCCTGTCCCCCTGCTGGCAGGCGGTGAAGGACCATATTCCCGCCGCCCTTCAGCAGGAGGTGTACCGGGAGGTCTCCCATGTCGATTACCGGGATGGCGCTGCCATCGCCGTCCTGTGCGAACCCCTTTGGCAGGCCGGAGTCGAGGCCCTGGCCAGGGTCATCACGGATTGCCAGAACAATCTCAAATACAAGATCTCCCTGTTCGGGCGGGACGATGACGTACAGCGGCAGCTCGACACGCTGCGCCAGATCCTGAGCGTCGCCGTCAGGATCGAGAAGCTGAAGGCCGCCCTGCCCCCCCGTCCCATCCTGGACCTGGCCGAATCGCATGTGGAGATCATCCGCGCCACCCTGATTGATCTGGGCAAGGAGGATGCGGCCCTGACCCAGCCGCTGTTGCTGGTCCTGGCGTCCCGCATGCAGCGGCCGGGTGAGTTGCTGCGCATGCTGAGCGAGGTGCGGCTGGGCGGAACGGTCGCGGAGAAGGAAAACCTGACGCGGGAAATGTCCGGCTATGTGGTGGGCAACCTGCTGCGGCAGACGGGCGATTTCGATCGTGAGAACCCGCTGATCCATGGCGATCCGGCCAGTCTGGCCGCCGCGGCGGAGCGGCTGACCGATGGTCTGAACTCCGTCAACGACACGGTGCAGGGCCTGAAGGACAAGGAGATTTCCGCCAAGGTGAAGAATGCCCGGGCCGAGATCGGGCAATTCGTCCTGAAGAATATCTGCGCCGACGTGGACAAGGGCCTGACAGAAGCCCTGTTCGGCCATGGCGGCGCCCTTCCCAGCAATGAAGACGTCAAGAAGGCCGAACAATTCGCGCTGGCCCTGCGCCGTTCATCCAAGCTGGCGGGACCGTTGGGCATCCAGCGGGAGGTCACGGCCAAGATCAACGAAGCGCGACAGCATGTGATCAGCAATACGCTCGCGACCCTGCGCGACACCCCCCGCAACCGCGATGGCTCCATGAATGCCGACGCCCAGCGCCAGATGTTCAACGGGCTGCGCATGGTGGAAATCCTGGCCGGATCGGACGAGGCGGAGCGGCTTTTCCGGGAATGGAGCGCGCAGTACCGTTGACGGCAGGCCGGGGTCAACCCGGCGCATATCCCATGACGGCCAGCCAGACGATCGCCAGGGCCAGGGATATCAGCGTCATGGGCACCCCGCATTTCGCATGCTCAATGAAGCCCAGGGTGACACCGCTGGCTGCCGCGCGTTCCACCACGATCAGATTGGCAAGACTGCCCAGCAGCAGCAGATTGCCGGACAGCGTGGACAGGACGGCCAGGGCATAAAGCGCGCCCTCCGGCGGGCTGGGCCAGACCTGCATCAGCAGCAGCACGGCCGGCACATTGCCAATCGTATTGCTGGCCGCCAGGGACAGGGGCGCCAGCACCGACAACCGGTCCAGCGCCCAGCCGCTATGGGCCAGGGCCGCCACCATCTCCCCCGGCAGGCCGGTACGGGCCAGGGCCGCCGTCACCACGAACAGGGCCGCGAACAGCACCAGCAGATGCCAGTCCACCAGCCCCAGCATGCGCCGGCTGGCGAAACGGCGGCTGACCAGCATGGCGGCGGCCACAGCCAGCACCCCTTCCTCCTGCGGCAAGGGTGTCGCGAAAAAGATCAGCAGCACCAGGGTGGCCAGCAACGCCTTTTTCAGATGCCACAAATCCAGGTCGGGCGGCGCCAGCGGCAAGGGCGGGGCGTCCACCATCTCCAGCCGGCCGCGCCAGACAAAGGCGACGGTGGCGAAGACGCAGACCATGCCCAGCAGGGCCGGCACGCCACAGGCCGCCAGGAAGGGCCAGAAATCCAGGTGGCCCAACTGCCCGATCAGGATGTTCTGCGGATTGCCGATGATGGTGGCCGCCGACCCGGCATTGGCTGCACCCGCCAGGGCGATCAGGTAGGGTCTGGCATCCAGACCCCGCGCCAGCAGCCCGGCACAGAGCAGCGGCGTCATGGCAAAGACCACGACATCATTGGCCAGCACCGCCGACAACCCGCCCCCCACGGCCACCACCAGCGCCAGCAGCGCCACCGGGCCGCAGGCCGCCTGCGCCAGCCGGACGGCGCACCAGCCATAGAAGCCCGCCAGTTCGAACTGCGCCGACAGGATCATCAAGCCCAGCAGGATGAACAGGGTCGGAAAATCGATGGCCGTGTGCAGCGCGTCTGCCGGCATGGCGCCGGCCAGCGCCAGCACTACGGCCCCCAGCAGCGCGATGCCGGTCCGGTCGATCTGCAATCCGGGAAACCGGCCTATGGCCATGCCCAGATAGACCAGCACAAAGATGGCGAGGATCAGGAGGGTCATGCGGCGGGGCCATGGTTGGAGACGCAACGATCAGATGGGGTACATCGCGGCGCGCGGCGGAGCCACGGGAATTGTGGAGGACCGCGTTATACTGTTTTGCGGTGATCAGAACCTGTTGGTTCTGATCACCGCCCTCACTCGCCGGCGCCAACATTCGTTGGCTTGGCTACGCCGCACACGCGGCGCGGCGGCAGTCGCCGCCGTACCAAATTGCGATAAGTTCCACTTGGCGCAATTTGGTATTAACCCTGTGAAACACTGCGAAACGGGGTGTGGAGGGATGTTGCTTTGCCGATGAGATGAAAATTCTCCCTCATGCGCCGGGCGCCACCATCCGGCCGCTTGGCATCACCCTTTCAGGTCCATGGGCTTGTCACCCCAGGAGAGCCAGCGGGCCCGCGACACCCAGCGGGCGGCGGAAAGGCCGGGGGCATTGTCGACGCCATCGGCCACAGGCAGCCTGTTATGGAGAATCCAGGCCAGCAGACGGGTGGCGGGACGCGGCGGACCGCGACGGGGGAGATGATCGACGGCGCGAGCCCCCCTGTCGCGGGGGATGGGGGGCGAGGATGCCTTGACCCTGGCGCGGGGCCGCAGGCGCAGGGCGGGTGGGGCGTCGGGATGCGGCGGCGTGCCATCGCCCATCGGATCGGCATCGACGGGATGCAGATGCGGGACGGGATCAGGCAGCAGATTGTCGAAGGGCCCCGGCTCGGGGTGAAGTTCCATCGCCTCCACCTGCATCTCCGCAGGCTGGCCGTTCCCCCAGGCAGCGTCCAGGCGGCCGGCAACAGGATTGCGGCGGGGTTCG
>NZ_JAGOGJ010000038.1 GCF_017996735.1 Niveispirillum sp.
GTTCCAGCGCCACATGCTGCGCCAGTCGCTGCTGGGCGGCGGCATCGGCTTCCTGCTGGCGCTCGCCACCCTCTGGGGCCTGGATCAGGCTGGGCGCGGCCTGGGGGCTTCGCTGCTGCCTGACATGGCACTGTCGCTGCGGGACTGGGCTTGGCTGCCGCTGGTGCCTTTGGTGGCGGCCCTGCTGGCGGCGCTGACGGCCCGCCTGACCGTCATGCGCGCGCTGGGCCGGCTGCCGTGAGTTGGCATATTGCTTCCCGGCAGTTGCGGCGGCTGATCCTGCTGGGATCGCTGCTGTTGCTGGCCTGGGCGGTGGGGCTGTTCCTGTTCGCGGCGTCGTTGCCGCGACAGGCGCCGGATGACGGGATCACCACCGATGGCATCGTTGTGCTGACCGGCGGCAGCGAGCGGCTGTCCGTGGGCTTCGATCTGCTGCGCGCGGGCAAGGGTCGCAAGCTGTTCATCAGTGGTGTCTATCGCGGGGTGGAGGTGCGCGAGCTGCTGGCCCTGTCGTCCAGATCGGGCAACGATCTGGAATGCTGTGTCCGCCTGGGCTATGACGCCGACGATACCGAAGGCAACGCGGTGGAAACCGCCCGCTGGATGGCGGAGGAGGGGTTCACCAGCCTGCGTCTGGTCACCGCCAATTATCATATGCCCCGCAGCCTCGTGGAATTCCGCCGCGCCCTGCCGGGCGTCACCCTGGTACCCCATCCCGTGACACCGCAGAAGGTGCGCCTCGATTCCTGGTGGAACTGGCCCGGCACGGCTGAGTTGATCGTCGGGGAATATAACAAATATCTGCTGGCCGTGGCCCGTGCCGCCCTGACCACCTCTCATCCCGCCTCCTGATGGGCCGCACCCTGGACAGGGTCCGGTCCTTGCGGTTAAGTGCTGCCCCGCACGCCGATCATTCCGGACCAGACGCGCATGATTTTCCTCCGCTCGCTGCTGTTCAACGTCGCCTTCTTCTCCTGGACGGCGGTTTACTGCTTCGCCATCGTCTGGACGCTGGTCATGCCGCGGCCGGTCATGCTGGCCATGATCCGCTTCTATATGCGCAGCCTGTCCGTTCTGGAATGGGTCATCATCGGCCTGCGGTACGAGGTGAAAGGCACCGAGCACCTGCCCCGTGACGGCAGCTATCTGGTGGGCGCCAAGCACCAGTCCATGTGGGAAACCATGAAGCTGCACCTCATGTTCCGCGATCCGGCGATCGTGCTGAAGCATGAGTTGATCTATATCCCGCTCTGGGGCTGGTACGCCTGGAAGGCCCGCATGATCCCGGTCAAGCGGGGCAAGCGCGGGGCGGCCATCGCGTCGCTGGTCCGGGGCGCCCGCGCCATGAAGGCGATGGGCCGCGAAATCGTGATCTTCCCCCAGGGGACGCGCGTCGCCGTGGGCGAGTATCGGCCCTACAAGGTGGGTATCGGGCTGCTTTATGAGGATCTGGGCGTGCCGCTGGTGCCCATGGCCGTGAATTCGGGTGTCTTCTGGGGCCGCAAGACCTTCATCAAGCGCCCCGGCCTGATCACCATCGAATTCCTGCCGCCCATCCCGCCGGGCCTGCCCAAGGATGTGGCGCTGTTCGAGCTGGAGGCGCGGCTGGAAAGTGCCAGTAACCGGCTGGCCATTGCGGTCGGCGGGGCCGCCACATTGAACCCCCATGCCGCCAGTCCGGGTGCCGCGATCACGCCAGAACCGGAAACGGGTTTGTAATCCGCCCCTGATCAGCCCCGGCTCTTGAAGCTACGCAACTGGGCATTGAGCTGCATGGCCAGGCTGCTCATGCGGTTAGTGGCGTCATTGTAACGCGCGGTAATTTCCGGCGTGAAATTGCCCTTGGCTTCTGCTTCCAGGCAGGAGAGGAATTCCTGCGTCTCCACGATATAGGCCTTCACGGCGTCCTGGGCCTGGTTCATCTCCGCCGCGGCCGCCGTGGCGCCATCCGGCACGGCGGGGGCCGCATTGATGGCGCAGCCGGCGGAGGCGGGCAGGGCCGACGCCGTCAAGGCGGCCAGCAGCAGGGCGGCGAAGGACAGGCTGGAGCGGGTCGTGGTCTTCATCTGCGGTCTCCTGACATCATGCCGCACGGCAACATGTTTTCTCTGATCTCGTGTAAAAACCATGCCACAGGCGTGACTAAAATCAATAGATCGAGCCTTTACTTTTGTGCATCGCAACCAACGCTAGCCATGCGCGAACATATGTAACAATCAGGTACGAATTATACTGATATCGGCCTTGATGAATCATATAATTATCGAGAATTTTATCGAACTGCCCTTTGCATATTTTATGAACATTTGATGATGCAAAAGGCGGCTGCAGGCCCCGCAAAATCGCGCCCCTCATCTGTTGTCGCACCCTCTTTCGCGGGCGCGGTGAAGGGCCTATCTGTGCGGCAGGGGCGATCATATGAAACCTGCAGGGAACTGTACTCGTGAAGACCAAACATCTGCTGGCGGTCGCCGCCATGCTTCTGACCGCCGTCGGCGCCGCCCGCGCCGAGGAGGGTCCCTATGTTGCCTCCTCCGTCGGCGCCTATATGGGCACCAATTACGACCATCATCTGCTGTGGAAGCTGCTGAAGGGCGATGCCGACAAGAAATTCAACGGTTCCCTGGCCGCCGGCTACCGGTTCGATGAGTTCCGTGTCGAACTGGAAGGCGGCTTCGGTCGTCTGGCCGATGTGGATCGCGGCACCACGGCGATCACGCCCGGTGCCGGTTTCCAGGCCAAGGGCGACCTGACCATGTGGACCGCCCTGGCCGGTGCCTATTATGACATCCCGGTCACCGAGACCTACCAGCCCTATGTCGGCCTGGGAGGCGGCGTGGCCGGTCTGGACAATAGCAGCGACCTGCTGGTCATCAATGAAGGCAGCCATGCCGCCGCCTTTGCCGAGGCCGGCCTGAACATGGCGCTTTATGACGGGCTGACCGTGGCGCCCGGCTATCGTTACCTGTGGGTCAATTCCAAGGGTGGCGGTGCGCGTAACCTGAGCACCCATATCGTCAAGCTGACGGCCCGCGCCAGCTTCTGAGCAAGGCCCCGATTCCCCTGGCCGGTTCGCCGGCCGGGGGATCAGTCATCGACCTCTTCATTGGGGTAGATGCCCCAGAAATCGGTCCGTTCCAGCCAGCCGTGATAGCCCTGGATCTCCACCTCGCACCATGTGCCCTTGCAGGAGACCAGCCGGCCCATCACGCCCGGCTCCGCCTGTGCCACGGCGGCGGCGGAACCGCTGGGCCGTTCGCGGACAGTGCGCAATTCCCCGGTGATCACCAGGGTGCGGCGGCCGGACAGCATGGATTGGTGGACCCAGCCCTGCGTGCCCTCCACATCGCGGATACGGCGCCAGGTGTCGAATTCGGCCGTGATCTCCACCGGCATGCCGGGGCGCACGAACACCCATTCGATCGGGTAGGACCGGCCGGGGCCGGTACGCACATTCACCTCTCCCGAGCGCAGCGACACGAAGCGCGGCACGGGCAGGCCGCTGCGCACGATCATGTCGGACCGGGGGTCGGTTTCCTGCCCTGTGGCGGGGCTGTAGGCCAGACCGGTGGCCAGCAGGCAGGCCAGCAGCAGACGGGTCCCGCCCGCCCTCACCGCCCCGCCCAGCGTCTTCGTCCCGGTTCGCAGCAACACACAGCCTCGCACGTGGCGGCCCGGTGATCCGGGCACCCAATCGTTAACGACCCTTTGTGCCGTACCCCGGATATCCGGGTCAAGCACCAGCGACCATCCGTCCCGCAACCCGCATCATGGACAAGGGCGGCCGTCGCTTGTACTGCTATGGCAACCAGCCCATGGGAGGATCAACGCACATGGCCGAACGCCGGAAGCCCCTGGTCATCGTCACGCGCAAGCTGCCGGACGCCATCGAAACCAGGATGATGGAGCTGTTCAACACGCGCCTGAACCTGGACGACCACCCGATGAGCCGGGCCGAGTTGGAAGAGGCGGTGAAGACCGCCGACATCCTGGTCCCCACCGTCACCGACGTGATCGATGAGGCGCTGCTGAACCAGGCCGGGCCGCAATTGAAGCTGATCGCCAATTTCGGCAATGGCGTCGACCATATCGACCTGCGTGTGGCGCGGGCCAAATCCATCCTGGTCACCAACACTCCCGGCGTGCTGACCGAGGATACGGCCGACATGACCATGGCCCTGATCCTGGCCACGGCGCGGCGCCTGTCGGAAGGCGAAAGGCTGGTCCGCTCAGGGCAATGGACGGGCTGGGCCCCCACCGTCATGCTGGGCTCGCGTCTGGCGGGCAAGCGTCTGGGCATCATCGGCATGGGCCGCATCGGCCAGGCGCTGGCGCGGCGCGCCAAGGCCTTCGGCCTGTCCATCCATTACCATAACCGCAAGCCCGTCCACCCGGAGGTGGAAGCGGAACTGGATGCCGCCTACTGGGAAAGCCTGGACCAGATGCTGGCGCGCATGGATATCGTCGCCATCACCTGCCCGCGCACGCCGGCCACATATCACCTGCTGAACGCCAGGCGTCTGGCCCTGCTGAAATCAACGGCCATCCTGGTCAATATCAGTCGTGGTCAGGTGGTGGACGAGGCGACGCTGGCCCGCATGCTGCAACGGCGGGAGATCGGGGCCGCCGGCCTGGACGTGTATGAGGACGAGCCCAATGTCGATCCCAAGCTGCTGAAGCTGGACAATGTTGTCCTGCTGCCGCACATGGCGTCGGCCACGCTGGAGGGCCGCATCGACATGGGCGAGAAGGTGATCGTCAATATCAAGACCTTCGTCGATGGCCACCAGCCGCGCGACCGCGTGCTGGAAATGATGTTCTGATCAAGGCTTGGCAGTCCCGCCGCACCGCAACATACTGGCCTCTTCCCAGAGGCCAGTACCGGAGCCGGCGCACATGGCGGACCCCGCCCCCGTCATCACCTATGACGATTTCCAGAAGCTGGATATCCGTGTGGGCACCGTCGTGAAGGCGGAGCCCTATCCCGAGGCACGCCGGCCCGCCATCAAGCTATGGGTGGATTTCGGCGCACCCCTGGGCATCCGCCGCTCCTCCGCCCAGATAACGGCCTATTATCAGCCGGAAACGCTGGTGGGCCGGCAGGTGGTCGGCGTGGTCAATTTCCCGCCCCGTCAGATCGGCAAGTTCATGTCGGAAGTCCTGGTCCTGGGCGTGCCCAGCGCAGAGGGCGAGGTGGTGCTGCTGTCACCGGATCAGCCGGTGCCGGACGGCGGCCGCATGTACTGACACCCTGCCCAAATTACCCGCTTATCAGCGCGGCGGGTTCCGGGTCGCCGTCCAGGTCGGGTGCGCGCCGCGGTGCGTGGATTGCGGCCAGCCGCTGCACAATGGCCGCCTTGGGGCTGGAGACCTCCCCCTGTTCGAACGCCACCACTTGCATCCCCTGTTCCAGGGCAAAACGCAGCAATTCCCCGTCCCGCAGCAGGAACGCAGGACTGGACGGCCGGCCGTGCCGCTGATTGCCATTGCCGAACGTCTCGTACAACAGCAACCCGCCCGGTTTCAGCGCGCCGACCAGGGCGGGCAGAAGCGGCCGATGCAGGTAGTTGGTCACGATGACGGCATCGAATCCGACCAGGGCCGGGGGCGGGCCCGCTTCCCCCTCCAGATCGGCCTGTAACAGGGTGACGTCCGGCCGGCCGTCCAGATCGTTGACACCGCGCAGGTCGATATCCACACCCATGACGCGGATGTCCCGGTCCAGGAAATGGCGCAGATGCCTGCCATTGCCGCAGGCGACATCCAGGATCGAGCCCCCGGCGCGCACCAGCGGCGCGAACCGCACGATCCAGGGGGATGGGGGGGCGAAGGGCAGAACGGGCGTCATGCGTACCGAATCATTGGGGCTGTGGGGCCGTGTGGGGATGGTCGCTGAAATCCCGGTCCCGGCCCATGGTGAAAAGGGGCTGGAACCCGCCCAGGATCAGCCGGCGCGGGTCGAACGGGATATCCCCTGGCGCGACATCCATGCGGGGGTCCTGATGCATCCTGGCCTCGGCTTCGTCCAGTGTCGCCTTGTCGGGCCAGATCTGCCAGCAGAAGACGATCTTTTCCCCCTCCTGCGCCGCCACGGCGCGGCGGAAATCCGTCTGCTTGCCGGCGGGCACATTGTCCTCCCAGGCATCGACGGTTTCCAGACAGCCATATTCCTTGAAGAAGGCGGCGCTGCGGGCCGCCCAGCGACGATATTCCTCCATCCTGCCCTCGGGCACGGGGATGACCAATCCACAGACATACATCGCATGGCTCCATCGCAGGCCGGTCGGAGATGCGGGCCGGTGCGACACAGGGTAGGGCCAAATGGCGGCGGCGGCCAGGGGGGCCGACCTGCGCCGATCCGGTTGCCATGCGCTGGCATGGCTTGACAAGAACGGGCCGGCGGGATTTAACCGGTTCGCGTGGTGATTTGGTGACCGGATTGCAGGCCACGTTCTAAAGAAGCTGCTAAAAGGTCGAAGCCATGGATCGTATGCCGCGAAGGGCGGCGCACCGGGCCTCGATCGAACCGGTCGAGGCTTGTGAAGGACCATGGCGATGAGCGACCTGCCCGATGACCTGAACCCCGCCACCTTGCTGGTGCATGGTGGCACCCGCCGCTCCCAGTTCGAGGAGACGAGCGAGGCGATCTTCCTTACCTCCGGCTTTGTCTATGGCAGTGCGGAAGCGGCGGAAGCCGCCTTCGTCAATGACGGTTCGCGCTTCGTCTATTCCCGGTTCCGCAACCCGACCGTGGCCATGTTCGAGGATCGGCTGGCCATCTATGAAGGGTTCCCGCGCTGCTTTGCCACCGCGTCGGGCATGGCGGCCGTGCATGCCGCCGTCTTCGGCCTGCTGAAGGCCGGCGACCGGCTGGTGGCCAGCCGCGCCCTGTTCGGCTCCTGCCTCTATATCGTGTCCGATCTGGCCAAGCGCTTCGGCATCGAAAGCGTGATCATCGACGGCACGAAGAATGAGGAATGGGAAAAGGCCCTGTCGGTCCCCACCAACCTGGTCTTCCTGGAAACCCCGTCCAACCCCTGCCTGGAAGTGGTCGACCTGGAACATGTGGTGCCGCTGGCGCACAAGGCCGGGGCCAAGGTGGTGGTGGACAATGTCTTCGCCACGCCTGTCCTGCAGAAGCCGCGCCAGTATGGCGTGGATGTCGTGGTCTATTCCGCGACCAAGCATATTGACGGCCAGGGCCGCTGCCTGGGCGGGGCCATCCTGTGCGATGACGAGGTTGCGGCCCAGATCGCACCCTTCCTGCGCCATACCGGCCCCGCGCTCAGCCCCTTCAACGCCTGGACCCTGCTGAAGGGTCTGGAAACCCTGGAGCTGCGCGTGAAGGCACAGTCGGCCAGCGCGCTGAAGGTCGCCACCTTCCTGGAAAGCCATCCGGCGGTGGAGCGTGTGCTCTATGCCGGGCTGGAAAGCCATCCGCAATATGCCCTGCTGAAGCGGCAGATGAAGGCCGGCAGCAACCTGATCTGCTTCCATCTGAAGCCGGTGAATGGCGATGCCAAGGCGGCAGCCTTCGCGGTGCTGAACGGGCTGCGCGTCGCCAAGATTTCCAACAATCTGGGCGATTCGAAGAGCCTCGCCACCCACCCGGCGACCACCACCCACCAGCGCCTGACCGACGCCGACCGCGCCATTGTCGGCATCGGCCCCGGCACCATCCGCCTGTCGGTGGGGCTGGAGGATGCGGACGACATCATCGCCGACCTGAAGCGCGGGCTGGATACGCTGGTGTAACGGGGAGCATACCGGCCGCCGTCGCCCCCCTCACCCTCCCAAACGCTGGCGCATTCGGGCCCCTCCCTCTCCCGCCAAGCGGGCGAGGGAGGAAACGATCTGTGCCCGACATTCCGCCCCTCTCCCACGAAGGTGGGAGAGGGAGGGGCCCAGGCCTGCCAAGGCCTGGGAGGGTGAGGGAGCGACGGTGTCGGAACGGGCACCCCCACCCGACCCGGCAACCCACCGGGCAGGCAGGCGTGCCTTGCGCGCCGCCATTCTGGACAGGGCTTTCCTGGATCGTTACATGAAAGGTTCCCAAGGGTGCGGATGGTGATCCGCGCCCTGTTCGGGCATTGCCAACGAGATGGTGTCCCATGACCGCGTCCACTGAAACCTTCCAGCCCTATCCCGCCGCCGAGCCCAATCCGGATTTCCCCCGGATCGAGGAAGAGGTGCAGCGGATTTGGAAGGAGAACGCGGTTTTCCAGAAGTCGGTGGATTTCCGCCCGCTGGAAAAGGACGGCAAGCACAACGAATTCGTGTTTTACGATGGCCCGCCGTTCGCCAACGGCCTGCCGCACTATGGCCATCTGGTCACGGGCTTCGTGAAGGATCTGGTGCCGCGGTATCAGACCATGAAGGGCCGCAAGGTCGAACGCCGTTTCGGATGGGACTGCCACGGCCTGCCGGCAGAGCTGCAGTCAGAGAAGGAACTGGGCGTTTCCGGGCGTCACGACATCCTGAAATACGGGATCGACAAGTTCAACGCCCACTGCCAGGTGTCGGTGCTGCGCTTCACCCAGGAATGGGAATATTACGTCACGCGCCAGGGCCGCTGGGTCGATTTCCAGAATGATTACAAGACCATGGACATCTCGTTCATGGAAAGCGTGATGTGGGCCTTCAAGCAGCTCTGGGACAAGGGGCTGGTCTATGAGGGCTATCGCGTTGTGCCCTATAGCTGGGCCGTGGAATCGCCGCTGTCCAATTTCGAGACCCGCCTGGATAATTCCTACCGCGAACGCCAGGACCCGGCCCTGACGGTCCGTTTCCGCCTGGACCCGCGTGACGGCGATGCCGGCGCGCTCGACATTCTGGCCTGGACGACCACGCCCTGGACCCTGCCGTCCAACCTGGCTTTGGCGGTCGGTCCGGAGATCGACTATGCCGTCATGCGCAAGGGCGATGACCGGCTGATCCTGGCTACCAGCGCCATCGGCAAATACGCCAAGGAACTGGAAGGGTACGAGCAGGAAAGCACGCTGTCCGCCGAGGACCTGCGCGGCCGCACCTATGAGCCGATCTTCCCCTATTTCAAGGGGTTGGAGAAGGCACACCAGATCCTGGTGGCGGACTTCGTCACCACGGGCGATGGTGTCGGCATCGTCCATATGGCGCCCGGCTTCGGTGAAGACGACTTGGCCGTCTGCAAGGCCCACGGCCTGCCCGTGAAGGTGCCGGTGGATGTGGCCGGCAATTTCACGGCGGAAGTGTCCGACTATGTCGGCCTGAACGTGATCGAGGCCAACAAGCCCATCATCCAGGACCTGAAGGCGCGCGGCGTCGTGCTGCGGCATGAGACGTACCTGCACAATTACCCGCATTGCTGGCGCACCGATCAGCCGCTGATCTACAAGGCGGTGAATAGCTGGTACGTGGAGGTTTCCAAGTTCAAGGACCGGATGGTCGAGCTTAACCAGCAGCAGATCAACTGGATCCCCGGCCATGTGAAGGACGGCTCCTTCGGCAACTGGCTGGCCAATGCCCGCGACTGGAACATCTCCCGCAACCGCTTCTGGGGCTCGCCCATCCCGGTCTGGCGCAGCGATGATCCCCGCTATCCGCGCATCGACGTCTATGGCTCGATCGAAGAACTGGAGCGGGATTTCGGGGTGAAGGTCACCGACCTGCACCGCCCCGCCATTGACCATCTGGTCCGCCCCAACCCCGACGATCCGACCGGCCAGTCGATGATGCGCCGCGTGGAAGATGTGCTGGATTGCTGGTTCGAAAGCGGCTCCATGCCGTTCGCGCAGCAGCATTACCCGTTCGAGAACAAGGAACGATTCGAAGCCGCCTTTCCCGCCGATTTCATCGTCGAATATGTGGCCCAGACCCGCGGCTGGTTCTACACGCTGATGGTGCTGTCCACGGCCCTCTTCGATTGCGCGCCCTTCCGCAACGTCATCTGCCATGGCGTCGTGCTGGACGAGGATAAGCAGAAGCTGTCCAAGCGTCTGCGCAACTATCCCGACCCGGTGGAGGTGCTGAACAACCAGGGTGCCGACGCGCTGCGCTGGTATCTGGTGTCCAGCCCCCTGATGGTGGGTGGCGATCTGGCCATGCCCAAGGATGCGCGCGGCATCGCGCAGGCCCTGCGCCAGGGTGTGCTGCCGCTGTGGAACGCCTACAGCTTCTTCACGCTCTACGCCAATATCGATCAGGTGAAGGGGCAGATCCGCGCCGATCAGAAGGGTCTGCTGGACCGCTACATCCTGGCCAAGACG
Organism: Niveispirillum sp.; assembly: GCF_017996735.1. GTDB lineage: Bacteria > Pseudomonadota > Alphaproteobacteria > Azospirillales > Azospirillaceae > Niveispirillum. The sequence goes on from NZ_JAGOGJ010000038.1 coordinate 10,245, forward strand.
CGCGAACTGGTGGAAGGCATCGAAGGGCGCATGGACGCCTACGACCTGCCCGGCGCCTACGCCATCATCACCGGCTATTACGACGCGCTGAACAACTGGTTCATCCGCCGCTCCCGTTCCCGCTTCTGGCGCGAGGCCGGGGAGGGCGATGGTCAGGACAAGCGTGATGCCTATGACACGCTCTATACCTGTCTGGTGACGGCGACCAAGGCGCTGGCCCCCCTGCTGCCGCATGTAACGGAGCGGATTTATACCGCCCTGACCGGTGAGGCATCGGTGCATCTGGCCGATTGGCCAGACGTGTCCTACCTGCCATCCGATCACGATCTGACCAGCCAGATCGACCTTGTCCGGGAGATCTGCGCGTCGGCCATGTCGCTGCGTGAGGCCAAGAAGCTGCGCATCCGCCTGCCGCTGCGCACCCTGACCATCGTCCACCCCGATGCCGACCGGCTGAAGGGCCAGTTCGATACCGTGCTGGGCGCGCTGGTGGCCGACGAGGTGAATGTGAAGCAGGTGGTGGTGTCGTCCGACATCAGCCTGGTCGGCACCCGTCAGTTGGCCGTGAATGCCGCTGTCGTCGGTCCCAAGGTGGGGCCGAAGATGAAGGAGGTCATGGCGGCCAGCAAGCAGGGCAAGTGGAGCGACAAGGGCGACGGCACCGTCGAACTGGCCGGTGTGGTGCTGGAAGCGGGTGATTTCGACATCCGCATCCAGGCCAAGGAAGGCACCCACGCCGCCCGCTTTGCCGGCGGCAAGGGCGTGGTTGTGCTGGACGTCACCGTGGATGCTGAACTGGAAGCCGAAGGCTGGGCCCGCGACTTCGTGCGTGCGGTGCAGTCGACGCGTAAGGATAGCGGCTTCCAGGTCACCGACCGCATCACGATCACGGCCCAGGTGCCGGACAATATTGCCGGTGCGTTGACCACGCATGCCGAGACGATCAAGCGCGAGACGCTGGCTCTGTCGCTGACGGTGAACCCGGCGGCCCTGCCCGATGGGGCGGTGTCGGTGGACCTGTCGGGCACGTCGGTGTCGTTGGTGCTGACCAAGGCCTGATCCCGGCCACCTGCGGGGACGCTGCGTCCCCGCAGGTGATGCCTGTCAGCTTGCCCGGGGGGCCCATAATATGGTCGCAGCCCCGATCAGGCAGAGCGCGGCCCCGGTGATGTCCCAGCGGTCGGGCCGCTGCCCCTCCACCAGCCACAGCCAGGCCAGCGAGGTGGCGATATAGACCCCGCCATAGGCGGCATAGGCGCGGCCCGCCGCATCGGCGGGCACGCGGGTCAGGACACAGGCGAACAGGGCCAGGCTGGCCATGCCGGGAACCAGCCACAGGGCCGACCGCCCTTCGCGCATCCAGGCCCAGAAGGCAAAGCAGCCGGCGATTTCCGCCAGCGCCGCGACGATGTACAGAAGGACGGTGCCGCCCGCCACGCGGCCTCAGCCCTTTTTCATCACCAGGGTAGACCAGTCGCCCAGACGGTAGCGCTTGATCAGGCGCAGGCCCTGGGCGCGGTGGGCGTTGATGACCAGCGGTTCCTGACGGTGCAGCAGGCCCGACAGGATACAGATGCCGCCCGGCATCAGATATTTGTCCAGGTCCGGCGACATCCGGGCCAGCGGACGGGCCAGGATGTTGGCGACGATCATGTCGAACTTGCCATGGCGGCGCACCGCCTCGGCGGCATAGCCGTTGGCGGCGTGCAGCTTCACCAGCTTGTGTACGCGGTTCAGGCGGGCATTCTCCGTCGCGATCTCGATCGACAGCTTGTCGATATCGACGCCGACCACCGGCTTGTGCGCCAGCTTGGCGATGGCAAACGCCAGGATGCCCGACCCGCAACCCATGTCGAGCGCGTTGCGGAAGCTGTTGCGCCCGCGCTGCGCGAATTCGGAAATGGCGCGCAGGCAGCCCTGCGTTGTCGCATGCTCACCCGACCCGAAGGCCATGGCGGCTTCGATCTGCAGGCCCAGCTTGCCCTTGGGCACGGGCTTCTTGTGGTGGCTGCCATGGATGAAGAAGCGCCCGGCCTCGATCGGCGGGAAGGACAGATAGGTCTTGGTCACCCAGTCGATGGGGGCCAGCGGTTCCTTGGTCAGTTCCGGTTCCGCGATGCCATGGGCGGCGGCCAGCACGGCCAGCTTCAACCCGATGCGGCTGGTGTCGGGTTCATTGTAGGAGGTGCATTCGATCAGCCACTGGCCGCCCTCCTGCAACTCGAATGTGGAGACGGCATCGACATGCGGCTCCACAATATCGGCGAAAACGGGAACCAGCGCCTCCGGCACCTCAAACGCGACACGCCACATCGGCTGCATGGAACTCTCCGCCCTTCGATCCGTCACAAACCAAACCAGTCGGAACTTTCTAGTAGCAAGGCGGCAACCCGGCAATGGCCCTTTGCGGCGGGGACATCTGCGGTAAATAAGGGCGTTTCCAGGTGAGATACCTTCCGTAAGGGAAGGAGCATGTGGCGCCGGGGTGTTTCGCAACCGCGAAACACAACCATCATCGCTTCGACGGAAACACGTCAAATCATTGAAATATAACAATGGTATCCGCCCATTGTGCGCCGCGGCAACCAAGCCGGCGGCCAAAGGGATGCCCATAATGAACCATCGTCAGCTTGTCCTGGGGACGGCGCTTGCCACCCTGTTCGCCGTTTCCCCCACGCTCGCGCAGACCACCGAACTGGCCGAGGCGTCGCCCCTGCTGGAAGAGATCATCGTTTACGGACGGGGCGAGGCGCGGCAGGTGCAGGGCGTGACCGCCGCTGCCATCGCGCTGGAAGCGCCGGGCACCAGCCCGCTGAAGGCCATCGAGAACCTGCCCGGCGTCAGTTTCCAGTCGGCCGATCCGTTCGGCAATTATGAATGGTCGGCCCGCATCACCATCCGTGGCTTCAACCAGAACCAGCTTGGCTTCACGCTGGATGGGGTGCCGCTGGGCGACATGTCCTATGGCAACCATAACGGCCTGCACATCTCCCGCGCCATCAGCAGCGAGAATGTGGGCGAGGTGACGGTGGCCCAGGGGGCGGGTTCGCTGTCCACCGCATCGACCAGCAATCTGGGCGGCACGGTGCAGTTCACCTCGCACAAGCCCGCCAAGGAGGCCGGCGCCTTCGTGTCCGGCATGTTCGGCAGCGAGAATACGGGCCGTGGCTTCGTGCGGCTGGAAACGGGTGAACTGAGCACGGGCACCGCTGCCTATATCAGCTATACCCGCCAAAACGCCGACAAGTGGAAGGGCGACGGCATCCAGAAGCAGGATCAGGCCAATTTCAAGGTTGTGCAGACGGTCGGCGAGGGCGAGATCAGCGCCTGGCTGAACTGGTCCGACCGCCGCGAGAACGACTACCAGGACCTGTCCTTGGCCATGATCGACCGGCTTGGGTACGACTGGGACAATTTCGCCAAGGACTGGGCCACGGCCCTGCGCGTGGCCGATATCTATAACGGTCTGGCCACCGGCCCGTTCCCCGGCAAGATCCAGACCGTGGATGATGCCTATTACGATGCCGCCGGCCTGCGCAAGGACACGCTGGGCGCCGTCAATTTCACCTATCCGCTGACCGACAGCCTGAAGCTGGACGTCACCGGCTATGGCCACCAGAATGACGGTCAGGGCCTGTGGTTCACGCCCTATACGCCCACGCCGGGCGGGGCGCCCATGTCCATCCGCACCACCGAATACAGCATCGAACGGTTCGGCGGCATCGGGCAACTGACGGCGGAGATCGGTGACCACACGGTCAGCGGCGGCTTCTGGTTCGAGGATAACGACTTCAACCAGGCCCGTCGTTTCTATGGCCTGAACCGCGCCTCGCCCGGCCGCTCCTCCACCCAGTTCCAGACGGGGCCGATGGCCACGCAATGGGAATATGACTTCACCACCAAGACCACGCAGTTCAACCTCTCGGACGCCTGGAAAGTCACCGACCAGTTGACGGTCAATGCCGGCTTCAAGTCGGTCAAGGTCGAGAATGAGGGCGCCACCGTGGTCGGCGCGGTCAAGAACGGTACGATCACGGCCAAGGACAATTTCCTGCCCCAGGCCGGTTTTGTCTATGAAATCAATGATGAACATCAGGTCTTCGGCTCCTATGCCGAGAATATGCGCGCCTTCGAATCGTCGGGCACCGGTGGACCGTTCAGCACCACGAAGGACGCCTTCGACAAGATCAAGGATGGGCTGAAGCCGGAAAATTCCCGCACCTTCGAACTGGGCTGGCGCTTCCGCGTCGACGGGTTCCAGGGCTCGGTGGCCGCCTATGATGTGCAGTTCGACGACCGTCTGCTGACGGTCACCGTCGGCTCGGGCATCCAGGGTCTGCCGCCGTCTTTGCAGAATGTCGGCGGTGTTTCCACCCGTGGCATCGAGGCCGCCGGCACTTACAAGGTGACGGACGACCTGTCGCTGTTTGGCTCCTACACCTACAATGACAGTTCCTATGACGATAACGTCCTGGACGGCGCCAACGTGGTTGCGACCAAGGACAAGACCGTCGTCAACTCGCCCAAGCATCTGCTGAAGGGCGAGGTCAGCTACGATGATGGCAACCTGTTCGGCACCTTGGGGGCCAACTACACCTCCAAGCGCTACTACACCTATCTGAATGACGGTTCCGTCGATGCCTATACGCTGGTGGAAGCCAGCGTCGGCTACCGGTTCGAGGGCAGCGACTGGCTGGAAGGGACGGAGCTGCAGGCCAACGTCACCAACCTGTTCGACAAGAAATATGTCTCGACCATCGGCTCCAACGGCTTCGTCAACAGCGATCCGACCGGGGCCGCGCAGACCCTGCTGGCCGGCGCGCCGCGTCAGTTCTTCGTCTCGCTGAAGAAGCAGTTTTAAGTTTTCGACGTCCGCCCTCTCAACGTCATTCCCGCCTGTGCGGGAATGACGGGGGGGAGCGTCATCATCTCTTTTCCCCTTTCTGAAACTGGGGCGGGCCGCCGGTCCGCCCCTTCTTTCGTCCGGAGGCCCCATGTCCCGCCCCCTTCTCGACCGTCGCATGCTGCTGACCGGGCTGGCCGCGACCCCGCTGGTGGCCCAGGCCGCTGGTGCGCAAACCATCCACCGCCTGCCCGAAACATCCATGCCCACCCGCATCGCCTTCGGCTCCTGCGCGCATCAGAGCAAGGACCAGCCGATCTGGGATGCCATCCTGACGGCCAAACCGGACCTGCTGATCCTGCTGGGCGACAATGTCTATCTGGACACCCGCAATGTGGAGGACATGAAGGCCAAATACGCCATGCTGGCCGACAAGCCGGGCTTCCGGAAGGTTCGCGACACCATCCCCATCATCGCCACCTGGGATGATCATGATTTCGGGGAAAATGATGCCGGTGCCGATTACCCGATGAAGGCGGAAAGCCGGAAACTGTTCTGCGATTTCTTCGGGGAGGCGCCCGACAGTATCCGCCGCACCCGGCCCGACGGCATTTATACCGCCTATGAATTCGGGCCCAGGGGTAGGCGTTTGCAGATCATCCTGCCCGACCTGCGCTGGAACCGCACCGCGCTGTCCACCATCGACATGGGCGGCAAGGAATACAAGGAATGGGCCACGGCCCGGCATGAGGCGGGGCAGACGGTTCCCGGCCCCTATGCCCGCCTGCCCGACGGGGCGGCAACGCAGCTTGGCGAGGCGCAGTGGCAATGGCTGGAGGGGCAGTTGGCCCGGCCCGCCGACCTGCGCATCCTGGCGTCATCGCTGCAGGTCGTGTCGGACTTTCCCGGTTGGGAGGCGTGGATCAACTTCACCCATGACCATCAGCGGTTGATCGAGGGCATCCGGGAGCGCAAGGCCAATGGCCTGTTCTGCATCTCCGGCGACACGCATTATGCGGAAATCTCGCGCTTGGACTGGAACGTGCCCTATCCGTTGTGGGACTTCACGTCGTCTGGCCTGACGGAGGTCTGGCCCGTGCTGCCCCCCAATGCAAGACGGGTGGGGGAGGCGTATCGCGCCCAGAATTTCGGCATGATCGAGATCGACTGGGCGGCGAAGACCGTGGCGGTGACCATCCGCGATGTGACCGGGGCCGAACAATTGCGCCAGACGCTGGCCATGGGCGACCTGCGCGCGGATTGAGAAGGGTCAGGCGTTCCACATGCCGTGGAACGCCTGTTCCAGATGGCGGGTGAAACCGGCCGCATCGCACAGGGGCGACCGGCGGACCTGCTCCCGCAGGTCCAGGCGCAGGCGGTTCAGCCCGTCCGGATCGCTGGCCAGCGCCGCCGCCCTGGCCACAAAATCCGCCGCGTCCGCCGCCACAAACCTGTCTTCCAGGCCCAGGACCCGCAGGAAACTTTCCCCGATTCGTCCGGCCCAGCGGTCGCCGCGCAGCGTCAGCGTCGGCACGCCCATCCACAGCGCCTCCGCCGTCGTGGTGCCGCCGCCAAAGGGGAGCGTGTCCAGCACGATATCGACCATGCCATAGGTTTGCAGATAGCGGGTGCGGTCGGTCATCCCCTCGAACCGCAGGCGGGCATGGCCGACGCCCTGTGCCAGGAATTGGGCGCGCAGTTCCTGACGCACGCCGACATCATCGAACTGCCGGGCCTTCAGGAACAGCCGCGCATGGGGAATGGCCAGCAGGGTGCGTGACCACAGCGCCACGGTTTCCGGCGTGATCTTGGCGCGATTATGGAAGGACCCGAACGTCAGGCTGCCCGTCTGGATCAGGGGGGCGGGCGTGACGTCCGGGGCATCGGCGGGCGGGGTGAAGCAGAGATAGGTGTCGGGCAGGTACCAGACCTTCTCCGTGTAGAATCCCTGTTCGGCGGGCGGCAGGACGGTGCGGTCGGCGATGATCCAGTCCATCTGCGGCACGCCCGTCGTGCCGAAATAACCCAGCCAGGAGACCTGGACAGGTGCTGGCCGCCGGATGAACAAGTGCAGTCGGTTGCGGTCGGTATGGCCGGACAGGTCGACCAGGATGTCGATCCCGTCCTGACGGATACGGGCCGCTGCCTCCGCATCCCCCATGGCGGCGATATCGACCCACCGGTCGGCCCCGGCGCGCAGCCGGTCGGTCAGCGCGTCGTGGCGGTCATTGTTGCAGTAGCAGGTGACATGCACCCGCGTGCGGTCATGTGCGGCCAGAACGCCTTCGATAAAATAGCCGACCGGATGGCTTTTGAAATCACCGGAGACATAACCGATGCGCAGGGGCCGGCCTGCCAGGGGTTGCCGTGCCGGTGGTGTCGTGTCCGGCGCGCCCGGTGCCTGCCGGGCGGCCCATTCCCGCGCGGCGGCCCGGAAATCGGCGGGCCCGGCGGCGGTGGTGTAATGCAGGGCCATCTGCAGGTTGCTGTCGGCCCCGGCATGGCCGGGATGGGTGGCCAGCACCTCCCGGTAACCGGCGATGGCGCGGTCGATATCGCCCCGTTCCTTGGCGTTGTTGGCCAGGTTGGACAGGGTGACGGGGTCGCGCCGGAAATGCAGGGCCATGGCGAAGCTGGCCGCCGCTTCCCCCAGCCGCCCCACCTTCTCCAGCCCCACGCCCAGATTGCCATGCGCCTGGGCATGGTCGGGCTGGCACTGGATGGCGCGGGCAAAGCTGGCGATGGCATCGTCCAGCCGCCCCACATCCATCAGCAGGATGCCCAGGTCGGAATGGGCGGCGGCCAGGCCGGGGTCGAGGGCGATGGCCCGATGATATTCATCCCCCGCCTCCTGCGGCCGGCGCAGCCGGTGCAGCAGGTTGCCCAGTGACAGATGGATCTCCGCATTCTGCGGCGATAGGCTGGTCGCCGTTTCCAGCGCCGCCTGCGCCTCGGCCATCCGGCCGTGCCGCATCAGGATCAGTCCCAGATTATGGTGGAACGGTCCGGCCGGGTGCAGGGCGATGGCCCGCCGGATATGGGCGATCGCCGCCTCATGCTCCCCCCTGCCATCCAGGATGGTGCCCAGCAGGTGATGGGCGTCGGCATTGTCGGGTTCCCGGAACAGCAGCGCGGTATAAAGCCGTTCCGCTTCGTCCAGGCGACCCTGTTGATGAAGCGCCACGGCTTCCGACAGGCTGCCGGGACGGGAATTGCGCATGATCGGGCCTGGGTCAGGAAGGGACGTGCCGTCTTTAGAGCAGTTCCGGCGGCTCCCCACAATCCTGCTTGCATGGTTGTCGCCGGCCCCGGAAACGAAAATGGCGGGCCGTCCCAACCAGGAGACGGTCCGCCATTTCTCGATAGCCTCTCGGCTTCAGCCGGATGGGCACAAGCCATGTGATACCGCACGGGGGCGGGGGCTTCGCCGCGATAAATCCGGCCGATTGTCCGGCCGCCCGTCATCCGGGCCGGTCGGTTTTGGCGGGGATTGGTCCTGACTGCCCCCGTCATATGGAAAATGTGCGCCCGACCCGCCGTCCTGACAACGCCCAATGGCGTATGGTGCGGGGCGGTAAAATCCCGCTCACCGCATGGCTCGATGGGGCTTGGCAGAATCCCCGCTTTTCGCTACTGCATGCCAGCCCTTGGCTTGGCCCAATGTTCGGGTGCTTGACTATCGCCCCGCCGCGGATCACTTAATCGGTACCAAATTGGTCCTGTATTGAGAAAGGTTCGCAACGCCCATGCTGCGGCTCAGCAAGATGACGGATTACGCCGTGGTGGTCCTGACCACCCTGGCGCATGCCGACAGCGCGCTGCACACGGCCAATTCCCTGGCCGACCGCACGGGCCTGCCCATGCCAACGGTGCAGAAGCTGTTGAAGCTGCTGACGCGGGGCGACCTTCTGCAATCGCACCGGGGGGCGGCGGGCGGCTACAGCCTGTCGCGCACGCCGGACCGGATCAATGTGGTGCATATCATCGAAGCGATCGAGGGGCCGATTGCGCTCACCGACTGCGTCGATGGCGGTTCCGGCGGCTGCGGGGTGCAAAGCCTTTGCTCCCGCAAGAACCATTGGGAAAAGGTGAACAGCGCCGTGCGCCGCGCGCTGGAGGATGTGACGTTGGCCGACATGGCCACCCCCGCTTTGTTCGATTTCGAGCGTGAGCCGGCGCCCCGCGCCGCGCTGGCCGGTTGAACGGGTTCGGGGAGAGGGGTTTGAAGGGGAGCGACGGATATGGCCGCCACTGAACAGACGATCGAACAGGTCAAGAGCCTGGCGGAGGGGAAGTACAAGTACGGCTTCTTCACCGATATCGAGTCGGAAACCGCGCCCAAGGGCCTGTCCGAAGACATCGTCCGCTTCATCTCCGCCAAGAAGGGGGAGCCGGAATGGCTCTTGGAATGGCGGCTGAAGGCCTATCGCCACTGGCTGACCATGGAAGAGCCGGACTGGGCCAAGCTGCATTATCCGCCCATCGACTATCAGGACAGCTATTACTACTCAGCGCCCAAGACGACGGCCGGGCCAAAGTCTCTGGACGAGGTCGATCCCGAGCTGCTGAAGACCTATGAGAAGCTGGGCATTCCCCTGAAGGAACAGGCCATCCTGGCCGGTGTCGAGGGAGCGGGCGACAGCCCGTCCATCGCGGTCGATGCCGTGTTCGACAGCGTCTCGGTCGCCACCACCTTCAAGAAGAAGCTGGAGGAAAAGGGCATCGTCTTCTGTTCCATCAGCGAGGCGGTGAAGACCCACCCCGATCTGGTGCGCCAGTATCTGGGCACCGTCGTGCCCTATTCCGACAATTACTTCGCGACCCTGAACTGTGCCGTCTTCACCGACGGGTCCTTCGTCTACATCCCCAAGGGCGTGCGCTGCCCCATGGAACTGTCCACCTATTTCCGCATCAATGCGAAGAATACGGGCCAGTTCGAGCGCACCCTGATCATTGCCGACGAAGGGTCCTACGTCAGCTATCTGGAGGGCTGCACCGCCCCGCAGCGTGACGAGAACCAGTTGCATGCCGCCGTGGTCGAACTGGTGGCGCTGGATGACGCCACCATCAAGTACAGCACGGTCCAGAACTGGTATCCGGGCGACGAGAATGGCAAGGGCGGCATCTATAATTTCGTGACCAAGCGCGCCGCCTGCCGTGGCCGCAATTCCAAGGTAAGCTGGACCCAGGTGGAAACCGGGTCGGCCATCACCTGGAAATATCCAAGCTGCATCCTGCAGGGCGACAATTCGGTGGGCGAGTTCTATTCGGTTGCCATCACCAACAACATGCAGCAGGCCGATACCGGCACCAAGATGATCCATATCGGGAAAAACACCCGGTCGACCATCATCTCCAAGGGTATCTCCGCCGGCCGCGCGCAGAACACCTATCGCGGTCTGGTCCGCATCCTGCCCAAGGCCGAAAACGCCCGCAACTTCACCCAGTGCGACAGCCTGCTGATCGGCGACAAGTGCGGGGCGCACACCGTGCCCTATATCGAAAGCCGCAACCGCACCGCGCGGGTGGAGCATGAGGCGACGACGGCCAAGATTTCCGAGGACCAGTTGTTCTATTGCCGCCAGCGCGGCCTGAAGGAAGAAGACGCGGTCGGCCTGATCGTGAACGGCTTCTGCAAGGAAGTGCTGAAAGAACTGCCCATGGAATTCGCCGTGGAAGCACAGAAGCTGGTGGCGATCAGTCTGGAGGGAAGCGTGGGGTGATACTCTCAACTGCCATGCCGTCCCTCCCCGTCATCCCCGCGAAAGCGGGGACCCAGCATGAGGCGCGGTTAGCGCCGATATGAGTCATCTCACGGCTATCGCCACTCTCATCGGGTCCCAGCACATCAAGGGGATAGGAGGGAAGGGCGGAGGTAAAGGAACAGATGCCCGGCTATGTCTATATCCTGGCCAGTGCACGCAACGGGACGCTCTATATTGGCGTGACCAGCGACATCGGCAGGCGGGTGTGGGAACACCGGGAAGGTTTGGTTGAAGGGTTCGCAAAGCGGTATGGCATCAAGACTCTGGTCTACTATGAAGCGTTCGAGCGGATCGACGATGCGATCCATCGCGAAAAACGCCTGAAGAAGTGGAACCGGGCCTGGAAGCTGGAGCTGATCGAATCGTCCAACCCGGATTGGAACGATTTGAGTTCGACGTTGCTGTAGATCGCTTTACGGCCATTCCCGCGCAAGCAGGAACCGTGAGGCACCATCGGCAGCGATACAAGTTATGTCGCGGCTATCGCCGCTCTCGCTGGGTCCCCGCTTTCGCGGGGATGACGGTGGGGGGGCGGGGTCGTAGAGCAAAGACAGGAACCGGATTAGGTCCGGCAGTACGGAGCAGCAAATGTCCCTGATCGAAATCAAGAACCTGCACGCCACGGTCGATGGCAAGGCGATCCTGAAGGGGATCGATCTGACCATCAATGCCGGCGAGGTGCATGCCATCATGGGCCCCAATGGGGCGGGCAAGAGCACCCTGTCCTATGTGCTGGCGGGCCGTGAAGGCTATGAGATCACCGAGGGAAGCGTCACTTTCGACGGCCAGGACCTGCTGTCCATGGAGATCGAGGAGCGCGCCGCCGCCGGTCTGTTCCTGGCCTTCCAGTACCCGGTCGAAATCCCGGGCGTCAGCAACACCACCTTCCTGAAGGAAGCGCTGAACGCGGTCCGCAAGACGCGGGGGGAGACGCCGCTGGACGCCATGCAGTTCCTGAAGCTGATCCGGGCCAAGGCCAAGGATCTGTCCATGACGGACGACATGATCAAGCGCGCCGTCAATGTCGGCTTCTCCGGGGGCGAGAAGAAGCGTAACGAGGCGCTGCAGATGGCCGTGCTTCAGCCGAAACTGGCGATCCTGGACGAGACCGACAGCGGCCTGGATATCGACGCGCTGAAGATCGTGGCCGAGGGCGTGAACAAGCTGCGCGGGCCCGAACGCGGCATGCTGGTCATCACCCATTATCAGCGCCTGCTGGATTACATCGTGCCCGACGTGGTGCATGTGCTGGCCAATGGCCGCATCGTGAAATCGGGCGGCAAGGAACTGGCGCTGGAACTGGAAGCCAACGGCTATGCCCAGTTTGGCGTGACCGAGGCGGCCTGAGCCATGGTTGCCCCCGGTGTGCGCATCAGCATCGAATATGACGTGCCGGTCACGGGACCGGACGCGGATATCGTGCTGGGCGGGTTGATGGCCTACAACGCTGCCGCCTTGCCTCCGGTCCAGGGGCGGTTCGTGGTGGTGGCGGGCGATCCGGAGACGGGGGCGCCGCAGGCGGGCCTGTCCCTGACCCAGTGGGGGCGTGACGCCTATTGTTTCTGGGGCATCTGGACGGTTCCCGGCATCGACCCCGGCGCGGCCATCGCGGCCGTGCTGGCGCGCACGGAGGCTGAGTTGGCCCGGCGCGATGCCGACCGGTTGATCATGGTGGTGCGCGCCCATGACGATACGGCCCCCTATCTGGCCGCTGGCTACGCCGTGCGGCAGGTGATCGGCCCGCATATCCGGGGCGGTGTCTTCACCGTCCTGGAAAAGCGGATCGGTAAGGGCGAGGCTGTGGTGCCGGGCGGCTATGCGCTGGCGATCCATGAACCGCCGGCCAAGCATCTGGCCAAGGAGATCTGGCGCATCACCGATGCCCGCCGGCAGGCGGTGTTGGGTGCGCCCGTGAAACTGGTGGCCGCCTATGTCCGGGACGTGATCACCAACACTCCGCGCGGGGGCGCCCTCTGCTATGCCGTGGACAGCGACTTCATGGTCGACATGGTCTGGCTGGATGACAGTCTGCGCGGCACCGGTACCGGCTTTGCCATGCTGGCCGCCGCCTTGGATGAGGGGCGCAAGCTGGGCTGCACGCGGGCGGCGGTGGAGACGATGGATTGCCAGGCGCCCCAATTCTATCCGCTGCATGGGTTCCAGCGCTTCGGTTATGCCGAATATGACGTGCCGGGCCTGAACATGAACTTCTACGACATGAAGCTTTAGATGATGCGCGACGAACAGAACCAGACGGCCAAGAATTTCGTGGAACAGGTGGTGGCCCTGGCCCCCGCGCTGGCCGGTCCGCGTGGTGAGGGGCTGGAGCGCTTTGCCAAGGCCGGCCTGCCCAGCACAAGGGTGGAGGCGTGGAAATTCACCAATCTGCGCGGGCTGGACAAGCTGACCCTGGGTCCGGCGCCCGACGCGGCGACGGTGACGGTGGATGCCATCCCGACCGCGCTGGATGCGCCCGGCCCGCGTCTGGTGTTTGTCGCCGGACAGTACCGCGCCGACCTGTCGCGCGTGGGCGCGTTGCCCGAGGGCGTGGTGCTGGCTGCATCGACCGGTGATGCCACCCCCGTGGCGGGCGAAGGTCCGTTCCGTGCGCTGAACAGCGCCCTGTCGTCCCAGGGCGCCGCCCTGCGCGTGGCGGCCGGTGTGAAGCTGGCCAGTCCCGTGGAACTGGTCTTCATTGCTGCGACCACCGGTGACAAGGCCGCCCTGTGGAACCCGCGCATTACCATCGACATTGCCGACGGGGCCGAGGCGACGGTGGTGGAACACCATGCCGGCGCCAATGCCGGCACCTATGTCAGCAATATCGTGGCCGATGTCACGGTCGGCGTCGCCGCCCGCCTGCATCATTACAAGCTGCAGGCCGAGGGTCTTGACGCCTGGCATCTGGCCAACATTTCCACCCATCTGGCCCGGGACGCCGTCTATGACACGTTTGTCCTGAACCTGGGCGCGCGTCTGTCCCGGCATGAGGCGCGGCAGGTGCTGGACGGTACCGGCATCGCGGCGCGGGTCTCCGGCGCCTATGCCATCAGCGGCAATCAGGTCAGCGACATCACCACCCTGATCGACCATGCCAAGCCGCATTGCACCAGCCGTGAGGTGGTGAAGGGTGTGATCGACGGGTCGGCCCGCGCCGTGTTCCAGGGCAAGATCATCGTGCGCCCCGATGCGCAGAAGACCGATGGTTATCAGTTGAACCGCGCCCTGCTGCTGTCCGATCAGGCGGAGATCAATTCCAAGCCGGAATTGGAAATCTACGCCGACGATGTGAAGTGCAGCCATGGCGCCACGGCGGGTGAACTGGACGAGGACCAGATGTTCTATCTGCGCGCCCGTGGCATCCCGCGTGATGCGGCCCGCGTGCTGCTGATCGGCGCCTTCCTGGATGAGGCGTTGGACGAGATCATCGACGAGACGGTGCGGGCCTATTTCCGCGCCCGTGCCGAGGCCTGGATGGGGGCCCGCTGATCCGATGCCTGACAGCCTGTCCCGCCGCTCGACCCTGACATTCTACCGCCGCCACCCGGCGGATGGGGATGTCATGGCCTGGCTGCATGAACGGGCCATGGTGGCGGAACGCGCGGCGTTGGGAATGGACCGCAAGCCGCTGGGCCTGTTCATCCGCGACATGGGTGGGGTGATCCAGGCCGGGGCCGTTGTCTGGCTCTATGGTCCTGACGCCTATATCCATGTTCTGTGGGTGGACGCGCCCTGGCGCGGCAAGGGGCTGGGGGCGGCTCTGCTGGTCGCGGCGGAGAATGCGGCCATCGCGGCGGGGGCCAACCGGCTGTACCTGTCGACCATGGGGTTCCAGGGGCCGGATTTCTATCCGCGCTATGGCTTTGAAAGCCAGGGCGTGTTTGCCGATTTCACCTGGGGCCATGACCGGCATTATTTCAGCAAGGCGCCGCTGTCCATCGCCCCGGCCCTGCCGCTGCCCGCCGGCTTGTTCCTGCACCGGGCCGAAGCGCCCGACGCGGCTGACATTGCCGCCGTGGAGAACGGCCTGGATGCGCATTGGTACCTGACCATCCCCGACCCCTATACCGAACTGACGGTGGAAGCGGTGGATGGCGGCGGCATACGGGTGGCGGCCGGTCTGGCCGTGCTGGATGGCGCCTATCTGACGCTGGTCGATCTGGCCGTGGTGCCGCTCTGGCGCGGCAAGGGCCTGGGACGGCAGGTGCTGGGGGAACTGGAGCGGCTGGGGGCCGAGGCGGGGTGCCGCTGGGCCACGGTTATGCCCATGGATTACCAGTCACCGGGCTTTTTCCGGCACCTTGGTTATGCCCGCCGCATGCGGGTGGACAATTACCTTCTGGGCCAGGGCCGCGATTGGTTGCGGCGGGCCATCGGGGATGCCATTGGGGATGAATGATGTCTGATCTGTTGAACCCGACCCTGGGCAATGCCCCCTATGACGTCATGCGCGTGCGTCAGGATTTCCCGATCCTGACCCGTCTGGTGCATGAAAAGAAGGGGCGTGCCGGCAAGCCGCTGGTCTATCTGGATAATGGTGCCTCCGCGCAGAAGCCGCGCGCCGTGATCGACGCCATGAGCCACCTGCTGGAAAATGACTACGCCAACGTGCATCGCGGCGTGCATTTCCTGTCGCAGCGGTCGACCGACCTGTATGAGGCGACCCGCGACAAGGTGGCCAGGTTCCTGAACGCGCCCAGCCGGGAGAACATCGTCTTCACCCGCAACGCGACGGAGGCGTTCAACCTGCTGGCCAATAGCTGGGGCGGGCGGTTCCTGAAGGCGGGTGACGCGGTCGTCATCTCCTGGATGGAACATCACGCCAATATCGTGCCCTGGCAGCTTCTGCGTGACCGGATCGGCATCAATATCAAGGTCGTGCCCGTGCTGGATGATGGCAGCCTGGACATGGCGGCCTATGAGGCGATGCTGACGCCCGAGGTGAAGCTGGTTTCCATCACCCATGCCAGCAACGTCCTGGGTACCGTCAACCCGGCCGCCCGCATCGCCCGGCTGGCCCATGCCAAGGGCATCCTGGTCGCCTTCGACGGCAGCCAGGCCGCCGTGCATCAGCCGGTGGATGTGCAGGCCATCGACGCCGATTTCTATGTGTTCACCGGGCACAAGCTGTATGGCCCCACCGGCATCGGTGTGCTGTATGGCCGCAAGGAGCTGCTGGACAAGATGCCCCCCTGGCAGGGCGGCGGCGACATGATCAGCACCGTCAGCTTCGAGAACACCACCTATCGCGAGGCGCCGTACCGGTTTGAGGCCGGGACGCCCGCCATCGTGGAAGGGATCGGGCTGGGGGCCGCCATCGATTATGTGTCGGCGCTGGGCATGAGCGCCATCCAGGCGCATGAACAGCGGCTGCTGGCCTATGCCACGCACCGGCTGTCGGAGATCGAGGGGCTGCGCATCATCGGCACCGCCCCGGACAAGGCCGCCATCATCAGCTTCACCATGGACGGCATCCATCCCCACGATATCGGCACCTTGCTGGACCGCGGCGGGGTGGCGGTGCGGGTGGGACGGCATTGCGCCGAGCCGCTGATGGACCGGTTCGGGGTGGGGGCGACGGCGCGGGCCAGCTTCGGCCTCTATAATACCGAGGCCGAGGTGGATGCGCTGGTCGACGCAGTCCAGGCCTGCAAAGCCTTTTTCGGATAAGGGCGGATATCCATATGTTTGATGATCTGCGCGACCTTTACCAGGAAGTCATCCTGGACCACGGGAAACACCCGCGGAATTTCGGCAAGCCCGCCGCCTTCAACCGCACGGCCCGGGGTGACAACCCCATGTGCGGGGACAAGATCGCCATCTACCTGACCGTGGGCGCGGACGGCACCATTCAGGACCTGCATTTCGATGGTCGCGGCTGTGCCATCAGTCAGGCCAGCGCCAGCCTGATGACCGAGATCCTGCGTGGCAAGTCGATGAAGGAAGCCGAGGCCCTGTTCGGCTATTTCCACGACATGTGCACCAAGGACGAGGATGAACAGGGCGACCATGGCACCCTGGACGAGGATGCCACGGACAAGCTGGCCGTCCTGTCGGGTGTGCGCGAATTCCCCATGCGGGTGAAATGCGCCACGCTCGCCTGGCACACGATGAACGCCGCGCTGCATGGCGAGGCAACGACTTCCACTGAAAACGCGTCCTTCTGAGCGGACACCGATCATGAGCCACAGCCACCGCCCCATCGCCCCCGACGTATCCATGGGCAGCCCCGTGGACATTCCGGCGGATGAGAAGCTGCCCGCCGACGCCCCCCTGCATGACCGGGTGGTGGAGGCGCTGCGCACCGTTTATGACCCGGAAATCCCGGTGAATATCTATGAGCTGGGGCTGATCTATCGCTGTGACGTCGATGCTGATGGCGATGTCGAGATCGACATGACCCTGACGGCGCCGGCCTGCCCGGTGGCCGGTGAGATGCCGGGACAGGTGCAGCAGGTGGTGGCCGCCGTCGATGGCGTGAACAGCGTGCATGTCGAACTGATCTGGGAACCCGCCTGGGACCCCAGCCGCATGAGCGACGATGCCCGCATCGCGCTCAACATGTTTTAAGGGTTGAGGAGGAAATGATGGCCCGTGCATTGCCCAAGGCCCTGACCCTGACCGACGCGGCCGCTGAGCGCGTGAAGGAACTGATGTCCCGGTCGGACAAGCCCATCATCGGCCTGCGCGTGGGCGTGAAGACGCGCGGCTGTTCCGGCATGTCCTATTTCGTGGAATATGCCGAGGAAAAGAAGAAGTTTGAGGAAGTGGTGGAGGATAAGGGGGTGACCATCCTGATCGATCCCGCCGCCACCATGTTCCTGATCGGCAGCGAAATGGACTATGCCGAGGACAAGTTCCAGTCCGGTTTCACCTTCAAGAACCCCAACGAGAAAGCCCGCTGCGGCTGTGGAGAGAGCTTCTCGGTCTGACGCCTTCTATGCCCCCGGCAAGGCGGGTGGCCGATCCTGTTTCAGGCCGATCCCCGTCAGTTTCAGCCGCCGCGCCTCCGCCATCAGCCAGGCGATCAGGTCGGCCGCCAGGGCAGGGGAGTATCCGTCGGGACGGATGTTGGAGACGCAGTTGCGCTCGGCATCGCGGGTGACGCCCGGCTGGGGGCTGAAGGTCAGGTAGGCCCCGATACTGTCCGCGGCGGTCAGGCCGGGCCGTTCCCCGATCAGCATCACCACCATGGCGGCGTTCAGCGCCGCCGCCACGTCATCGCCTAGCGCCACCCGCGCCTGCCGTGCCAGGATCAGCGGGGCGACATCCCACCCGGCCAGACGCGGCAGCAGTTCATCCACCAGCGTCTTACCATGGTCATGCATGGCGCGGGAGGACAAGCCATCAGCCAGCACGATGACGGCGTCATAGGATTTTTTCGGCCCCTGCCCCTGACAGCGCATGCCCGACAACAGGGCCAGATCATCATCATGCAGGCGCCTTCCCAGGTCGGGGCGCTGCAGGTAGCTGGCGCGATCCGGCGCCCGGCTGCGCACCAGCAGGGTAGGATGGTCCGACAGGGTGTCGGCCAGCCCCTCGGCATCGAAAGGCTGATGAACGGCATCGCGGGCCAGGGCGTGTGCCGCCTGGAATTCCAGCAACCGTGCCACGGGCAGGGCATCGCCCGTGCGGCCCAGGGCGATCCGGGCCTGGGTGAAGCGGCGCAGGCCGGCCCAGGGATCGAACGTATCCTTCATGCCGCCACCCCATCAATCAACTTGCGCGCGCCGCTGCCGGCGGAAAGGGCGGGGCGGATGCGGGCATCGCCATCCATCACGCCCATCTGTTTCAGCCAAGCCTCGAACTCCGGTGCCGGACGCAGCCCCAGCGCGCTGCGCACATAATTGGCGTCGTGGAAGCTGGTGCTTTGATAGGACAGCATCACATCATCCGCCCCCGGCACCCCCATGATGTAGGAACAGCCCGCCACGCCCAGCAGGGTCAGCAGAGTGTCCATGTCATCCTGGTCGGCCTCGGCATGGTTGGTGTAACAGACATCCACCCCCATCGGCAGGCCCAGCAGCTTGCCGCAGCAATGATCCTCAAGGCCGGCCCGGATGATCTGCTTGCCGTCATAGAGATATTCGGGACCGATGAACCCCACCACGGTATTGACCAGCAGCGGATCGAAGGCCCGCGCCACCGCATAGGCCCGCACCTCCATCGTCTGCTGGTCCAGGCCGTGATGCGCGTCTGCCGACAGCGCACTGCCCTGGCCGGTTTCGAAATACATGACATTCTGCCCGACGGTCCCGCGTTTCAGGCTGGTGGCCGCCTCCTGCGCTTCCTTCAGGATCGACAGGTCGATGCCGAAGGACCGGTTCGCCGCCTCTGACCCCGCGATGGACTGGAATACCAGATCGACGGGGCCGGCGCGTTCCATCACCTGGATCAGGGTGGTGACATGGGCCAGGACACAGGACTGCACCGGCATATCGAAACGCCGGCGCAGATCATCGATCATGGACAGAAGCTCCAGGCACCGTCCCACCGAATCGGTGGCGGGGTTGATGCCGATGGTGGCATCGCCACAGCCATACATCAGCCCGTCCAGGATGCTGGCGGCGATGGCCTTTGGATCGTCGGTCGGGTGGTTGGGCTGCAGCCGCACGGACAGCCGGCCCGGCAGGCCGATGGTGGTGCGGAAGGCCGTCACGACCCGGGCCTTGCGCCCCACGGTGATCAGATCCTGATTGCGCATCAGTTTCGACGTGGCCGCCACCATTTCCGGTGTCAGGCCGGGGGACAGGGACGACAGGGCGTCCGATGTGGCGGCATCCGACAGCAGCCAGTCGCGCAACTGTCCCACCGTGAAGGACGCGACGGGGCCGAAGGCGGTGCCGTCATGGCCGTCCATGATCAGCCGCGTCACCTCATCCGTCTCGTAAGGAACCAGCGGTTCGGACAGGAACGTCGTCAGCGGTACATCGGCAAGGGCGATGCGGGCCGCCACCCGTTCCGCGTCACTGGATGCCGCCACCCCGGCCAGCAGGTCGCCCGACCGTGCCGGCGTCGCCCGCGCCAGCAGGGTTTTCAGATCGTCGAACCGATATGTCGTCCGCCCCACGGTCGCGCTGTATGCCATGGCCCGCCCCCGCTGTTTGACAGGCAACAGCGTAGCAAAGCGGGGCGGTCTGGCAAGATGTTGCGGCGCAAAATAAACGGCATCGGTCACATCGCGTGACCGGGGCCGGATCAGGTCATCCAGCCGGGGAACAGCGCCCGCAAACCCGCCGCGATGATCTCCACCGCGACGGCGGCCAGCAGCAGGCCGGTGAGCCGGTTCATGATGTTCAGACCCGTCTGGCCCAGCTTGTTGCCGATGGGAACGGCCAGGCGCAAGGTCAGCAGCAGGAAGGCGCAGACGATCAGGATGCACCCGACCAGCACGGCGAAATGTTCCCAGCCGACACCCCGCTGCGCCTCGATGATGACGGCGGAGATGGAACCGGGACCGGCCAGCAGCGGCAGCCCCAGCGGCACCACACCGATGGCCTGCCGCGTTCCGGCCTCGTCCGCTTCCTGCGGGGTCTGCTTCATGCCCGACACGGTGGCATTCAGCAGGGACAAGGCGATCAGCAGCAGCACGATGCCGCCACCAACCCGGAAACTGGCCAGACTGGTGCCCAGCACGGTCAGGATCGCATCGCCCAGGAAGACGGAACTGACCAGCACGGTAGCCACCGTCAGGACGGCGGAAAAGGCGATGGCATTGCGTTCCTTCGCACCGCGCCCCTCCGTCATGCCCAGGAAGATGGGGATGGCGGCAAAGGGTGTCAGGATAGCGAACAGGGCGATCAGGAAACGGGAATATTCGGACCAGGCTTCCATGGAGATGTCCGGCGAGCAACGGGTGTGGGGCCGAACCATAGCACGGATGCGGGGGCGGATTGGAAGGGGCGCGGTGGGTCCCGTGCTCAGCCGGCCGGGCGCCGCAACCGGCGGGCCACCCGGCCCAGGATTTCGCGCGGGGTGGATGCGCGCTCGGCACCGATCCGCGGGGCCATCTTGGTGGTGTGCCGCCCCTTCTCGAACGCCACCATGCTGTCATAGAGGTGGATGGACAGGGTCGAGCGGGTGAAATCGTCGGGCGGCAATTCGCCCCTGGTATGGTCGGCGTTCAGGCTGTCGATCAGGTCCTTGGTCAACTCGATGAAGCTGCCCTTCTGCCGGTATCCACCCTCATATTCCGGCCAATAGGCGGTGTGCAGATCCTCCACCATGTACACACCGTTCTTCGACACCTTCGGATAGAGGTAACGAAACGTGGCGTCGATGTGGGACATGATGTGGCTGCCATCGTCCAGCACCACGTCCGGCGGCCCGAACTCGTCCAGAATCTGCTGCAGGAACCCCTCATCCTGCTGCGGACGGATACGCACATGGATCTGGTCCGCCTCGAACGCCTTGCACGCGGGGTTGATATCGATGCCGATGATGGTGGCGTGCGGTCCGAAATAGCGCTTCCACATCTGCAATGACCCGCCGCTGCCGCAGCCGATTTCGATAAAGGTCATGCTCTTACCAACCCATGGCGCAAAATGGCGTTCATAGGCCGGAAAATAATGCTTCCACTTATGGACAACCCGTCCCGTGTTGTTATGGAAATCCTGATAGAGATTCATGTTCAGCACCCCTCAACATGATCCCGGCAAGGCTGGATGACGGATGGAAAACCGGCCCGGCACTCGACGGCAGAACTGGAAAACACAATCCCATCCCGGAATTGTTTGCCGATGGTCTGGGATATCGCCGGGGCTGTCAAATAATCTATTGGTTAATACTTTTGTCTGTTTGCCACACTATTGTAGTCGATTGGAGGGGCCAGTCCCCATGCCGCGATCTTCGGCCCTAAAACAAAAAGGACCGCCACCGGTCCCTTTCGGGGAGGCGGTGGCGGTCCTTTTCATCTGGGACACGGATATGTCGTGACCTTGCCGGTCAGGTCGTTTGACCGTGACAATGCTTGAACTTCTTGCCGCTGCCGCAGGGGCAGGGCGCGTTGCGCGGGGTGTTCACCCAGGCGTCGCCCTCCGTGAGGTCGGTCTCCTGTGCCACGGGCAGGGCGGCGGCCCCCATGCCGAAATTCGGCACCGTGGCGCGGCGCATGCCCTCGGGCAGCGGCGCATCGGCCGGCGGCTGGCCGGCGAAGGCCGGGTCCAGACGGGTTTCCTGACCGAATTCCGGCATGGGCATCGGCATCGGCTCCGGCTCGCTGACCCGCACCTGGATCAGCATCAGCATCTGGGTCACCTGCTCCCGCAGATTATCCAGCAGGCCGGAGAACAGCTCGAACGCTTCCTTCTTATATTCGTTCAGCGGATCGCGCTGCGCATAGGCGCGCAGGTTGATGCCCTGGCGCAGATGGTCCAGCGACAGCAGATGGTCCTTCCAGACCTGATCCAGGATCTGGAGCAGCAGGCTCTTCTCGATATTGCGCAGAAGGGCGGCGCCATAGGCTTCTTCCTTCTCCGCCATCTTGTCGTCGGCGAATTTCAGCAGCCGCTCGGTGATCTCCTCGTCCGCGATGCCTTCCTCCTTGGCCCATTCACGGACCGGCAGGTCGGCACCCAGCAGGCGCAGGCATTCCTCATGCAGCAGGTTGACGTTCCACTGCTCGGCATAGGCGTTTTCCGGAATGGAGCGGCGCACCATATCGGTGATCACTTCGCGCCGCATGGACGTCACCATCTCCTGGACGTCCTCAGCCTCCATGATCTCCTTGCGCTGTTCATAAATGACCTTGCGCTGGTCATTCATGACGTTGTCGTATTTCAGCAGATTCTTGCGGATCTCGAAATTGTGGGCTTCGACGCGCTGCTGGGCTTTTTCCAGGGCCTTGTTGATCCAGGGATGGATGATGGCCTCACCCTCCTGCAGGCCCAGCTTCTGCAGCATGCCGTCCAGGCGCTGGCTGCCGAAGATGCGCATCAGATCGTCATCCAGCGACAAGAAGAACTTCGACGCGCCGGGATCGCCCTGACGGCCCGAACGGCCGCGAAGCTGATTGTCGATGCGGCGGCTTTCATGGCGCTCGGTGCCAACCACATACAGGCCGCCGGCCTTCAGCACGACATCCTTGGCCACCGCGATCTCGTCGCGGATGGTCTGGATGCGGCGCTGGCGCTCCTCACCCTCCGGCACCTCGGCCAGTTCGAATTCCACGCGCATCTCGAAATTGCCGCCCAACTGGATGTCGGTGCCGCGGCCGGCCATGTTGGTGGCGATCGTTACGGCACCGGGACGACCCGCCTGCGAAACGATATAGGCTTCCTGTTCGTGGTAACGGGCATTCAGCACATTGTGCGGGATGCCCTTCTTCTTCAGCAAGGCGGCCAGCGTTTCCGACTTCTCGATCGATACGGTGCCGACAAGAACCGGCTGCTGCCTCTCACGGCATTCCTCGACCAGCTTGACGATGGCCTCGTACTTCTCCGCCGCCGTGCGATAGACCTCGTCATCCTGGTCCTTGCGGGCCACGGGCAGGTTGGTGGGGATATCCACCACTTCCAGCCCGTAGATCTCGGAGAATTCGGCCGCTTCCGTCATGGCGGTACCGGTCATGCCGGCCAGTTTCGGATACAGGCGGAAATAGTTCTGGAAGGTGATGCTGGCCAGCGTCTGGTTCTCGCGCTGGATCGAGACACCTTCCTTGGCTTCCAGGGCCTGATGCAGGCCCTCCGAATAACGGCGCCCCTCCATCATGCGGCCCGTGAACTCGTCGATGATGACGACCTTGTCGTCCTTGACGATGTAATCGACATTGGTAGTGAAAAGCTGATGCGCCTTCAGCGCCTGGTTCACATGGTGGACCAGGGAGATATTGTGGATGTCGTACAGGTCGCCGGTCTTCAGCAGATCCATGTCCTTCAGGATCTGCGCCACCTTCTCCGTACCCGATTCGGTCAGGGAGACGGCCTTGGCCTTCTCGTCCTTCTCGAAATCGCCCTCACCGATCAGGGCCATCACCTTGTTAATGGCGATGTACAGTTCTGACCCGTCGGTGGAAGGGCCGGAAATGATCAGCGGCGTGCGCGCCTCGTCCACCAGGATGCTGTCGACCTCGTCGACGATGGCGTAATTGAAGGGCCGCTGCACCATGTCGGTCAGCCGGTACTTCATATTGTCGCGCAAATAGTCGAAGCCGAATTCGTTGTTGGTGCCATAGGTGATGTCGCTGGCATAGGCGGCGCGGCGTTCCTCGTCATCCAGCCCGTGGACGATGACACCCGTGGTCAGGCCCAGAAAACCGTAGAGCCGGCCCATATGGCTGGCATCGCGGCGGGCCAGATAATCGTTGACGGTGACGACATGCACGCCCTTGCCCTGCAGCGCGTTCAGATAGACGGCCAGGGTACCGACCAGGGTCTTGCCTTCGCCCGTGCGCATTTCCGCGATCTTGCCGGAATGCAGCACCATGCCGCCGATCATCTGCACATCGAAATGCCGCATGCCCATGACACGCTTGGACGCCTCGCGCACCGTGGCGAAGGCGTCGGGCAGGATGGCGTCCAGCGTCTCCCCCTTCTCCAGCCTGTCGCGCAACCAGTCCGTCCGCATCTGCAATTCGGCATCGGACAGGCTGGCCAGTTTGGACTCCAGCGCGTTGATGGCTTCCACCCGCTTGCGCAGGCCCTTGACCACCCGCTCATTGGCGCTGCCGAACAGCTTGCGGGCGATGGCACCGAACATAGAAGCACTCCAGATAGGAACAGGCGCGAAGGACACCGGACATGACGAAGTCCCGGTAACGGCCGGGCTGGCCGCCGGGGGGGCTGTTTGGTACTGGAACAGAGTTTCCCCATTCCAGCGCCCGTCACAGATAAGACCTGATATCACGCGGGTCAATGCGGCATGCCACCCCGGAACGGGTTTTCGGGAGCTTTGCAGCCATGAAATGGCCATGAACGGGCGCTTTCCATTGGCCTTATGGCCATATCCAAGGCCCCTTGCCTGTCTGTGGCCTGTCATGCTTTATGCCGGTGCGGTCTGCTGGGGATGTTCCCGCCGACCGACCGGATTGTTTGCAGGGAACCCCCACAGATGTCGTTCAAGACCATGCGTGCCGCCCTGGTTGTCGCCGCCCTCGGGTCGGTCGCCGCCGTCGCACTGTCCCCGGCCATGGCCCAGGATGCGGCCAAGCCGGCCGCGGCCCCGGCCGCCAAGCCCGCCGCCGGCGGTTCGGCGCTGGCCGACGACCCGGTTGTCGCCCGCGCTAATGGCAAGGAATTCAAGCGCTCCGACGTGATCGCCCTGCTGCAGCAGCTTGATCCGCAGGTGCAGCAGATGCCGTTGCAGATGATCTATCCGCAGTTGGTCGATCAGTTGATCCAGGCCCAACTGGTGACCGAAGCCGGCTACAAGGCCAAATTGCAGGATAGCGCCGACGTCAAGAAGCGCCTGAAGCTGGCCGAGGAGCAGTTCGTGCAGCAGGCCTGGCTGAAGGGCGAGATCGACAAGAAGCTGACCGCCGACAAGCTGAAGGCCGCCTACGACAAGTGGATCAAGGAGAACCCGCCGCAGGACGAGGTTCGCGCCAGCCACATCCTGGTGAAGACCAAGGAAGAGGCCGACGCCATCATCAAACAGCTCAAGGGCGGCGCCGACTTCGCCAAGCTGGCGGCCGAGAAGGGCACCGACGGCACCAAGGACCAGGGCGGCGACCTGGGCTATTTCGTGAAGGACCGCATGGTCCCGGCCTTCGCCGAAGCCGCTTTCGCGATGAAGGTGGGAGAGATCAGCCAGACCCCGCTGCAGACCGAATTCGGCTTCCATGTCATCAAGCTGGTCGACAAGCGCAAGCAGACCCCGCCGACCTTTGACCAGGCCACGCCGCAGCTTCGCCAGATGGTGGCGCAGGACATTGCCGAGGAGCTGGTGAAGGGCCTGGAAAAGACCGCCAAGGTCGAAAAGTTCAACATTGACGGCACGCCAATGGCCAACGCCCCGGCGCCGCAGAAGAAGTAAGCGGCCGACCGTCGTTCCGACCGCCGGTGTTCGCCTGTGTCAGGGGCCGCGAGGATTGTCTCGCGGCCCCTTTCACATCCGGTTCCGAGCCGACCGCCGGGCGTTGCCGCTACGCGTCCCCCCCCGGGCGTTGCCGCTACGCGTCCCCCCGGGCGTTGCCGCCCTAAGCGTCGTTGGCGGCGGGCATGTCGCCCAGGGACAGTGGTTCATGATCGGGGAAACGGTCCAGCAGGGCATCCGCCTCTGCCACCACCGGGCCACGGTCGGTGATGAAGCCGCTGACCAGTGGCAGGGACAATATGTCCAGACCCGGCGCCGCGATGGCGGCGGGACCCAGGCCCTGCCAGTTGATGGCCGAGGCGGGCAGGCAGACATGCAAGGGCGCGCCGGATGATTTGGCGGCCCGCGCCAGATCCGCTGTGCCGGCCTGCGCCAGAACATCACCACGGGCATTGGCCCGTAACGCCGCCACGAACAGCCGTTCCACCACGCCGCGCTGCACCAGATCGACCGCTTCTTCCAGGGTGCAGGGGCTGTGCGGGATGCCGGCTTCCATCATTTCCCAGGTGGTCAGGGGGCCGATGGTCACCACCTGCGGCGGGGCGATATCCTCCCCCAGCACGCCGCCGGTGGCGCGGCGCAGATCCACCTGTTCCTGTGCCAGGAACAGGCCCGACGATGCCGCGCCCCAACCCACCGATGACAGCCAGCCCGGTTCGGAGGCCAGCAGGACCGTCTGTGGCTTGCCATCGCCGCCACCGGCGCCGACTCGGCGCAGCAGTCCCATGGCGTGCCGGCCGATGGCCAGATTGGCGGCCAGTTCCTCCGTGGCGATGGCGTCGGCTTCCATATAGGCGCGGTCGGCGCGGTCGATCTTGGGGGTGACGTCCAGAACCTCCCGCATCCGGTCCAGCACGCCGCGCAGGCGTGGGCAGCGTGGATCGATGGTGGCCAGCGCATGCCAGGCCGTCATGACGGGCACGATGTCGGGATCGCGTCTGGCCGCCAGGGCCAGCCCATAGCCGGCCAGGACCGCAACCAGGCCCGGACCGCGGGCCACGCCGCCGACGATGGCGCCCAGCACATCACCGACGCTGGCCAGACGCCGGACCAGACATTGCGCAGGAAGGGCCGTCTGGTCGATCAGTTCCACGCCCCAGCCATCATCCGCCAGCCATACCGACTGGTGCCGTACATATCGGCGGAGGGAGGTGGCAGCGGGCATAGGAGTCCTGTTTCCGTTTGCGTCCCCACCATGGACCGCCGCTGCGGCGCGGGTCAAGCCGCGTGACCATGCCCGCACGCGCAGGGCTGTTTCCATGCCCGCCGTTTGTCCGGCAATTCCATGCCGGCCCCATCCCGGCCCGGTGTTGCCCGGTCAGGGGCTGGCGTCGGCCCGTCCGGCACCCACCCCCGCCGACATCCGATCCCGCACCAGGGACGCCACGGCCGTGACAGGGGCCTTGCCGGTGATGGTCAGCAGGCGGCGGGGGGCCACATAGCGATGGCACAGCCCTTCCAGCACGGTCTGGAAATGCAACTGCAGCCAGGGATTGGGCGACCGGATGCCATCGGCCGCGATGGGATGTTCGCCCCAGGGCAACAGCACGACCAGATCGTAATCGGCCATGGCGCAGACGGCGCGGGCCAGCAGCGCCTCCGTCGCGGCGGGATCATCGACGCCAAATCCGTTGGCCAGCCAGAAGGCGGCCATGTCCAGCGGCGTGCGGTCGGTAATCAGGCCGCCCCGGTCGCGGGCCAGATCCAGGGCCAGATCGTCGGCATCGCCGGCGATCATGCGGCGATGGCCGTCGCGCGACAGGCTGTGCGGGTCGAAGCCGGCGGCCAGACGGTCGCGCATGCCTTCCGCCCGGACCGGCAGGCCCAGAAGGTGGGAAAGCGTGGCTGCAAGACTGGTCTTGCCCGTGCCGGCACTGCCCGTGATCCCGATGCGTGGCCGCCGTTCAATCATCGACGCCTCCCCCCGCCTTGCCCGTTCCGTCGCGACCGCACTATGCATTATAAAGTCGCGCCCGCCGGTTGTTCGGCGATCCGGGTCCAAGGATAGCATCGTGCCAACCAAGCCCGCCGCCAATCCCCGCGAAAGGCGGGGGTCCACCGGCCTTTCCGTCATCGGTCTGATCTATGTCGCCAGCATGGCGTTACTGACGCCGATTGCGGCGAAAGCGGGGCCGGCGCGCGTCGTGTCGCTTAATCTCTGCACCGACCAGCTTGCCCTCGCCCTGCTGCCGCGCGACCGGATCGCGGCCCTGTCGTTTCTGGCGGCCGATCCCGGCCTGTCGGCCCTGTCGACCCAGGTGGGGAACATCCCGCTGGTCCAGGGCATGGCGGAGGAGGTGCTGCCCCTGGCGCCGGATCTGGTCCTGGCTGGCACTTTCACCACCCGCCCCACCATCGCCCTGCTGCGCGCGCGCGGCGTACCGGTGCTGGAGGTCGGGCTGGTCCAGGATTTCGACGGAATCCGCGCCCAGATCCGGCAGGTGGCCGCCGCGCTGGATGTTGTGCCGCGCGGGGAAGAGATGATCGCATCCATGGAGGCGACACTGGCGGCGGCCCAGGCCCCGGCGGGACGGGCCGACCGGCTGCGTGTCCTGTCGCTGGCCCCCGGTGCCTTCACGGCCGGGTCCGGAACCCTGTCGGACGCGGTGATCCGGGCGGCGGGGCTGGTGAATTACGCGGCAGACAAGGGGCTGGTAGGCTACGGCTATCTGCCGGTTGAAACGGTGGCGGCCGATCCGCCGGACCTGCTGATCGCCAATGCGGATGAGGGCGGGCACCCGTCGCTGAACGGGCAGATGCTGACCCATCCTGCCCTGGACCGGGCCGTGCCAGCGGCGGCGCGGCCCGGGGTGCCGGGCAAGCTCTGGACCTGCGGCGGCCCGTTCACGGCGGATGCGGCCGCGATGCTGGCCCAGGCGCGCGACCGGATATTGTCGGCAAGGGGGGAATGATGCGGCGCGTGGCACCCTGGCTTCTGGGCCTGGCCCTGATCCTGTTTTTTGTGACCTCCCTGTCCGTGGGGCCGGCGGCCGTGTCGCTGCCGCTGGTCCTGCGGGAATGGTGGGCGGGCGGGGACAGCACGGCGGGCGTGATCTTTGCCCAGATCAGGCTGCCGCGCGCCCTGCTGGGCCTGGGCATCGGCGCCGTGCTGGGCCTGTCGGGGGCAGCGTTGCAGGGGCTTTTGCGCAACCCGCTGGCCGAGCCGGGGGTGATCGGCGTATCGGCCAGCGCCGGGCTGGGCGCCGTCATCGCCTTTTATTCCGGGGCCAGCCTGCTGTTCCCGCTGGCGCTGCCGCTGGGCGGCATGGCGGGGGCGCTGATCGCCGTGACGCTGCTCTATCTGCTGGCCGGACGGCAGGCATCGGTGCTGACCCTGATCCTGGCCGGCGTGGCCATCAGCAGCCTGGCCGGGGCCCTGACCTCGCTGGCCCTGTCGCTGTCGCCCAACCCCTTCGCCCTGACGGAGATCGTGTTCTGGATGCTGGGGTCGCTGGCCGACCGGTCCATGAACCATGTGGGCGTGGCCGCCCCGTTCATGGCCGCAGGCGCCCTGCTGCTGCTGCTGTCTGGACGCGGGCTGGACGCCCTGTCGCTGGGGGAGGGCACGGCGCAGTCCATGGGGTTCAGCCCGCGCCGCACAGGCACCCTGGTCATCCTGGGCACGGCCCTGTCCGTGGGGGCGGCCGTGTCAGTGGCGGGCGCCATCGGCTTCATCGGGCTGATCGTGCCGCATCTGCTGCGCCCGCTGGCCCGCGCGCAGCCGTCACGACTGCTGCCTTTGTCGGCGCTGGGCGGGGGGGCCTTGCTGCTGGCCGCCGATACCGCCTTGCGCCTGGGCGGGCCGGGTCCGGAACTGAAACTGGGCGTGGTGACGGCGCTGCTGGGCGCGCCGTTTTTCCTGGCCCTGGTGCTGAAGACACGCACACGCATGGTGTGAAGGAAGGGGCGGGGCAGGCATCGCCGCCGTCCCCCCGCAAAATATCCCCCTTTAAACCCGCGTTCCGATCGCCTATATGAAGCCTGTCGGGTTCGCCCGACTATGGGGATAAACGCGGTGTGGAATAGACGTTGCGGACCCGGGGGCGGTACCCGGCGCCTCCACCATTCACCTTCGGCCTGACGGCTGCGGGTTCATGGGGGCGAAACAGGATCGACGCGCGTAATAAAGGCATAGTCTTCCCTCGGCATGATACCGCCGTTATCGGGTCAAACCTCATAGATGCCAACGATAACTCGGCGTCTGACCTTCGCATGGCTGCCTGATTCCCCCTAAAGGGCGTTAGTCAGTTTGCTTAAGTCGCAGCCCGGGGGGAGCTGGGCAACAGAATCCCCCCACCTTATCTATTTTTTTTCCCTTCGTTTTCCTGCCTGCCCCTCACGGTGTGGTCCAGGCCGGGGCATCCGTGCCCAGCGGTCCCGCCGGCCGGTCCCAGAAGGCGGGCGCCCCGGGCATGTCCAGCGCGGGACGCAGGCGGTGGACGGGGCCCCAGCCCGTCATTTCCAGATCCGGTTCATGATCCTCCGGCCCGGCCGGGGCCAGGGGTGGCGCGGTTGCGGCGGCCGGCGCCATGGTCAGCAGTGCTGCCATCCGCGCCAGAGAGGTGCGCCAGCGCGATCCCCGGCCCGTTGCCGTCCGGTGATTCAGACCATGCAGGGCGCAGGCGGCCAGCAGGTAACCCGTGGCGTGGTCCAGCGCCTGCACGGGCAGGGGCTGTGGACGGTCGCTCCCCTTCCAATCCATGCCGGCCTGGGCGATGCCGGTGCTCATCTGCACCAGGCTGTCGAAGCCACGGCGGCCGGCCCAGGGGCCGGTCCAGCCATAGGCCGACAATGACACATCGATCAGGCCGGGCCGGATCGCTTGTCGCCGCGCCGCACCCAGACCCAGCCGGTCCAGCGCGTCCGGGCGATAGCCATGCACCACGATATCCGCCCCTGCCAGCAACTGTTCCAGCCGGGCGCGATCCTCTGGCTGTTTCAGGTCCAGCCGGGCCCGGTGCTTGCCCGGCGTGACGTCGGGCAGAACGCCCGGCTCGTCCCAATCCGGCGGATCGATCCGCCGCACCGACGCGCCATAGGAGGCGAGGAACCGTGTCGCGACCGGCCCGGCCAGCACGCGGGTCAGGTCCAGCACCCTGATGCCCGCCAGCGGCCGATCGGCCTCCACCGCCGCCGCCGGGCCTGCGCCTTCCGTGCCTTCCTCGACCCAGACCAGCGGTTCGGCGGCCAGGGCAGCGCCCTGCGGATGGGCCGCCCATGCCTGGCGGCTGCGCATCGCGGCGGCACAGCCGCCTGCTTCCACGACCGCCTGTTCCAGGGCGTCGGCCGACCATTGGGCGACACGGGCGGCAACGGCATCCCGGTCGGCCGGCACCCCCAGCACCTGCAGGGCCGCCGCGCGGTGATGCGGGGCATTGGTGTGCAGCCGGATCCAACCATCAGCCGTCGCATAATCACCCGCCACCGCATCCCAGGCGGCGGGCAGGGTCCAGCCGACCGGTGTCACCGAGCCCTGGAACCAGAGGGAGGCACGCCGCCAGTCCACCCGGAAAGGGCCGGGGTCCCGCCCCGCAAGGCGCAGCCGCGCGGCCATGCCCGTTCCGGCGGCAATGAGGCTGGCCGCGGCCAGATCGGAGACGGGGAAGCAGGAAGGCAGGCTGCCCGCATCCGGGTCCGACAGGGTGAAGGGCAGGTCGGGCAGGTTCAGCGCCTGACGCAACTGCTGCAACAGGAAGGTCAGGGGGTGGGGGTGCATGCGGGAACTCCCGTCAATGGTGCCTGCTCCCTTTGTTGGACCGGAATAATATATGGTCAATATTGATTCATTGAATCAATATATCGTGCTTTGCCTGTCGATTGGGCTGGGGTGCCGCCGATTTGGGCAAGTCGGAATGTTGGACAGGCCGCCCTGTCCGGAAAAGGGCCATATCCGCCGGTTTCCACACTTGGCACGCGATTCGCAAAGGACTTGGTGCACATGCACAGGGGATATTGGGTGACCCCACCGGCTGGTGACAGGCGGTCGGCATGATGTTGAAATTGGGGTCCCGTGTTGGGGCCTGGCTGGGGATCGACGCCCGGCAGCGGGGTGACCTGCTGCCGGGCGTTGTTTGTTTGGGTGACACCCCCCTCCCTCGTCATCCCGGCGAAAGCCGGGACCCAGCGCAGAGCGGCGTCTGCCGCGATAAGGGTCATATCGGCGCTGACCGCGCCTCACGCTGGGTCCCGGCTTCCGCCGGGATGACGGTTTGGGCGGCCCGGACCCGATAAAACACATGCCGACGCAGGGCGTGACCTTCAGCCAACCTTGGATGATCGAAATCCATCGCCGGTTCGTGGCGCATGCCGATCCGTTCCATGACGGCGCGGGATGCACGGTTATGCGGCACCGTAAAGGCCACGATCTCATCCAGCCCCGCCGGGCCGAACCCATGGGCAAGGGCGGCCTTCGCCGCTTCCGTCGCGTAACCCTTCCCCTGGAAGGTGGGCGACAGACGCCAGCCGATCTCCACCGCCGGCAGGAACCCGGCATCGAAGGTTACGGGCATCAGGCCCGACGCACCGATGAGAAGGCCCGAGACCTTTTCCACCAGGGCCCAGCAGCAATAGCCGTGTTCCGCCTGAAACCCTTGCTGTCGCTTGATGCTGGCCGCATTCATCTCCCGCGTGAAGGGCCCGGCCAGCCATTGATAGACGGCGGGATCGTCATTGATGGCCGTCAGGGCGTCCAGGTCGCTGTCCAGCCAGGGACGCAGGATCAGGCGGTCGGCTTCGATCATCAATCCACCATCCGCACCTGCGGCAGCCCGATGCCCGCCGCCACCCGTTCGCGCAGCACGTCGCGGCGGAAGCGGTGCAGTTCGGCCGGGCGGCCGCCGGTATGGGATTCCTGTGATCCCGTGGCTTCCACAAGCCCGCCGGCCAGGACCAGGCGGCGGAAATTCTGCTTGTGCAGTTGCACGCCGGACAGCGCCTCCACCGTCCGCTGCAAGCGGAACAGCGTGAAAAGCTGCGGCAGCAGGTCGAAGACCAGGGGGCGGTATTTCAGCTTGCCTCTAAGCCGGCCCAGGGCCACGGCCAGGATGCGGCGGTTATCCTGGGCCATGGGCGTGCCCATCTGGGCCGCCAGATCGGGTTCGTTCAGATGGCCATTATCCAGGCTCAGGCCCAGGCGCTGGCGGATGGCGCGGTCGCGCAGCGCCTCTTCCACCAGACCGGCGCTGTAGAGCAACTCGTACCGCTCCAGCACACGTTCGGTGTCCCACAATTCTTCTTCCGCGAAGGTGGTGGAGACACGTTCGGCGCGTGCGGCGGCGATGGCGCTGTCGGGGGCGGCCGCGATCCAGCGCGACAGGGCCGGCATGATGGTGCGGGTCAGCAGGGCCGGGCGGCCATCGCGCCAGTCTTCCCAGGGGAAATAATCGTACCAGTCGTGCCATTCGGCCGCCCCGCTGCCCGATAGTGGCGCTTCGCGCACCAGCGCCATGTAACCGACGGTGACGACACGGGCCCCGCCCTCCAGCTCGCGCGGGTCGCGGTACTTGTCTCCGAATGTATAAAGCTGTTCGACATAGCGCAGCGGCAGACCCGTCTGTTCTTCCACCCAGCGGCGCAAACCCTGTTCCAGGGTGCGGTCGCGGTCGGCCGTGAAGGGGCCGAAGGGCAGGGCATCCTGGCCCGCCGTCGCGTCGCGCTGTTCCGGCGTGGCCAGGTTGTGCGTCATGCGCCGCACCACCAGCACGCGCGGTACCTCGTCCGTCACGGCGACGATGACGGCGGTCAGACCCAGCACTGTCGAGTCGGGCACGGGCACGGGGGGCTTGCTTCCTCTCTGTCGGGCGGTCGGGGACGGGCGGATTCGAAAAGAAAGCCGTAGTCGCTTGTAAAGCAATGGAATGCCGTATGCCAGCCCGTCGGCGGCATAAGCGTTCCTGAACGCGCAACTGTCACCCGACCCTCTTTTGAACGCAGCATAAAAGGAGCAAGGTGTTGCCCGCAAACCGTGCCGGGGCAAATCCAGCCCTAAACCGCCCCGACAAGATGCGGTCCATTGCGGGAGATACACCATGGCGTTCAAGCTCGAACAGCGTAAGTCCGAGCTGTTGGAACAGGTCGTTGCCAAGCTGCGCGGCCGCCTGTCCAAGGAAAAGGCCGGCCTGGCCGAAGCGTTTGTCCGGGCCTTCTATCGTAACGTGTCGCCGGACGACATGCTGCGGTCCACCGCGGACGAACTGTACGGCGCGGCAATCGCGATCCTGCAGTTCGGTGGCACGCGCCAGCGCGGCGAGGCCCTGGTCCGTGTGGTCAATCCGCGCGTCGACAGCGATGGCTGGCATGCCCATCACACGGTGGTGGAGATCGTCAATGACGACATGCCCTTCCTGGTGGACAGCGTTTCCGCCGAACTGAACCGGCGCGGCCTGACGGTCCATCTGGTGGTCCATCCCGTGATCAAGGTCAGCCGCGATGAGGCTGGCCGGGTCACCGCCATCTGGCAGAATGGCGACGCGCCGGCCGATGCGACGCCCGAATCGGTGATGCATATCGAGGTCGACCAGATTTCCGGCGCCGATGAACTGGACGCCATGCGCGCCAGCATCGCTGCCGTCCTGGCCGATGTGCGGGCCGCCGTCAGCGATTTTCACGCCATGCGCGCCCGTCTGGCTGACACGATCGATGGCCGTTACGGCCCCGTGGCGGCGGATGAGCGGGAGGAGGGCCTGGCCTTCCTGCGCTGGATGGACGAGGACCATTTCATCTTCTTAGGCGTCCGTGAATATCGCCTGGGCAAGGAGAAGGACGAGGAGACGCTGGACATCCAGACCGGCGCCGGCCTGGGCCTGCTGCGCAATGACGAGGTCAGCGTCTTTGACGGGTTGCGCTATTTCTCCACCCTGCCGCCGGAGGTGAAGGCGTTTGTCCGTCACCCCCGTTTCATGATGGTGACCAAGGCCAACAAGGACAGCACCGTCCATCGCCGCGCGCCGCTGGATGCCGTCATGGTCAAGCTGTTCAATGACGCGGGGGAGGAGATTGGCGAGCGGTTGTTCGTCGGCCTGTTCACCAGCACCGCCTATAACCGCTCGGCCCGCGACATCCCGTTCCTGCGCCAGAAGGTGAACCGCGTCATCGCCCGGTCGGGCTTTGACGGGCGCGGCCATGATGGCAAGGCGCTGGTCCATATCCTGGAAACCTATCCGCGCGACG
Organism: Niveispirillum sp.; assembly: GCF_017996735.1. Lineage (GTDB taxonomy): Bacteria > Pseudomonadota > Alphaproteobacteria > Azospirillales > Azospirillaceae > Niveispirillum. Next base: position 45,051 of record NZ_JAGOGJ010000038.1, read on the forward strand.
AACTGTTCCAGATCGGCGATGACGAACTCTACGACATCGCCACGGGCGTGCTGCATCTGCAGGAGCGTCAGCGTGTGGCCCTGTTCGTGCGCAAGGACCCGTTCGAACGGTTCGTGTCGGCCCTGATCCATGTGCCGCGCGACCGGTACGATACCGATCTGCGCAAGCGCCTGCAGGCCTTGATCGAGAAGGCCTATGACGGCACCTCCTCCCAGGTGAATGTCTCCCTGTCGGAAAGCGTGCTGGCCCGTGTCCACCTGATCGTGCAGACCACGCCCGGCAAACTGCCGGATGTGGATGTGGGCGAACTGGAAAGCCAGTTGATCGAGGCCTCGCGCGGCTGGCGCGACCGCTTCACCCAGGCGCTGGTCGAGGATCGGGGCGAGGCGGCGGGCCTGACGCTGGCGCGCAAATACAATGCCACCCTGCCGGCATCGTACCAGGAAGCCTATACGCCGGATGAGGCGGTGGTCGATATCGCCCGGATCGAACAGATCATCGCCCATGGCGGTATCGCGCTGAACCTGCACCGTCCGGTGGAGGCGGACAGCCACCAGCTTTTCTTCAAGGTCTATCAGACCGGCGGGCCGGTGGAACTGTCCAAGGTGCTGCCCATGCTGGAGCATCTGGGCCTGCGCATCCTGGCCGAAGGCGGCCCGTTCGAGGTGGAATTCCCCGGCGATACGCCCAACATCTTCATGCAGGATTTCGACATGCGCACGGCCGATGGCCGGCCCGTCGAACTGGACCGGGTGAAGACGGCGTTCGAGGATACGTTCCAGCGCGTCTGGACCGGGGAGGCGCAGTCCGACGGGTTCAACCGTCTGGTCCTGCTGTCGGGCATGGATTGGCGCGAGGTCACCATCTTCCGCGCCTATGCCAAGTATCTGAAGCAGGCCCGGTTCGATTTCACCCAGGAATATATCGAGAATACCCTCTCGACCCATTCCAGGATCGCCCGCCTGCTGCTGGACCTGTTCCGGTTGAGCCATGATCCGGCGATCCTGGCAAAGCTGGGCCGGGATGAGGTGGACATGAAGCGCAAGGGTCTGATCCTGGAGATCGACCACGCGCTGGATGCCGTCACCAACCTGGATGAGGATCGCATTCTGCGCCGGATGCTGAACATCATCCGCGCGACCCTGCGCACCAACTTCTTCCAGAAGGGGGCGGACGGGAAGCCGAAGAGCTATATCAGCTTCAAGCTGGACAGCGGCTCCATCGACGAGCTGCCCCTGCCGCGCCCGTGGCGGGAAATCTGGGTCTACAGCCCGCGGGTGGAGGCCATCCATCTGCGTGGTGGCAAGGTGGCGCGCGGCGGCATCCGCTGGTCCGACCGACGGGAAGATTTCCGCACCGAGATCCTGGGCCTGATCAAGGCGCAGATCGTCAAGAATGCGGTGATCGTGCCGGTGGGCAGCAAGGGCGGCTTCATCGTGAAGAACCCCGTGCCGGCCAGCGCCGGGCGCGAGGCCGTGATGGCCGAGGTCATCGAATGCTATAAAACGATGATGCGCGGCCTGCTGGACATCACCGACAACCTGAAAAACGGTGTCGTGATCCCGCCGGCCGACGTGGTGCGTCTGGACAGCGATGATCCTTACCTGGTGGTGGCCGCCGACAAGGGCACGGCCACGTTCAGCGACATCGCCAATGGTGTGTCGCGTGACTATGGCTTCTGGCTGGACGATGCCTTTGCGTCGGGCGGGTCGGCCGGGTACGACCATAAGGGCATGGGCATTACCGCGCGCGGCGCGTGGGAGGCGGTGAAGCGCCATTTCCGCGAACTGGGCAAGGATATCCAGAACGAGGACTTTACCGTTGTCGGCGTCGGCGACATGTCGGGCGACGTGTTCGGCAACGGCATGCTGCTGTCCAGGCATATCCGCCTGATCGCCGCCTTCGACCATCGCCATATCTTTGTCGATCCCAACCCGGATGCGGCCAGCAGTTGGGCGGAGCGTAAGCGCCTGTTCGACCTGCCGCGCTCCTCCTGGGCTGATTATGATACGGCCAAGCTGTCGCCCGGCGGGGCCATCTTCGACCGGGGTGCCAAGTCGGTGGCCCTGTCGCCGGAAATCCGTCAGGCCCTGGATATCCAGGCCGAACGGGTGACGCCGACCGAACTGATGCGCGCCGTGCTGCGGGCCAAGGTGGAACTGCTGTGGCTGGGCGGTATCGGCACCTATGTGAAGTCGACCGATGAGAGCAACGCCGATGCCGGCGACAAGGCCAATGACCCGATCCGCCTGAACGGCCGTGACCTGCGGGCCAAGGTGGTGGGCGAAGGCGCCAATCTGGGCTTCACCCAGCGCGGCCGGATCGAGGCGGCGCAGGCCGGCGTGTCGATCAATACCGACGCCATCGACAATTCGGCCGGCGTGGACACGTCGGACCATGAGGTGAACATCAAGATCCTGCTGCGCGACGTCATGGATGGCGGCGGCATGACGCGTGAACAGCGCGACGTGCTGCTGGCCCAGATGACGGACGAGGTGGCGGAACTGGTCCTGGCCGACAATTACAAGCAGACCCAGGCCCTGACCATCGCCCAGGCCATTTCGGTGGAAACGCTGGAGGATCAGGCCCGGTTCGCCCGCACCATGGAAAAGGCCGGCAAGCTGTCCCGCGCCATCGAGTTCCTGCCCGATGACGAGGAGATCGCTGCCCGCGCCAATGCCAAGCGCGGCCTGACGCGGCCGGAAACGGCGGTACTGCTGGCCTATGCCAAGATCGACCTCTATGACCGGCTGCTGGCGTCCGACCTGCCGGAGGACAAGACGGTCGAACGCGATCTGATGCGCTACTTCCCCAAGGCGTTGCAGGAGAAATTCCCCGACGCCGTGGCACGGCATCAGTTGCGGCGGGAGATCATCTGTACCGCCGTCACCAACGGCATGGTCAACCGCGTCGGCCCCACCTTCACCTGGGAAATGGTCGAACAGACGGGCCGCAGCGAGGGGGATGTCGCCCGCGCCTATCTGATCGTCCGCGATGCGTTCGGTCTGCGCCGGCTGTGGGACGCGGTGGAGGATCTCGACACCAGGGTGCCGGCCGGTGTGCAGACGGCCATGATGCTCTATACGGGCCGGCTGATGCGCCGGGCCGTACCCTGGGTCCTGTCCCATGGCGCCTATCCGCTGGATATCGCGGCGGAATGTGCCCGGCTGGGCCCCGTGGTCGATGCGCTGACCGGCCATCTGCCCGACGTGCTGTCCCCGGCTGCCTTGAAATGGCTGGCGGAGACGGCGGGCAACTGGTCCAAGGACGGGGTGCCGGGCGATCTGGCCCGCCGCGTGGCGGCGCTGCCGCTGCTGGCGGCCAGCACCGACATCGCCGAAATCGCGGTGGAGGCGGGGCGCGATCCGTCGGACGTGGCCAGCCTGTATTTCGACCTGGGCGACCGCCTGGGCCTGGAATATCTGCGGGCACGGACGGCGGAGGTGAAGGCCGACAATCACTGGCAGCGCCAGGCGGTGGCAGCCTCTCTGGACGATCTGTTCAACCTGCAGGCCCGCCTGACGGCCCGCGTGCTGGCCCAGACCCAGGGCGGCGACCCGTTCGATGCCTGGGCGGCGCCGCGTCAGGGCCCGCTGGAACGCATCAACAGCCTGCTGACCGAACTGCGCGGCGTGGCGGTGCTGGACATCGCCATGCTGGCGGTGGCGGGGCGGCAGTTGCGCGGTCTGCTGGCGGGGTAAGGTACGGGGGGGCGGTTTCGGCCGCCCTCCTTAACCCCGTTTGGGCGCCGGCCGCGTGGCGACAAAGGTCGCGGTGCAGCACAGGATCACCCCCACGATCACGGGCACCCAGGTGCCCTGTGTGGTGAAGAACACGATCAGCCAGGACAGCGCCATCACCGACACGGCGGCGATCTTTGCCCGGGTCGGAATGGCGCCCTGTTCCCGCCAGTCGCGCAGCGGCGGCCCCCAGCGCGGATGGTCCAGCAGTTTCTGCGCCTTTTCCGGATGTGAGCGGAAATAGGCCCACAGCGCCACCAGCAGGAACGGCGTGGTCGGCAGCACGGGCAGCACGGCCCCCGCCATGGCCAGCCCCACGCAGACATAGCCCAGCGCGATATAGAAGGGCCGCCAGCGGCGGCTGCTTGTCGGCTCGGTCATCCCGCTTTCCGCTGCCAATCGCAAATCGTTCGCAACAATGGACCGGGGGCCAGTGGTTGGCAAGCACCCTGCCGTGGTAGAACGGGATGGTTTGACGGAGATCTCCCATGGCCCGCGACATCCTCTACCTGCTGCCGCCTGATTTCCCGGACGAGAAATATCCAGGCCAACGCTTCTATTGCGCCGATTGCATGTTCATGGAGGGCATCCTGGCCCGCTTCCCGGTGATTGCCCGGCGGGTGGAGGTGCGCCGCCATGATTTTCCCCGGCCACGGGCCGAACTCGTGGCGCTGGTGGGGGAAGCGAACCAGGGAATGCCGCTGCTGATCCTTGGCGATGATGCCGAGGACGGGCTGGAGACGGGGCGGCATGGCGGGGTTCGCTTTGCGGGAACGCGGGCGGCCATCATGAAGGCGCTGGCTGCGCGGCACGGGATCCCATTGCCCCATCCGTGATGGCGCCACCATAATTTCACTCCCCCGCTGTCCTGCCGCTTGGTTATGCTGTGGCCAGGACCTGAACCGGGGGTAAGCAGATGCGCAAGGTGACCGTCGCTGCCACGCAGTTCGCGTGTAGCTGGGACCGTGAGGCCAATATTGCCAAGGCCGAGGAACTGATCCGTCAGGCCCATGGCCAGGGCGCCCAGATCATCCTGATCCAGGAACTGTTCGAGGCCCCCTATTTCTGCCAGGACCAGAAGCCGGAATATTTCGAACTGGCGGCCCCGGTGGAGAATAACCGGCTGATCCAGCATTTCCAGGCCCTGGCCCGGGAATTGTCGGTCGTGCTGCCCCTGTCCTTTTTCGAAAAGGCCAATACGGCACATTATAATTCCCTGGTCACCATCGATGCCGATGGATCGATCCTGGGCCTGTACCGGAAAAGTCATATTCCCGACGGGCCGGGTTATCAGGAGAAATTCTATTTCAGTCCGGGGGATACGGGCTTTCAGACCTATCAGACGCGCTATGCGCGGATCGGCACCGCCATCTGCTGGGACCAGTGGTTCCCGGAGGCGGCGCGCGTGATGGCCTTGCAGGGGGCGGAACTGCTGTTCTATCCCACGGCCATCGGATCGGAACCACAGGATGCGACCCTGGACAGCCGCGACCATTGGCAACGCGTGATGCAGGGCCATTCAGGCGCCAACCTGATGCCCGTGATCGCCAGCAACCGCATCGGGACAGAAACGTTCGAGACGGGCAGCATCACCTTCTACGGGTCCAGCTTCATCACCGATCCCAAGGGCGCCAAGCTGGTGGAGGCGGACCGCGTGTCGGAAACGGTGCTGGTCCAGGAATTCGACCTGGATGCCATTGCCCGCATCCGCGCCGGCTGGGGTGTATTCCGCGACCGCCGGCCAGGCCTGTACGCCCCCATCCTGTCGCTGGATGGCACCCTGCGCCACGGCTGAGGCTGTTCCCAAACGCCAAAGACAAGTGTAAACCATGAGTCTTACATCCTTTTAGGACTCATGGTTTACCTTTCCCGCCTCCTTTTGCTGCTGTTTGCATTGTCTCTCCCGCTTCCGGTGGTAGCCGGGGCGGTGACGGATATGCCGGGGCGTGTGGAAAGGCTGTTCAGCGACCGTGCCGGGCAGGAACTGCGCCTGTTCGGGCGTGATCTGTTTGCCGGGGGGGCGGCGGCGGCGGACGGGCCGGCCCTGGGCAGTGTCGGGGATGACTACCGGCTGGGCCCGGGGGATGAGCTGTCGCTGCTGTTGCGCGGACAGGCGGCGCGCAACAGCCGGCACCGGATCGGCGCCGACGGGCTGCTGCTGGTCGATGATCTGCGCCCCATCGCGGCGGCCGGCCGCACCCTGGGGGAGGTGCGGGCGGAACTGGAGGCGGCGGTGGCTGCCACCCATGTGCAGACGCAAGCCTTTCTGTCGCTCCTGTCCATGCGGCGCGTGGGCATTCTGGTCCTGGGGCAGGTGGCGAAGCCGGGGCGTGTGGCGCTGCCGGCCTTTGCCACGCCGCTGGATGCGCTGCTGGCCGCCGGTGGCGTTCTGCCGGATGGATCGCTGCGTGCCATCCGGCTGGTGCCGCCCGGTGGTGGCGGTGGGGTCTTGGTTGATCTCTACGATTTGTTGACCCGTGGCGACGGGGCGGCGGCCGACCTGCTGGCCGACGGGGCGCGGCTGATCGTGCCGCCACTGGGACCGGTGGTGGCCGTGGCCGGGTCGGTGAAACGCCCTGGTATCTATGAATTGCCGCCCGGCGCGGGGTCCGGCACGGGACCCGACGATACGGCCGATCTGCTGGCACTGGCGGGCGGGGCGCTGCGGCCGGGGCGGGACCGGTCCAGCCTGTTGCGTCTGTCGCCGGAGGGGGTGGAAAGGCCGCTGCCGGTCAGCGCCGGGACACCCATCCCCCTGCGCGATGGCGACCTGTTGATCCATGCGCCCGAAGGGGGCGCGCGGGCGGGCGGTGTCACCCTGTCGGGGGCCGTGGCCGAACCGGGGGAACGGGTGCTGGTGGCGGGCATGCGGCTGGCCGATCTGGTCGACCGGTCCATGCTGCCGCCCGATGCCTGGCTGCCGGCCGCCGTGCTGCTGCGCCGGACGGCGGCCGGGGGGTCGCCACAGATGCGCGCGCTGGACCTGGCCGCCCTGTTGTCGGGGCGGGAGGCGGAGATGGCGGTCGACGGTGATCGGCTGGTGGTCCTGTCGGCAGCGGATGTCGGTTTCCTGCGCGGCCGGTCGGTGCTGTCCCTGCTGGCGGGACAGCCGGCCGACCCGCTGCATCGCGAGGAATGTGCCGGCCTGGCCTCGCTGGCCGCCGCGCTGTCGGCCGATCCGGAGGGGGCGCTGGCCGCCGGTCCCCTGGCGCGGGCTGCCATCGGGGTGGAGGGGCCGCCGCTGCCCTGTCCGCCGCTGTTCCAGGGGACGGATGGCGATCTGTTGCCTTTCCTGCTGCGCCAGTCGGTGTTTATGCGGCGGGGCGTACTGCGGCCCGGCCCCTATCCGCTGGCGGGACCCATGGCGCTGTCGGCGCTGGCCCCGATGGCGGGCGGCGGGTTCGGGGGCAAGGCGCAGGTCGCGCCGGGACAGGTGGCCGATGCCGTGGGCGATGGGGTTCTGCTGTCAGGACCGGTGCGGCAGCCCGGCCTGCGCTCCGTGGGGGATGACGGGTTGAGCCTGCGGGCGCTTTTGTCGGGGGCCGGGGCGCCGCTGCCCGATGCCTATGGGCTGGCGGCCCTGCTGGAACGCACCGATGCCACCGCCTCGGGCCGGCGGCCCAGCCTTTTTGCACCGGCGGAGGTGGTGGAAGGGCGGTTCGATCTGCGCCTGCGCGATGGCGACCGGGTGACCCTGTTCACGCGCGACGCGGTGATGGGGACGGAGACCCCGGACCCGCTGGACCCCGCATTGCGCGCCCTTTTGTCGGAACGGATGGTGGCACTGCGCGGCGGGGTGGTGCGGCCGGGTGAATATCCCGTGGCCGGGCCGCTGCCCCTGCCGCTGCTGCTGCGTGCGGCGGGCGGGGTGAAGCCGGAGGGTGATCCGGCGCGCCTGGAACTGCTGCCCCCACCGCCCGGACCCAGGGGCGAGGGGCAGGGGGACGGGCGCGGCGTGGCCCCGCGTGAGATCACGGGCGGGGTAGCGGCCGTGGAGATGATCCCGCCCGGTGCCGCCCTGCGCGTTGCCCTGCGCCAACGGCCGCAGGAACGGCGCGGCGTGCTGCTGGCCGGGGAGGTGGCGGAACCCGGCACCTATGACATCGCACCGGGGGAGACCCTGTCCATGCTTCTGCACCGGGCCGGTGGGCTGACGGATGAAGCCTATCCCGCCGGGGTGATCTTCACCCGCGAAAGCGCCCGGCTGGCGGAGGAGGAGGGGCTACGCCGCAATGCGCGCGAACTGGACCGGCAGTTGTCGCAGATGCTGGGCGGCAAGAACCCGCCCGATCCGGCGCGGGTCGAACTGGTCCGGCAACTGGCCGCCGACCTGCGCGGAACCACGGCCCTGGGGCGCATTACGGTGGAAGCAAACCCCGACGTGCTGGGCGAGCGGCCGGAACTGGACATCCCGCTGCAGCCCGGTGACCGGGTTCATATGCCCAGGCGCCCCCTGACCGTCACCGTATCGGGAGAGGTGCTGGCCCCGGCCTCCCTGCTGTTCGATCCGGAGAAGCAGGCCAAAGACTATCTGCGGGAAGCGGGCGGCCTGACCCGCTTCGCCGATGATGACCGCATCTTTGTCATCCAGCCCAATGGCGCAGCGCAGCCGCTGGAAAGCGGCTGGCTGGACCATGAGGTGGCGACGGTTCTGCCCGGTTCCATGATCGTGGTGCCCCGCGATGCCGAGCCGTTCGAATGGCTGCCCCTGACCCAGAGCATCACGACCATCCTGAGCCAGATCGCCTTCAGCGCCGCCGCCATCGCGGCCATATCGGACTAGGCCTTGGTGGCCGGCCCGGCCCTTTCCGTCATCACGGTGGTGCGTGACGATCCGGCGGGTCTGACCGCCACACGCGACAGTCTGGCCGGGCAGGTGTGGCGGGATTTCGAATGGCTGGTGGCCGATGGCGGATCGGGGGCGGCCACCCTGTCGGTGCTGGCGGAGGCGGCGCTGGCGCCGGACTGGCTGGACAGCCGGCCCGACGGCGGCCCGTTCGCCGGCATGGACCGGGCGCTGGCCAGGGCCAGGGGGCGGCATGTGCTGTTCCTGAATGCCGGGGATTGTCTGGCCGACGCGGATGTTCTGGCCGATCTGGCGCCCGTGTTGGCGAAGGGGACGGACCTGCTTTATGGGGATGCGCTGGAAGATCCCGGCGACGGGCAGATGCGGCGCAAGCGGGCGCGGCACTGGCGCTGGGCCTTTTACGGCATGCCTGCCCATCATTGCGCCATTATTTACCGTCGCGCCGTGCTGGACGGGCTGCGGCTGGACCAGGGATACCGGATCGCGGGGGATTATGCCTTCACCCTGTCCGTGTTGCGCCGCGCGGCCGGGGTCGTCCAGGTTGATCGTGTCGTGGCCCGCTTCGCGCCCGGCGGCCTGTCGCGCCGTCTGGCGGCGCTGGGTCGGCGGGAACAATACCGGATTCGCCGTCGGCTTCTGATGATGCCCGTAATCGTGGCGTCCACCATCTGGCTGCTACAAATTGTCGCAGCCTCCCTGCGTCATATATCGCCGAAGGGCTACGCCTTTTGGCGATTTTAGCGGCATCTTCAGGGTCTGTTAACCGCTGCAAATCCGTTAACATGCCATTTACATAACAAAATCAAGGCTTAAGCGTTTCCACAACGAATACGCTCATTAACCCTGCC
>NZ_JAGOGJ010000166.1 GCF_017996735.1 Niveispirillum sp.
TCAGCTTTCGCACCTGGCCCTGAGCCAGCATGGGGATATGGTTATTACCACACGAGAAGAGCTAGAAGGGTTGGTCGCGGCCGCGGGTGGAGATGTGGTACGCTAATCAACTCTCATCCAGTTCAATGGATGTTCATTATTGCATTACAAGTTAGAATTCCATACCTCAAATTGCTTGATGTGTTGGTTAGGCGTGGCTGGCATGGGTTACAAACGAACCCCATGCCAGCCCCATCGCGCAGAAGATCGCGCGCAAGCTGGGCATGAATCTGCATGGCATCACGGGTACGGGCGCGCGGGGCCGGGTGTCGCTGGCCGATGTGCAGGCGGCGGCCAGGGCGCGCGGGTTGATCGCGGCCCCGGCCCCGGTCGCCACCCCCTCCCCCGCTGCCGGACCGGCGGCGCGCAAGCTGGCGGGTGATCTGGGCATCGATCTGTCCACCGTCACGCCCACGGGGCCGAAGGGCCATGCCACCAAGCAGGATGTGCGCGACGCGGCGGATCGGGCATCCGCCCCCGTCCCTGCGGCCCCCGCCTATGATCTTCTGCCCGTGACCGGCATGCGCCGGGCCATCGCCACGGCCCTGGTCAATGCCAAGCAGAATATCCCGCATTTCTATCTGACGTCCGATGTGACCGTCGATGCGCTGCTGTCCTTCCGCGAACAGTTGAACGCACGGGCCAACAGCCCCCGCAAGCTGTCGGTCAATGATCTGCTGATCAAGGCGGCGGCTTTGGCCCTGATGGAGGTGCCGGACGTCAATGTGCATTGGGCCGAGGATGGGATCAGACGGTTCCGCGCCGCCGATATTTCGGTTGCCGTGGCCGTCGATGGCGGGCTGCTGACGCCCGTGGTGCGGGGGGCTGATACGCTGGACCCCTGGGCCATCGGGGCCAGGGCCGCCGACCTGGCCGACCGGGCGCGCAAGCGCACGCTGGCCAAGGAGGATATCAGCGGCGGCAGCTTCACCATCTCCAACCTGGGCATGTTCGGCATCCGCCAGTTCCAGGCCATCATCAACCCGCCCCAGGGCGCCATCCTGGCCGTCGGCACCACAAGGCGGGAGGCGCGGGAGACGGCGGATGGCGGCGTGGCCTTCGCGTCGGTGATGAGCCTGACACTGTCTTGTGATCACCGGGCCGTGGATGGGGCGCTGGGGGCCAAGTTCCTGGCGGCGTTGGGTAAGCGGCTGGAGGACCCGATCGGGTTGGTGTTGTAGGCGGGCGGGCGTTCCTTCACCCTGGCGTCGCTCCCTCACCCTCCCAAGCCTTCCGGCTTGGGCCCCTCCCTCTCCCGCAAAGCGGGCGAGGGGCGGAACATTGGCGTCGCGCATATTTTCGCCCCTCGCCCACGAAGGTGGGAGAGGGAGGGGCCCATCGGCGTCAGCCGATGGGAGGGTGAGGGGGCACCACCACGCCCCCCAAACCAAAGTCCAATACCCAGCCCCCATCCGCGCACCCTAGCCTTTTGCCAAAGGCGGGGGGCGTGCGATGCTGTTGCGGTGGGTGCTGATCCTGATCTTGCTGGTCCTCGCCGGCCCGTCCCGCGCGGCGTTGGGCGAGGCGGAGATGGCGCGGCTGCTGCCCGATGGCTACAGCCTGGGGGAGAAGGACCGCCAGATGCCGGTCTGGCCGCTGATCAAGGCGGGCATGGTCGCGGGCTATATCTTTGAAACCGGCGCGCTGACGCCCATTCCGGGCTTTTCCGGCACGCCGATGAACCTGGCCGTTGCCATGGATGATACGGGCCGGCTGCTGGATGTGCAGATCCTGTCCCAGCATGAACCGGTGTTCGTCGATGGCTATGGTCCACAGCCCTTCGCCGATTTCCTGGCCCAGTATCGCGGCCTGACCATAAGGCAGAATATCAAGATCGGCAGCCAGTACGGCGCGTCCGACCGGGGCGGCAGCACATCGGTCACCCTGGATGGTGTGGCCAAGGCCACCGCCAGCCTGCGCATCGCCAACCTGACCATCATGGGGGCGGCCACCAAGGTGGCACAGGCCAGGATGGCCACCGTGGCGCCGAAGCCCAAATCCCTGCCAAGGGCGGATGTGGACCAGCCATTGAGTTGGGAGGAATTGCAACGCCGGGGCTATGTCCGCCGCCTGTCGCTGAGCGAGGCGCAGGTGGAGGCGGCGTATAAGGGCAGCGGCTTCACCGATCCCGACGCACCCCCGGACCAAGAGGGGACCTTTGCGGAGCTGTGGGTTGCCTATCTGAACCTGCCCGGCATCGGCCGGTCGCTGCTGGGGGATGTGCAATACCGGCATCTGCGCGACCGGTTGCAGCCGGGGGAGGAGGTGCTGCTGGTCCTGTCGCGTGGGCGCTATTCCTATGCCGGTCCCGACTTCGTACCGGCCACGGTGCCCGACCGTCTGTCGCTGATGCAGGCGGGCTTCCCCGTGAATATCCGCGACATGGTGCATGATTACAGCCTGCCGCCCGGCTTGCCGCCGGTGGACGAGGTGCGGCTGTTCCGTATCGACGGGTCGTCCGCCTTCGATCCCGCCAGCCCCTGGACCCTGTCGCTGCGCACCATCCGGGAAAAGGGCTTTATCCGGCCCGACCGTGAAATCCGCGACTTCCCCCTGGAATATGCCCTGCCGCCCGACCTGTTCATCCGGCCGGAGAGGGTGGAGCCGCCGCCGGAATGGCTGCTGGCCTGGGGGTCGCGCCTGCCGGAACTGTCGGTGCTGGGCCTGATGCTGCTGGCACTGACCGCTGGCCTGATGGCGCAAAGCCGGCTGGCGCGGCAAGAAAGGCTGTTCTACCGGGTCCGGCTGGGCTTCCTGGCCCTTACCCTGGGCTTTATCGGGGTCTATGCGCAGGGGCAGCTTTCCATCGTAACCGTGCAGGGCGTGGTGAAGGGCGCGGCGCGGGGCATGGATTTCAGCTTCCTGCTCTATGATCCCGTATCGCTGCTGCTCTGGGCCTATGTTGCCGTCACGTTCATCATCTGGGGGCGTGGCACCTTTTGCGGCTGGCTCTGCCCGTTCGGCGCGGCGCAGGAACTGGCCGATGCGCTGGGCCGGAGGCTGCGCCTGCCGCAGGTGAAGCTTCCACCCCGCTGGGATGCGCGGCTGCTGGGCGTCAAATATGCCGCCCTGGCGCTTTTGCTGGGTGTGGCCCTGGTCATGCCGGCGGCGGCGGAAAAGGTGGCGGAACTGGAACCGTTCAAGACGGCCATCACCCTGACCTTCATCCGCGACCTGCCCTTTGTGCTGTACGCCCTGTTCTGGCTGCTGCTGGGGTTGGTGATGTTCAAGCCGTTCTGCCGCTATCTCTGTCCGCTGGGCGCCTTCATGGCGGTGGCGGGGCGGTTGAGGCTGCTGGACTGGATACCCCGCCGGGCGGCCTGCGGCAGCCCGTGTCAGCTTTGTACCGCGCGCTGCCGGTACAAGGCCATCCGGCGCGATGGCAGCATCCGCTATGATGAATGTTTCCAATGCCTGGACTGCGTGGGCATCCATGCCGATGCCGGGCGCTGCGTGCCGCTGGTCGTGGCGGCACGGCACGGGCCGGGGGCCGCCGCGCGCATCGGGGCGAAGGGGGGCCATCATGCCGGCTGACCGCATTCCGCGCCGCCGCCTGCTGCGCCTGACCGGTGTGGCCCTGGCCGGGGCCGCCATTGCCGCCTGGCCCCGCCGCCCGCCGTCCGTCACCTGGACAGGTCAGGCCATGGGCGGGCCGGCACAGGTGACCCTGCACGGGGTGGAGGAAGCGACGGCAAGGCGTCTGGTGGCACAGGTCGCGGGGCTGGTGGACCGGATGGAAGGGCTATTCAGCCTGCACCGCCCGGACAGCGTGATTTCGCGGCTGAACCGGCAGGGGGAATTGGGCGACCCGCCCGCCGCCTTCACCGACCTGTTGTCCCGCGCCCTGTCGGTATCCGCCGCCACGGGGGGGGCCTTCGACCCCACGGTGCAGCCGCTCTGGCAGCTTTACCGTGACCAGGGGGCGGGCGCAGATCCGGCATCGGTGCTGGACCATGTCGGCTGGCACGGTGTGCTGGTGGGGCGGGACCGGGTCCGCCTGCCGCCCGGTGCGTGCCTGACGCTGAACGGCATCGCCCAGGGCTATATCACCGACCGGGTGGTGGACCTGCTGGCGGCGCAGGGGGTCGGCCATATGCTGGTCGATATGGGCGAACCGCGCGGCGTGGGGCGGCGGGATGATGGCGGCGACTGGATGCTGGGCGTGGCCGACCCCGACGATGCCGCCCGCCTGATCACCACCTTGCCCGTCAGCGGCCGGGCCATCGCCACATCGGCCCCGCGCGCCAGTCTGGCAGACGCGGCGGGCCGCATCGGCCATATTTTCGACCCCGCCACGGGCCGCCCCGCCCAGGGCTGGAAACAGGTCAGCGTGGCGGCCGGCACCGCCCTGCTGGCCGACGCCCTGTCCACCGCCGTGGCGGCCCTGCCACGCGACCGGGCGGGTGCGGTTCTGGCCGGGACGGGCGGGGCGCTGGTGGCGGGGGTTTGATGCCGGAACAGGTCAAATATCCATCCAAAGTCCAATAAACCAACGTCCAATATCCATTCTCCCCTCTCATCCATAACCTGTTCATCGCGACACCATCGCCACGAGATGCATTCCAATGACGGGCCGGAATATTACCGGCGCGGCGGGGAATTCTGTATCCGGATGGGAAAATCATTGAAAAGGGAGGGAGACATGCGTTTGCGCACCATGCTGCGTCTGGGGGCCTGCGGATTGGCCCTGGGCATGCTGTCCATGCCGGCCATGGCCGACACGACCGAGGAACTGCTGAAGCAACTGAAGGCCAAGGGCATCCTGAGCGAGGCCGAATATCAGGCGCTGGCCACCCGCAAGGCGGAAGAGACCAAGGCCGCCCCGGCGGCGGCCCCGTCCAGCGGCCGCGCCATCGAGGCCAGCGACAGCGGCATCGGTTTCAAGGTCGGCAGCGTGAATGTGAACTTCGCGGGATCGATCAACGGCTTTTATGTCCATGACAATCCCGACAGCGCCGGGGCCACCAAGACGGTGGTGGGCGGTCTGGCCAGCGTGGGCGGGAATGAGACCAGTTCGATCCGCAACGGGCTGCTGCCCGGCTTCCTGAAGGTCGATGTGACCACGCAGCAGGGGGGATGGGATGTCGGCGCCCATTTCGGCATGTATCCCGGCATCAACAGCGTGTCCTGGGCCGGTGGCGTCAATTCCGGCGGCTCGCCCACGGCCCTGTCCACATCCGGCATCGATTTCCGCCAGACCTATCTGACCTTCGCGAAGAAGGGTTTTGGTGAGGTGAAGATCGGCCGCGATATCGGCCTGTTCGGGTCGGACGCCATCCTGTCGGATGTCACGCTGCTGGGCGTGGGCACGGCGGCCGGCAATGCCGCCCCGTCCAACACCTCGCTGGGGCGCATCGGTCTTGGCTATATCTACACCGATTTCCAGCCGCAGATCACCTATACCACCCCCGACATGAACGGCTTCAAGCTGTCGGCCGGCATCTTCCAGCCGCTGGCGACGGCGGGGCAGAACGAGTTGAACGACACACCGGGCTTCCAGGCCAAGGCCAGCTATGATGTGAAGTCGGGCGGCATGACGGCGCGGGTCTGGGCCGGCTTCCTCAGCCAGGATCACGACCCCGCCGTGGCCGGCGGCCCCGATTACAAGGGTACCGGTTACGATGTCGGTGCCAAGGTCGGCTTCGGCGATGCCAGCCTGCTGGGCTATTATTATACGGGCGAGGGCATTGGAACGACGGGCCTGTTCATCCTGTCCGCCGACGCCAAGGGCAACAAGCGCGACAGCGACGGCTTCTATGTCCAGGGATCGTACAAGATCGACAAGCTGACCCTGGCCCTGTCCTATGGCGAAAGCCATCTGGATCTGGCCAAGGGCGAGGTGAACCCCACCCTGCTGGACACCAACAAATCCTGGGTAGCGGCGGCCCATTACGGCCTGACCGACTGGGTCACGCTGGTGGGCGAATATATCAACACCAAGGCCGAAGCGCAGGGACCGAACAGCGCCAAGTCAGACACGATCGCGCTCGGGGCGATTTTGTTCTTCTGACGGGTCAGGGAGGGTGAGGGGGCCACGTTGCCCGGAAAAAATCCCCTTGATCCGGGAATGCAACCCCAGCACCATAAATCAATCGACAACCACAACCCCAATTCCATCATGACCGGAGACGCCCGCGCGCGGCACCTGCGCCGGACTGCAACGGACGCCGAACGGCGGTTCTGGGGGTGGGTGCGCGACCGGCGGTTCCTGGGGCTGAAGTTCCGGCGGCAAGAGCGGGTGGACCGCTATATCGCGGATTTTATCTGCCCGGAAATGAACCTGATCGTGGAGATTGACGGCAGCCAGCATAACCCGGTGGTTGATGCCACGCGGACGGCGGCACTGGAGCGCGCCGGCTTCACGGTCCTGCGCTTCGACAACCATTATGTCCTGACCAATCGCGACGGTGTGCTGCGCGATCTGGCGCATCGTATCGGACGGTATGCGGAGTATATGCGCGGGGTGGAGGGCATGGTCCCGGCGACACCGGTAACGATCGTGCGGCCGGTGCGGGCACGGGTTGGGAAGTAGGGGCGGTGTTCCCTCACCCTCCCATTGGCGGGCGCCAATGGGCCCCTCCCTCTCCCACCTTCGTGGGCGAGGGGCGTGACTTTGCGGTTTCGCTTTTTCCGCCCCTCGCCCGCTTGGCAGGTGAGGGAGGGGCCCGGACGCGTCAGCGTTTGGGAGGGTGAGGGAGCGACGCCCCCTTACAGATCGTCAAATTCCTCCAGCACCATCGGCCCGGACAGGCAGTCCATCACGCCCGGCACCAGTTCCTGGAACCAGGGCGTGGTGCAATGGACCTGACGGAAATAATCCTGGGACGGGTGCTGTTCGATGGCGGCATAGGCATGGTCCTGGCCGCGGATTTTCTTGAACAGATAGACGGTCACGTCCGGCTGATGGGCCAGAACCTTATCCGTTAATGCCGACATGGCGGCGACAAACGCCGCCTCTTTTTCCGGCTTCACGAACAGCTTGGCGACGATGGTGTACATGAACCACACTCCTCAGGCGGCGGCACCGGCCGCCAGGTCTGCTTCAAGCTGCTGACGCAGCTTGTATTTCTGGATCTTGCTGGTCGACATGGGCCATTGCGTCACGAAGCGCACATGGCGCGGCACCTTGAAGCTGGAGATCTTGCCCCGGCAATAATCCAGCACCTCCTGCACCGTCAGCGAGGTGCCCGGATGCAGTTCGATGAAGGCGGCGGGAACCTCCGTCAGGCGGGGATCGGGCGCACCCACCACCTGACACATTTTCACCGCCGGGTGGGTGCCGATATAGGCCTCGATCTCGGCCGCCGCGACATTCTCCCCGCCGACCTTCAGCATGTCCTTGGTGCGACCGTGGAACATGATGTTGCCATCGCCGTCCAGCGACCCGACATCGCCCGTATGCAGCCAGCCGCCCTGCAGCGCCTCTGCCGTTTTCACCGGGTCCTTGTAATAGCCGTCCAGCAGGCCGGGGCTGCGCACCAGGATTTCGCCCTTCTCCCCCGGCGGCAGCGGCTCGCCAAAGGCGTTGACGATCTTCACCTCGATCCCTGGAAGGGGGCGGCCCAGCCGTGTGGTCCGCACCTCGTAACTGTCGGAAAGGCTGCTGGTGCAGACCGTGCCCGCCGCCTCCGACAGGCCATAGGTGCCGACCTGGATGCAGTTGGGCATGGCCTTGGCCAGCATCTCCTTCATCGCGCCCGTCTGCACCGCCAGCGATGAATTCATCAGGCGCATGGACGACAGGTCGGTGGTGGCGAAATCCGGATGGTGGATCAAATCCACCATGATAGGGGCAAAGCAGGGGTAGGTCGCCGTCACCTTATGCGTTTCCAGCATTTTCAGCGCCACGCCGGCATCAAAATGCTGCATCGACAGGTAGGTCCCGCCCTTGGCATAGATGGCGACCAGCGGCAGGATGGCCGCGATATGGAACAAAGGCAGCGGCGACCAGAACCGGTCACGGTCCGTCAGCTCATACCGTTCCGCCAAGGCCTGGGACGTGCGGACAATGGCCTCATGGCTGATCAGGCAGCCCTTGGGGTTGGAGGTGGTGCCAGACGTGTACAGGATGATGCCGGGCGCGCGGACCCGCGCAAAGGCCCGGCGCTCATGCACCGCCGCGTCCGTCACCGTCCGGGCCAGCGTGTCGAACCGGTCCGCCGTGACGGTAAAGGGCCGGCCGCCCTGCCCCAGCAGGATGATGGAGCGCAGACGCGGGCAGCCCTTCAGGCGCAAATCCATCGGGTCCGTCTGATCGGCCAGACCCTCCAGCCCCTCACACAGGCGATCCACAAAATTCAACTGATCGGCCACCTGTTCGGTGGTGATGATGCTGACCAGATCGGCATTGTCGGTGACATAGGCCAGTTCATGCGCGCGGTAACGGGCATTGATCGGCACCGTCACACCGCCGGCCAGGGCCACGCCGAACAGGATATCGACGAACTCGATACAAGACGGCAGCAGCACGCCGACATGGTCGCCCGGCTTGATGCCCATCGCCATCAGCCCCTTGGCATGGTGCATGGCGCGGCTGGCCAGATCACGATAGGTCAGGCGTTCATCGGGAAAGATCAGCGCGTCCGTGTCGGGCCAGGTGTGGGCGGCCGACAGCAGCAGGTCGCCGAGCGTGGTGGCATGGATGAACTGGTCGGCCTTGCTCATGCCGTCACCCCTTTCGCGGAGGCATTCAGCGGATGGAAATATTCACGCACATAGGGCCCGTCGAAACACGGGATCATCTGGGGCACAATCTCGGTGAACCAGGGCGTGGATTGATGTTCATGTTCCGCAGCCTCGTCCGGGAAGCTTTCAACGACGACGAAGCGGCCGGGGCCATCGGCCCGGTAGAAGGCGTAATAGAGGGTCTTGGGCTCATGCGCGCGGACCTTTTCCGTCAGTGCCGTGGCGAGGCGGATGAATTCCGCCTCGCAGTCCGGCTTGACGGTGAAGCGGCTGATGAAAAAGATCATCGCGGCGCCCCCGCCATGTAGCGGTTCAGTTCGACATGGAAATGACGCAGGCGCTGTTCCTGTTCGCCAAACAGCATGCCGTTGAAGCCGCGCGACCGCAGGCCCTTTTGCACCACCGGCAGCAATTCGCTGTCCTGGTCCAGCACCAGCCCCAGATTGGCCGGTTCGCCCAGCGGCACATGCACACAATCGGGCCGCACGCGGCCGGAAATGTCGGTCCCTTCGGGCAGGCCCATCCAGGCCGGCACATCATAATTGCCCGCCGCCTCCGCCACGGCGCCCACGGGCCGGAACAGGATGGTGATGTCATAGAAGAACCGTTCGGGGTCTTGCGGATGCGGGATGAAGCGCATCAGGAACACACCCTCCGGATGACAGCCGATCTGCACATTGGGGAACAGCCCATAGGCGAAACTGTCGGTCAGTTGTGCATCGGTCAGCTTCTCATAGCCCAGGCCCAGCCGTTCGGCGCGTTCGCGCTTGGCCTTCTGCGCGGCGATACGCACCTCCTGCGCGGTGCCGGTGAAGCCCGCGGGGTCGAGCGCCGCATCCGGCATCATCATTTTCAGCCCTTCATTCACGCCCAACTGGTCGGGCACGCGCGGGCTGGGCCGGTAGAAGGGGATGCACATCCGGCTCATCCCGTTGGGGAACAGGTCGTACTGGACGAAATAATCCTCCATCACGCCCTGGGTTTCCGGATGCACCGCATGCAGGTGGTAGACCTCATAAAAGGCATCCACACCCACCTTCCAGTTGGCGGCCCATTCGCTGCGCACCTGCCGGACCACATGCATCTTGTCGATCTGGTAGCTTTCCAGATGGTCGGCCACCGGGCCCAGCCAGCCACGCAGATCGGGCGCGTCCGGGTTCATGGAAATGAAGACCAGACCGGCCAGTTCCTCACACCGAACCGCGCTCAGCCCCGGATTGTGGCACACCACTTCGGGGCGGAAGGTTTCGCGGTCGGTGATGCTTTTCAGGCTGCCATCCAGCTTGAACTTCCAGCTATGGAAGGAACAGGCAAAGCCGTTCGACAGGCTGCCGATGGCCGTATGGACCAGCCGGTTCCCCCGGTGCGGGCAGACATTATAGAAGGCGCGGACCGTGCCATCATCGCCCCGGACGACAACGATATTCTCGTTGCCGATTTCGAAGGTCGCGAAATCGCCTTCTTCGCGCACGTCGCTGGACGGACAGGCAATCAGCCAGGCCTTGGTCCACAGCTTCTCCCATTCCTGCGCCATCCAGCCCTTGTCGTAATATTGGGCGGGGTCGAACTTCTCGGTGCCATTGTCGATGAAGGGCGCCTTGGCGTCGATATCGCCCGGCTTGGCCGCCGGATTGATCGACCAGCCCTTGCGATAGTCGAAAGACGAACTGATCCCGTCCATGGATGATCCTCCCAGATCGCTGGTTCCCTGGAACTTCTTGTCGGGGTGGTGGGTGGCTCTGTTGTCGTTGGTGGTGGGGGCCTTACTGACCGATCCCTCCTCCCTCCCCGTCATCCCCGCGGAAGCGGGGACCCAGCGTAGAGCGGCGTCTGCCGCGATATGGCTCATATCGGCGCTAACCGCGCCTTACGCTGGGTCCCCGCTTCCGCGGGGATGACGGGAGAGAGGGGGGAAAAGGGTGCAGCAGACCTCCAGCCTTTCGGCGCCCGCACCAGAACGACCGGACAACAGACAACCGCCCATACCGATCCCGTTTGGTTTCGAAAAATATACACACAATGCCGTTTCTGTGTAAAATTAAAAAGTCGGAACCGCCGATTTTTGCTGCGGTGCGGCATACGTGGTTATGTGGGTGCCTCTGAAATCCGCAGAAATACTCACTTTATGCGCGCTTGAAGATTTATGGGAAATGGCTATATCCTGTATGCAGAGCAACAGACCGGGAGGACCCGGCGGGGAGGAAGGGACGTGTCACAGGTTCTGCACGGGGTGCGGGTGCTGGATTTCGGCCGGTATGTGGCCGGACCCTATTGCGCGACGCTGCTGGGCTATTTCGGGGCCGACATCATCCGTATCGAACGGCTGGGCGGGGGTGAGGACCGGTTCATCACGCCTGTGACGGACGGTGGTGAAGGGGCCGGATGGTTGCAGATGGGCGTCAACAAGCGCTCCCTGACCCTGAACCCGACCAAGCCGGAGGGGCGGGAGGTGGTGCGCCGTCTGGTGGGCACCGCCGATGTGGTGGTGGCCAACCTGCCGCCGCCGGCCCTTTCCGCCATGGGGCTGGATGAGGACAGTTTGCGCGCCATCAAGCCCGACATCATCCCTGTCCTGATTTCCAGCTTCGGGACCGCCGGCCCCTGGGCCGCGCGCGGCGGGTTTGACGGGGTGGGACAGGCCATGTCGGGGGCCATGTATTTTTCCGGCACGCCTGAACAGCCGATGAAGGCCGGTGCCCCTTACGTGGATTTCGGCACCGGCATGTTCGCCGCCTTGGGTGCCATGGCGGCCCTGATGGAAAAACGGGCCACGGGAAGGGGGCAGTCCGTGCAGGCCAGCCTGCTATCGACCGGCGTCACCCTGTTCAACGCCTTTCTGGTGGAACAGGCCGTGACCGGTATCGGTCGGGTCGGCACCGGCAACCGGGTCCAGACATCGGCCCCGTCCGACGTGTTCGCCACCCTGGACGGCCATGTATTGATCCATACGGTGGGCGACGGCCTGTTCGCGCGCTGGTGCGAGATGGTGGGGGAACCCGGCTGGAAGGCCGATCCCCGCTTTGCCAGCGATCAGGCGCGCGGCGACAATAACGGGATTCTCTGTGCCCGCATGGCCGAATGGTGCGCCAGGCGGACCACGGATCAGGCGGTGGAGGCGCTGGCGGCCGCCGGCATTCCCGGCGGCCCCGTCCTGTCGCCGCAACAGGTGCTGGACCATCCACAGGTGCAGGCCATGGGCCTGTTGCAGGATGTGGATTATCCGGGCCTGCCGCGCCCGGCCCCCGTGGCCGGCCCGCCCGTGACCCTGTCGGCCACACCCGGCAGCATCCGTTCACGCCCGCCCATCGTGGGCGAACATACCGACGCGATCCTGGCCGAACTGGGCTATGACGCCGCCGCCATTGCGGCGCTGCGTTCGTCCAGGATCGTTTGACGTACACAAAATACATGCTTTCTGTATGCAGAGCGATCTGCTATGTATGCGGAAAATGCGCGCCCGCTTATTCCGTCATCTTCATGACGGGGGATGGGCGAAGACAGACAAGGAAAGGGAAGGACCATGGACGCCCTGGAGATCGACCGTATCAAGGCCGGCATGCAGTATGAGTCCACGCGTGGGGGCCCGCCGGATGATTTCCCGGAACTGCCGGAAATCCCCGCCGGCCGCTATGTCGATCCGGAATTCTATGAACTGGAGCGGCAGGCCCTGTGGCGGCGCTCCTGGGTCTATGCGATCCATGCCGATGAGGTGCCGGAGATCGGTTCCTATCTGAAATGGGACCGGCTGGGCGACCCGCTGTTCTTTGTGCGCGGTGACGACAACAAGATCCGCTGCTTCTACAATA
>NZ_JAGOGJ010000039.1 GCF_017996735.1 Niveispirillum sp.
ACTTGGCCCGGCTCTTGCTTAAAGGTTCCTGGTTGGAAATTCCAAGAATGAAAGAGCCAGACATGGTTGCGATCGGTTCCTACAGCTCCATCAGCGAAATCCCCCCGCGGACGATGGCCTCGCTGACAGCCGAACAGATCCGCTCTTTCTCGCTGGACCAGATCGGCGAACTGTCCAAGGCGCAGGTCGGTGCCATATCGGTGAAGCAGATCCATGGCCTGACCGCCACACAGATCGGCGCCCTGTCGTCTACCCAGATCGGCTTCACCGCCGCACAATTGGCGGCCCTCAGCGACAACCAGTTCAACGCGCTGGAAGCGGAGGATTTCTCCGCCATGTCGCTCAGCCAGATCCGCGGGATGACGCCCCGGGAAGTGTCGCTTCTGACCTCGGAAAAAATTGCAGCCCTGTCGACGGAACAGGTCGCCGCCTTCACGGCACCGCAGTTGAAGGCCCTTTCCAACAACCAGATGACATGGTTCAGCGACAGCCAGATCGGCGGCATGACGGCCGCGCAATTGGCCGCCCTCTCCCCCTCGCAGCTCAACAGCCTCAGCGCGGATCAGGTGGCCGCCATTGCCCCCAGCAAGCTGAAGAGCCTGACGGTCACGCAGATCAAATCGGTCAGCAATGAATTCCTGGCCAAGTTCTCCACGGCACAGATCGCCGCCCTGAGCCCGACACAGGTCAAGAGCCTGACCACCACCCAATTGAACGCCCTGCCGTCGGCACAATGGTCCGGCCTCAGCGCGTCGCAGATCGGCAGCCTGACACCGGCGCAGATCAAGGGGATCAACCCCTCGATCATCGGTGACATGCTGTCCACCCAGTTAAAGGGATTGACGACGTCGCAGATCGCCTCCCTGACCTCGGACCAGTTCAACCGGCTGTCGGGTGAGCAGGTGGGCGACTTTTCCGTCACCCAGATCAAGGGCATGACCCAGGCACAGGTCGCCGGCATGACGGACGGCCAGTTGGCGTCGCTGTCGCCCGCCCAGCTTTCCGGCTTCACGGCAACGCAGGTAAAGTGGTTCTCCACCAGCAAATTGTCGAGCCTGACGCCGGACCAGGTGAAGGGTTTCAACGCCACCCAGATCTCAGCGCTGAGCAATGAGCAGTTCGCCGGCCTGAACGGGGATCAGATCGCGGCGCTGACCCCGGCGCAGCTCGCCAACCTGTCGGCGGGCAAGGTCGCCACCCTAACGGATGAGAAACTGGCCGCGCTGACCACGACACAGCTCAACGGTCTGACCGCCAACCAGATCCGGGCCTTCACCGTCACCCAGATGGCGCAATTGTCGGATGAGCAGTTCGCCGGCCTGGGCAAGGCGCAACTGACCGCCCTGACCGCCACGCAGATCAAGGCGCTGCCCGATGGCCATCTGGCCGGCCTGACCGTGACACAGATGACGGCCCTGACCGCCGGGCAGGTGGGCGCCTTGACCCCCGACCAGATCTCCGGCCTGGACACGTCGTTGATCGCCACGCTCAGCCCGGAACAACTGCGCGCCCTGTCCGCCACGCAGGTCAACAGCCTGCTCAACGAGCAGGTCGCCGCCCTGTCCGCGAAGCAGGTCGCCGCGTTCAGCCCGGCGCAGGTCAAGGGCCTGTCGGCCGAGCGGCTCAACGACCTTGCCGCCACGCAACTGGAGGCGCTGACGGTGGCACAGTTGGCGACCCTGGGGGCCGGACAGATCGGCGCATTGCGCCCCGAACAGCTTGAAAGCCTGACCGCAACACAGTTGCGCAATCTCACCGCGGCCCAGGTCGGCGCGATCACGCCCGAACAATTGTCCTCCATGGGCACGGGCCTGTTCGAGAACCTGTCGGCGGCCCAGATGAAGGGCATCACGGCCACACAGACCTCCACCCTCAATCAAACGCAGATCGCAGCCCTGAGCCGTACACAGTTGGCCGGCCTGTCGCCCACGGCGCTGGGGGGGCTGACCAACGCGCAACTGTCCTGGCTGACGGGGGATCAGTTGGTCGGCCTGACTTCCCAGCAGATGGCGTCCCTCAATGACGGGCAGATTTCAGGCCTAGCGCCCGAACATATCTCGCAACTGACCAACGACCAGATCCGGAGCTTGTCGGCAACGGCACTGGCCGCCCTGACGCCGGATCAGTTGGCCTCCCTGACGGCCGATCAGGTCGCTATTATGAGTGCCACGCAGGTGAAGGGCCTGTCGGACGATCAGATCGGCATGCTGTCGGTGGCGCAGGTGGCGGGCCTGACGCCGGGTAATATCGGCGCCCTGTCGGTCACCCAGATCAATGCCTTGACGGGCGAACAGATCGCCAGCCTGTCGGCCAGCCAGATCAAGGGCCTGACCGCCACCCAGATCGGCGTCCTGCAGGCGGAAGAAATTTCCGCCCTCAGCCCGGAACAGATTGCCCAGCTTGCACCCACCCAGGTGAAAGGCCTGTCGACCGATCAGATATCCCTGCTGACCGGCAACCAGATCTCGCAACTGACCGGCAACCAACTGGCCGCCCTGTCGGCCACGCAGTTGAACGCCCTGAATGGCGAGCAACTGGCCGCCTTGTCCGTCGAACAACTGGCGGCGCTGTCCGGCACGCAGGTCGGCAGCCTGTCCAGTGAGCGGATCACCCAGTTGACGGCCCAACAGATCGCCACCCTGTCGCCCGCCCAGGTGAAGACCCTGACC
The DNA here is from genome assembly GCF_017996735.1 of Niveispirillum sp. Taxonomy (GTDB): domain Bacteria; phylum Pseudomonadota; class Alphaproteobacteria; order Azospirillales; family Azospirillaceae; genus Niveispirillum. The sequence goes on from NZ_JAGOGJ010000039.1 coordinate 2,670, forward strand.
GTGGCACAGTTGAACAGCCTGGAGGAACAGCAGGTGCGGGCGTTGACGCCGGAGCAGCTTGCCGTCCTGACCCCGACCCAGCTCACGGGGGCCGGCACCCTGTTCTTCGCCGAAATGTCCGGGGAACAGTTCGCCAGCCTCTCCCCGGCCCAGATCGGCGGCCTTACGTCGGACCAGTTGAATTCGCTGAGCGACGAGCGTTTCAAGGAAATCACGCCGGATCAGCTTTCGGGGCTGACCGCCACCCAGGTCGGCGGTCTCAGCCTCAGCCGCGTCGCCATGCTTGGCGGGGATCAGTTCGGCAGCCTGTCCGTGGCCCAGCTCCGGGGTCTGAAACCGGAACAGGTGGCCGCCCTTCCCAGCGGCAGCCTCAATCAACTCAGCGTCCGGCAGTTCACCGAACTGTCGCCCGCCATCATCGCCGGACTGACGACCGACCAGATCTCCCATCTGCCGGACGAGTTGCTGACCGGCATGACGGCCGGGCAGATCGGAAGCCTGACGGCCGATCAGTTGAACCTGCTGACGCCGGATCGTCTGGCCAGCTTCACCCCCACCCAGATCGCCGGCCTGACCAAGGCCCAGGTGCAGGTGCTGAGCCCGCAGCAGCTTAACGCCCTGTCCGGCGCGCAGATCGCGACCATCCCGACCACGTCCCTGTCCGGTCTGTCGGAAAGCCAGGTCAGCGCCCTGACCGACGATCAGGTGGCCCACCTGACGGTGGCGCAATTGTCCAGCTTCAGCACCGCCCAGATGGCGGCGTTGCGCCCCGAGCATGTCGCGGCCCTGACCAATGCCCAGATACAGGCGCTGACCCCGGCCCAGTTCGCCGCCATCGACCCGGTCAGCATCCCCATGCTGCGGCTGGAACAGCTCAATATCGTCTCCACGGCCCAGATCGCGGCCCTGTCGGCGGCACAGATCGGCGTTCTGTCCGATTATCATGCCGAAGCCCTGACCCCGGCGCAGATCGCCGCGATCAGCACCACCGGCGCTGCCGGCCTGCGGTCCGGGCAACTGGCCATGATGACGCAGTCACAGTTCCAGTCATTGTCCGCAGCACAGTTGCGCGCCATCGGGCCATCGCAGCTCGCGGCCCTGCATGCCAACCATGTCGACTATCTGACCACCACACAGATGACGGGCCTGACGGCGGCGCACCTGAACGCGTTCAGCAACGAGCATATCGGCAACCTGACAAGCAGCCAGATCGCAGCCATTCAGCCGAGCGTCGTCGCCGGCCTTTCTTCCGGTCTGCTGAACATGTTCAGCGACCAGCAGATCCGGGCGTTGACCACGGCCCAGATCGCGGCGCTGACCCCCACCCAGATGGGATCGCTGGACGCATCCAAGTTCGAAGCCATCGTCAGCGGCAGCGTCGCGTCACTGAGCGCCAGCCAGATCGGCACCCTGTCGGCGGCACAGCTTCAGGCGCTGACCACCACCGACATCGCCGGATTGACCAGCACGCAGCTTGCGGGCCTGACCGCCACGCAGGCCGGCTATCTGACGGCGGGCATGCTGGGCGCGATTTCCACCACCCAGATCCAGGGCCTGTCGGCCGGCTTCATCGGGGGGCTGTCGAGCCTCCAGGTCAATGGCCTGAACGGCACGCAACTGTCGGCCCTGTCCACGACCCAGTTCGCGGCCATGACAACCACCCAGATCGCGGCCCTGACAACCACCCAACTGAGCGCCCTGAGCCCCAGCCGCCTCAACGGCCTGAGCGCCACGCAGGAGGCGGCCTTGTCGGCGACGCAGTTCGCCAGCCTGTCGACCACCCAGTTGGCGGGCCTGGATGCCGGGTTCATGAGCCACCTGAACGCGACCCAGTTAAGCGCCCTGCTGCCCTCGCAATTGCAGGTGATCACGCCCGAGGCGCTGGCCGGCGCGCCGGCCACGGCGCTGTCGGGGCTGGGCACCGGACATATGAACGCCCTTTCGGCACAACAGGTGAACGGTCTGGGCACCGCGCAGATACAGTCCCTGACCACCACCCAGATCCAGGATCTGACGACCACGGCCATTGCGGGCATGACCGGCACCCAGCTTTCAGCCCTGCTGCGGGTGCAGTTGCGGGCGCTCAGCAGCCAGCAGGTCGCGGCCCTGTCGCCGTCCCAGGTGAGCGGCATGTCGACGACCCAGATCGCCAATCTGGCGGGGTCGCAGCTCCAGTCGCTGACCAGCACGCAGTTCGCGCAATTGTCGGCCACCCAGATCGGCGCGCTCAGCACCACGCAGTTCGCCAACCTCACCCCGACCCAGGTCGGGCAGTTGAGCGCGGTACAGCTCACGGGCATGAAGGTCGAGCAGATCGGCGTCCTTAGCGCCGGTCAGATCGCCGCCATCACCCCCTACCAGTTCCATTCCATGACGGAAGTGCAGCTTCGTTCCTTCACGGGGCCGCAACTGGCAGGCATGACCACCGAACAGCAGGACGCGATCGCGTCCGCGCTGGCCTGACCCAGCCCCTTTGGGGAGCGACATGACGACACCTTGATAAAGGACGGGGCGCCGGTTAAACCCGGTATTGATGGTTACCCCCCTGCCCCCGCTGGCGGTCATACCGCCTGATATCGCCTGCCTCACGGATTACGAACCGGTGGCGCGGGACAGGATGTCGCCCGCCTGCTGGGCTTATTTCGCGGGCGGGGCCGGCGATGAATGGACCCTGCGGGAGAATGTGGCCGCCTTCACCCGTTACCCCCTTCGGCCACGCGTGCTGCGTGACCTGGGCGGCGGCGGCACAGCGATCAGCCTCTTTGGGACAAGATTGGCGGCCCCCATCCTGCTGGCGCCCGTCGCCTTCCAGAAGCTGCTGAACCCGGATGGCGAACTGGCCACGGTCGTGGCGGCGGGTGCGATGGATACGGCCATGGTGGTCAGCACCCAGGCCAGCGTGCGGCTGGAGGATATCGCCGCCCATGCCCAGGCGCCGCTATGGTTCCAGCTTTACATACAGCCCGACCGCGACTTCACGGCCGATCTGGTGCGCCGGGCGGAAGCAGCAGGATACAAGGCGCTGGTGGTAACGGTGGATGCGCCCGTCAATGGCGCCCGCAACCGGGAACAGCGGGCGGGGTTCGCCCTGCCGCCGGGTATCGGGCCCGTCAATCTGGCCGGCATGCGCCCGCCACCGCCATCCCCGCGCGGATCGCTGCTGTTCGGCACGCCCTTGCTGGATCTGGCCCCCACCTGGGCGGACCTGGAATGGCTGCGCGGCCTGACCCGCCTGCCCATCATCCTGAAGGGCATCACCGACCCCGCCGACGCGGGCCGGTGCGTGGCGGCCGGGATGGACGGGCTGATTGTTTCCAATCATGGCGGACGCACACTGGACGGGGTGCCCGCCGGCATCGACCTGCTGCCCCCCATCGCGGACGCGGTCGGCGGGGTCATTCCCGTCCTGATGGATGGGGGCATCCGCCGGGGGGCGGACGTGGTGCGCGCCCTGGCGCTGGGGGCCAGGGCCGTCCTGATCGGACGCCCCTATATCTATGCCCTGGCGGCAGCCGGCGCCCCCGGCGTGGCCCATGTCCTGCGCATCCTGCGGGCAGAACTGGAACTGGCCATGGCGCTGACCGGTTGCCGCGACATTGCCGCCATCGATCGCTCCATCCTGATGCCCTGACGGGCCGGCCCCCGTCGTCACCGGGGCCGGCCCGCCCGGATCAGAACCAGAACCGGATGCCGGTCAGCACGGACAGGACGTCGGGGTCCTCGCCATGGGTGCGGGCCAGGCTGGCGGTACCGCCCAGCTTGCGCTCCCAGTTGATGCCGACATAGGGCGCGAATTCCTTCACGATCTCGTAGCGCAGGCGCAGGCCCAGCGCGACATCGTTAAGGCCGCTCCCCACCCCCAGTTCCCGCACCCTCTGGACCGCGGCGTTGGTTTCCAGACTGGGTTGCAGGATCAGCTTCTGGGTGATCAGCAGGTCATATTCCACCTTCAGCCGGGCCGACAGGCCCCCCTCTTCACTGACGAACGCCTGGGCGGTCACCTCGAAGAAATAGGGGGCCACGCCCTTCACGCCGACCACGCCATAGGTGGTCCGGGGTTGCGGGCGGATATCGTGACGGATACCGGCCTGCACATCCCAGAATTCCGACCATAGGCGGCTGTAGAGAAGCTGGAACTCCGCTTCCTCCACCCCTTCACCGGCCGGCTTTTCACCCTCGCTGTTGAACCATACCCTCTCCGTGTCGCCGCCGTACCAGCCCTGCGCCTCCCATTTCAGGCTGTTGCGCCCGTCCTGCCAGCGGTTTTCCAACTGATCGACCTTGAAGGTGCCGATCAGGGGAAGATGGTCGTGGGACGGGCCGTGATCATGTTCCTGTGCCCCAGCGCCGGGGCCACCCAGCAGCAGGATGGCGGCCAGCACAGCCGCCCGCTTGCATGTCGCTTTCATCGGTCGCCCCCTCAAAGACTGGCGGTTCGCGGCGTCACGATGAACCGCGTCATCATGCCGGAAGCCATGTGGTAGAGCAGGTGACAATGAAACGGCCATTCACCCGGTTCGTCGGCCGTCAGTTGCACCGACCGTGACTGGCCGGGCGGCACCAGCACCACATGCTTGCGGGGCATGCGGTCGGTCTGGCCATTTTCCAGTTCCATGAACATGCCGTGCAGGTGCATCGGATGCGCCATCATGGTCGTGTTCTGGAAGGTGATACGCACCCGGTCGCCGTGATTGACCCGGATAGGTTCGCCCTGGTCAAACTTCTGCCCGTTCAGGGTCCAGATGTACCGCGACATCATGCCGGTCAGTTGCACCTCGATCTCCTGCGTCGGGGGGCGCAGGTCCTTGGCCTTGGTCAGGGATTTCAGGTCGTCGTAGGACAGTGCCTTCATCCCCGGTGGCGTGGACGCGTCGGCCCAGCCCAGCGGCCGGCCCTGGCTGTCGGCGGTTCCATGGTTCATGGCACCGTGATCCATGGCACCATGGTCCATGCCGGCCATCGTGCCATGACCCATCGCCGCATGATCCATGCCACCGCCGGCACCATGACCCATCGCCGCGTGATCCATGCCGGCATGGGCCATGCCCATATCCGCCATGGTCAGGATGGTGCGCGGACGCAAGGGGGGGATTTCACCCTCCATGCCCTCCGCCACGGCCAGGGTGGCGCGGGCATAGAAGCTGCGATCGACCGGCTCGGCCAGGAAGGTGAAAGGCTTTTCGCCTTCCGGCATGACGATGACGTCATAGGTCTCCCCCACGCCAAAGCGGAATTCATCCACCTTCACGGGCATGACATTCTGCCCGTCGGCGGCGACCACCGTCATGGCCAGTCCGGGGATGCGCACGTCGAAGATCGACATGGCGGAACCGTTGATGATGCGCAACCGCACCCGTTCCCCCGGCTTGTACAGGGCGGTCCAGTTGTCCTTCGGCCCCTTGCCGTTGACCAGGAACTGGTACCCCGTGACATCCGCCAGATCCGTGGCATCCATGCGCATGTCGCCCCAATCCAGCCGGTCGCGGACGGTCGCCCCCAAACCGTCGCGTTCTGCGTCCTTGAAAAAGTCGGACAGGGTCCGCTTGCCCTTGTTGTAATAACCTTCGCTGACCTTCAGATTCCGCAACACATCCTGGGGCCGCTCCGCTGTGTGGTCGGACAGGAAGACCACATAATCCCGATCGGCACGCACCGGTTCCCGGCCCGCCGGGTCGATGATGATGGCGCCATACATGCCCTCCTGTTCCTGGGCGGCGGAATGGCTGTGGTACCAGTAGGTCCCCGCCTGCCGCAGTTGGAAACGGTAGGTATAGGTCTGGCCCGGCCGGATCGGTTCGAAGCCGTTGAAGCCGGGGGACCCGTCCATGACACCTTGCAGCAGCAACCCGTGCCAATGGATGGATGTCGGCTCGTCAAGGCGGTTGGTGACATGGATCACCACCTCCTCCCCCTCGCGCCAGCGCAAGGTGGGTGCCGGCACGGTACCGCCGATGGTGGTGGCACGGGTGGTGACGCCATCGACCGTGATGCGCGTCCTTTCCACCGACAGTTCCAGCGTCTGGCCGGCGGCGGCAAAGCCGCGGCGGCCGGGAAAGACCGTGACGACACCCGCCAGCCCGGCCGTAGCGGCCAGGCGCAGGGCATCGCGGCGGGAAAGGCCGCCTGCCTGATTGTTTTTCATCTCCGCCCCCGTCACTTGGTGACGCTGATCTTGCCGACCATGCCGGCCTCGTAATGGCCGGGAACGTTGCAGGCGAATTCCAAAGACATATCCTGGCCGAAGGTCCAGACCAGTTCGCCCGTCTTGCCCGGCTCCACCAGGACGCTGTTGGCGTCATCATGATCCATATGGCCCATCCCCATCGCGGAATGATCCATGTTGGCCATGTCCTTGTTGAGACCCGTGGGGGTCAGCATGCCGTGATCGACCATCATCGCCATCATCTTCTGATGCTCGGCGTGGCTGGCGGCGGTGCCGATATTGAACTCGTGCAGGAACTCTCCCTTGTTCACGATGACGAAGCGGACGGTCTCCCCGGCCTTCACGGTCAGATTTTCCTGACTGAAGAAATTATCGCCCAGTTCGATCTGGACGGTACGCGTGGCAGCGGAGGCCTTGCCCGGCTTTCCCGTCGCGGCGGGAGTGTCGTGGCTATGGCCGTGATGGTCATGGGCCGCCTGTGCCCAGGCTGCCCCTTGGGAAAGGGTGAGACTGAAACCGGCGACAAGGGCGGCGGCGAAGACGTTGCGGATCGTGGCATTCATGATCTTTATCCTGTGGATCGGGCTGTCGCCCGGCGGGCGCGACGGCGTGGTCGCGGGTCGGCCCGGAATCTGGGAATGGTGATCGTCCACACCCCCGCAGGCGATGACGATGGCGACCAGGGTATCGGCGGCCGAACGGCGCCGATCTGGTGCACAAGGTTTCAGGGCGGGGATGGGCAATACCGTGTTGGCGCGTCCCAAATCATGCGGACGCGCAAAGCCGGCCCCGCGACAGGGCGCGGGCCGGCCTCAGACGATCTGTTTGGGGGGCCGCCGCAGGGGCGAAACGGAGCGGCCGGCCATCATGTCATCGGTGGGCACAAGCAGGCGCAGGGCCTGCCAGCCGGCATCGCTGAATTCAAAGCCGGGCCCGGGCAGGACCGTCAGCAGACCACAGGCAAACAAGCAGCAATTGGGGGCCAACGACTTGGCCCCTGCCTTGTTACCGTGCCCGTCATGCGCGGCACCATGATCATCATGATGATGGTCGGCATGCATGCCGGTATCGGCACCATCGGACAGCATGCCCGACAGGGAAGCGGTTCCCGGCTGCCCCGCCATGGCCATATGCGCACCATGCCCCCCGATGCCGCCCCAACTGATGAGGAAGCCGATCAGCAATGCCGCGATGTGGCGTGCGATGGACATGTCGGTTCGAAGAGCCGCGCAATTGACCTTGAAAGGCCATTATAGAATAGGGGCGGCGTCAATCGCAAGGCCGCCTGCACAATCTTCTCCCGACCGGCGGAAGACCGGCCGGGAGAAGGTCCGCCGCTCACCGCTTTGCCAGCTTTGTTTCAAGCTGGGCCAGCACGCTGTTGATTTCCTCCCGCCGGCCCGCATCGGCCACTTCGCGGCCCGGACGCGGTGTGGCGGCCAGGGCGTGGTTCAGCACGTCGCGCGCCTTGGCATAATCGCCCTGCCGGAACAGGAAATCGCCGTAGAAATAGTTGGGATCGATGCCATCGGGGTTCAGCGCCAGGGCCTTTTCCAGATAGACCTTGGCCTGCTTGTCGCTGCCAAAGCCGACGGGCCAGCCGGGCACCTGATAATACAGGCTGCCCAGGGAGGTATTAACCGACCCGTCCAGGGCCGTGGGGTCGATCTTCTCTGCCGTTTCCAGCTTGGCCTTGGCTTCCTTCACCAGCGACAGCGCCCCTATGCCGCCCTTGATGCCGGCTTCCGACGACAGGATGATGGCTTCCCAGATCAGGGGTTCGGCCTTGCCGGGATAGGCGGCGGTGACGGACTTGGCCTCCGTCGCCAGCGCTTCCATGGCGGGCAGTTGCGCGTCGGTGCCCTTGATCTCGTACTTCACATGGGCCCAGCCGGCCTGCAATTCACCGATCCTGGCATCCATCGCCGGGTCGGCCGATGCCAGGGCGCTGCCGGCCAGCAGCAGCGAAAGGGCACCGAGCAACAGCTTCTTGTCAACGCGCATGGGTTTCCTCCTGAATATGGGTATGGATGGCGGCACTGCTGGCCGTGCTGGTGGTGAACAGGCTCGCGGCCCTGGTGTTGTTGCCGGCCAGCGCCCGGTCGACCAGACCGGGGAACAGGGCGTTCAGCCGCGTGAAGAAGGCTTCGGGCCAGCCGATGACGGTATCCGCGCTGCCCGTCATGGCGGCACGCAGGATGCGGTTGGCCACATGGATGGGGTCATCCAGCTTCATGCCCGTCAGGTCAGCCAGACGCTGCACCATGGGACCGTTGAAGCCGGTATTCACCCCGCGCGGCGCGACATGGCAGACGGTGACGCCCGTGCCCCGCACCTCGCGCCGCAGGGCCTGGGTGAAGCCTTTCAACCCCGCCTTGGCGCTGGAATATCCCGCGAAATGGGCGAAGTTGATCGACCCGAACACGGACCCGACATTGACGATATGCCCGCGCCCGCGCTGCTTCATCATGGGCAGAACCGCCTGCGCCAGCGCGACCGGGGCCACCAGATTGACCATGTAGTCGGCGGCCAGATCGGCCGGTCGCTGGCCCTCCACCGGGCCGAAATACTGGCGACCCGCCACGTTGAACAGCATCTGCGGCGCCAGCAGCCGGGCCTGTTCGGCGGCCATGTTGATGCCGGCCTGGGTCGACAGGTCGGCGCGGATATGCCGGCCCGGCAGGTCGCCACGCCCCAGCGTGGTCACCTGTGCTCCCCGGCTGCGCAGGATGCTGACCAGCGGCGCACCGATGCCGCCGGCCCCGCCGACGACCAGGACGCTGCGTCCTTCCAGACTTTCTTCAGGCGACATGGCGCACCTCCGACGGCGTTGCATGGGGGATGGCGCGGAACAGGTCGGCGAACAGGCGGAAGACGCTGTTCGCCATGGTGATGATGGCCTGCTGATCGCGGCCGTCGGTCACGCGGTTCATCAGGTCGCGAAAGAACTCCATATGCTGAATATCCAGCGACCCGTGGCTGGTCAGATAGCTGAAGCAGCTTTTCGGCAGGTTCAGCGATTTGCGCACCGCGTCGGCCCCATGGGTGGCGATGGCCGTGCTGGTGCCTTCCAGCACATAGACCATGCCGAAGAAGCCGGCGGCGTTTTCCTCCCGGATGAAGCGGTAGGCCTCATCCACCATGGCCTGCGTCGCCGGGCGCGGGGTGCCGTGACGCGCCCCCTCGGCATCACCGCCGGCATGGCGGATATCGTTCAGGATCCATTCCTCATGGCCTTCCTCTTCCTCGATATATTCATCAAGGGCAGGAACCAGCCATTCCTGATCGGGCCGCAGATGCGCGAGGGCAGTGCGCATCAGGGGCACCGTGTGCTTCACATGGTGATACGCCTCGGTCAGATAGGCGATATAGGTGTCCAGGCTGATGCGGCCGGTCAGTCCGTCCTGGATCTGCGGAACCGACAACAGGGCCAGGCGCGACGGCTCGGTCTCCGTCACCAGCCGGTCAAAAAAACTCTGGGGCATGGGTTGCTCATCCTCTTGGCGGGATAAAAGGGGGGCATGGGCGGCGGCGATGGCATCGCGGCGGGGCCGCCCATTGGGGGTCAGTTGGCCGTTCATCGGCGTGAAGGCGGGAACCGCATGCCAGCGGGCGATACGGGCATAGGGGGGAAGGGCGCCATTGGCCCGGGCAATGGCCAGCGACAGCGACGCCGGGTTCTGTCCGAAACGGCTGGGCACCACCAGGGCGGTCAGGTCGGCCTGCCCGTCACCGAACAGTACGGCCTGCAGCACTTCCGGCTGGGCGGTCAGTTCGGCTTCTACCCATTCGGGCGCGATGTTGCGGCCGAAGGCGTTGATGATGACATTGCGTGATCGGCCCTGGATCGACAGGAACCCGTCGCCATCCACGCTGCCCAGATCGGCGGTGGCGATGCGCGCCGGGGCGGGGCCGCCGCCGACATAGCCCAGGAACGCATGGTTGTTGAGGCTGACTTCCCCGGTTTTGTCATCCACCCCCAGGGTCAGGTGCGGCAGGACACGGCCCACGCTGCCCACCCGGTTGGCGGCGGGCGTGTTCAGCGCCACCACCGATCCGCATTCCGACAGGCCATAACCCTGATAGACGGGAAGACCCAGCATCGCGGCCTGGGCCAGCAGGGCCGGCGCCACCCGCGCGCCACCCACCGCCACCAGCCGCAGATCGGGCAGGGTCCGGCCCGCCTGGACCAGCGCCGCCATCAGACCGCGCAGCAGTTCCGGCACCAGGATGACGCTGTTGGCGCGTCGCAGGGCCAATACCGCCAGCAACCGGCCGAAATCCGGCTGGAACGGCTGGTCCAGGCCCAGATCGGACGGCGCCTCGGCCAGATAATGGCCACCAGCCAGCAGGGTGCAATAAAGCCCGGCGACATTTTCCAGCAGGACCGGCAATGGCAGGATGGCGACATGGCGGCCGGCATAATCGGCGCCGATCACCTGCACCAGCGAATGCGCCACCTGTTCCAGACCGTCCGCCGACAGGCACACGCCCTTCGGCGTGCCGGTGGTGCCGGACGTATAGGTGATTTTGGCCGTGCCGGCGGGCAGGGCAACGGCCCCGTGGTCCAGGCGGACAAGATACAATTGTTCCCCGCCCACGCGCAGCTCCTCCCCGCCCGTTTCCGCCCGGTCGGTGATCAACCAGCCGGCACCGGCATCGGCCAGGGCGTGGCGGCGTTGATCCTGTGTGAAGAAACCGGGTAGCGGCAGGCTGGTCAGGTGCAGCGACAACAGCGCCAGATCCAGCACGGCCCAGGCGGCGGAATTGGCCGCCTCCACCGCGACGGGCCTTGGGTCGGTGCCGATCCATTCGCAAAGATCGGCGGCCAGCCGGTCAACGGCGCCGGCCAGGGCGCCATAGGTCAGGTCGTTCAGGGCCGGCCGCGCCGGGTCCTGCATGCGGATGGCGCAAAGAACGCGGCTCATGCTGTCACCTCTGCCGCCATAACGGCGGGATGCAGGCGGGAAAAGGTGGGGTGGGCGGGCAACACCTCGCGCGCATCGCCGGCCAGGAACCGGTCCAGGCAATCGGCGCCGAAGGCGACATTGCCGCAGATGACGCGCGGGTCGTTGGCGTAATAGCTGCCCCAGGCCGCCGCCGCCGGCCCTACCCGGTCGGCCGTGGCCCGGCCCAGTTCCACCGCATCGAACCCGATATGGCGGAACAGGCGCCGCAGGGGGCGGGTGGCGGTGACCACGGCCTTTTCAAAGCCGCGACCGTGGAGATAGGCGGCCAGCGCTATGAACAGCAGGTAGGAGGCGCCGGCCTCCGCCGCGGCCAGATTGCCGATCTCCACAATGCCGGCACGGCCATGCGTGCCGGGGATCAGCGTTTCGATCGGCTGGTCCAGATAGGTTTCCAGGAACAGGGGCGCGGTACCGGCCGGGCGGAAGCCGACACCCGCCAGGATGCGGTCATCGGCATCCCGCAGGCTCATCAGCATCGGGTGGGTGATGGCGATATCGCCGCCATAGGTGCGGGCATAGGTGTCGCGGATCATCGCCTCCACCCGCCGCCGTTCGGGGGCGAAATGGTGGGTGATGGCCACCACGGCCGGGCGGCAGCGTGTCAGCCCGCCCAGCCGTTCGGCATCGAACCGCAACCGGCCCCGAACCCCATCCTCGTCGCGCATCAGCATTTCAATCACAGGCGTCACTCCGCCGGTTGGATCGGCCGGATCAAACGGCCTTCAATGCGATGACGGCGCCGCCTGCAGCGGACCGCAGGTGCGAAGCGAAAAATTTTTCCGCCTGTGTCCGGCATGACCTCCCGCATTGATCGCGGGGCGGCCCCGGACTATATCGGACAGGTCTTTCCGTTGCCGCCGGGTCCCGCCATCGCTCCGCCCCCGCCCCTGGTTGCCGCCTATCTGGAACACCGCGCCTTTCTGCTGCGGCTTCTGACGGCGCGCACGGGCAACGCGGCAGAGGCGGAAGACATCGTGCAGGAAATGTATGAACGGCTGGCCACGCTGCCCGACAGCGGCGGGGCGGTGGAGAATGCGCCGGCCTTCCTGAACCGCATGGCCCTGAATCTGGCCTTCGACCGGCAGCGCAGCGGCAGCCGCGCCGCCGCCCGCGATGGGGAATGGCTGTCCGCCAACGCCCTGGTCGAGGGGGAGGAACCGATCGCCGAGGCCCCCACGGCAGAGGATGTGGTGGCGGGCCGCCAGGAACTGCGCCTGCTGCGCGACGCCATCGACGCCCTGCCGCCGCAGGGCAAGCGGGTCTTCGAAATGCACAAGCTGCAGGGCCGCCCGCATGCGGAAGTGGCCGCCAGCCTGGGCATTTCACGCAGCGCCGTGGAAAAGCACATGGCGGCGGCAATGAAGAACCTGTTGAAACGGCTGGGCCGACGTCTTGAATGAAAAATATTTCATGGGAAGGGGTGTGGTCACCGCCGTCCCGCGACGTCAACAGGACAAAGCCCGAACCAGAAGCAAAACCCCATGGTGAACCGCCCGCCCGATACGCCCCTTGATCCCCGCCTGGAACAGGCGGCGGACTGGCACGCCCGGTTGCAGGGCGATGCCGATCAGGCGGTGTGGCTGGCCTTCACCGAATGGCTGGAGGCCGATCCGCGCCACCGCGACGCCTATGACATGGTGGAACGGACATGGCGGCAGATCGACCGGATGCCGGCGCCGGCTGTACCGGGCGCGGTCATCGATCTGGCCAGCCGGCGCAAACCGGCCGCCGCACCCGCCAATCTTTCCCGCCGCTGGTTCCTGGGCGGGGCCGCCGCAGCGGCCGCCGCCCTGGCCGTCACCCTCACCGGCCGCTATGCGATGGCGCCGGCCCCGGAGATTTTCGAGACACCAAAAGGTCAGCGCCGCACCGTGCAACTGGCCGATGGGTCCAGCGTCACCTTGAACAGCGGCACCCGCCTGACCGTGGCGTTGGCCGATGACCGGCGCGCGGTTGTGCTGGAACGGGGGGAGGCGCTGTTCGACGTGGCCAAGGACCCGGCGCGGCCCTTCACCGTGGCGGCCGGGGAACGGCTGGTGACGGTGGTCGGCACGGCCTTCAATGTGCGCCATCTGGACCAGGCGGTAACCGTGACGGTCACACGCGGGCTGGTCGATGTCGGTGGCAAGGATGGGGGCGGCAAGGTGCGCCTGACCCCCGGTCAGCAAATCAGCGCGCGACAGGGCCAGCCCCCCGGCCCGGTCACGTCCGTGGATGCCCAGGCGGCCACCGCCTGGATCGACGGGCGGTTGTCGTTCGACAATGCGCCCCTGCCGCAGGTGCTGGCCGAACTGTCGCACCATTATCCCGCGCCCATGCGGGCCGAGGGTGCGGCGGCTTCGCTGCATTTTTCCGGTGTTCTGCGCCTGGACGGCGACCAGGCCCATGTCCTGGCCGCGTTGCAGGCGCTGCTTCCCATTGCCGTGGCGCGCCAGGGTGATAGCTTCGTGCTGTCGAAGCATCCCTGACGGTCCCCACCTTGCGGTTCTTCCCGGCTTGCGCCCTGGCCCTGCTGCTTTCAGCCCCGCCCGTACTGGCGGCGGAGACGGTGATCGCCATTCCCGCCGGTCCCTTGCCCGGGGCCTTGTCCGAACTGTCGCGGCTGGCGGGGATCAGCATCGGTGGCGACCTGCCCCTGGCCGGGCGCCACAGCCCCGGGACGGCCGGCACCTTGTCGCCCGAACAGGCCTTGTCCAATCTGCTGGCGGGCACGGGCCTGGGCTTCCAACGGGTCGGTCCCGGCGCCTATCGGTTGGAGGCTTTGGCCGTCCCGCGCCCGCACCCCGTCAATGACCGGGCCGGGGCGGAGATGATCGACCCGATCATCGTTACCGCCACCAAGCGGGGGGCCTATCCCGCCGATCTTCCGGTGTCGGTCGGGGTTCTGACCGGCACCGACTTGTCGCGTTTCGGGGCGGTCAGCATGGATGCCACCGTCCCCCTGCTGGGCGCGGTCAGCAGCACACATCTGGGGCCGGGGCGTAACAAGCTGTCGATCCGGGGCCTGTCGGACAGCGCCTTCACGGGCCAGACACAGGCCACGGTGGGGCTGTATCTCGACAATGCCAAGGTCAATTACAACGCGCCCGACCCGCATCTGCGCCTGATCGATCTGGACCGGGTGGAGGTGCTGCGCGGACCGCAGGGCACGCTCTATGGCGGCGGGTCCATCGGCGGCATTCTGCGCATCGTGCCGGCCGCGCCCGACCTGTCGGAACGCACCGTCCAGGCCCGTGTGTCCGGCAGCCTGACGCGTGGCGGCGCCCCCGGTGGCGGGGTGGAGGCGGTGTTGAACCAGCCCCTGCTGACCGACCGGCTGGGCCTGCGGCTGTCGCTTTATGCCGACCGCGAAGGGGGCGTGATCGACACCGACGCCGGCCGGCGCAACATAGACCGGACCGACATGCAGGGCGGGCGGGCTCTGCTGGCGTTTGTGCCGGCAGACGATTGGCGGCTGGAACTGGGCGGCACCTATCAGTTGATCGATACCGATGACAGCCATTATCTCCAGGGCCGGCGCGGCTGCTGTACCCGTGCCGAACAGTTGGCCGAGCCGCATGACAATGATTTCGACGAGGCGCACGCCACCCTGACCGGCAGCTTGCCCTTTGCCAGCCTGCACAGCACCACCGCCTTTGTCCGGCATGAGATCGGCACCGTATACGATGCCAGCCGCGCCGTCCCCGGTCTGGCAGGGGGGCCGGTCCAGCCCGCGCGGTTCCAGGAACGACAATTGTCCAGGCTTTGGACCCACGAAACCCGGCTGAGCAGCATCGAAGGGGGGGAACCACCCGTTCTGGACTGGATCGCCGGGCTGTACCTGTCCCGGCAGCAGGCGCAGGGCGACCGGACCCTGTCGGCCGTGACCGCCCCCCAGGTTCCCCTATGGCGGCGGGACCGGACGGATTCCGTGAAGGAGGCCGCCCTGTTCGGGGAGGTCGCATGGCGCTTCCTGCCGGACTGGACCCTGACCGCCGGAGGCCGACTGTTCCACGTGAAGCAGGAGGTGACCGCCACCGCTGTCGCACCGGTCGCGGCCGACGCCGAGGGCTATGCGCGGGAAACCGATTATACGCCGAAACTGGCCCTGACCTGGAAAGCCTGGGAGGGGGCCAGCCTCTACGCCCAGATGGCCGAAGGCTATCGCCCCGGCGGCCTTAATATCGAGGAAGGGGCGACGGGCAGCGGCGATGATTACCGGACCGCCCGGTTCCGCACGGACGAATTGTGGAATTACGAACTGGGGGCCAAGCTGGCCTTCTGGGAGGATCGGCTGTTTGTCGATGCCGCCCTGTTCCACGCGCGCTGGCGCAATATCCAGACCGACCAGCTTCGCGCCACGGGCCTGATCTACACCACCAATGCCGGCGACGGCACCAATACCGGGCTGGAGATCGGATCACGGCTGCATCTGGGGGGATGGCGGCTGGAAGCGACCATGACGCTGAACGACCCGGAGTTGACGCAGGTCGCGCCCGGCTTCGCGGCCAGCCCGGAAGGCGGGCTGCCGGGGGCGGCGCGCCTGTCCGGCGCCCTGGCCCTCTCCTGGCGCGGAAGCATCGCCGACGATATCGCCATGGTCGCGGCCCTGGACCTTTCCCGCACCGGCCGCACACGCCTGACCTTCACCGATGCCATCCGCCAGGGACCGGTTACGTTGCTGAACGGCCGGGTGGGGTTCGATCTGGCGGGCGGCTGGACGGTCGGACTGTCCATGGAGAACATGCTGGACACACGGGCGAACCAGTTCGCGTTCGGCAACCCCTTCACCCTGTCCGCCGGCCCCCAGACCACCCCGCCCCGCCCCCGCACCGTCGGGTTGCATATCGCGTGGTCCCAATAGGCGCGACCAGGTGGATTTTCCTTCGTATATCCACTCTGCAATCGTTTGCAAAAGCCAAAAAGCCAGCGTATGATCCCTTCCAACAATTGGGCGGGAACCACCGCCCCATAAGTCCATCCGGGGAGGACAGGTGTCATGCCGCAAGGGTTAGGCCAGCTTTCGGGGCTGGATGCCGTCATTATCGCGCTTTATCTGATCGCCATCGTTGCGCTGGGCCTGTACGCTTCGCGCCAGTCGACCACGGCCACGGATTATTTCCTGGCCGCGCGCAGTTCCACCTGGCCGACCATCGGCCTGGCCCTGCTGGCCTCCAACATCTCCTCTACCACCCTGATCGGTCTGGCGGGGGCGGCTTACGCGTCGGGCATCGCCGTCTATAATTATGAATGGATGGCCAGTGTCGTGCTGGTCTTCTTCTGCCTGTTCCTGCTGCCAGTGATCCTGCGATCCCAGGTCTATACAATGCCGGAATTCCTGGAACGCCGCTTTGACGGGTCCATCCGGCTCTATTTCTCCGGCCTGACCATCTTCCTGAACATCGTGGTGGACACGGCCGGCACCCTGTTCGGCGGGGCGTTGATGTTCAAGCTGATCTTCCCCGATGTGCCGCTGTGGCAGATTGCGGGCCTGCTGGCCCTGGCCGCCGGTGCCTATACGGCGGCAGGCGGGTTGAAGGCCGTGCTGGTGACGGAAGTGGTGCAGGCGGTGATCCTGTGCGGCGCGTCGGTGTTCGTGGCTGTCTTCGCCTTTGACAAGGCCGGCGGCTGGGACGCCGTGATGGCCGGTGTGGACGCGCAGAAGATGAGCCTGATCCGCCCCGCCAGCGATGAGACGCTGCCCTGGACGGGCCTGATTTCAGGCGTGCCGCTGATCGGGCTGTATTTCTGGTGTACCAACCAGTTCATGGTGCAGCGTGTTCTGTCGGCCAAGGATCTGAACCATGGCCGCTGGGGCAGCCTGTTCGCGGGCCTGCTGAAGCTGCCGGTGCTGTTCCTGATGGTGCTGCCGGGCTCTGCCGCCATCCTGATGTATCCCAATCTGGAACGCCCGGATCTGGTCTATCCCACCTTGATCTTCGACCTGCTGCCCGTGGGTATCATCGGCATCGTGGTGGCGGGTTTCCTGGCGGCCATCATGTCGTCGATCGCCAGTACCTTCAATTCCGCCTCCACCCTGGTCACCATGGACTTTGTGCGCCGGTTCAATCCGGACGTCTCCCAGACCTCCCTGGTCCGGATCGGGCGCATCACCACCTTGTGCTTCATGGTCCTGTCGGTGGCCTGGGTGCCGGTGGTGGAGACCATGACCGACACGCTGTGGCAGTATCTGCAGGCGGTCCTGGCCTATGCGGTGCCACCGGTGGTGGCCCTGTTCCTGGCCGGCATCTTCTGGCGCCGGGCCAATGTGGCCGGTGCGCGGGCCGGCGTCATTGTCGGGCTGCTGGCCGGCGGCTATCTGTTCCACGGGGTGCAGGTCGCGGGCAGCATCCATCTGCATTTCCTGCTGGCGGCTACCCTGCTGTTCGCCCTGTCGCTGGCCGCCGTGATCATCGCCAGCCTGATGACCGCTCCGCCGGACCGTGCCAAGACCGAAACCCTGATGTGGACCCGCGCCGATTTCGACGCGGAAACCCGGTCGCTGCGCGGCCAGCCGCTCTGGCAGAACTACCGCGTGCAGGGTGCCGCCCTGCTGGCCCTGACGGCGGTCATCGTCTGGCTGTTCCGGTGAGGGCAATCATGTCCTGATCGCCCGCCCTCACCCTCCCAAGCCCTGACGGGCTTGGGCCCCTCCCTCTCCCACTTCGTGGGCGAGGGGTGGAACCTGGAAATCCACCTGTACTCGCCCCTCGCCCGCTTGGCGGGAGAGGGAGGGGCCCGAACGCGTCAGCGTTTGGGAGGGTGAGGGAAACCCCCAGGCCATCGGCCGATATCACGCCCCGCAGGATTTGCGGATGACCAGTTCGGCCGGCATGGTCGCGGACGGCGTGTCCTCCTCCTCCATCCGGCGGAACAGCAGGTCGATCATCACCCTGGCCCCGCGCGCCAGATCCTGGCGCACACTGGTCAGCGGCGGATTGACATAGGCGGCGATATTGATGTCGTCGAACCCCACCACCGCCACATCGTCGGGCACGCGCAGACCGGCGGCCGTCAGGGCCTTGATGGCGGCGATGGCGATGACGTCGGACACGGCGAAGATCGCATCGAACATTGTCCCCGCCTCGATCAGGCCGCGCACCGTGTCATAGGCGGTGTCGACGGTGAAATGCGCGGGCGCGGTCAGGGCCGCATCCTCGGCGATGCCGGCGGCGGACAGCGCCCGCCGATAGCCCTCGAAGCGCAACCCCACTTCCGGCAGGTTGGGCACGCCCAGGAAGGCGATGCGCCGCCGCCCCAGCCGGATCAGATGTTCGACGGCAACGCGGGCGCCCCCGATATTGTCCGATCCCACGGAACAGTAAAGCTGGCTGGGCAGATGCGCGCCCCAGACCACCAGGGGCAGATAATCGCGCGCCACGGCGTTCAACGCCTCATGCTGGTCCGACTGGCCGATCACGATCAGGCCATCGGCCTTGCGCGACTGGATCAGCCTGTCCAGCCATCCCGGCTCCGGCTTGGCGACCTTGGTCAGCAGGACATTGTAATCCCGCGCCGTGATCTCGTCGGCCAGCCGCCCGAATAGCTCAATAAAGAACGGGTCGGAGATGAGCTGCCCCACCTCATGCCCCAGCGGGATCACAACCCCGATGGTGCGTGTCTTCTTTAGCCGGAGATTCCGGGCCTGTTCATTGATGACATAGCCATGGTCACGCGCCAGGGCCAGGATCTCTTCCCTTTTTGCCTCCGGCACCAGGGAACTGCCGGCCAGCGCCCGCGAAACGGTGGAAACCGACACGCCGGCCATACGGGCGATGTCGGACATCTTGATGATGGGCGCCATACCTGAACATTCTTGTCGGTTATTCGGCCGCAGACTAACAGATCGGTCCCGCCCCTGCCACAGGGGCGGCAGCGGCGGTCAGCGCGCCTCGTGACGGAAAATACCCATGATCTGCCGCCCGATCTCCGCCGGGCTGTACCGGCCTTCCCGGTACCAGGTGGAAACATTGTTCAGCAGGGTCAGCAGCAGCACGCGGTAAAGCCGGGGATCAATGGCGGGTGACAGCGGCAGCGCCGCCACCAGATCGGTGAAGATCGCCTCGAACGCGTCGCGCCGCGCCACAAGCTGGCTGCGCACCTCTGCCGGGACGGCCTGGAAATTGTTCATCAGCGGCATGGTGATCGATGCCGGGTCCAGTTGGATTTCCAGCAGGGCGATACAGGCCGCTTCCAGCCGGGCCCACGGGTCACCATGCGGCGCCACCCGTTCCCGGATGCGGTCGGCGGCATTGTCCAGCGCCAGATCGTGGATCGTGATGAACAGCGCTTCCTTGGACTTGATATGGTGGTACAGCGAACCGCCCTGCAGCCCCACTCGGTCGCCGATATCGCGGATGGAGGTGGCCCGATAGCCGCGTTCGGCGAACAAGGCCGCCGCCGCGTTCAGGATGTCGCGATACCGTTCGCTCAGCCCGCTATCCGCCGCCCTGTCACCCAACAGGCGCGCCTGCACCTGCCGGGCGCGTTCCGCCTCTGCACTCATCTTCATCCTCGACCCGACGTTGGCGGCATTCTTCCTTCCCGGCGCGGTGAACAGCAAGCCGAAACTATGGGGGCCAAGCGCGTCGGATAGACAGTACCTAACGCTTGCTGTAGTCTGTAACAAGTGTTAGGTACACACCACCTCAACCACCGTCGAGCAGGGAGTCCCTGTCATGTCCGCCTATGCCGCCCCCCTTGAAGATCTGCGTTTCCTGTTCGAAGAGGTGTTGGATTTCGATAATGGAATGGCGGCGCTGTTCCCCGATCTGGGCATCGACACGGCGCTCGCCATGTCGGCGCTGGAGGAGGCAGGGCATTTCTGCGCCGATGTGCTGCACCCGCTGAACCGGTCGGGGGACGAGGAAGGCTGCCGCCTGGAAGCCGGACAGGTCGTCACGGCCACGGGCTTCCGCGAGGCCTATGCCGGCTTCGTGGCGGCGGGATGGGCCGGCCTGTCGGGCGATCCCGCCTATGGCGGACAGGGCCTGCCCCGCACGCTGCAACTGGCGCTGGACGAGATGGTGTCGGCCACCAACATGTCCTTCGGCCTGTTCCCCGGCCTGACGCGCGGCGCGACGGAGGCGCTGGCCCACCATGCCGATGACACGATCAAGGCAACCTACCTGTCGAAGATGATCAGCGGCGAATGGACCGGCGTCATGGCCCTGACGGAGGCGTCGGCCGGCACCGACCTGGGCCTTCTGTCCACCCGCGCCGTGCCCAATGGCGATGGCAGCTACGCCGTCACCGGCACCAAGATCTTCATTTCGTCGGGCGACCATGATTTCGGCGGCAATATCGTGCATCTGGTGCTGGCCCGCCTGCCCGACGCGCCCAAGGGCGTGAAGGGGATCAGCCTGTTCGTGGTGCCGAAATTCCTGGTCAATCCGGATGGCAGCCTGGGCGCCCGCAACCCGGTCCATGTCGGGTCACTGGAACATAAGATGGGCATCCATGCCCAGCCGACCTGCGTGATGAATTACGAAGGCGCGACCGGCTGGCTGGTGGGCGAGGCCAACCGGGGCCTTGCCGCCATGTTCACCATGATGAATGCCGAACGGCTGTTCGTGGGCATCCAGGGGCTGGGCGTGGCCCATGCCGCCTATCAGACGGCGGCTTCCTATGCAAAGGAACGGCTGCAGGGCCGCTCCCCCGACGGCACCACCGCCCCGGCCCCCATCATCGTCCATGCCGATGTGCGCCGCATGCTGCTGACCATCCGGGCCTTTGTGGAGCCGGCGCGCGCCCTGGCCCTGTGGACCGCTACCCAGATGGACCGGGCCGGTCACCATCCCGATGCCGACACGCGACGTCAGGCCGACGGGCTGGTCGCCCTGCTGACCCCGGTGATCAAGGCGGCCTTCACCGATTTTGCCCTGGAATCAACGGTGCTGGCGCAGCAGGTGTTCGGCGGCCATGGTTATATCCGGGAGACCGGGGTCGAACAGTTGGTCCGCGATGCCCGTATCACCCAGATCTATGAAGGCACCAACGGCGTGCAGGCGGCCGATCTGGCGGGCCGCAAGCTTCTGATGGAAGGCGGCCGCCTGCCGGAGGCGTTCTTTGCCCAGATCGCCGCCGATCTGGCGGCCGCCCGCCTTGTGCCCGGCGCGGCGGAGATCGCGGGGCCGGTTGCGGATGCGCTGGACCGGTTGCGCACCCTGACCGCCGACCTGCAGCGCCACGGGGAGGATGTGGTCCGCACCGGTGCAGCGGCGACCGACTATCTGCGCTTCTTCGCGCTGGTCGCGCTGGGCTGGATGTGGGTGCGCATGGCAGCGGCCAGCCTGTCCAAGGGGACGGAGACCACACCGTTCCACCGCGCCAAGGTCGATCTGGCGCGGTTCTTCATGGCCAAGCTGCTGCCCCAGACGCTGGGCCTGGAACAGTCCATCAAGGCTGGTCCGGCCACGCTGATGGCCCTGGTCGGGGACCTGTTCTGAGACCAAATTGCGATGAGTGGCACTTATCGCAATTTGGTACGGCGGCGACTGCCGCCGCGCCGCTCGCGCGGCGTAGCCAAGCCGTTGGCATGTTGGCACCGGCGAGTGAGGGCGGTGATCAGAACCGACAGGTTCTGATCACCGCAAAACAGTATGAGCCTTCGCCGGCCCGGTCTATTGCGGCATATGTTCGACATGGGTTTCGCCCGTGCGGCCGAAATAGACCACCCGGCGGCCGGGAAAGGAGACGAGGTAACCGGCGCAGCCGGCACAGGCCGCCTGTTCGGAGAAGGCGGAATAGCTGTAATCCGCGTCGCCCGACTGCGCCCAGCGCACCAGGGTGGCGACGGTCGCGGCATCGAACGCCGCCGCGACAGGGGGGGGCGCCTGCGGCATGTCCAGCATCACACTGTCCCCGTCGGGCAGGTAATAGGTTTGGCTGTTGCGCCGGTAATCCACCATGTACCCCTCGAACCCCGCCTCGATCAGCATGCCGACGATGGCGGGAAAGCCGCGGCTGCCATCATGCGCGGCGTCCAGGCAGGTACGGGCGATGGCGATACGGTGCGCATCCATGACGGGTCTTCCTCGCATAGTCGCGAACATGAATATAGTTGACTAGGAAACTATATTGAAAATGTTTCCTTGTCAATTATGATGCCGCCCATGACGGACACGGCCCAGAACCCCCTGTTGAAAGACCTGCTTGGCACCGCGGCCTTGGCAAGGATCGCCATGGCGGGCGAACAGGCCTCCCCCCGCTTCGATCCCGGCCGGTTCCAGCGCGCGCTGGGCGATGATTTCCCGGACCTGTCGATCATGGAACGGGTGCGCCGTATCGGCGACGCGCTGCATGCCGCCCTGCCCCTGCCCTTCCCCGATGCTGTCGGCATCGTGCGGACCATGGGGCCGCTGGTGGAACGGGGGTTCCAGGCCGTCGCCCTGTCCGAATATGTGGCGCGCCATGGGCTGGACGATGTCGAGGGATCGATGGCGGCCCTGGCCGACCTGACAGGGTTCGGCAGCTCGGAATTCGCCGTGCGGCCCTTCCTGATCCGCTATCCGGACACCGCCCTGGCCACCATGCGCGGCTGGGCCGGCAGCGGGGATGAGCATGTGCGGCGGCTGTCCAGCGAGGGCACGCGTCCCCGCCTGCCCTGGGCCACCCGCATCCCGGCGCTGACGGCCGATCCGGAACTGGCGGCCCCCATCCTGGAAAGGCTGAAGGCCGATCCCAGCCCCTATGTCCGCAAATCCGTGGCGAACCACCTGAACGACATCACCTACCGGCATCCCGACTGGGCGCTGGCGATGATGGAAGGCTGGGCCGGAAAGGACGCGCATACCGGCTGGATCATCCGCCACGCCCTGCGCAGCCTGATCAAGGCCGGGCATCCCAGGGCCCTGACCCTGGTCGGCGCGGCCGGAACGGTGGCGGTGGAGGTGGCATCGTTCACAGTGACGCCATCCGCCCTGCGGCTGGGGGACCGGCTGCAGATTGCGGCGGATATCGTCTCCACCGGCACACAGGCACAGCGGCTGGTCGTCGATTACCGCGTCCATTATGCCCGCCCCGGCGGCAAGGCGTCGGGCAAGGTGTTCAAGCTGAAGACCGTGGACCTTCCCCCCGCCGGCCGCACGCGGCTGGAGATCAGCCAGGTGATCCGCGACTTCTCCACCCGCAAGCACCATCCCGGCGCCCACCGGGTGGACCTGATCATCAATGGCACCGTTCGGGGGGAAGGTGTTTTCGACCTGCTGGCCTGAAAGGGGGCCGAACCCCACCCCCAGGCCAGCTAAGCCTTATACCAGCTGCACGAAATCATGACCGGTGGTCAAGTTTTCGTACCCCTCAATCGCCGGCGGGCGCATCCGCGCCCTTGGCTTCGCGGCATGGGCCGCGCGGCGGCAGTCGCCGCCGTACCATCGGTCAAGAATTTTGACCGATGGTATTATTTCACCATATCCAGCGCCACATCGACGATCATGTCCTCCTGACCACCCACCATCTTGCGCCGGCCCAGTTCCACCAGGATGGAGCGTGTGTCCAGCCCGTGTTCGGCCGCCGCCTTTTCCGCATGGCGCAGGAAGCTGGAATAGATCCCGGCATAGCCCAGCGACAGCGTCTCCCGGTCCACGCGCACGGGCCGGTCCTGCAGCGGCCGCACCAGTTCCTCAGCCGCGTCCATCAGGGCGTAGAGGTCGCAGCCATGGTTCCAGCCCATGCGATCCGCCGCCGCGATGAACACTTCCAGCGGCGCGTTGCCGGCCCCGGCACCCATGCCGGCCAGACTGGCATCCACACGGACAGCGCCGTTCTGGACAGCCACGATGGAGTTGGCCACGCCCAGCGACAGGTTGTGGTGCGCATGCACGCCGCGCTGCGTCTCCGGCTTCAGCACCCGGTCATAGGCGCGCAGGCGGGCGGCATATTCGTCCATGTTCATGGCCCCGCCGCTGTCGGTGACATAGACGCAGTGCGCGCCATAATCCTCCATCAGCTTGGCCTGCTTCGCCAGGGCATCCGGTTCCGACATGTGGCTCATCATCAGGAAGCCGGACACATCCATGCCCAGCGACCGCGCCGCCTCGATATGCTGTTTGGAGACGTCGGCCTCGGTGCAATGGGTGGCGATGCGCACCGACCGCACACCCAGATCATAGGCATGTTTCAGGTCATGCACGGTACCGATGCCCGGCAGCAGCAGGGTGGTCAGTACCGAATGCTCCAGCACCTCCGCCACCGCCGCGATCCATTCCCAATCGGTATGGGCGCCGAAGCCGTAATTGAAGCTGGAACCGTTCAAGCCATCGCCATGCGCCACCTCGATGGCATCGACCTTGGCCCGGTCCAGGGCCTTGGCGATGGCGCGCACATGGTCCAGGCCGTACTGGTGGCGGATGGCATGCATGCCGTCACGCAGGGTCACGTCCTGGATGTAAAGCTTGGTCTTGGTGGGGTCGAGGCTCATGCCGCCACTCCTTCCTTCATGCGCGCCGCGATCCGTTCGGCCGTGCGCAACGCTGCCGAGGTCATGATGTCCAGGTTACCGGCATAGGCCGGCAGGTAATGCGCCGCCCCTTCCACCTCCAGGAACACGGTGACCTTCAGGCCGGTGAAATCGCCACCCATTTCGGGGATATGCAGGGGCCGGTTCGACCCGATATGCTCGAACTGCACCGCCTGTTTCAGGCGATAGCCGGGCACATAGGTCCGCACCTCCTCCACCATGGCCGCCACGCTGTCGGCAATGGCCTGACGGTCGCCCTCCTCGGCCAGGCAATAGACCGTGTCGCGCATGATCAGGGGCGGTTCGGCGGGGTTCAGGATGATGATGGCCTTGCCGCGCGTGGCCCCGCCGACATCGACGATGGCCTGGCTGGTCGTCTCCGTGAACTCGTCGATATTGGCGCGCGTGCCGGGACCGGCGCTCTTGGAGGAGATGGAGGCCACGATCTCCCCGTAATGCACCTTCGCCACCCGGTTGACGGCATGCACCATGGGGATCGTCGCCTGCCCGCCACAGGTCACCATGTTGACATTGGGCGCATCCAGATGCGCCATGCCGTTGACGGGCGGAATGACATAGGGACCGATGGCCGCCGGCGTCAGGTCGATCACCCGTTTGCCATGGGCGCGCAGTACCGCATCGTGCCGCTTGTGCGCCCCGGCGGAGGTGGCGTCGAACACGATGTCGATCTGCTTGAATTCCGGCATCGCCACCAGACCGTCGATCCCGCCGGCCGTGATGGGCACACCCAGGCGCTGCGCCCGCTTCAACCCGTCCGATTCCGGATCGATGCCGACAAAGGCGCCCATTTCCAGCACCTTGGACAGGCGCATCACCTTGATCATCAGGTCGGTGCCGATATTGCCCGACCCGATGATCGCCACTTTTGTCTTGTTCATGCCAAAGCCTTCCCACGCGAAGGAACAGGGCCGCCGGCCGGCCGGGAAGCGGCGGCGGGCGGTGAAGAATCCATAATGGATGGAACCAGTTGGCACCAGCCGGGGGGTCTGCTACATTCTCACATCATGAGAAAAGGCACGCCCCAGATCACATCTCTGGTCCGGACACTGAACATGCTGGAGGCGGTGATCGCCGATGGCGGGCGGTCGTCCGTTTCCGACATCGCGCGGCAGATCGACATGCCGGTGGCGACGGCCCACCGCCAGGTGCTGACCCTGGTGGAGACAGGGTTTCTGGCGCCGTCCGGACGGGGACGCCACGTCGCGGGCGGACGGCTGCTGACCATGGCCCACCGGCTGGACGAGAAGCAGGCCATCGTGAACATCGCGGCTTCCTTCATCCACCGGCTGGCCGTGCAGGTCCGCTGCACTGTCCAGCTCGGCACGTATGAGAATGAGATGGTGACCTACCGGATCAAGGCGGGGCGCGGATCAAAAAGCCTGTTCACCCGCGTCGGCATGCAGTTGGAGGCCTATTGCTCCGGCATCGGCAAGGTGCTGCTGGCCCATCTGCATGATGAGGAGCGGGAGGCCTATCTGGCTGCTGGCCCCTTCGTCCCGCTGACACAGAACACCATAACCGACCCGGCCGCCCTGCGCGACGAACTGGCACTGGTTCGCACACGCGGTTATGCGTTCGACGATGGGGAGGTGGCGCTGGACATACGGTGTCTGGCCGTGCCGATCCGCCGGCGCGATGGCACGGCACCGGCCGCGATATCCGCGTCACAAATCGCCACGGACCGCCATCGCCTGCCCGACGAACAGTTGCTGCCGCTGATGCTGGAAACCGCGCGGCAGATCGAACAGCGGGCCTTCGGCTGATCAATAACCGCGGGCGCGGTCCACGACATTGTGCAGCGGTTCGCCACGCCGGTGCCGGTCGATATTGGCGGCCACGATGCGGGACGCCGTTCCCGGATGGGTCAGGGCCGCCGCATGCGGGACAACCGTGATCTTCGGATGGGTCCAGAACGGATGCGCCGCCGGCAGCGGCTCCACCGCGAACACATCGAGCGTGGCCCCCGCCAGATGGCCGGCATCCAGCAGCGGGACAAGGTCATCCTCCACCAGATGCCCGCCCCGTGCGGCATTGATCAGATAGGCGCCCTTCGGCAGGGCGGACAGGGTGCGGCGGTTCAGGATGCCGCGCGTCTGGTCCGTCAGGGGCAGCAGACAGACCAGGATATCGGCCTGGGCCAGGAACGCGTCCAGTTGTTCTGCCCCGGCAAAGCCGCGCACACCGGGCAGGTCCTTGGCCGTCCGGCTCCACCCCGCCACATCGAACCCGAACCCGGCCAGCGCCCGGGCACAGGCCGCCCCCAATTCACCCAGCCCCAGGATGCCGACCCGCCGTTCGGACGGCAGAAGCTGCGGCAGTTGCTTCCACATCCCCGCCCTTTGCTGCGCCTCATAATCGGGCATGCACCGGTGATAATGCAGCACCCGCATCACCACGAACTCCACCATGCCGGTGACCAGCGTGGGATCGACCATGCGCACCAGCGGGATATGGTCGGGCAGGGTCGTGTCGGTCAGCACATGGTCGACCCCGGCGCCCAGCGAGAAGATGACCTTCAGGTTGGGCAGGTCGGACAGGATGCCCGCCGGCTGTTTCCAGACAAAAGCGTACTCAATCTCCGCCTTGTCCCCCGTTGCCGGCCACAGGCGCAGGTCGATGCCCGGCCAGGCCGCCGTCAGCGCCGCCACCCAGTCTTCCTGATCAACGGTGGGGCAGGCATAGAGCAGCACGGGCGGTTTCATGACAACATCCTTTCTGGCCAGGGGCGGGCGACCATATGTCAGGCATTATCTTGATGAAACAGGAATGCCCATGGAAGGCTGCTTGACGGGAGAAGACGCACGGCCGAACGTGGCCGCAACCGCTTGCGCCCCTCCGCCCCCCATGGATCAATCATGTCCGCGTTCATCATCAATCCACCAGACCCCGTCACCCTGCCCGTCGCGGGGATCGATGCCCGGTATCCCGTGGGACGCCTGTTCTGCGTCGGCCGCAACTATGCCGCCCATGCCCGCGAAATGGGGGCGAACGACCGGGAACCCCCCTTCTTCTTCATGAAGCCTGCCAACACCGTTCTGCCAGGGGGCGGCACCCTGGCCTATCCGCCCCGGACGGGGGACCTGCATCACGAGGTCGAACTGGTGGTGGCTCTTGGGCCGGAGGGCACGATCTTCGGCTATGGCGTCGGGCTGGACATGACACGCCGCGATCTGCAGGGGGAGGCCAAGAAAGCCGGCAAGCCGTGGGACATGGGCAAGGTCTTCGACCATGCAGCCCCTGTCTCCGCCCTGGTGCCGGCCGCCTTGGTGCCCGACATTCGCCGGGGCCGCATCTGCCTGTCCGTGAATGGTGAAATCCGCCAGGATGGCGACCTTTCAGAGATGATCTGGACCGTCCCGGAAATCATTGCCGAACTGCGGCAGTTCATCAGCCTGCTGCCCGGCGACCTTATCTTCACGGGCACGCCGGCCGGCGTGGGGGCAACACAGCGCGGTGACCATCTGGTCGGAAGCGTGGAAGGTATCGGCGAACTGTCCGTACTGGTGGCATAGAGCTAGGGCAGGCCGGGGCCACAGGCGACGCCGACCTGCCGCTACCCTCACAGCGCCCTGAAGCGCACCGCCACGCCACCGCCCGACGCCATGTCCAGCGCCAGGCTGTCCTTCGACGTCACCACGCGCTTTTCCACCTTCAACGCCGTGGGGTTGGTGCGGTAATCGGCCCCAGCCCCATCGGCATAGATCTGGGCCTCATAACGCTTGCCCGGCGTCAGGAAATCCAGCGTCTGGGTCAGCTTGCGCGCCTCCTCGTCCGTCACGGCGCCCAGGAACCAATCCTTGCCGCCGCGCGGCTGGCGGGCCACCACGACATAGTCACCAACCTCGGCCTGCAGGGTCCGGGACGTTTCCCAATCCGCCGCCACGTCGCGGATGAACTGGAACGCGTCGGGCCGCGCCTCATAATTCTCCGGCAGGTCGGCGGCCATCTGCACGGGGCTGTACAGCACCACATAAAGCGCCAGTTGCGTGGCCAGCGTCGATTGCACCCGTGCCTCGATCTTGTCCTTGCCATGCACGATGTCGAAGATGCCGGGCGTGTAATCCATCGGCCCGGCCAGCAGGCGGGTGAAGGGCAGGATGGTCACATGTTCGGGCGGGTTGGTGGGCTTGCCCCAGGCGTTGAATTCCTGGCCCCGCGCCCCCTCCCGGCTGACCCAGTTCGGCCAGGTGCGGCGCAGGCCCGTATCCTTCACCGGCTCGTGTGTATTGACCGCGATCCTGTTGCGGGCCGCCGTTTCCACGACCTTCAGATGGTGGCGCACCATATACTGACCGGCGAACCATTGCTGGCCGCCCGTTTCGTCCAGGATGGTGCCGCTATGTTTCACATAGCCGGTCTTCACCCGGTCCACACCGACCTTGCGGTACAGCGCCATGGCATCTTCCAACTGCTTTTCATAATTCACGACGGCGCCCGCCGTTTCGTGATGGCCGATCAGACCGGCGCCCTTTTCCTTGCCATAGGCAGCCAGGGCGGGCAGGTCGAAATCGGGATAGCTTTCGGTGAAGCTGAACTGGTCGCCATTGGCGATCCAGTCACCGTCCCAGCCCTTGTTCCACC
Organism: Niveispirillum sp.; assembly: GCF_017996735.1. Classification (GTDB taxonomy): domain Bacteria; phylum Pseudomonadota; class Alphaproteobacteria; order Azospirillales; family Azospirillaceae; genus Niveispirillum. The sequence continues at coordinate 31,843 of NZ_JAGOGJ010000039.1, forward strand.
CCTCCACCAGCACGCCGGTAAACCCGTACCTGGCCGCGAAATCCATGTAGCGCTTCACATTGGCGTTGTTGGCGCCATGGATCGGCCCGCTGCCCCAGGTGGATTTGTTCAGGTGCATCTCCCACCAGATGCCGACATATTTGCCGGGCCTGAACCAGGACACATCCCCCAGCTTGTTGGGTTCGTTGAGGTTCAGGGTGATGCGGCTGTCGGCCAGGGCCGCCGCGCTCTCCCCAATCAAAACGGTGCGCCAGGGCGTGGTGAAGGGTCCCATCTTGCGGGCCAGAACCCCGTCCGGCCAGGGCATCAGCTTCGCCGTCAGCGTCCCCGCCCCGTCGCCCGACAGCAGCATGGAGGGGAAATCCACCAAAGCCGCCTCGTGGATGGACAGGTGCAGACCGTTTTCGCCCTTGAGCGTCAGCGGCGTTTCGGCGGTGGTGATGCGGCGCGCGTCGGTCTTGGTATAAAGATACTCGTCCCGTTCCTCGCCTTGCGCCTGATACCACCAGGCGACCTGCGGGCCGACGGGCCGGAACTGCGTGCGCTCCGCCACCACGGCCACCTCCCGCCCCGCCGGGACGGCGCTGTAGGCATAGCGGAAACCGATACCGTCGTTGAACAGGCGGAAGGTGACATCGACATTGGCATTCAGCGGGGTATCGCCGGCCAGGGTCACGGTCAGTTCGGTGTGGTTGTCGCGGATCAGGCGCTGTTCGCCCCAGGGCTGTTCCCAACTTGTGTCCGACGCCGCCCGCCGGGCACCCTTGATGGCGGTATAGCGGACGGGGGCCTCCCCCTTGAATTCCAGGCCCAGGGCGCCAGGGGCCAGCACGGCGGCCCCCTTGCGGTTCACCTCGTAAAAGGCCTGCCCCTCCTTCACGAAGACGCACAGCTCGATCAGCTTGTCCGGCGACTGCGCGCATTCGCGGTCGGCAGCCAGCGCCGGATTGGCGGCCCCCAGGGCGGCCAGCGAAGTGAGCAGCGTCAGGGAACGGAATCTCATCAGGGGGGCCTCTTTGCTGAAATGAAACCGGTGGATCGGGGTCGGCATCAGTCGCCCCGCAGATAGGCGTCGTGATCGGGCTGTTGCAAGACCCGATCCTTGACAAAGCCCAGCATGGCGCGCAGCCGGGCCTTCAATTCCTCCGCCGGGACAAGGTCCGTGACGGGTGACACGCTGTCGGGCATCAACCCGTGGCCGGCCAGGAAGGCACGCCAACTGTCGGGGGGCAGGTCATCCTCATCCCAGGGCGCCAGATCACCCCGCGCCCGGAACAGGCAGAGACGGTGAAACAGATCGGCCGACAAGGGCAGTTCCCGCGCGCTGTCCCAGAAGGGGCCGGCATGGCGGGCCAGATGGTAATGCAGGGTCTGGAAATCCCGCAGATGCGTGAAATGCGCCCGTGTCAGCCGGTTATATTCGACCCGCGCGGCGGCAAATCCCCTGTGCCGGGGAAAATGCGCCAGCAGATGCACCAGCCCCTGTTGCAGGGCCAGCAGGTCAAGGTCGTGCAGCGGGTCCAGCCGCACGGCGGCGGCGCCCAGCGCCACGCAGTTCCCGTCCCAGGCCCGTGCGCGCAGGCCAGGAACGCTGCTGCGACCCACGGCGTCACCCGGCACAAAGCCGCACAGCGACGGCAGGCGGCGCAGCACATCCTGCTCCCCCGGTCCCGACCGCCACACGGCCGTCAGATAGGTGCCCGACTGCGCTGGCCGCAGCGCGATCCACCCTTGGTCGAAGCCCCGGACCTCGGCATAGGGGGGAAGGTGGGTCAATCGCGGTCCCCGCGCCGTCAGGACACGGTCGGCCGGAAAATCCCAAGTCTCCACGCCATTGTCCGGCCCGGCGATCAGCAGCGCATCCGTCCCCGTCAGGTCCAGGAAAAAGTCACCCTCCACCAGCCGGCCATCCTCCAGCCGCAGGGCCGTGATCAGGCCGGCCTGACGCATCACCGACAGGTCGCGCGTCGCAACAACGCCGACACCGGCGCGGATGGCCAGTTCCTTCAGCACCGCCGCATAGGGCAGGGCCGGCAGGTGATAGCCGTAATCGCTGCGTCCATATTGTTCGCTCTCCCCATCGGGGATGAACAGGCGGCCCTGCCGCGCGGCGGCGGCGGTCAGACTGAAATCTTCCAGCGGCACCGACATCCCATGGCGGCGGGCGCGCAGCCAGTAGGGGAAAAAATCCTGCCCCGCGATGGGCGACCCGAAGGCGCCGAACGGATGCAGGAAAGCCGGTACCGCCCCCGCCGCATCGGCGAAGTTCCAGCCCAGCGTATAGGCCCCGCCCACCCGCGACAGCAGCCCGCGTTCATCCAGCCGCAACTGGTTATGCAGCGCCTCCAGCGCCGGCAGGCTGGCATGAAGGTCGCCCGTCCCCGCCTTGGCGGGCAGTTCCACGACGGTCACGCGCAGGCCCGATGGCGACAGGGCGCGGGCCAGGGTGGCGGCGGCCAGCCACAGGGGCGCGTCGCGCCCGGCAATGACCAGATGGTTGATCGGCTGGTTCATGCAGCATTCCCCCGTGATCCGGCATGGTCCGGCGCCATACAATGACGGGCGATGAAATCGGCATGGGCGGGCATGGCGGTCAGCCCGTCACGGATGCGCCCGCGCAGGGCCGACAGCCGCGCCTGCAGGTCCGGCAGCGGCAGCCGGTCGGCCAGTCTGGCGTAACCCTCCGGCATCACCCCCTGCCCTTCGAACACGGACAGCCAACTGTCGCGGGAGAACAGGCCCAGCTTGTAATCGGGCGCCGCCGCCCCCTCCCGGAACAAGGCCAGCTTGTGCAGCAGGCTGTCCGGCAGGGCCATGGTCCGCACATGATCCCATAGGGGTTGGCCCTGCCGGCTGTTGGCCCTGTAATGCAGGACCAGGAAATCACGCACCCGGTCGTAATGGATTTCGAACAGGCGGTTGAACTCCGCCGCCAGACGCGGATCGATGCCACCGCCTGCGCGCGGCATCAGCCCCGCCAGATCGAACAATGCCGCCTGGATCAGGAAGATCGAGGTGCTTTCCAGGGGTTCCAGGAAGCCGCTGGAAAGCCCCACGGCCAGACAATTGCCCTCCCAGGCCCGCGCCCGCCGCCCGGCGGCGAAGCGCAGCAGGCGCGGTTCGCCCAGAACCGGCCCGTCCAGGGCACCAAGCAGCGTGTCCCGCGCTTCATCCTCCCCGCACCAGCGGCTGGAAAAGACGTAGCCATTGCCCGTGCGGTGCTGCAACGGAATGCGCCAGGTCCAGCCGGCCTTGCGGGCGGTGGCACGTGTATAGGGTGTCAGCGGTTCCACCCGTCCCGACGGCACCGCCAGCGCCCGGTCGCAGGGGAGCCAATGCGACCAGTCGCACCAGGGAACCTGCATCGCGCCCCCGACCAGCAGTGAGCGAAAACCGCTGCAATCGATGAAGAAATCACCGTCGATGCCATTGCCGGCGGCCAGGGTCAGGCGGGTGACATGCCCGCTTTCGCCATCGCGGGTGACATCGATGATCCGCCCCTCCACCCGCTTCACGCCCCGCGCGACGGCCCAGCCGCGCAGGAATTCCGCATAAAGCCCGGCATCGAAATGGTAGGCATAGGAATAGCTGGACCGGATCGACCCCGCGTCCGTCACCGGGTGGTCGAAACCCCCGGCCCGGCACAGGGCCACGGCGAAGGAATAATCCTGCAACGACCCGGCATCGATCCCGGCCAGCCGGGCGCGCGCCCAGTGATGCTGGAAATCCACCCCCGCCCAGGGTTCACCGAAGGCGCCGAACGGGTGGATGTAACGGTCATCGGGCTGGTTCCAGCCGACAAATTCGATGCCCAGCTTGATGGTGGCGCCGGTGGCGCGCATGAATTCGGCTTCGTCGATACCCAGACGGTCGTTGAACTGCTTGATATGGGGCAGCGTCGCCTCCCCCACCCCGACAGTCCCGATCTCCTCGCTCTCCACCAGGGTCAGGTCGTATTCGCCGGCCGGCAACAGCCGCGACAGGCCGGACGCCACCATCCAGCCCGCCGTCCCACCGCCCAGGATCACCACCCGGAGGCGCTGTGCCGTTTGTCCTTCATCCGACCGCATCTGGCCAACCCCATCCCCTGAGCGCCTTCGTTGCCACCCCTTCCACCGTCACCCCGGCGAAGGCCGGGGTCCAGTGTAAGGCACGATCAGCGCCGATATGAGCCTTGTCGCGGCAGAAGCCGCTATACGCCTGGGCCCCGGCCTTCGCCGGGGTGACGGTCGTGCTGATTGAACCCCGCCAGCCCAAACTTTCGCAAAGGTGCAGTTGAGAAAAAGAGAGGCGCCGCGGAGGGAGTGAGGTGCGGCGCCCCTGGGGAGGATCAGAACTTCACGCGGGCACCGACCTGGAACCGGCGATCGGCCTTGCCCCAGTTGGCATCCTTGAAGACAGGCTTGGCGCCCGGCGTGACGGCACTGTCACCAAAGATCTGCTGTTGATAAACGATCTTGGTGTCCAGCAGGTTGGTGCCTTCCAGCGCGACCTCCAGATTCTCGGAGATCGAGTAGCGGATGGAACCGTCCAGGAAGCCCGCCGCCTTCTGGAACACCGGCAGGCCGATGCAGCAATCCAGATTGTTGGTCAGGAAGCGCGACCGCCAGTTATAGGCAAGGCGCAGACCGATCGGCCCCTGCTCATACAGGCCGACGATATTGTAGGTGTGCGCGGAGATGCCGGCCAGCTTGTGGCTGTCGATCACGGCACCCCGGCCACCCGACACGTCCAGGCCGGCACCAAAGCCGCCCGTACCGCCGGCATCCAGCGCACCCTGCGTCACCAGATTGGAATTGTTGATCCCAGACTGGTCGACATAGGTGTAGTTGACCTGCATGCCCAGCCCGTTCCAGATGCCGGGCAGGAAGTCGAAGAAGGTCTGGTAGGAGGTTTCGAAGCCGTACAGCTCCCCCCCGCCCTTCTGATTGCGCGGACCGCGCATGATCACGGTCTGGGTCGAGCTGTCATTGGTGAATTCGCGCACGAACTCGCCATAGGAGATGGAGTTGCGCAGCTTCTTGTAGAAGCCACCGACCGAGAACAGGCCGCTCTTGCCGATATAATATTCGTACCCAAGGTCGAACTGATCGGCCTTCAGCGGCTTCAGGCCGGCATAGCCGGATTCCGCCCGGAACACGAAGTCATAGCCCGTCACCTGCCCGCTGGCATTCTTGATCAGATAGGGCGAACTGGCCGTCGTATCGATCACCGGTGACTGGATGGAGACGAAGTTGCGCAGCAGGCCGAAATCCGGGCGCGCCATGGCGCGGGAAGCGGCGAAGCGCACATACTGATCATCATCCAGCCCGAAGCGCACATTGAAGCTGGGCAGGACATTGGTGTAGTCGGTCTTGAAATTGTCCGGCGTGCCCGACCCGTTGGCAAAGGCCAGGATGGCCGGGGTCAGGGAACAGGCGGGGTTCACGACGGCACCGGGCGGCAGGGTCGATCCGCAGGGCGTGCCCTGCAACTGCAACAGCGCCGTATTGGTGGGGAAGCCGACGCTGCCCTCGCTGTTGATCTTGGTCTGCACGATACGGACGCCGACATTGCCGTCGACCGTGATGCCGTTGAAGATCGTCATGTCGCCGCCGCCAAAGCGCAGCATGGCATAGCCGGCATTGGTCTTTTCCTGCACATGCATCACCTCGGACGGCAGGAAACAACTGCCCGACGGCAGGCCCGGACGATCACAGATCGGCACCCAGCCCGGCGAGACGGGGTTGTTGGTGTTAGGACCCGACAGCGACTTCACCAGCCGGTCACGATCCTTCAGCACGTCGCGCGACAGATAGACCAGTTCGCCATTGGGATAGACATCGCCATTGTAGAAATCGTCCCCCAGGCTGACCGTGTCCCAGATACCGGCGCCATAGCCCTTGAAGGGCTGGCCGTTGCCGCAGCCGGCGGGATAGGCCCCACCCGTGCTGTCGGCATTGAAACCGGGACCGTTGCAGTTCCAACTGGCGGCGACGGGGCTCCAGTTGAAGGTGGAATAGCGGACCGTCTGCTTGCGGTCGGCATGGCGGACACCGACCTTCAGCGAACTCAGCCAGCCATCGCCGGCATCCAGGTCATAGGTGGCGTCGCCCCGGAAAGCCGTCTCCTTGGCGCTATTATCCTCCAGATGCGCCTGGATGAAGGGGATCCAGTAATTATGCGGGTTGGTCAGGCCACCCGGCGCATAATTGACGTTGGACCCCGGCTTCATCACGACATTGGGCACCCCGTCCTTGCCGACCGAATATTGCATGTCGGCCATGGAGCCGGTGGCGACCAGGATATCGTCATTGGTGGCCGAGGCCGTAATGCGCTGCACGTCGAAGCTGGTGTGCAGACGGTCGTTCACGTCCCATTTCACATTAAAGGACAGGTCCTTGGTGCCCTCACGATGGTCGAAATTCCGCGCCTCGTTCTGGAAATAGAGGCCGTCCTGAAGGGTGGTGCTGCTGCAGGCGCCATTGCCGCAATAGTTCACGAACGGCTTGCCGGGCACCGCCGAGCCAGTGTTAATCGCATCCTGCAAACTGTCCCACGAGCCGCGCCAGCTTCCATGACCCTGGGTCAGCAGCCCGCTTTCCAGCATGCCGTCGGCCCCGAATTTCAAGGCTGGCGATCCCGTGGCCGGGCCGATGACGGAGCTGTTGCGCACCCGGAAGGCCGACGAGCCATAGGCATTGCCGTCCAGGATCACATGGCTGGCATTTTCCAGCCAGGCATTGTGATACTTGGAATGGGTGTACTGCACGGTGGCCTGGAAGCTGCCATCGTCATTCTCATACTGCCCGGCCAGCGACGTGCCGCGCCGCGTGCGGTCATAATCAACCAGCGAATAGCGGATGCCGTCCGGCATATAGGCCCAGCCCGTGCCGCCGAACGGGTTGGCCGTACAGGCGACGGAGCCGTCGGAATTGATGATGGCCTTGCCCGAGGCATCGGTGGCACCGGCCGAGCAATAGGTGTCGATCTTGTCCATGATGACGCTTTCGGTCCGCGTCACGACATGGGACCGCGCCAGATTGGCCAGCAGCCCGAACTTGCCGGCATTGGTCTCCCAGACATTGCTGATCATGCCGGAATATTCCCCGGTCCATTTCTTGGACCGGTCGCCGTAGGAGCCCTTGACGTTGCCGGCGATGGCCAGCCCGTCACTGTCGAACGGCAGACGCGTGCGCAGATTGACCGTACCGGCAATGCCGCCTTCGATCATGTCCGCCGTCTGGTTCTTGTAGCTGTCGACGCCGGCCATCAGTTCGGGCGAGACGTCGTTGAAGTTCAGGCCGCGATAGCTGTCGGCGGAGAAACTGTCACGGCCGTTGAATTCGGTGCGGACCTGGGTCAGGCCGCGGATCAGGACGGACGTGCCCTCCCCCGACGGGTGCGTGCTGTCATCGGATGATTGCAGGCGCGACACGGTGATGCCGGGCACGCGCTGCAGCGCCTCCGACACGGACTTGTCCGGGAAGGCGCCTATATCGGTGGCGGTGATACTGTCCACCACGGTGCCGGCATTGCGCTTGATGTCGAGCGCGCTTTCCAGCGCGGCGCGCACACCGACGACAACGATCTCTTCCAGCACGGGGGCCGCTTCGGCCTTCGGTTCGGCGGCGGTCTGCGCCATCGCCCCATTCGCCCCGACAAGGCCCAGCGCGAGCAGCGAAACGCCGCCGCGCAGCCACAGACCGCGGCCGCGGTTGATCTTCTGACCCTTCACTTCCTGTCTCCTCCCCTTTCGGATTTTCTGCCCCCCGTGCCCGGCACCCACAGCACCGACCACGTTCCTTCCGGGCAGCAATCATCTTGTTTGCGTAATTTTGCGCAAACTTGCGTAAGGCGCAAGTGCAAATTTTTGAGGCAGGACAGATTCCTTATATTTCATTGTTTATATTGATAAAAATTTTCCCGCGCTGCGCATTTCCTGCGAATTTTGGCCCCGTTTCCGGTTCGGATTCTGGTCCGTTATGGCACACGATTATGCAAATTTTGCGTAAGCAGATGCAGCAATGCCGGCCATGATGACAGGACCCGCCGCTATTCCCGGGGAACGAACAGCATGCAGAAAGCTGCGATGGACAGGGAAACGGCCGCCAGGGTCAGGGCATGGATGGCCTGGCCCCCCAGCAGGGTTCCCACCAGGGGGCCCAGGATCGTGGCGGCCACCAGTTGCGGCAGCACCAGGAAGATGTTGTGGATGCCCATATAAACCCCGGCCTTGCGCGCCGGCACGGCCCCGGCCAGCAGGGCATAGGGGATGGACAGGATCGCGGCCCAGGCAATGCCGATGGCGACCGATGGCAGCCAGAGCCATGCCGGATCATCGACGACCCGGAAACCGGCCAGTCCCGCCGCCCCCAGCAACAGGCAGGCGGCGTGGCAGGCCCGGCGTCCCGTGCGGGCGGCCAGGGCCGGCAGGGCGAGCGCGGCCAGCGCCGCCACGCCATTATATCCCGCGAACAGCACCCCGACCCAGTCCGCGCCCTCGTTATAGGCGGCCGACGCGGCATCCATGGTGCCGTAATGCCGGGCGGCGACGGCCGGCACGGTATAGATCCACATGGCGAACAGGCCGAACCAGGTGAAGAACTGCACCAGCGCCAGCCGCTTCAGCATCAGCGGCATCAGCAGGATATCCTCCACGATCTCCAGCATGCCCAGCGATGCGGCCCCCCGACCGCGCAGCCAGGTGACGGCGATCTGGGCCAGACCGAAGGCGGCGGCAAGGGCCGCGATGAAGTGGATTTCCCGTTCCTGCCCCGTGACGAACGCGAAACCGGCAAGCGCGCCGCCACCGGTCATCCACAAGGCGCCACCGCGCAACGCCCTGCCGGGAGGTGCGATCGGGGAAGGCCCCGGCGTCCGCGCCGGTGCGGGCGGCGGCGCCTGTTCCGGCGTGGTGAAGACGGTCCAGGACACGACGGCCAGCAGGCACAGGGCGCCAACATAGAAGGCGGCGCGCACCGATGGCGGCAGCGCCTCCCCATCACTGCGCACGCTCAACCCGAACAGATGCGACATGATCCAGGGCAGAAGCGAGGCGAAGACGGCGCCGGCCCCGATAAAGAACACCTGCGTGGCGAAGCCCTGCGTGCGCTGTTCGTCGGGCAGGGTGTCGGCCACCAGGGCGCGGAAAGGCTCCATGGCGATATTGACGGACGCCGTCAGCAGCCACAGCGTCAGCGAACAGGCCCAGAGCGTGGACGCGTTGGGCATGACCACCAGGGCCAGGGCCGACAGCACCGCACCCGCCAGCAGATAGGGCCGCCGCCGCCCCAGGGGGGAGCGGGTCCGGTCCGACAGCCAGCCCACGATGGGCTGGACCAGCAGACCGGTGATGGGGGCCGCGATCCACAGGATGGGCAGATCGGCGATATCGACGCCCAGCGCCTGGAAAATGCGGCTGGTATTCACATTGTGCAGGCCCCAGACGATCTGTACCCCGAACAGGCCGCAGCACATGTTCCAGATCTGGCGGTTGGATAGCAGCGGCCGGCGCACGCACACCCGGTCACCGGGTGCGTTCCCGGTGTTCTCGTCACTGACTTGCAATTTCCCCCCTCCCATGCGCTATGCTGCGGCGCTTTCCCTTTCTGCCAGCTTTGACCCTGAAGGCCGTGTCCAGCAACTCCAAAACCACGCTTGAGGATCTGGCGAAGCTGGCCGATGTGTCGGTGGCGACGGTGTCGCGCGCACTGAACGACCATCCCACCATCAGCACGCGTACCAAGCAGCGCATCTGGGCCCTGGCACGCGAACATGACTATCCGTTCCGCCACTACATGCCGGCCAGCCCGATCGGGGCGGAGGGAACGATCGTCATCGTCACCCCCTTTGTGCATGGCCGCGCCCTGCCCCTGTCGCATCCGTTCTTCCTGGAACTGCTGGCCAATATCGGGGAGGCGGCGCGGGCGCGGGACTGCGACTTCACGGTCAGCCATGTGGCACCGGCCGGTTACGACGATCTGGTCGCCACCGTCACCACCAGCCGGGCCAGCGGCGTCATCTTCCTGGGCCAGGGCACGCTGCATGAGGCGTTCAACCGGCTGGCCGCCACCAATGCCCGCTTCGCCGTCTGGGGAGCGCAATTGCCCGGGCAGGATTACTGCACCATCGGGTCGGACAATTTCCAGGGCGGGCGGCGGTCCACGCTGCATCTGGCGCGGCTGGGCCGCAAGCGCATCATGTTCCTGGGCGGCAATGACCCGGAGGCGCAGCAGCGCCGCAAGGGATATTGGGAGGCCCTTTCCGAAAGCGGGCTGGAGGCCGACCCCAAGCTGGACATCGCCGCCGAATTCGAACTGGAATCGGCGGAGGCCGCCGTTGGCAGGCTGCTGCGCCGGGGCGCCGCCTTCGACGGCATCGTGGCCGCGTCGGACCTGATCGCGCTGGGCGCCATGCGGGCGTTGCGCCGGGCCGACCTGTCGGTGCCGCGCGACGTATCGGTCGTCGGCTATGACGACATGCTGCTGGCACGGCTCAGCACCCCGGCGCTGACCACCATCCGCCAGGACACGGCGGAGGCGGGCCGCAAACTGGTGTCGCAGATCCTGGACCCGCTGACCGATCACCGCGCCGAACTTCTGCCCACCGAACTGATCGTCCGGGAAAGTTGTGGCGCCTGATCGCGCAATTGCCACGCTGCACTGCCCCCAAATTGGGCGTTGAATGGTTGCGCGTTATTGATTTTTTAAGAAATATGCGCTTCGCATTTGCGGCACAAGAATTGCTTTTTATCAAGCGGGCATGAGGCCAACGGCGGTCTCCCCCTTCATAGGCCGGTGCATCCGGCCCCCCGGACAATGGCGTCTGAACACCTGGGAAGAACCTGGGATGTTTAGGCGCCTTTTTTTATTGGAGCCTCAGATGACGACGCGGAAACAAAACGCGCGCAGCCTGTCCCTGTTGATCCTTGTTCCCGTCCTGTCGCTGACCGCCCTGCCGGCGGCCGCATCGGACGTTGCCGCCCTGATCAAGGATGGCAAGTTCCTGCTGGATTTCCGCTACCGCCTGGAAACTGTCGATCAGGCCGGCCTGCCGCAGGAGGCCACGGCCCACACGGTGCGCGCCCGCACCGGTTTCCAGACGGGCAAGATCAACGGATTCTCCCTTCTGGCGGAGGCGGAAACCGTGGCCCATATGAACCAGTCCTTCAATGACAGCCTGAACGGCAAGACCCGCCGGCCGGTGATCGCCGATCCGGACGGCATGGAACTGAACCGGTTGCAGGTGGATTATACCGGCCTGCCCAAAACCAGCATCACGGTCGGCCGCCAGCGCCTGAACCTGGACAATCAGCGTTTCATCGGTGCCGTCGGTTTCCGCCAGAACGAACAGACCTTGGATGCAGTCAAGATCAACAGTCAGGCCATCGACAAGCTGGACCTGACCTACGCCTATGTGGCCCAGGTCAACCGTGTCTTCAGCCATAAAAGCCCGCAGGGCGCGTTCGAGGGCGACAGCCACCTGTTCAATGCCGGTCTGACCCTGGCCCCCATCGCCAAAGTCACGGGCTATGGCTATCTGCTGGACCTGGAGGAACAGCCGCTGCTGTCCACCGCCACCTATGGCGGACGCGTGGCCGGCAAGGTCACGCTGGACAAGGTTGCCCTGACCTATGCCGCCGACTATGCGCACCAGAGCGACTACGAAGGCAACCCGCGCGACATCTCGCTGGATTATGTCGGGCTGGAACTGACCGCCAGCTATGCCGGCATTTCCGTGGGCGGCGGCTATGAAAGCCTGGAAGGCGACGGGGTGCGCGGCTTTGCCACGCCACTGGCCACACTGCACAAGTTCCAGGGTTATGCCGACGTGTTCCTGACCACCCCGGCCAACGGCGTTACCGATGCCTATGGCCGTATCGGTTACGAAACAAAGCTGGACTGGGGCCGCGTCACGGGGTTTTCAGCGGCCCTCTGGTGCCATGATTTCGAAGCCGAAAGGATTGATCTGTCCTATGGCAGCGAGGTCAATCTGGAGGCGGCGGTGAAGCTGGGACCGAAGGTCACCATCAGCACCAAATATGCCGATTATGACGGCGACGGCGCCTTTGCCGATCGGAAGAAATTCTGGCTGTCGCTGGAATACAGCTACTGATCCGCCGGGGCCGCCCGCCCCCGGCGGGAGGGGTGGCCCCCTGTCCATCCACCTCCGCCGGTGCCTCGAAGGGTTGTGATACCATCGGTCAAAATTCTTGACCGATGGTACGGCGGGACTGCCGCCGCGCGGCCCATGCCGCGTAGCCAAGGGCGCGGATGCGCCCGCCGGCGACTGAGATACACGAAATCTTGACCATCGGTCATGATTTCGTGACGCTGGTATGAGAGCGCCAAAGCGCAACAGCCACCGCCCAAAAAATCACCACGCGGCGCATCTGCACAAATCCGCGCCATCACCGCCTGCAACTTGAGCGTTCCCGCTGCCGCTTTTCGGCGCATGAGCGGCCCTTCCTGCGAAAACCGGCAGCCACACTCTTGATAAACAACAATTAACCATTTGCCTTTCGCCATCCCCGGCACTTGGCACACTTCTCGCTAATATCGTCTCGCACTCGCGGCATGAAGGTGACGATGCCTTTTCTCCGGGCTGGTAACGGTCCGGGGCCGCGGTGCCGAAATTGCGATTCCGACGCTGGGATCGCCTGGAGCAACGGCGCTCCGATGACCTGCACGGGCTTTTATCGCCCCTGGATGTCGTCGGAGCGCCGTTTTCATTTTCAGCCCGGCCACCAGCCGGAAACAGGGAGCCCGCGCATCATGAGCCAGACCGACAAATCCCCCGCCGGCCTGACCCGCCGTTCGCTGCTGACCAATACGGCAAAGGCCGCCGGCGCCGCCGCCATCCTGACCGCCGCGCGCACCGCCCTGCCGGGTGGGGCCGCCTGGGCCGCCGCCGCGCCGGAGGTCACGGGCGCCACGCTGGGCTTCATCGCCCTGACCGACAGCGCACCGCTGATCGTGGCCAAGGTGAAGGGCCTGTACGCCAAATACGGCATGCCCGACGTGAATGTCGTGAAACAGGCAAGCTGGGGCACGACCCGCGACAATCTGGAACTGGGATCGGCGGCCGGCGGTATCGACGGCGCGCATATCCTGACCCCCATGCCCTACCTGATCTCCACGGGCAAGGTGACGAAGAACAACCAGCCGCTGCCCATGGCCATCCTGGCGCGGCTGAACACCAACGGCCAGTGCATCTCCGTTGCTAACCGGTACAAGGGCATGGGCATCACCACCAAGGCCACCGGCCTGAAGGAAGCCTTTGCCAAGGCCAAGGCGGAGGGCAAGGAGGTGAAGTGTGCCGTCACCTTCCCCGGCGGCACGCATGACCTGTGGATGCGCTACTGGCTGGCGTCCAACGGCATCGACCCGGACAAGGATGTCTCCACCATCGTGGTGCCGCCGCCGCAGATGGTGGCCAACATGAAGGTCGATACGATGGAGGCGTTCTGTGTGGGCGAACCCTGGAACGCCCAGCTGGTGAACCAGGGCATCGGCTTCACGGCGCTGACCACGGGCGAGCTGTGGCACGACCATCCGGAAAAGAGCTTCGCCATGCGCGCCGACTGGGTGGAAAAGAACCCCAACGCCGCCAAGGCCCTGCTGGCCGCCGTGATCGAGGCGCAGATCTGGTGCGACAAGCCGGAGAACAAGGAGGAGATGTGCCAGATCGTCTCGGGCCGTGAATGGTTCAAGGCGCCGGTGGAGGACATTCTGGGCCGCGCCACGGGCACCATCGATTATGGCGACGGGCGTGTGGTCAAGGACAGCCCCGAAATCATGAAATATTGGCGCGACCACGCCTCCTATCCGTATCAGAGCCATGACCTCTGGTTCCTGACCGAGGATCAGCGCTGGGGCTATCTGCCCGCCGATCTGGACACCAAGGCTCTGATCGCCAAGGTCAACCGCCAGGATTTGTGGCGTGACGCCGCGAAAATCGTCGGGGCCGCCGACGTTCCGGCCGGCCCCTCGCGCGGCGTGGAGAAATTCTTCGACGGCCGCACCTTCGATCCCGCCAACCCGGCGGCCTATCTCGCATCGCTCGGCATCAAGCGTATCGCCTGAGTTCTGGGGAGGAAATAAACATGTCGACGATCAGCGAGAATAGTGTCGTGGCACGGGTGCAGGGTGGCGGCGGGCTTTCCGCCCTGGCCGCCACCCTGCAATCGGCCCTGCTGCAGGCACGGGCCAAGCTTTTCGATCTGCTTCCCCTCATCGTGGCCCTGGTCACATTGCTGGGCATCTGGGAACTGGCCTGCCGGGGGGCCGGTTCCTCCCTGCCGCCGCCGTCGCGGGTGGTCACCGACACCTGGGAACTGATCATCGATCCCTTCTTTGACAATGGCGGCGTGGACAAGGGCCTGTTCTGGCATCTGGCCGCCAGTTTGAAGCGGGTCGCCGTCGGTTTCACCCTGTCGGCCATCACCGGCATCGCACTGGGCGTGCTGATCGGACAATCCAGCCTGGCCTTCCGGGGGCTGGACCCGATCTTCCAGGTGCTGCGGACGGTCCCGCCGCTGGCCTGGCTGCCCATTTCGCTGGCAGCCTTCCGCCAGGCCGACCCGTCGGCCATCTTCGTGATCTTCATCACCTCTATCTGGCCGATCATTCTGAACACGGCCGTGGGCGTGCGGCAGATCCCGCAGGATTACCGCAATGTGGCCCGCGTGCTGCGCCTGTCGCCGCTGGAATTCTTCTTCCGCATCATGCTGCCCTCTTCGGTTCCCTTTATCTTCACCGGGCTGAAGATCGGCATCGGCCTGTCCTGGCTGGCCATCGTGGCGGCGGAGATGCTGATCGGCGGCGTCGGCATCGGCTTCTTCATCTGGGACGCCTGGAACAGTTCCCTGATGAGCGAAATCATCCTGGCGCTGGTCTATGTCGGCCTTGTCGGCTTCCTGCTGGACCGCGTGATCACCCTGATCGGCAACCGTATCGCCGGCCGCAAGGTCGGGTAAGGACGAGGAGACGAGCATGACCCATCCCTACCTTTCCCTTGAGAATGTCGGCATGGATTTCCGCGTCGGCGGCCGTGTCTTCCACGCTGTCACCGACGTGAACCTGAGCATCGATCGGGGGCAGTTCGTCTCCATCATCGGCCATTCCGGCTGTGGCAAGTCCACCTTGCTGAACATCGTGGCGGGCCTGACCCGCTGCACCGCCGGCGGCGTCATCCTGGACGGGCAGGAGGTGAACAGCCCCGGCCCCGATCGCGCCGTAGTGTTCCAGAACCATTCCCTGCTGCCCTGGCTGACCGCGTACCAGAATGTGCGGCTGGCCGTGGACAAGGTGTTCGGGTCATCCAAGTCGGCGGCCGAACGCCATGACTGGACGCTGCACAATCTGCGGCTGGTCCATATGGATCATGCGGTGGACAAGCGTCCCGACGAATTGTCGGGCGGCATGAAGCAGCGCGTGGGCATCGCCCGCGCGCTTGCCATGGAACCCAAGGTTCTGCTGATGGATGAACCGTTCGGTGCGCTGGACGCCCTGACCCGCGCCCATCTTCAGGACACGGTGATGGAAATCCAGACCCGCCTGAACAGCACCGTCATCATGATCACCCATGATGTGGACGAGGCTGTGCTGCTGTCCGACCGGATCGTGATGATGACCAACGGCCCGTCCGCCACCATCGGCGAGGTGCTGACGGTCGACCTGCCCCGCCCCCGCCGCCGGCTGGACCTGTCCGACGATGCCCGTTACATCGGCTACCGGGCGTCGGTGCTGCGGTTTCTCTATGAACGGCATGCGAAACCCGAAGCGGCGTAACCCCAATGCCATCGGTGGGCGGCGGCTCTCCTGCGCCCACCGATGGCTTTACTCAACTGCGTTTTACGCAGCGCGAACGGTGGCGATAAAGCTCTCCACCTCGCGGCGTAGAATCTCAGCCTCCCGCGAAAGACCATTCGCCGAACCCAGAACCTGGGTCGCCGCCGCACCGGCCTCCGACGCCGCCTGGCTTACGCCGGAGATGTTGGTATTGACCTCCTGCGTGCCATGCGCTGCCTGCTGAACATTGGAGGAAATCTCCCGCGTGGCGGCACTCTGCTGTTCAATGGCGGCGGCAATGTTGCCGGAGATTTCGTTCAACCGGTCAATGGTCCTTTCGACACCTTCGACCGCCAGTTTGGCGCCGCCGGTTGCCGACTGGATTTCGGTGACCTTCGCCTGAATTTCATCGGTCGCGCGGGCGGTCTGGTTGGCAAGTGCCTTCACCTCCGACGCGACGACGGCGAAGCCCTTGCCCGCATCACCGGCGCGTGCCGCCTCGATCGTGGCATTCAGCGCCAGAAGGTTGGTCTGCCCAGCGATTTCATTGATCAGTTTGATAATATCACCGATCTGCTGGGCCGCCGTGACCAGAGCCACCATGGTGTCGGAGGTGCGCTTGGTCTCCACCGCCGCCTGACCGGCGATCTGGCTGGAGGTCGATACCTGACGTCCGATTTCCTGTATGGAAGATGACAATTCCTCCGTGGCGCTGGCGACGGTCTGGACATTGGCGGACGCCTGTTCGGACGCCGACGCGACAACCATCGCCTGACGGCTCGTCTCCTCCGCCGTGCCGGACATGGCAGATGCGGTAGCCTGCATCTCCGTCGCGGCCGACGCTACCGTCTCCACGACACCCTTCACCCGTGCCTCGAACGCATCCGCCAGCTTCAGCATGCCGGCGCGGCGTTCGGCCTCGGCCGTGGCCTTCTGCGCCTCCTGGGCGGCCTGCAGGCGCTCCATCTCGATGGCATTCTCTTTGAAGACCTGGACCGCCGCCGCCATTTCCCCGATCTCATCGCGGCGCTGGCGATACGGCACGTCCACCGCCTTGTCATTCGCGGCCAACCGGCGCATCACGCCGGAAATGGCGACGACCGGGGTGCTCACGCCGCGGGACAGCAGGAAACCGAACAGGATGGACAGGAGGCACGCCGCCGCCATACCTGCCCACGTCGCCGTTCCGGAAGCATCAAGCGCATTGCTTTGGTTCCCCGCCCGGACTTCCAGCAGCTGACGCTCCACCTCCCGGATGTCTTCGGCGATGCGACGCAGGTTGTCGAACGAAGCTTTCCCCGCACCACCTGCTTCCATGTCACGGGCGGCCTGCACCGTGGCAGGATTGGCCATCAACGCGATCTCCCGATCAGCAACGCCCGTCTGCCATTTCTCCATGGCCAGTTTCAAATCGTCCAGCCGCTTCTGCTGGGCCGGATTGTCCTTGGTCAGTTCCTTCGCCTGCCGCCAACTGTCCGCCGCAAGCTTCCCGCCGGCCGCATAGGGTTCCAGAAATTCCTTCTTGCCAGAAAGAAGATAGCCACGCAAACCGGTTTCCTGGTTCACCATTCCCATCACGACAGCGTCAATACTATCGAGAACTTTGTAAGTATGTGTGCTCCATTCGGTGGTCTTGCGCACAACCGAAAGCTCATAATTTACAAATATTCCCATTAATGCTATAATTATAAGGATAGCAGTAAAAGACAGAGCTAATTTTATTTTTATCGACAAATTGATAATGACTTTAAGCACTCTGCGCCCCCTTGCCCGGATATGAAATCAGGCCAGAATTGCGATAAATCAAAGATGATACACACCCGATTTATGGCTATTAATCCGCCCTAACAGGGGTGAAAATACGATTGAATGCAGCTATCCCTCAATATATCCAGACAGATACGTTTCCAGATTGGAAGCAATCTGAACCGCAATTTCCCATTCGCACCGCGCGCCTGCTCAGATGCCCATCGCCTCGTCATACAGATCCGGCCGCCATACCGCCTCGGCCAGTGCAGTGCGGTCGTCGGCTGACAGGTCGATCTGCCCGGCCGCCGTCATTTCCAGCAGCAGGCGATAAGCATCGGCCACGTCGGGACGGTTGCGGTTGGGGGCGGGGATGGCGCCCCGCAAGGTCAGCTCGATCAGGTCGGCGGAAAGGCCAACATATTGCGCCTCTGCCAGCAGCCGGGCCAGTTCCGCGCGGTTGCCGGGGTCGCGGCTCCACTCAGCGGCATTCACGATGGCGCGGACCAGGGCAGCAACCCTGGCCGGATGCTCCTCCGCCCAATCGGTACGCAGGCCCAGCACCTTTTCCAGACCGTCGGGCCGGATATCAGCCTTGGTCACCACCACCTTGCCCACGCCCCGCTGCACGGCCCGCTGGTTCCAGGGCTCCCCAGTGCAGAAACCGTCGATCCAGCCGGCGGTAAGGCTTTCCACCATGCGGGGCGGCGTGATGACGCCGATATTCACCTCGCGGCCCCCGTCGATCCCGCCGTCGGCCAGCCATTTCAGCAACTCGTAATGATGGCACGAGAAATGGAACACGGTGACGAAGGACAGCAACGGCTTGCCCGCCGCCCGGTCGGCATCGATGATGGGGCGTAGCGCACGGGCACGCAGGGCGGCCGGTCCCGCCATCACATCCGGTGCCACGGCCACCATACGTTCATACAGATCCAGCGACACGGTGATCGCATTATTGCCCAGGCCCAGCGACACCGGCACCAGCACGGGTGTGGCCGGCACCCCCGCGATGCCGTGATGCAGGGCCAGGGCCAGCGGTGCCAGGATATGCGCCCCATCCACCAGCCCGAAGGCCAGCTTGTCCCGCAACGCCGCCCAGGAAGGCGCGCGTTCCACGACAAGGTCGATACCCTGGGCGGCCGCGAAGCCCTTTTCCGCCGCCACGACGGGAATGGCGCAATCCACCAGGGGCGCGAAGCCCAGCTTGACGATCTCGGCCATTCTCAAATCTCCATCTCGAAGGCGGTTATCACGCTCTGCGCGATGTCGGACAGTTTGCGGTTCTGTTTCATGGCGGTACGCCGCATCAGATTGTAGGCGTCCTCCTCCGACAGGCCGCGATGTTTCATCAGCAGGCCCTTGGCTTTTTCCACCTGCTTGCGGTCCTGCAATTTGGACTGCGCCTCGTCCCGTTCCCGCCGCAGCCGGTCGAAGGCGTTGAAGCGGGTGATGGCCGTCTCCACGATCGGCTTGATCCGGTCCTGGCGCAAACCATCCACGACATAGGCGCTGACGCCCGCATCGATGGCGGCATGGATCATGTGGCTGTCGCTCTGATCCACAAACATGGCGATGGGCCGCTGGACCACGCGACTGACCTGGAACATCTGTTCCAGCGTGTCGCGGTCCGGGTTTTCCAGATCGATGATGATGACATCGGGCGCCAGCGCCTGGATGCGGGCCAGCAGATTGACCGAGGGGCCGATCGTGCTGACGCGGACCCACCCCGCCTCCACCAGCCCACGCTCCACCACGGCGGCGCGGTCGGGATTGCCATCGATGACCAGGATATTGGGTTCGGTGTTGGCCATGCTTGTGTCTGCCACCCTCACTCCGCCGGCACGGGGACCACGCCCCGCACCTCTTCCACCACACCCTCCGTGAACCGGATCAGCAGCGTTGGCAAAGAGGCCAGCGTCACCGCAATGCCCAGATACAGCAACCCCTGCTGATAGGTAATGCCCTCCGCCTTGAACAGGAAGCCGGCCGCCACCGCCCCCATATTGCCGCCGGCCCCGACAATGCCCGACACGGACCCCAGCGCCTTGCGGTTCACAAACGGCACGATGCCGAAAGTGGCACCGCAGCCCATCTGCACAAACAGGGAGAAGAACAACATCGCCGTCACCGCCACCCACAGCACAGTCATCTGCGAGAACAGGATCAGCGCCAGACCTTCGGCAAACAGCACCAGGAACAGCAGCCGCACGCGGGCCTGCAACCCCGCCTGCCCGGCCCAGCGATCGGACAGAAAGCCGCCCAGCGTGCGGGCAAACAGGCTCATCGATCCGAACAGGCCCGCGATGATGCCGGCGGTGGCCAGGTCGAGCTTGAACGTGTCGAAGAAATAGATGGCCGCGATATTGTGCAGGGTCAGTTCAACGCCGAAACAGGCTCCATAGGCAATGAACAGGGCCCAGACGCGGATATCGGACAGGGCCGTCAGGAACCCGCCCTTGCCCTTCCCCCCACCGGCGGGCGGCAGACGGCCGGCGGCGCGCAAATCCTTGAAATCACCGTCCGGGCAATCCTGGGTGAAGCGCCAATAGGCCAGGGCCGCGACCAGCAGCACCAGACCCGGCACCACCATGGCCAGCCGCCAGGCATGCGTCTTGTCCACGCCCAGGAACAGGATGCCGGTCAGGACCAGCGGCATCACCATCTGCGTGATGCCACCGCCCAGATTGCCCCAGCCCGCCGTGGTGGCATTGGCCGTGCCCACGACGCCGGGCGCGAACATCACCGAGGTATGATACTGCGTGATGACAAAGGCGGCGCCAATGGCGCCGATGGCCAGCCGCGCCAGCAGGAAGGTCTCGTAACTGTCGGCAAGGCCCACACACATGACCGGCACCGACCCCAGGGCCAGCAGGCCCGTATAGGTGCGGCGTGGCCCGAACCGGTCGCACATCGGCCCGATGATCAGGCGCACGGCCACGGTGATGGCCACCGACGCGATCATGATATTGCCGATCTGTCCCTTGCTCAGGCCCAGATCGTCACGCACCACGGCCATCAGCGGGGCGATGCCGAACCAGCCGAAAAAACACAGGAAGAAGGCGAACCATGTCATGTGAAAGGCCCGCATCTGCACGCTTTTCAGCGTGAACAGATCGATGCGGCTGGCCTTGTTGCGGATATCCATCGTTGCTGCCTTTGTCGTCCGGGCCGCCTGCCGGTTCCCGGTCGGCGGCCATGCGTTGCGACGGGGGATACCCCCGCCTCTGCCTGGTCGTCCGCCGTTGGACGATGGAATATCCCTGCCTCGGGACAGTCTTCATTCAGCAATGGCCGTGCCAGCGGGGGCAGGCGCGGGATTCCGGGACTTTGCCCCGCCATCCCGTGCCACGGCTGCATAAAAATGCATCACATGCCTCACGCTGCCTTAAATATCGGCAGACGAACCGCATCCGGCACCCCTCGCCCACCCCCTGAATCCAACAATTCCAAGGGGTTGCCACCTTGGCACGCCATTCGCAAATAGGGATGCGGCGCAAGGCGATGCAGCGTTGCGACGGCCCTTCCCGGCGGGGAGGGCAGATATAGGGGGTCCAAGGCCGGGCCCCACCGGATAATGGCGTCCGAACGTGTGACTGTCCCCAGGCGGGGGACGATGCACGGTCGGGCGCCTTTTTTATTGCGCATTTTTTGCGCAAGAGATGGATGGAGCCAGACATGACCCCCTTCTCCGCCCCACCGGCCGCCAACAATGTCCCATCGGGCCGCCCCCGGCTGGTTGTCATCGGCAATGGCATGGCCGGCATCCGCGCCGTGGAAGAATTGCTGGAACGGGCACCCGACCTTTACGACATCACGGAGTTCGGCGCCGAACCGCGCGTGAACTACAAC
>NZ_JAGOGJ010000167.1 GCF_017996735.1 Niveispirillum sp.
GTTCGATCTGTGGTGGCGTTGTCGCCTTGATGGGAACCAAGGATTGCAGGCTTGATGCCAAGTGGAGATTGTGCCCGGAAGTTGAGGGTTTCTGCGGCTTTTGGGTGTGGTGTGCCGTCCGGTTGGCATATTGCATAAAGCAAAAATGCGAAAAGCATCATGCATAAAGCAAATATTCTTGCACATCGCAACGATACCGACGGCGTGGCCGCAACCTAACCTTTCGGTTATAACGGGATGTCGTGGGAAAGGGTGGCCGTTACCGGCGCGGCTTCGGTGCCCGGCGTGAACAGGGTGAAGTCGACAAGGGGCCGACGCTGTTTTTCTTCAGGGGAACAAAGGTTCCATAAGGTCCGGTACGCGGTCCTTTTCCAACGCATCCAGCCAGCAATCGGCCAGACGATCGGTTTCTGCCACGGCGGTGCGCCAGTATTTCTGGCGTGTGGCTGTATCCATACGTTTGAAATCACCCCTGTCCGGGATTTTACCGAAGGGCAGGTTGCGGGCGAATTCCACCGAGGGGCAAAGCACCAGCATGCGGGACAGGCTGCTTTCCCGCGCCCTGCGCCAGGGCAGTTTTTTGTCGAACCAGCCGGGAATGACGCGGTGGGAAAAGTGCGGATACAGGATCAGGCCCGGCGGGGTGAAGCCCATATCCAGGTGATAATCCATGATCCCGCCATCCAGATAGAGGCCGGGCCGCGCCCCCTCCGGATCGACCACCCCGTCGAAAACGAAGGGTACGGCGGAGGAGGCCAGAAGGGCGGGCACCAGATTGCCCTGCGTCAGGGGGACAGCCTGGGTCGGGAATTCGGCATGCAGGTCAAAGGGTGGCGGGTCGCGCCGGTCATGCAGCACGGTCCGTTCGAAGAACAGCGGCAGGCTGCGCCGGCTGGCCAGATTGGCAAGCCCGGCCACGCTCAGCCCCAGGCCCAGCCGCACCTTGCCCGCCGTCGGCCCCATCGGTCCGCGTGCCCGCACCGTCAGGATGGATTGCCGCATGAACGGGTGCGACAGGACATGGGCGATCCCGTCGGTGCCGAATATCTCCCGCAGGAAATGGCGGCAATGGTCCGTCAGCTCCGCCGACGTCACCTTTGCGTCCACCGCGTAATCCAGATAGGCGGCTTCGAACCGCCGGGCCGCCGCGACGGGGTCGGGCTGTGCCAGACAGGCAAAACGCCAGGTGCCGATTGAACTGCCCACCATGTGCAGCGGCCGCGCCCGTTGCCGGAACCAGCGACCGAACAGCGCCTGGTCCAGGCGCGTCAGGGCCAGCCATTTGGCCCCGCCGCTGGCCCCGGCCACCACGTCGAACAGATCCTCATGCAGCCCGTCACGGCGGATGCGGGCCATGGCCTCTGGCCCGGCCAGGAAACGCAGGGGCTTGGAACACATCGGAGGACCGGCCCTCTTCAATGGAGGTATCGCGGCGCAACATAGGGGGCGGGCCGCCATCGGGCAAGGGGCCGCCTATTGACGGACGCCCGCCGGGCGTGATGATAGAGGTTATCCATACACGAGAACCGCCAGCGCAAGGCACCGCACCCATGTTCAACATCGCCACCGTGGATTTCCAGGCGCCCGACGCCGCCCAGCAATTCGTGCATTCGATGCACGAGACGGGCTTTGCCGTCCTGCGCAACCACCCGATCGATACCGGCCTGATCCAGGAACTGTACAAGGTCTGGTCGGGCTTCTTCGCCTGGGACGGCAAGTTTGATTACAAGTTCGACCCGGAAATCCAGGACGGCTTTTTTCCCTTCAAGTCAGAGAATGCCAAGGACAGCGCGCTGAAGGACCTGAAGGAATTCTACCATGTCTATCCCGGTCGCCGCCTGCCGCCGCAGGTGAAGGAGGCGACCGACCGCATGTATGCCGATCTGCTGTCGATGGGGCAGACGCTGCTGACCTGGATTCAGGACAATGTGCCGGCCGGCGTGCGCGACGCCTTTTTCGAACCGCTGCCCAGCATGATGAACGGGTCGACCAGCACCCTGTTCCGTGTCCTGCACTATCCGCCCATCGGCGAAGGGTATGAGCCGGGGGCCGTGCGCGCGGCGGCACATGAGGATATCAACCTGATCACCCTGCTGGTGACGGGCAGCGAGCCGGGGCTGCAGGCCCAGGACACGGCCGGCAACTGGCATGATGTGCCCTGCGATGCCGGCATGATCGCCGTCAATGGTGGCGACATGCTGAAACTGGCCTCGGGCAATTTCATCCCCGCCACCCCGCACCGGGTGGTGAACCCGCCGCCGGAACATAATGTGGCGCGCTATTCCATGCCGATGTTCCTGCACCCGCGCCCCGATGTCCGCCTGTCGGCCGAACTGACGGCGGGACAGTTCCTGGATCAGCGGCTGCGCGAGATCGGGTTGAAGAAGTAACAGCACCGGTCATGCCCTGTGATGCCGGGTAATGCAACGCCCGGCATCATGGCTTGAACAGGGCTGCCAATCCTTGCGCGGCCTTCAGCCGGTCGAACCCGCTTTCCTGCCCGTCATAATTGGTGCAGAGCGCCACCGTCAGGCCCAGATCGGGATAGATCAGCAGCATGGCGCTGCCGCCATTGGCCGTGCCACCATGATGCAGGAAGCGGCCCAGATCGTCCGCACCCTCGCGGAACCCCAGCGCATAGCGTTGCGGGTTCATGGTCCCGTCCGACAGTGGCACCGGCGTCCACATCCGGGTTCGGCTTTCCGGCGCCAGCAGGTTGCCCGACGTCAGCGCGATACCCAGCCGGACCAGATCGCCCGGCGTGGACACGAAGCCGCCGCCAGCCTGCCGGTCGCTGAGATCGTCCGCCAGCGCCTCGAACAGCAACCCGGCGAACAGCATGTAACGGGTGGCCGCCGCCGGATCACCTTTGCGGTCCAGGCGGGTGCTGTCCATGCCGGCCGGTTCCAGCACCAGTTGCCGCACGATCTCCGCATAGGGCTGGCCGGCGGCGTTTTCCATGGCCAGGGCGACGGCCGTGTAGCCATGGCTGCTGTAGCTGAACCCCGTGCCGGGCGGGAACAGCAACGGATCACCCGCAAAAAGGGTGGCCGCCTCGCGTGGTCCGTCATAAGGCGTGTTGCTGGCCATTTCGCCCCAGCCCCGGTAATGGCGGATGCCGGCCTGATGGCTCAACAATTGTTTCAGACTGTACCCGGCGGACGCGGAGGGGAAGTCGGGCACATAGGTGGCATAGGGCGCGTCCAGATCGACCACCCCCATTTCCGCCAGCCGCATCACCGCCACGGCTGTGATGGATTTGGAGACGCTGCCGATCCGGTACCGGGTTCCGGCATCGGCGGGTCGGCGGGTGGAAAGATCGGCATAACCAACGGCTCCAGACCACACCAACTGTCCGTTCACCGCCACGGCAGCCGACAGCGACGGCATGCTGTAAATGTGGTGCAGCCCGGCCAGCAGTGTCGCCGCATTCCTCCCCGCCGCCGTCTGTGGTGCGAACGTCTGTGGGAACGGTCTGTCCGGCCGCCGTTCCACAAACAACAGCAAACAGGCGCCGGCCGCCAGCAGCATGGCAAGCAGTGCCAGTGCCGTAACGCCGGCGAGCTTCTTCACCGACAGCCTCCCTGACGTCCGCACCCTAGCGGCCCTGCAGCCAGGCCAGCGAGAGGGCCAGATGCGCCGTCGGTGTCGGCGATTCGTCTTCCAGCACGTACCAGTCGACACCGGCCTTGCGTGCCGCCGCCAGCAGCGCCGTCCAATCGACGCTGCCCTGGCCGACGGGGGCAAAATCCCCCGGCGGGGCCGAACCGGTATATTCACCGGTCGATGCACCGGGCCGCATGTCCTTCACATGCAGCAGCTTCACCCGACCGCCCAGCTTTTCCAGCAGGGTCACGGGATCGACGCCGGCCTTCAGCACCCAGAACACATCCATCTGCAATTCAACGCAAGCCGGGTCCAGCCCGGCCAGCAGCCGGTCCAGCAGGGTTCCCGCCCCGTCGGCCGCGAATTCATAGCCATGAAGATGGTACATCACGCGCAGGCCGGCCGCCTTCAAGGCCGGGCAGGCGGATCTGTAGGCGGCGATGGCGGCGTCGACCTCCGCCGGGCCGATGCCCTGGTTCGCCCCCGCGCCCGGCGGTTTCAGCCAGGCGACGCCGACATACCGGTAGCCGACGATCTTCGCGGTCTCGATGATGCCCTGCACATTGTCGCGCAAATCCTTGATGCCGACATGGCTGCCCGATGCGGTCAGCCCCGCCTGATCCAGCAGCGCCTTGAAGGCGGCGGGTTCCAGGCCCAGCGTGTTGAACGCTTCCACCTGGGTCACGCCGCTGGCACGCAGGGCCTTCAATGTGCCGGCCGGGTCGCGGGCCAGATCCTTGTGCAGGCTGAAAAGCTGTACCGCGATATTGGCGTCGGGCACGGGCGGCCTGGCCCCCGCCATGGCTGCGGTGGCCGTTCCCAGCAGCAGGGCCAGCCCCGCCATCATGCCGCATATCCCGTGCCTGCGCATGTTTCCTCCCATCCCGCTTCTGATAGCGTTGTCAGTTCCCCTTCGCTTATCCCTGCATCCGCCCGTTCTGGCAAGCGGCGATGAATCCACTTGAGAACAAAATGGGAACATTATATAAGAACAGAAACGGAACATCGGAGATGATGGAGGATGTGATGCGACCGGCGATCCGACACAGCGCCCTGATCGGTAATGTGGGTCTGGCCAATTTCCGTGGTCAGGATTTCGATATGCATTGCGTCTGCTGTGGGGAGGAATGCCGCTGGCGC
Organism: Niveispirillum sp.; assembly: GCF_017996735.1. Classification (GTDB taxonomy): domain Bacteria; phylum Pseudomonadota; class Alphaproteobacteria; order Azospirillales; family Azospirillaceae; genus Niveispirillum. The sequence goes on from NZ_JAGOGJ010000167.1 coordinate 4,747, forward strand.
ACCGACCTGCTGGTCCGCCGCCACGGCCATGACTGGCCGGTGGCGGAATTCAGCCGGGGGTTCGTCTGCCAGGGCTGTGGAGAGGTCGGCACGTCGGTGCTGCGCATCGTGGAACGGCCCGCCGACCAGCAGCACACACGGTTCCGCCGCATGGCACCGCGTCCGGTCCTGGGCGGTGGCGATGTTCCGTCCACCCCCGTGCATTGGCGGATGCGCGGGCTGGAGGAGGGGGCGGTGGCATAGATCAGAAATCTGGTCCTCCGCCCCCTTTGACCTGGATCATGGGCGGGTTTCTGGTGTTGCCGTAACGTACACGGCAACAGGCGGGCATCACGTCCGCCCGTGCGATCGGAAGGACCCTTGCCCATGCTGCCGCAGAAGATGAAGGCCGCTGTCGTCCATGCCTATGGCGCCCCGCTGCGCCTGGAGGAAGTGGCGGTGCCCCGGCCTGGCCCCGGCCAGATCCTGGTGAAGATCGCCGCCTCCGGCGTCTGCCATACCGATCTGCATGCTGCCGATGGCGATTGGCCCGTAAAGCCGCCCCTGCCCTTCATTCCGGGGCATGAAGGCGTGGGCACGGTGGTGGCCGCCGGTGCCGGCGTCACCGCAGTGCGGGAAGGGGACCGGGTGGGTGTGCCCTGGCTCTATACCGCCTGCGGCCATTGCGAACATTGCCTGACCGGATGGGAAACCCTGTGTACGGCGCAACAGAACACGGGCTATTCGGTCAATGGCGGCTATGCCGAATATGTGCTGGCCGATCCGAACTTCGTGGGTCATCTGCCCGCCAGCGTCGGCTTCACCGATATCGCCCCCATCCTGTGCGCCGGGGTCACCGTCTATAAGGGGCTGAAGGAAACTGACGCCCGGCCCGGACAGTGGGTGGTGATCAGCGGCATTGGCGGCCTGGGCCATGTGGCGGTCCAGTATGCCAAGGCCATGGGGCTGCATGTTGCCGCCGTCGATGTGGCGGACAGCAAGCTGGATCTGGCCCGGTCACTGGGGGCCGATCTGGTGGTCAATGCCGCCAAGACCGATCCGGTGAAGGAGATACAGTCCACCATCGGCGGCGCCCATGGGGTGCTGGTCACCGCCGTCAGCCGCCCGGCCTTTGCCCAGGCCATCGGCATGACCCGCCGTCACGGCACGATCAGCCTGGTGGGCCTGCCGCCGGGCGATTTCCCCGTGCCCATTTTCGATGTGGTGCTGAACCGCATCACCATTCGCGGTTCCATCGTCGGCACCCGCGCCGATCTGGCGGAGGCGATGATGTTCGCGGGGGAGGGCAAGGTGAAGGCCACCATCACCGTGGACAGTCTGGACAATGTCAATGCCGTGATGAACCGGCTGCGCGATGGTCAGGTGGATGGCCGCGTGGTGCTGGAGCTGTAATGCCATGGGTCAAAATTCTTGACCGACGCCGGCCCCCAATCCGCCAGGGGCCAGACCCTTGACGGATTGGCACGACGTAAAAAGGGGGACCAGCCGGTCCCCCTTTTTTTGTCCTTACAGTTGCCGGCCCGTGCCATCCGTGCTGGCGAACACGGAATGCAGGAACCAGAAAATGAAGGTGGCCAGCAGCAGGAAGCCGCCCCACTGGCGGCTGACGGTCATGAGGCCACCGGCGGCGGCCAGGGCGGCGGCATAGAAGAACAGGGACTTTTTCATGGTCAGGGCTTTCCGGTCGGCAAACGTTCCGGGATGGCCATCGGCCACCGGGCATGGAACGCGCATATCCAAATTCTGGGTGGATCAGACGGAAAGCCTGGCCGGCGGGCCGGTCGGCATGCGGGCGGCATGGCCGGCACGCGCAAACGGGACGGGATCGGCGACATCGGCCCAGGCCACAACAACCGGCAGCGTAAGGCTGGCACCCGGCGTTTGTGGTGGCAGCGCCTTGCCCGGCGGCGGATCACCGCCCGCAAGATCGGGGCGGGCCTGTTCGCGGTCGGCCTGCACCAGGGCTGCGGGAACCTCGGCCAGGGCGGCCCGCAGGGTGCCACCGGTCGACAGGCCGTCGCGCACCCGTTCAGCTTCCGCCCCCGGCGTGCCCAACCCGGCCAGCGCCCCCGTCACCGCCAGCAGCGACAGCAGCAGCAGTGCCTTCACCCGGTCCGACCATTGCCCCAACCGTCCGCGCGGGCGCGGCGGTGGCAAAATCTCTGGCACGGGAAGGGGTGGGTTGGTCATGGGGCCAAGATGGGAAAGGCAGGGGTGCGGCGCAAGGGGCTAAAGGGATATCAGGCGGAACGCGCCATGGCGATGCCCTGCTGCAACGCCTGTCCCATCCGTTCCGCCTTGTCGCGCAGGAAGGCGGCGGCGGGCGGGGTGAACAGCCGGCCCGTCGTCTCCGCGAACAGGGCCAGCCAGCGCTGGAAATGCTGTGCCTCCAGCCCCGGTATGCCGGCATGGACCTGCATGGGCCGGCCGCCATAACGGCCCGTGCCCATGGTCACCGATGACCAGAAATCATGCACCCGCCGCAAATGCGCGGCCCATTCCTCATCCCCGTCTCCCACCATCGCCTGGAAAACCGGTCCCAGCAGGGGGTCCACCCGGGCAGCGGCATAGAATTCCACGATCAGGTGGGCCAGGCTGGTGTCGTCGATACGGGGATAGGGGGGATCGGTGATGGTCATGGCCTTATTCTACGCACTTCACACCCTGTGCAGGCTTGTTTGCGCGGACGGTTTGCGTTGCGCCCTTCGCTTGCCTACAATCAGCAGAACAACAAACGGATGCATCCATGCCCCGCGGCGATCTCTTCTCCCCGCTCGACCCTTTTCAGACCGGCCGGTTGAAGGTCGACGATGTCCATACTCTTTACTGGGAACAGAGCGGCAATCCCGATGGTGTGCCCGTGCTGTTCCTGCATGGCGGGCCGGGGGCCGGTGCGTCGCCTACCCATCGCCGCTTCTTCGACCCCACCTTCTACCGCATCGTGATCCTGGATCAGCGTGGGGCGGGCCGGTCCACGCCGCTGGGCGATCTGAGCAACAATGACATTCCGCATCTGGTGGGCGATCTGGAGGCGTTGCGGGCGCATCTGGGCATCGACCGCTGGCTGGTCTTTGGCGGTTCCTGGGGTTCCACCCTGTCCATCGCTTATGCGGAGGCGCATCCCGACCGGGTGATCGGTCTGATCCTGCGCGGCATCTTCCTGATGCGTAAATCGGAGATCGACTGGTTCCTCTATGGGATGAAGCAGATTTTCCCGGAGGCCTGGGCCCATTTCAACGCCTATATCCCCGCCGATGAGCGCCACGACCTGCTGGAAGCCTATTGGAAGCGGCTGACCCATCCCGACCCGGCGGTGCATCTGCCGGCGGCACGGGTGTGGAGCATGTATGAGGGGGCCTGTTCGACCCTGATGCCCAGCCCGGAACTGGTTTCCGCCTCGGGCGAGGATACGCATGCCCTGGGCCTGGCCCGGATCGAGGCGCATTATTTCCGCAATAACGGCCTGGACCCGGAAGACCGGCTGCTGCGGGATATCCGCAAGGTCCGGCACATCCCCGCCGTCATCATCCAGGGCCGCTACGACATCGTCTGTCCCATCCGCACGGCCGACGAACTGCACCGGTCCTGGCCGGAGGCGGACTATATCGTGGTGCCTGATGCCGGGCACAGCGCCATGGAACCGGGCGTGCGCACCGCCCTGGTCCAGGCGACCGAACGGTTCAAGACGCTGCGGTAGCTGCCGCTTCCGGCCGTACCGTATAGCGGACATAACCATCATGTCCGCCCGTGACCTTGTCATAAAGGATGCGGGCGGTGGCGTTGGTCTCTTCGGTATGCCAGTAGACGCGGCCCCAGCCGGCATCGCGCCCCATCGTCACCAGCCGGTCGATCAGGGCACGCCCGACACCGCGTCCGCGCGCCGGTTCCGCCGTGAACAGGTCTTCCAGGTAACAGAGCAACTGCGCCGACCACGTGTGCGGGTGCAGGACATAATGGCAGAGCCCCAGCAGCGCGCCGTCGGCATCGGTGGCGACCAGCCCCTTCACGGGGGAGCCCGGGTCCAGGATGCGGGACCAGAGCGTGTCCGTCACCCGTTCCGGCACCTGCACCTTGTAGAAGGCGCAATAGGCATCCCATAGTTTCCGCCAGTCGGCCCGGTCGGCCACCGTGACCGGTCGAACGTGCACCCCGTCTGTCATCATCCGCCTTCCTGTTGAACCTGCCGCCTTGGGATATCGCACCGGCCGGGCGCGCTGTCCATCCACGGCAATGACGGGTTGGGGCCGGTCGGCGGAACCTGCACCGGTCCGATCACGATTTTCCCCGTGATCACAAGCCTCTGCCGAAAGAGCATGGCTCCACCCTTGTCACACCCCCGGTGCCTGTGGCATCAGGTTTGACTTGGCTTGGCCGGCGGAACAGCGGCGGATCGGAACGGCGCATGCGGACCCTCTTTCACCATCCCCTCTCCCCCTTTTCACGCAAGGTGCGGGTGGCGCTGGCGGAAAAGCGCCTGGAATTCGCCCTGGAACTGGAAAAACCCTGGGAGCGGCGGGAGGAGTTCATGTTGATGAACCCCGCCGGTGAGGTGCCCGTTCTGGTGGAAGCCGACGGCGCCGTCATCGCCGACCAGAACGCGATCTGCGAATATCTGGAGGATGCCTATCCCGCGACCACCCTGCTGGGCAGTGATGTGGCCCAGCGGGTGGAGGTGCGGCGTCTGGTCGGCTGGTTCGACGTGAAGTTCAAGGCCGAGGTGACGGACCTGCTGGTCGGGGAAAAACTGTTCAAGCGGTTTTCCGGTCAGGGAACCCCGCATGCCCAGTCGATTCGCGCCGGTCTGGCCAATATCCATTATCATCTGGATTATATCGGCTGGCTTTGCGACCGCCGCACCTGGCTGGCGGGGGACCAGTTCGGTTGGGCCGATATCGCGGCGGCGGCGCAATTGTCGTCCATCGATTATCTGGGCGACGTGCCCTGGGACGATCATCCCGACGCCAAGAATTTCTATGCCCGCGTCAAAAGCCGGCCCAGCTTCCGCCATATCCTGACCGATCATCAACCGGGCCTGCCGCCGCCCCGGCATTATGCCGATCTGGATTTCTGAACCCCCGCCGCATTCTTGTTTCCGCATTCTTGTCTCAATTCGGCCCCAACCGGTGGGGTAGGATGCGGCATGGGCGTTTTCGCCCGAACAAGAAATGCGTTGGAGAGATCAGATGCGCCGGTCGTTGGTTCCCTTTGCCCTTGCCACTCTGCTGGTCACCGCCATCCCCGCCGTATCCGCCCAGCCCGTGCCGCCGCCTGTCAGTGACACCGTGTCGCTGAACCTGTCGGCGGAGGAATGGGTGAAGACGGAGACGGCGCTGGTCACCCTGGTGGTGGACATTGCCGGCAATGGCAATAGCGGCACGGTGCGCAACGATGTGCTGAAGGCCGTGGCCGGTGTGGCCGATCGTATCGAATGGCGCATCACCGCCCTGAACCCGCAAAGCGACAGCGCCGGTCTGGAACGCTGGCAGGCGCTGTTGCAGGCGCGCCTGCCGGAAAGCCAGCTCGCGTCGCTTGGCGACCGCGCCAAGAAGGCCAGCAAGCCCGGCCAGCAGGTGCGGGTGGATAGCATCGCCTTCGACCCGACATTGGCGGAGATGGAGGCGACGCGCGGCGCCCTGCGCGACAAGATCTATACGCAGGTCAATGCCGAACTGAAGCGCCTCAACGCCGCCTTCCCGGACCGCACCTATCGTGTCGGCAAGATCGAATTCGGCGATGTCGGCAGTGTGGCCGTCCAGGCCTATCGCAAGTCCGAAATGATGGTGGCCGCCGCGCCGCAGATGGCCGATGCCATGCCGGGCGTTCAGGACAAGCTGGTCATGAATGCCCGGATCACGCTGGCCGTTTTCGCCGCTCCCTGACATCCATCTCCCGTGCCGTGATCGATGGATCGCGGCACGGGAGATGTGACGGTCAGTTCACACGGCTGCCGGTGCCCAGCAGGCCACGGTTGCGCAGCAAGGCTTCGACCTTTGGCGCGCGGCCGCGGAAGGCGACATAGGCATCCATCGGGTCCTTCGACCCGCCGGCGCTATACACCTGCTCATACAGCTTCCTGGCCAGCTTCGGATCGAAGATGTTGCCGGCTTCCTTGAAGGCATCAAACCCGTCGGCGTCCAGCACCTCGGCCCACATATAGCTGTAATAGCCGGCCGAATAGCCGTCGCCGGAGAAGACGTGCGTGAAGTGCGGGCTGCGGTGGCGCATGACGATTTCCTTCGGCATGCCCAGCTTGGTCAACTCGTCACGCTCGAATTTGTCCGGGTCCAGGTCCTTGGCGTCGGTCAGGCTGTGATAGGACAGATCGACCAGCGCGGAGGAGGTGTAGGAGACGGTGGCGAAGCCCTGGTTGAAGGTCTGGGCGGCCAGGATCTTGTCCAGCAGGGCCTTGGGGATCGGCTCGCCCGTCTTGTAGTGGACCGCGAAGCGCTGCAGCACTTCGGGCTGGGCGATCCAGTGTTCCAGGATCTGGCTGGGGAATTCCACGAAGTCGCGCAGAACCGAGGTGCCGGAGAGCTGCGGATAGGTCACGTCCGACAGCATGCCGTGCAGGCCGTGGCCGAATTCATGGAACAGGGTGGTGGCATCGTCAAAGGACAGCAGGGTCGGCTGACCCTCCGCACCCTTGGCGAAATTGTTGTTGTTCATCACGATGGGATGGACAACGCCCCCCAGCTTCTGCTGTTCGCGCAAGGAGGACATCCAGGCGCCGGACCGTTTGCTGGGCCGGGCGAAATTGTCGCTGTAGAAGACCGCGACATGGTTGCCCTTGCGGTCCTTGACCTCATAGACCTTGACGTCGGGGTGATAGCGGGGCGCGTCCTTCAGTTCGGTGAAGGTCACACCGAAAAGCTGGTTGGCCGTGTAGAAGACCGCTTCCATCATCTTGGTCAACTGGAAGTACGGCTTGATCTCTTCCTCGTTCAGGTCGTACTTCGCCTTGCGCACCTTCTCGGCATAGTAATACCAGTCCCAGGGCTCGATGGTGATGTTCTGGCCTTCGCTGGCCGCCATCTTGGCCAGATCTTCCTTTTCCTCCGCCGCGCGCACCTTGGCGGGTTCCCAGACCTGCATCAGCAGGTCGCTGACCGCCTGCGGCGTCTTGGCCATCGTGTCGGCCAGCTTGTATTCCGCGAAGGTCTTGTAGCCCAGCAGGTTGGCGCGTTCGATGCGAAGCTGCACAATCTCCTTGATGGCGGCGTTGTTGTCCTGCGCGTCGCCATTGTCGCCACGGGCGATCCAGGCATTCCAGGCCTGTTCGCGCAAGGCCCGGTTGGCGGAGAAGGTCAGGAACGGCTCGATCGAGGAGCGCGACAGGGTGATGACATACTTGCCATCCTCTCCGCGTTCCTTGGCGGCCTGGGAGGCGGCGGCCACCACAAAATCGGGCAGGCCGGCCAGGTCCTCCTTGCTGGTCAGGACCAGCTTATATTCCTTTTCGTCGGCCAGGACGTTCTGGCTGAACTGGGTGGACAGCACGGCCAGACGCTGCAGGATGGCGGCCATACGC
>NZ_JAGOGJ010000040.1 GCF_017996735.1 Niveispirillum sp.
TATAGGTGCCCGCCGGCATCACCCGGGTGCGGATCGGGGGGCACAGCCCGCCCAGATAGGCATTGCCCGCCAGGACCAGGAAGCGGGCCGACACCGTGCCCGTGGCCGTGTAGGCCTTGGGGTGGCTGCCCGTGTCGATGCGCACCACGCGGGTGCCCTCATGGATGCGCACGCCCAGCCGCTCCGCCGCCGCCGCCAGGCCCAGCGCATAGTTCAGCGGGTGAAGCTGTCCGCTGCCGGCATCATACAGGCCGCCCAGATAGGCGTTGGTGGCGACCATGCCCCGGATTTCGTCGCGCCCCACCATGCGCGTCCTGTCATATCCCAATTCTTCCAGTTCGGTCTGATGCTCGTCGAGCGCGGTCATGTGCCGGGGCTTCAGGGCGGCCAGGAGATAGCCCCAGGTCAGGTCGCAATCGATGCCGTGCTGTTCCACCAGATCGGCCAGCATCCGCTTGGCTTCTTCCGACATGTCCCAGAGATGGCGGGCATCCTGCTTGCCGACCAGCCCCTCCACCTCGCCGATGCCCTTGTTGAAGCCGGTGACGATCTGCCCGCCATTGCGCCCCGATGCGCCCCAGCCCACGGTTTCCGCCTCCAGCACAACAACCGACAGGCCCTTGCCGGCCAGTTCGATGGCGGTCACCAGCCCCGTATATCCACCGCCGACAATGCAGATATCAGCGCTCGTATCCCCCATCAGCATCGGGCGGGCGGGCGACGGATGCGCCGTGGCGGCGTACCAGGAGGGGGCGTGCGGCATGGGTCGGTCTGACTGTTCCGTGGTACCGGATCGCGGTTAAGGGCCTATGATGGCAGAGGCAAGGGCGGGCGCAAACAGGATCGCCGTGCGGGCGGCGGCCTTCACGGGTCGCCGGTCCGGTCCTTATTCCACGGCGTCCACGTCCACGGCAACCAGAACGCCATGGTTGCCGCCGCCCAGGATCACCCCGCGCAGGGGGCAGACATCATCATAATCCCGGCCCCAGGCCAGGGTGAGATGGTCTGTGTCACATTGCCGCCCGTTGGTGGGGTCCAGGTCGATCCAGCCATCATCCGGGCCGCACCAGACCTGCACCCAGGCATGGCTGGCATCGGCGCCCTGCAGCTTCGGCTTGCCCGGCGGCGGCAGGGTGCGCAGATAGCCCGAGACATAGCGCGCGGGAAGACCCAGCGCCCGCAAGGCACCGATCATCAGATGGGCGAAATCCTGACAGACGCCGCGCTTGCGGGTCAGGACCTCGCTGATGGGCGTGCTGATGGTGGTGGCGGTGGGGTCGAAGCTGAAATCGGCATGGATGCGCCGCGTCAGGTCCAGCGCCCCTTCGCCCACCGCCCGGCCCGGCGGGAAAAAGGCGGCGGCGAACAGGGTCAGGGCCATGTCGGCCAGGGGCACCCGCGCCGAGGGACGCACGAACTCCGCCGTTTCACCCTGCGACGTGGCCAGGGCCGCCACCTCTTCCCAGCAGGGCGTGGCCTCGGGCACGAAGGCCGGCGGCGGGGCCACCGTGACCTCGATCTCCGCCGTGACCACCAGTTCGCGGTGCGGCGTCTGCAGCGCGGCATAGGTGACGGGATTGCCGAACCAGTCGCGCCGCTCCGTCACGACGCCGGGCCAGGGCACGATGGAAAGGGTGGCCATGTGGCAGGTCTGGCGCGGATGGGCGCGCGGGGCCAGATGGGCCAGCATATGGGCGCTGGTCACCGGGTCGGCATAGCCATAGCGGGTCACATGCCGGCAGTGATAGCGCACGGCACCGCGTTCCTTGCCTTCCACGGCATCCTCTTCACGTCGTGCGGGCAAAGACATGGCTGAAATAGGCCTGGCTGAGCAGGTTGGAGATTTCGGGCAGAAGCCGTCCCAACCGTTCGGTCAGGTCGGCCAGGGCTGTGGGGTCGCGGGTCGGCTGCGGGTCGGCGACAAGGTTCGCCGCCGTTTCCAGCAACTGGTTGGCCAGGACCGTCGGGTTGACCGACAGGCCCTCGCCATCGATGGCGGGCAGTTTCACCAGTTGCCGCTGCACCGTCTTGATCTGAAAGGCCAGGGAGCGCGGATGGTCGTCATCGGCCAGCAGCAGCGACAGCACCGGTTCGCGCCGGATGCCCACCGGATGCCGGTCGCGATAGGCGGCGCCGGCGGCGGCCAGTTCCAGCAGCACCGACAGGGACGCCACCGTCCCGGCCGTGCCGGCGCCCAGGCCACAGCCATTGAAGGCGCCCACAATGCCGATGGCCCGTTCCAGACGCCGGCCCAGCACCAGGAACCGCCAGGCCGGCCCCCGCGACATGCCGTCCAGTTCCAGACCGATCAGGGAGGCCAGCAGCCGCGATACCTCGTCCAGGCGCAGATGCATGGCGGCCGGGTCGGCCTTCAGCGGCTGCGACGCCACCTCGCCCAGCACGGTCAGCACCCGGGTGAACTCACCGGGCAGGCGGTCGCGCACACCCGTGGCGGCACGGCGCAACCGGTCCATGGTGGCGCGCAGCCCGCCCGGATTGGCCGGATCGGCCACGATCTCCAGCGCCTGGCGCATGCCGCGCACGGCGTCTGCCTGGGGCAGGGCCGAAATCTCCAGCGGGATCAGGCCGTTGAAGCCCATCAGGCGCAGCAGCGGCACCAGTTCCTCCTCCGCGCCCGGATGGGCATCGTCGGACAGGCGGCGCGCGGCGGCGCGCAGGGTGCGGACGGCGGTATCGGCCCGTTCGGCATAACGGCCGACCCAAAACAGATGATCGGCCGATCGTGACGGCAGATCACCGGCGCGGGGGCCGCTGTCGCCGCCGCCATCGGGCATCATGGCGGCCGTGCCGCGCCGGCGCTGCGGCTGCCCCAGGCTGGCGCCGACGATCCAGACATCCTTGGCCCCGGCGCCCGTCTGCAACGTTACCGAGGCAAAGCGTTCGTCGGCGGAAATGCGGGCCAGACCGCCCGGCATCACCATCCAGTCGCCATCCGGCATGGCGCAGGCAAAGGCGCGCATCACCAGGGGGCGGGCTACCTTCTTTCCATCGCGCCAGACGGGGGCGGTGGAGGGCACGACCGGTTCCTGTGCCACCCAATCCTGGGGCCGGCGGCGCAGGCTGGCGGCCAGTTCGGCCCGTCCCGCCGCCGTCAGTTCCGGCCCGAAGGTGGTACGGTGGCCCATGCTGGAATAGGCGGGGCGGAAGACCAGCCGGTCCAGCCCGGCCACCATCTCCGCCCGCTGCCGCGTATCCCCACCCCAATAGGTGGGCACATCGGCCAGCAACGGCGCCTCGCCCAGCAGATGCCGGGTCAGGGTGGCCATCCAGGGCATCAGGGCGACACTGTCCGTCAGACCGCTGCCCAGGCTGTTGCAGATGGCGACATTGCCGGCCCGCACGGCCTCCACCAGCCCGGCCACGCCCAGCGCGCTGTCGGGGCGCAGTTCCAGCGGGTCACAGAAATCATCATCGACGCGGCGCAGGATCACGTCGATCCGTTCCAGCCCGCCCAGCGTCTTCAGATAGACCGCCTGATCGCGCACCGTCAGATCCGCCCCCTCCACCAGGGTCAGACCCAGATGGCGGGCCAGGAAGGCATGCTCGAAATAGGCCTCGTTCAGGGGGCCGGGCGTCAGCAGCGCCAGGCGCGGGCATCCGTCCGGTCCCGACCGGCGCGGGGCCAGATTGATCAGGGTCTGGCGCAACTGCTCAAAGAAGGGTGACAGCCGCTCGACATTGCAACCCCGGAACGACTCGGCCAGGGTCTGGCTCATCACCACGCGGTTTTCCAGCGTATAGCCCGTGCCCGTCGGGGCCTGGGTGCGGCTGTCCAGGACACGCCAGATGCCGTCGCGGTCGCGCACCATGTCGGTGGCCACCAGGGTCAGCCGCGCGCCCGGCGCCAGATTCATGCCGTGGCAGGCGCGCAGGAAACCCGGATCGCCCAGGACCAGTGCCGGCGGCAGAACGCCATCGCGCAGAAGCGTCTGCTCGCCATAAAGATCGGCCAGCATCCGGTCCAGAAGCCGCGCCCGTTGCCGCAGCCCCTCCGCGATCATCTGCCATTCCGACTGGGGCAGCAGCATCGGGATCGGGTCCAGCGGCCAGGGCCGGTCCACCCCCTGCGGGTCGGCATAGGCGTGATAGGTCACGCCATTCTGGAACAGAAGCCGCCGGCCCGCGTCCCAGCGTTCCTCCATCGACGCGCTGTCAGCCGCCCCGGATGAGATGAAACTCTGCCAGTGCGCGCGCACATGTCCATCCCCCGTGACCATTTCGTCCCAGGGTTCCGCAGATGCGTCCGCTCTGTCGCGGGGAAGATCAGCCAAGGCGTAAGTCAAGGGTCAACGGGAACTCGGGGTTTCTGATCTCGATCGGGGCCGCCATAGGCCCCGGCGTGTGGCCGAACGGGAAGAACCTGGCCAGCCGCCGCCCCTCCGCCTCGTTGGCATTGACCGGGAAGGTGGTGAAGTTCCGCCCGCCCGGATGTGCCACGTGGTAGGTGCAGCCGCCGATCGAGCGACCCGTCCAACTATCCACGATATCGAAGATTAGCGGCGTATGCACGGGTATCGTTGGGTGCAAACAGTTAGGTGGCTGCCATGCACGGTATCGCACGCCGGCCACGAACTCCCCTTCGGTGCCCGTCGGATGCAGCGGAACCTTGCGCCCGTTGCAGGTGACGACGAACCGGTCGTCGGTCGCGCCGGCCAGTTTCACCTGCACCCGTTCCAGGCTGCTATCCACAAAACGCACGGTGCCGCCGCCGCCCGGCTCCTCCCCCAGCACATGCCACGGCTCCAGCGCCGACCGCAATTCCAGGTTCAGACCGCGCTGGCTGACATGGCCCAGGGTGGGGAAGCGGAAGTTCAGATGCGGCTTGAACCAGCTTTCCTCGAACGCATAGCCGGCGCCACGCAGGTCCGACACCACGTCCTGGATATCCTGGGCCACAAAATGCGGCAGCATGAAGCGTTCATGCAGCTTGGTGCCCCAGCGCACCAGCTTGGCGCGATAGGGCTGTTTCCAGAACCAGGCGATCAGGGTCCGTAGCAGCAATTGCTGCACCAGGCTCATCTGCGCATGCGGCGGCATTTCGAAGCTGCGCAGTTCCAGCAGGCCCAGGCGGCCTGTGGAACTGTCGGGGCTGTACAGCTTGTCGATGCAGAATTCGCTGCGATGGGTGTTGCCCTGCACATCGACCAGCAGATGGCGCAGCGCCCGGTCCACCAGCCAGGGCGGGCAGTTGGCGCCCGCCTCGTCCAGGATCTTGAAGGCGATTTCCAGCTCGTAAAGGCTGTCATGCCGAGCCTCGTCCACGCGCGGATGCTGGCTGGTCGGGCCGATGAAGGTGCCGGAGAACAGGAACGACAGCGACGGATGGTTCTGCCAGTAGGTCAGCAGCGAGCGCAGCACATCCGGCCGGCGCAGGAACGGGCTGTCGGCCGGCGTCGGCCCGCCGACCACCACATGGTTGCCGCCGCCCGTGCCGACATGGCGGCCATCCAGGGCGAATTTCTCCGTGGCCAGCCGGCTTTGCCGCGCATCCTCGTACAGGTCCGTCGTGTTGGCGACCAGTTCGTCCCAATTGGATGCCGGATGGATATTCACCTCGATCACGCCCGGATCGGGGGTGACGGCGATGCTGGCCAGACGCGGGTCCTTGGGCGGGCCATAGCCTTCCAGCACGACCGGCATGTCGCGTTCGACACAGGCGGCCTCGATGGCGGCGATCAGTTCCAGCCAATCCTCCAGATAGGAGGTGGGCGGCATGAAGATATAAAGGCGGCCGTCGCGCGGCTCGACGCACAGGGCCGTGCGCACCACCCACCAGGCCGACTCGCCCTTGTCGGGCACGCCCTCACGGACATCGGCCATGCGGCGGTGCCGTGCGCTGGGTTCCGTCCTGCCCTTGTTCTCCGCCACCAGTTGCGTCAGTTCCTCATAGGCGGGCAGGGGTGTGCGCGGATCGAACGGGTCCTGTTCGTAATGATAGGGATATTCGGCCGGCGCCACCCAGGGCAGGGACCCCAGCGGCAGGCGATAGCCGACGGGGCTGTCACCCGGTGCCAGCAGCAGCTTCTCCGAGCGCGTGGACCAGGCGGAGGAGAGCCAGACCGGCCCCGTCGCCTCGTGCCGGCGGTTCAGGGGCAGGGCGAAGCCGATGGGCTGGTCCAGCCCGCGCTCGAACACCCTGGCCAGGCGCGACCGCTCCTCCTCATTCTCCAGCTTGCTGTCGAACGGGTCGACATTGATGGGGAGCTTGCGTTCCTTGTTGATGTAGTACCAGGGGTCCTCGAATGCGGCGCGGGCATAGTCGCCGGGAATGCCCAGCTTTTCGGCCAGGGTGCGGATAAATTCCTCCGCATGGCTGGCCTTGAAACCGTAATCCTTGCGCTCGTCGGCCTGATATTCGTCATGCGTCCACAGGGCGTCGCCATCCTTGCGCCAGTAAAGCTGCAAGGCCCAGCGCGGCAGGCTTTCGCCGGGATACCATTTGCCCTGGCCGAAATGCAGCAGGCCGCCCAGCGCGAAGCGCCGCTTCAACCGGCGGATCAGGTCGCCGGACAGCAGGCGCTTGGTGGGGCCCAGGGCGGCGGTGTTCCATTCCGCCCCGTCCATGTCGTCGATGGAGATGAAGGTCGGCTCCCCGCCCATGGTCAGGCGGATGTCGCCCGCCACGATCTCCCGGTCCACCTGCTTGCCCAGCGTGTCGATGGCGGCCCACTGGTCGGGCCAATAGGGCTTGGTGGTGCGCGGCTGCTCGCGGATGCGGGTCACCGACATTTTATGTTCGAACGACACCTCGCACGGGTCCAGCCCGCCGGTGACCGGGGCCGCGCTGAACGGATCGGGTGTGCAGGCGACGGGGATGTGCCCCTCACCGGCCATCAGGCCGGAGGTCGGGTCCAGCCCGATCCAGCCGGCACCGGGCAGATAGACCTCGCACCAGGCATGCAGGTCGGTGAAATCCGCCGTCGGCCCCTCTGGTCCTTCCAGGGGCTTCTGGTCGGCGACAAGCTGGATCAGGTAGCCCGACGCAAAACGCGCGGCCAGGCCCAGATGCCGCAGCGCCTGCACCATCAGCCAGGCGCTGTCGCGGCACGACCCGGTACATTTCTCCAGCGTCTCCTCCGGCGTCTGCACGCCGGGTTCCAGGCGGATGACATAGCCGATGGCCTGTTGCAGCTTGGCGTTCAGGCCCATCAGGAAATTGACGGTCGCCTGTTCGGACCGGTCGATCTCCGCCAGGAAGGCGGAGAGCAGGGGGCCGGCGGGTTCGGTTTCCAGAAACGGTTTCAGATCCTTGGCCAGCAGCGGGTCATAGGTGAAGGGCACCTTCTCCGCCGCCGGTTCCAGGAAGAAATCGAACGGGTTGATGGCGGCCATGTCGGCCACCAGATCGACCTCCAGCGTGAATTCCGTGGTCTTTTCCGGGAAGACGAACCGGGCCAGCCAGTTGGATTGCGGGTCCTGCTGCCAGTTCAGGAAATGCTTCTTCGGGGTGACCTTCAGCGAATAGGACAGGATGGGCGTGCGCGCATGGGGGGCCGGACGCAGCCGCACGATCTGTGGCCCCAGGCTGACGGGCCGGTCGTAGCGGTAGATGGTCTTGTGGTTCAACGCGACATGAATACCCATTCGCTCCTGTCCCCCAACCGATATGCGACCGTCGGATGACGGTGGGATGACGGTAACACCAAAAGGGAAGGGGGTTAAGGTGCGTTGCAGCAATTGTTGGTCTGCTCGCGCATTCCCGGTGGCTGGCCGCCACATTCCCGCCCTTCATTTCTGCATGCTGTGCGGACGCGAAGGTTCGGTGTAGGGTGCCGGATGACTTCGCGGATCGGCCGATTCCGCGTTGGTCGCGTCATGCCCGGATACACTCGATCAAGTTTGGAAAAATGAACGTTTTCAAAGACTTCGAAGCCAAGATCCATGATGCCCTGAACCAGTTGGTTCAGGCTGGTGACCTGCCGTCCGGGCTGGACTTCTCCCGAATCACCGTTGAACCGCCGCGTGACCCGTCGCATGGCGACGTTTCCACCAATGCCGCGATGATCCTGGCGAAGCCGGCCGGAAAACCGCCGCGCGCCATCGCCGAGGCCCTGGTCGCCCGGCTGAAGGATACGGCCAGCGTGACCGAGGCGTCGGTCGCCGGTCCCGGTTTTGTGAACCTGCGCATCGATACCGGCCTCTGGCTGTCGCGTCTGGCCGACATCCTGAACCTGGGTGCTGCTTTCGGGTCCAGCAATCTGGGCCAGGGCAGGCCCGTGAATGTCGAATATGTCTCGGCCAACCCGACCGGCCCCATGCATGTGGGCCATACGCGCGGCGCCGTGGTGGGCGACGCGCTGGCCCGGCTGCTGATCAAGGCCGGCTTCAACGTCACCCAGGAATATTACATCAACGATGCCGGCGCCCAGGTCGATGTGCTGGCCCGCTCCGCCCACCTGCGCTACCGCGAGGCGTTTGGGGAGACGATCGAAATCCCCGCCGGCCTTTATCCCGGTGACTATCTGGTCCCCGTGGGGCAGGCGCTGAAGGACCAGTATGGCGACAGGTTCCTGAACGCGGAGGAGGCGGAATGGCTGCCCCTGTTCCGGGAATTCGCCGTGGCGCAGATGATGATCCGCATCAAGGAGGATCTGGCGCAGATGGGCGTGAAGCATGATGTCTTCTCGTCCGAACGCGCCCTGGTCGATGCCGGTGCCGTTGATCTGGCGCTGAAGACGCTGGAGGAACAGGGACTGATCTATACCGGTGTGCTGGAGCCGCCGAAGGGCAAGAAGCCCGACGATTGGGAGCCGCGCCCCCAGACCCTGTTTGCCGCCAGCCGGTTCGGCGACGATGTCGACCGGCCGCTGAAGAAGTCGGATGGTTCCTACACCTATTTCGCCAACGACATCGCCTATCACTTTGACAAGTTCCGCCGGGGTGGCGGCGACCTGATCGACGTGCTGGGCGCCGACCATGGCGGCTATGTGAAGCGCATGCAGGCCGCCGTCACCGCCATCACGGGCGGCAAGGGCGCGCTGGACGTCAAGATCTGCCAGCTTGTCAACCTGATGGATGACGGCCAGCCGGTGAAGATGTCCAAGCGCGCGGGCCGGTTCGTGACCCTGCGCGACATCGTGGACGAGGTGGGGGCCGGTGTCGTCCGCTTCATCATGCTGACCCGCCGCAATGACCAGACCCTGGATTTCGACGTGGCGAAGGTCACGGAACAATCCAAGGAAAATCCCGTTTTCTATGTTCAGTACGCACATGCGCGCTGCCATTCCGTCCTGCGCCATGCGGCGGAGACGGGGGCGGATCTGTCGCCCGCATCGCTGGCGGCGGCCAACCTGTCGCGTCTGTCGTCGGACGAGGAAGTGGCCATCGTGAAGCAGATGCTGTCCTTCCCCCGCATGGTCGAAGCGGCGGCCGAAGCGCATGAGCCGCACCGTATCGCCTTCTATCTCTATGAACTCGCTTCCTCCTTCCACGGTCTGTGGAATAAGGGCAAGGATGACGCATCCATGCGTTTCCTGATCGAAGCCGATGCCGACCTGACCCGCGCCCGTCTGGCGCTGGTGACATCCGTGGCCCAGGTGATTGCCTGCGGTCTCGACATCCTGGGCGTTGAGCCCGTCAAGGAAATGCGTTGAGGCGCCGTTCCCATGACCTATTATGATGATGAGGATGACAAGGGCCAGAACCCGCCGCCCCCGGCGGGTCGTCCGGCCCCGCGCGCGGAATTCCGCGCCGATCCATCCTTCAGCCCCCGTGCCGGCTATCCGCCGGCCCCGCAACCGCCGCAGCAGCCACAGCAGCAGCATCCCCAGGCTGAACCCAGCCCCATGGATGATTATGTGCAGCCGCAGCGGCATGTGCCCCCGCCGCCGCCGCTGAGCGCGCAGCCCGTTCCGCCGCCGCAGCAGCAACCGGCGCCCGATACCTATGCCGATCCGGCCGCCGCCGGCTATCGTGCCCAGGCGCAGGATCCCCAGGCCGATCCGCATTATCAGCAGGGCTATCCGACCGGGCCGGCGGCACAGCAGGCCCAGGATGCCTATTACCAGGATTATGAGCAGCAATATCCGGGCTATCACAACCCGGCACCGCCGCGCCGACGCAACCTGCTGAATATCGGTGTGTTTGCCGGTGCCATCATCGTTTTCGGCGGCATTATCTTCTATGCCTATAACCAGGGCATGCGGGCCGGCACCGAAAGCGTGGCCCCGATCCTGCGCGCCGACAGCAGCCCCACCAAGATCCGCCCCGAACAGCCGGGCGGCATGGAAGTGCCGCATCAGGACAAGCTGGTCTATGACCGGCTGAACCCCTCCGGCAGCACCCCGCCGGGTGAGGTGGAACGTCTGCTGCCGCCACCGGAATCCCCCATGGAGCGTCCGCGCGCCGACATGGTGGAACCGGCGGAGGATATGCCGATGGCGGAGGAAGGGGAGGGGGCCGTCGCCGCCATGCGCGAGGCCCCGGCAGAGGAACCGGCCTATCAGCCGCCGGCACCGCAGCCGGTCCCCACCTATGCGCCCCCCGTCGCCACCCCGGCCCCTGCGCCACCACAGCAGCAGCCGGTGCCGGCCCCGGTGCCCGCCCCCCAACCGCCGCAGCAATTGCTGCCGCAGCAGCCGGCCCAGACCCGCCCCGCCGTCGCGCCGCCCCCGGTGGCAGCGGCGCCCAAGCCGGCCCCCACCCCGGCTCCTGCCGTCGCGGCGCAGGCCAAGCCCGCCACGGGCGGCCCCGCCGTCCGTGTGCAGGTTGCCGCCGTGGATGCGGAAGGCAAGGCCGCGGCCGAATGGCAGCGTCTGCAGCGCAAATTCGCCGGTGAGCTGGGCGGCCTGCCCATGCGTACCGTCCGGGTGCAACTGCCCAAGGGTATCTTCTACCGTATCCAGGGCGGACCGGTGGATGAGGCGCGGGCCAAGCAGATCTGTGCCGCCATGGCGGCACAGGGTGCGGGGTGCAGCATTGTCCGCTGATATCGCGGCCCTGGTTCTGGGATGTGACGGCACCGTCCTGTCGGCGGCAGAGCGGGATTTTTTCCGCGATGTCAATCCGCTGGGCTTCATCCTGTTCCGCCGCAATGTGGAGGATCCGGCGCAGGTGCGCGCGCTGGTGCGTGACCTTCGCGATGCTGTCGGCCGCCATGCCCCCATCCTGATTGATCAGGAAGGCGGGCGCGTGGCCCGCCTGCGCGGGCCGCACTGGCCCGACCTGCCGGCGGCGCGCGCCATCGGCGACCTGCCCGATGCGGAGATGGCGACACAGGCCGCCTGGCTGCACGGGCGTCTGCTGGCCGCCACGCTGGCCGACCTTGGCATCGATGTTGATTGCGCACCCGTCGCCGACGTGCCGGTCCCCGGTGCGCATGATGTGATCGGTGACCGCGCCTTTGCCATGGACCCGGACAGGGTGGCCCGCCTGGCGGGGTCACAGGCGGCGGGGCTGCTGGCCGGCGGTGTTCTGCCCATCGTCAAGCATATACCCGGCCATGGCCGGGCCTTCGCCGACAGCCACAAGGAATTGCCGGTGGTGGGCGCAGGCCGGGCCGACCTGGAGGTCTGGGACTTCGCGCCATTCAAGGCGCTGGCCCATCTGCCGGCGGCCATGGTGGCGCATGTCGTCTATACCGACATCGACCCCGCCCTGCCGGCCAGCGTGTCGCCGACCGTGATCACCGACATTGTCAGGGGTCATATCGGCTTCGACGGGCTGTTGTTCAGCGACGATCTGTCCATGCAGGCCCTGTCCGGCACGCTGGGTCAGCGCACGGCGGCGGTTCTGGCGGCCGGCTGCGATGTGGCCTTGCATTGCAACGGCCGGATGGAGGAGATGCGGGACGTCGTTGCCCATGCGCGCGCGCTGGATGCAGAGGGCTTGCGCCGCTGGTCCGCCGCCGCCGGCCTTGTCGCGCAGGCGCCTGAAACCGATATCAATGCCATGCGTGCCGAATTCGATCGGCTGCTGGCGGGGTGAGAGCATGCCCGATTTTCAGGAAATCCTGTTCAAGCTGTCGATCATGGCCTTGCCGGCCCTGCTCGCCATCACCCTGCATGAGGCCGCGCACGGCTATGCGGCGCTGAAATTCGGCGACCGCACGGCCCAGATGCTGGGCCGCCTGTCCTTGAACCCGCTGCGTCATATCGATCCCGTGGGCACGGTGTTGCTGCCCATGACCATGTTTGTCTTCACCGGTTTCATGTTCGGCTGGGCCAAGCCCGTGCCCGTGGATTTCCGTAATCTGCGCAATCCCAAGCGGGACATGATCTGGGTTGCCGCCGCCGGGCCGGGGGTGAATTTCCTGCTGGCCTTCGTGTCCGCCCTGCTGCTGCATATCGCCCCGATGGCGCCCGGTTTCATGGCCGACTGGATGGTGAACAATCTGGCGGTATCGTTGCAGTTCAACGTGCTGCTGGCCCTGTTCAACCTGATCCCGCTGCCGCCGCTGGATGGCGGGCGGGTTCTGGTCGGCATTCTGCCCATGCCGGCCGCCCGGCTGGTTTCACGGCTGGAACCCTATGGCATGGGCATCCTGCTGCTGCTGGTCTTCCTGATTCCGTTTGCGGCCGGGCATGCCGGGTTCGACTTCAACCCGTTATTCATGGTGCTGGGGCCGGCCACCAACTGGGTGGTGAACGCCATCGCGGGCCTGGCCGGCCTGACGTCGTGAATGCGGGGTTCGAGGAGACACCCGTCGGTGACGCGCTGCTGCTCGACATTGACGGGTTTGAAGGGCCGATCGACCTGCTGCTGACGCTGGCCCGTGACCAGAAGGTTGATCTGACCCGCATTTCCATCCTGCAACTGGCCGAACAGTTCCTTGCCTTCGTGGCGGAGGCGCGGCGCCTGCGTCTGGAACTGGCGGCCGATTATCTGGTGATGGCGGCCTGGCTGGCCTATCTGAAATCCCGTCTGCTGCTGCCCGATCCACAGCCCGACGAACCGTCGGCCGAAACGCTGGCCGCCGCCCTGACCCTGCAATTGCAGCGGCTGGAGGCGATGCAGGGCGTGGCGGCCCGCCTGATGGCCCGCCCGCGCCTGGGCCGCGACCGGATGGTGCGCGGGGCGCCCGAAGATCTGCCGATCTTCGCCAAGCATCGCCACGACCTGTCGCTCTATGATCTGCTGAAGGCCTATGGCGATATTTCGGGGCGTCAGGCGCGGCAGTCGCCCTTTACCATTCCGGTAACGGAATTATATTCGATCGAAGAGGCCGTGGCCCGGCTGGAGGCCATGCTGGGCCGCATTCCCGACTGGTCCTATCTTTCGGCGCTGCTGCCGGCCGGCTGGCGCGGGACGGGGGTGAAGGCGCGGTCGGTGCTAGCCAGCAATTTCGTTGCGATCCTGGAATTGGCCAAGGCTGGCAAGCTGTCACTGCGCCAGGATGGTGCCTTCGCACCGATCCAGTTGCGCGCCCGCCGGGAGGGGGAGGGTCAGGAATGAGCGATCTTTTTGATGCCGATACCCAGTTGCTGCGGCTGCTGGAGGCCATATTGTTCGCATCCGCCGAACCGGTGTCCGAAGAGGCGCTGCAAGCCCGGATCGGCCCCACGCCGGTTCGGCCCCTGCTGCTGCAACTTGAAAATCTCTACCGCTATCGCGGCGTCAATCTGGCGGCGTCCGGCGGGCGCTGGGCCTTCCGCACCGCCCCCGATCTGGGTGATCAGTTGCGCACCGAGGTGGAGGTGACGGCCAAACTGTCCCGCGCGGCGGTGGAAACGCTGGCCATCGTCGCCTATCACCAGCCCGTCACCCGGGCGGAGATCGAGGCGATCCGGGGTGTCACTACGTCAAAGGGCACGCTCGACATTCTCATGGAGGCGGGCTGGATCCGTCCGGGCCGCCGCCGCGAAACGCCCGGCCGGCCGCTGACCTGGGTGACGACACCGCATTTCCTGGATCATTTCGGTCTCGAATCATTGCGTGACCTGCCGGGGGTGGATGATCTGCGGGCTGCCGGCCTGCTGGATAAATCCACACCACTGCCCACCCTGCCAGGGCTTGACCCTGTCGGTGATTAACCGACGGGGTCAGGTGCATCTGAGGGCAGCCGGACACTGACCACGGTTCCCTTGCCCGGAACGGACGAGATATCCAGCTCTCCGCCCAGCATCTCAACAAAGCGGCGGGTCAGCGGCAGGCCCAGTCCGGTGCCTTTCGGATGCGGCCGGTCGGCCTGGCGCACCTGGCCGAAGGGCCGCATGGCGGTGGCTATTTCCTGGGTCGGGATGCCGATACCGGTGTCACGGATGACCAGGATGACGGCCCCACCATCGTCCAGGCCCGCCACCTCGACCGTGACGCGCCCGCCGCGCGGGGTGAACTTGATGGCGTTGGAGGCCAGGTTCAACACGATCTGGCGGATCTTCTCTGGATCGGTACGGATACGTAACGGTATGTCCGGCACCTTGATATCCAGGTTGATGCCCGTCCCCTCCGCCAGTTGGCGCAGCATGCGGGCGCTCTCCTGCACCGTCCGGCCGATATCGATGTCGCGGATATCCAGCGGTTCAGCGCCGGCTTCCGCCCGGGCCAGATCCAGGGTGCCATCGACGATGGTCAGCATATGGGTCGCGGCCTGATGAATATCGACGGCATATTCGCCATAGCGCGGATCCCCGTGGGGGCCATGCGCCTCGTCCCGGATCAGTTCGGAAAAGCCGATGATGGCGTTCAGCGGTGTGCGAAGCTCATGCGCGGCGCCGGCCAGCACGTCGCTGGTGCTGCGCTGGCTGGCACGTTCCGGTTTCTGCGCCTGGTCCAGCAGCTTGCGCTGGGCCGCCTTCAGCAGGTCCAGGGCCTCGTTCAGGCGCTGGTTGCGTTCGGTGGCGACCTGTTCGGCCTGTGACAGACGCTGGCGCAGATGCAGATGGGCCAGAAGGCGGATTTGCAGTTCGGCCAGCGTTTCCGGTCGTTCCATGACTTCCAGCACGCCCAGTTCTACGGCCTGAGTCCGTTGCTGCGGCGTGACATCATCTCCGACCATGATGATGGTTGGATCCAGGGGCAGGTCGGCGGCCTTCACATTGCAGACAAGGCCCAGCGGCGCCCCGATACCGTTCAGGTCCACCACCATCAAGGCCGGCTGGTGCGACCGGCAGATGGACAGCACCCCTTCCTCCGTGGGCAGGAAGCGCAAATCGACAGGGGGCGTCAGCCGCTTAAGCGCAGCAGGGGCCGGATAACGTGACTTATCCCCGCCGATCACCAGGATGGTGGCGGGATTTTCCTTTAGGTGCATTTCAGCGCTGATGAGGTTTTACCTGCTAATATATGTGGCACAGCGGGTGCCGAATGTCGCCTGCAACCTTGCAGTTGTTTCCGCATGGGGGATGCGAATTGATGGTAGGTGTTATGTCATGGGTCAAATTCTTTACCGATGGTACGGCGGCGATTGCCGCCGCGCGGCCCATGCCGCGTAGCCAAGGGCGCGGATACGCCTGCCGGCGACTGAGGCGCACGAAAGCTTGACCATCGCTCGTGATTTCGTGCCGCTGGTATTATGCCATCGGTCAGGATTCTGGACCGATGGTATTCGACCTGCCGCGCCAGCCTTCGGCCGCCGCCGCGTCACTCTCCCGTGCCGCCACCCAGCGGTCGCCATCGCTTCCGGTTTCTTCCAATTTCCAGAAGGGGGCTTTGGTCTTCAGCCAATCCATGATGAAGCGGCAGGCATCGAACGCCGCCTCGCGGTGGGCGGATGCGCAAGCGACCAGCACGATGCGTTCGCCCGGCTCCATGCGCCCATACCGGTGGACGATCAGGCAGGCCGACAGGGGCCAGCGTGTCCACGCCTCGGCCTCGATGGCTTCTAACTGCCGCTCTGTCATGCCGGGATAGTGTTCCAGCGTCAGGGCGCGGACCGTGCCGGCCGCTTCGCCCGCCTGCGGATGCAGGTCACGGACCAGGCCGGTGAAAGAGCAGACGCCGCCGATCCCGGTATCGCCATCGGACAGGGCCGCCAGTTCGGCCCCGATGTCGAAATCCTGCCGCTGGACCCTGACGGTCATCAACCGCCCGTGACCGGCGGGAACAGGGCCACCTCGTCACCCGCCGCGACCGGGTGGGTGAAGGGCACATATTCCTGGTTCACGGCCACCTTCACGACATCCAGATTGGCCAGTGCGTCGGCATAGCCCGCCCCGCGCCCGCGCAGCCAGTCGATCAGGCCCGCCACATCCGTGACGCCGTCCGGCATCGCCACCCGCTCCTCGGCCATGCCGATCTTGGTGCGCAGCCAGGCGAAATAGAGCAGCTTGAGCATAAGGTCACCCCTGTGGGTTCAGCATATGGCGCAGGCCGGCGCGCAGATAGTCCCAGCCCGTCAGCAGGGTCAGGGCGGCCGCCAGCCACAGCCCGACCTCGCCGATCAGGGTGACGGGCCAGCCCTCCGGCCCGTCGGCACCGACGATCAGCCAGCCGATGGCCCCCATCTGGATGCCCGTCTTCCATTTGGCAAGCTGGCTGACGGGCAGGGAGATGCGCAGGCCCGCCAGGAATTCGCGCAGACCCGACACCATCACCTCGCGCAGCAGGATGATGATGGCGGGAATGATGGCCAGCCCGTTGATCTTGCCCACCGCTGCCAGCATCATCAGCACGGCGGCCACCAGCAGCTTGTCGGCGATCGGGTCCAGGAACTTGCCGATCAGGCTTTCCTCCCGCCAGATGCGGGCCAGATAGCCGTCGAACCAGTCGGTGATGCAGGCCGCCGCGTAAAGGCCCAGCGCCGTCCAGGCGCTCCATTTTCCCGGAAAGAAGAACAGGGCCACGACCACGGGGATCACCGCGATGCGCGACAGGGTCAGGATATTGGGCAGGCTGGTCAGCATGGGCGCCAAGTCAGGGTGTTAGCGGGGGCCGGGGCCGGTGGGGCGCATCCTATCCTTCCCCATGGAAGTGATCATAGATGATTCTGGCGACGGCCTCGCTGATGCCCTCCACGGCTTGCAGATCGGCCAGCCCCGCGCGGGAGACAGCGCGGGCGGAACCGAAATGCAGCAGCAAAGCCTTCTTGCGGCGCGGCCCGATTCCCTGGATCTCGTCCAGGGGCGAGGCGCTGATGGCCTTTTCCCGCTTGGCCCGGTGGGTGCCGATGGCAAAGCGGTGCGCCTCGTCGCGCAGGCGCTGCAGGTAATAGAGCACGGGGCTTTTATGCTCCATGCCGAAGGGCGGGCGCCCCGGCATGAAAAACCGCTCGCGCCCCGCATCGCGGTCGGGACCCTTGGCGATGGCGACCAGGGGCACATCCTCGATACCCAGTTCGGCCATCACCTCCATCACCACGCCCAACTGCCCCTCGCCACCGTCGATCAGCACCAGATCGGGCCAGGTTTCGCCGGCCCGTTCCGGGTCCTCCTTCAGCGCGCGTTCGAATCGGCGGGTGAAGACCTCGCGCATCATGGCGAAATCATCACCGGCGGCCTCGGGCGCCTTGATGTTGAATTTGCGATAGGCGTTCTTGATGAACCCGTCCGGTCCCGCCACGATCATACCGCCGATGGCATGCGCGCCCTGGATGTGGCTGTTGTCATAGACCTCGATACGCTGGGGCGACTCGGCCAGACCGAACGCTTCGGCCACGCCGACCAGCAGCTTGGCCTGGCTGCCCGTCTCGGCCAGGCGGCGGCCATGGGCGTCGCGGGCATTGGTGATGGCGTGATCGACCAGCCGCTTCTTGTCGCCGCGCTTGGGCGTGTGCAGTTCCACCTTGGACCCGGCACGCACCGACAGCGCCTCCTGCAACAGCGCTTCCTCGGCCAGATCATGGCTGACCAGGATCAGGGGTGGGGCGGCCTTGTTGTCATAGAACTGGGCGATGAAGGCGGCCAGGACCTCCTCGACCTCCATCACCTTGTCATGGCTGGGGAAATAGGCGCGGTTGCCGTAATTGCGCCCGCCCCGGAAGAAAAAGACCTGCACGCAGGTACTGCCCCCTTCCTGATAGGCGGCGATGATGTCGGCATCGTCCACGCCCTCGACATTGATGTCCTGATGGGCCTGGATGGCGGTCAGCGCCCGGATACGGTCACGCAGCTTGGCGGCGCGTTCGAAATCCAGCGCTTCGGCCGCGGCCTGCATGTCGGTGGCCAGCGCCGTCTGAATGTCGCGGCTGCGGCCTTCCAGGAACTGTTTGGCCTCGCGAACCTGCTCGGCATACTCGCCAGCCGTCACCTTTTCCACGCACGGCGCCGTGCAGCGCTTGATCTGGAACTGCAGGCAGGGGCGGGTGCGGCTGTTGAAAATGGTGTCGGCGCAGGTGCGCAACTGAAACGCCCGCTGCAACGCCGTCAGCACGCGGTTCACGGCCCCGGCGGACGCGAAGGGGCCGTAATAGGACCCGGCCTCGGTCCGTGTGCCGCGATGCTTGCTCAGTTGCGGATAATCCCGCCCGCCCGTGATCAGGATATGCGGGAACGTCTTGTCGTCGCGCAGCAGCACATTGTAGCGCGGCATCAGCTTCTTGATCAGATTCGATTCCAGCAGCAGCGCCTCCACCTCCGTATGGGTGGTGACGAACTCCATCTGCGTGGTTTCGGCGATCATGCGCTGCAGGCGGATGGGCAGCTTGACCGGCATCGTATAATTGGTGACGCGCTTTTTCAGGCTGCGCGCCTTGCCGACATAGAGCGCGTCCCCCTCATCATTCAGCATCCGGTACACGCCCGGCCGGTCGGGCAGGGTGCGCAGATAGCCCTTGATGATCTCCACCCCCCGGTTCAGGTCCGCCACGGCGCGTTTGCGCTTGCCCGGCGCGGCGGCGGGCGGGGCGTCCGTGAGGGGGGCGGGGGGCGGAATATGGTCGGCATCGTCGGTCATGGTGCAGCATGTGGCGCATCCCCGCGCGCGGGTCAATCACCTGCTGAACCCACGGCTCTTTACCGCCGTCGGGTATGGCTCCTGTCCGGAAGGGATAACGGTAAGCGGCCCCGTCGGCGCATCCGGCTGGCGCATGGCGGCAGAGACCTCCCGGTACTGATTTCCACGGAACCTGTGGATAAGTCTGCGGACAAGTGCTGGGTGGCAGGGGTGGGAGCAAGGGAGTCTGCGGCTTCCAACGCATTGCTCAAAAAATAGGCAGAAAAAATCATACCATTGATTTTATTGATATTTTTGGAAGTCAAGCCGACACGGGATTGTCATGAAGCCCATTCCGGGGCTTGACATCGCAAAAGGGACCCGCGTAGCGCGGCAGATTGTCGGCCTGTGTAAAAAGCTAGGACCATGGGCGCAGACGGCAGGACGCAATTCGCGCCGGATTGGGACACCAGCCGTTCAGCCGCCTGTTAAGACTTCGTTTACGTGGGCGGCCGGGAGGGGGCCGGTTCTTAATCTGTGACTGGGTCCCTGCCCTAGGAACCGGGGGGCGGGGAGGGGAAGCGCCGCCTTTATCCCTGGGAATAAAGACCGTCCCCCGGCCGCCATGACCCCTGATGGTGGATGGCAGCCATGCTCTGCTACCCAACATATCGGATCGAAATGATCAGATGGTTGAAATTCCAGGGATATTGTGCGGTGCAACAAAGAAGTTGACGAAAAAAGCGGCAAAGTGCATTATAGGGTCCGGATATATTGCGATGCAGCAGGGATGGTCCCGTGCTGCCGCTATCCACTGTTACTGACGACAGACAGCAATGGGGATCACGATGGCCACCACCAAGAATCCGTTTCTGGACTTTGATCCGGCGAAGTTCTTCGACATGAACCGCTTCACCGATTTCCAGAAGGCGTTCGCTGACTTCAAGCTGCCCAGCCCCGATTTCGAGGGCGTGGTCGCCACGCAGCGCCGCAATGTGGAAGCCATCGTTGCCGCCAACCAGCTTGCCATCGAAGGTTATCAGGCTGTCGCCCGCCGGCAGGCCGAGATCATCCGGCAGTCGCTGGAAGAGACCTCCGCCGTGGTCACCGAACTGCTGACCCCCGGCACCCCGGAAGACAAGGTGACCAAGCAGGCTGCCCTGGTGAAGGCCTCCTTCGAAAAGGCCTCGGCCAATCTGAAGGAACTGTCTGAACTGGTGGCCAAGTCCAACAGCGAAGCGGCCGAAGTGCTGTCCAAGCGCGTCAAGGAAAGCATCGAGGAATTGCAGGGCGTCCTGGCCAAGGTTACGGCCAAGAAGGCCTGATCCCGTCCCATCGACGTTGCCGTCAGTTGAAGGCCGCCCCTCGGGGCGGCCTTTTTCGTTGGGCGGGGTTTTGTCACGCGGCTGGCGCCGTCCCCATGGGGCTGGAAAAGAAAAAGGGCCCCGCCATGATGACGGGGCCCTTTAACGCGGCGTGATGCCTGCAATCGACGATATCAGCCCCGGGGCTGCTGCGGCTGCGGCATGTTGTGACGATAGGCCGGGAAGGGGATGGGACGCGCCTCTTCCTTGCGGCTGGCCGAGATTTCAATCTCCATCCGGGCGATGACCTTGCGCAGCTCGTGCAGCGCGTCGGTCAGCCCTTGTACGCCGCCCGCCTGGCCCTTCCAGGCCCGATAGGCTTCGGCACAGGCCTTGGCAGCGGCATCCATGCGTTCATCGGCCGGGGTCGTCGGAACCTCCGCCGCTTCCAGCCGGGACGGATTGCGCTGCTGCTGGCGATAGGGATAGACGACATCCGTCGGGCTGTCCGTCACGAATTGCTCGGGCGCCGGACGCTCGGCGGCACGGCTCTCGCCCGCGACATTACGGTCGCGGTCGAAATCGCGTGGCGGACGGGCCTCCAGACGGTCCCGCGGCGGACGTTCGCCGAAACGGTCGCGCTGCGGACCCTGCTGTCCCCCTTGCGGGAAACGCAGATGACCTTGCTGCTGGCGGCGTTCGCCCTGCTGCGCACCCCGATCCTGCCGGGGTTCGCCCCGGAAGTCGCCGCGCGGCTCACGGTCGCCTCTCGGCTCCCGCGGTTCCCTCGGCTCGCGTGCTTCCTGGCCGAACCGTTCGTTCCGCTCGGGCCGGGCTTCGCGCGGTTCCCGGGGCGGGCGTGGTTCACGTGCCTCAAAACGCCGTGTCGGCTGTTCGCCCGGACGGCCGCTGTCATGCACCAGCGGGCTTTCGCGCGACGGTTCGACGCTGGCCGCCTCGGGTGCGGCCGCAACCTCGGGCACCACCGGCGCCGGCGCCACGGCCTGCACCGGTGCCGGCGCGGGGGCTGCGGGCGCAGGTGCCACGGGCGGTGCCACATTCAGGACCGGCACGTCATCGGCGGGGCGGGCCTCGACCGACCGCGGGGCACGCCGTGGGCGTGGTGTTTCCACCGGGGTTACGGCCACGGGCGGCGGCGCCGGCTCCACCGCGACGGGCGGCTCGGGCGGGGTATCCGCCGTCTCCTGTCCATCGCTGCTCAACCCGGCGGCTTCCGCCTTGCGGACGATGTAGGAGATGGCGCTGGGCGTACAGTCGAATTCCCGGGCGATGGCGGACAGGGTAGCCCCCGCCTTATAGCGCTCCAGGATCCGCGGCCAAGCGGACTGCGGAATACGACCCCGACGCTTCGGGGACTCCGCGTCACCTTCGGTTTCGGCGTTCAAGATATCACTCGGTTGCCAGAGAGGCTCATGCATGATGCAGCGGATTCACAGTCGCAGGCAGTCCTGTCGCATAAGCAGGCCTTTTGCTGGGACCCGCGGGTCACGGCTTGCCATACGAAAGGGGCTGCCAGGATTTGTGGACTCAGATATGGGGGAATTGTTTTCGAAATGAAAGAGAAACTGCGCAGGAAAGCCAAAAAAACCGGTCGGCGCGTCACGACCGGAACGGTTGGGTAACGAAATCACCGGCCCCGCCGCTGGCCGTGCTTGCAGGGCGATGCGGCTTGCGGCACAGTCCGCGCAGTTTCATCCCGTTGCAACGGATATGCCCGCATGTTGCCCTTCCGTCCGGTCGCCCGCGCCGTCGGTGCGCTTTCCCTCGCCACCCTTCTCGCCGTCTCGCCGGCGCTGTCGGCGCCGTCCAAGGGACCCTGCTACTCGGTACAGGAATTCGCGGCCGAACAGGGCATCCGGC
The DNA here is from genome assembly GCF_017996735.1 of Niveispirillum sp. GTDB lineage: Bacteria > Pseudomonadota > Alphaproteobacteria > Azospirillales > Azospirillaceae > Niveispirillum. The sequence goes on from NZ_JAGOGJ010000040.1 coordinate 21,954, forward strand.
TGCACACGGAACTGATGGTGGTGGGCCTGACCTGCCAACATATGGACGTCAAGGGTGAACCCAGCCTGTTCAATCAGTACAAGATGTTCACCCTTAAACATCAGGCCCGCATCCAGCAGTGGGAAAAGACCCTCGTCGCCTATTTCAAGCGGACGACCAGTGGCAACCCGACACGTGGCTTCGACAGTTTCCGGACCCGTCTGGCCAATGAAACCTCACAGCGCGCCATCGCGCTGACGACGCCGGTCTTCTGCGGGACGCATGCGCCGGTGGTCGCGGCGGCAATGGCGGCCAGCCTGGAGGAGATCGAACGTGGCCTGTCGCCCGATGCGGCCGGCGTGCGCATGGCGAATGCCCCGCGCTGCGACAAACCGGCGCCGACCATTCTGATGGCCGACGCGGCGGCGGCGGCGAATGCCGTACCGGCCCGTTCCCCGGCCGCCGTGTCCGGTGCCGCCGCCGGTGCCGCCAAGACCAAGGCCAAAAGTTCAGCGCCCTGAGTGTGATCAGGGTGGGGTGAACAGCCAGGCGCCGTCATCCGGGCGATGATGGCGCCGCAAACGGCCCTGTTCGACCAGATGGTTGAGATGGGCCAGGGCCTCGCCCGTGGCAAAGGTCATCTGGTGGGTGTCCAGGGTGCGGTTGAACATGGCGCGGGTGATCTGCGCCACGGTCCGGCCGCCATTGGCGCAGTCCCGTTCCGCATCGGCCAGCCGCTCCTCATGGTGGCGCAGCAATTCATCAATGCGGCCGTGCAGTTCCTGAAAGATCGGCCCGTGCGAGGGCAGGACCAGGGTGTCCGCCGGCAATTCGCGCAGCCGCCGCAAACCATCCAGGAATTCCGCCAGCGGGTCGGCGTACGGTTCGGCGGGCCAGACGCTGACATTGGGGCTGATGCGCGGCAGCACCATGTCCCCAGCGATCAGGACGGCGCCATCGGCGCGGTACAGGCAGGCATGTTCGGGGGAATGCCCGCCCGACGTGATGATGCTCCAGTCATGGTCGCCGATGCGCAGACGCTGGCCGCCCGACAGCCGGTTGAAGCAGGCCGGAACCACCGGCACGCCACGGGCATAGGCGTTCCCCCGCGCCGTCAGGGCGGCCAGCACCGGTCCGTCCAGCGCCATGGCGCTATAGAATTTGCGGCCCGCCTCGGCGTTCTCCTCCGAACTGTCCAGGCACAGCATGCGCGCCAGAAGCCATTCGGAACGTGTCATGTACAGGGGCGCGTTGAAGCGCCGACATAGCCAGTCCGCCAGCCCGATATGGTCGGGATGAAAATGGGTGACGATCACCCGCCGAACCGGGGCATCGCCGAGCAAATCGGCTGCGACTTTTTCCCACAGGCTGCGGGTCAGGCTGCTGGCGACGCCCGTATCGACCAATGTCCAGGCGGCATCGCCATTTTCCAGCCGGTCGGCCAGCACCCAGACATTGATATGGTTCAACTGGAACGGCAGGGGCAGGCGAATCCCCCAGACTCCGGGGGCGGCCTGGGTGATTTGCGGGTCGGGAACGGTCGGGGACGGTGCGGTCACGGTCGATCGGACCTTTCTTGAAAGCAGGGACCAGGATAAATCCGCGAACATAATCGTTCAGAAGACATAGGACAAATGACCGGGATTTGCCATGCCGGTGGCATTGTCATCAAACAGTGATCGCAACCGTCATCATCGGCGGTGTAGAGCGCGGCCCGTCGATGCCTGTGTGCAAGGGACGCGGAAAATGCATGAGCAAACTGGCGTAATCATTGAAATTGAAGAAGAAGCGCTGGGTCTGCTGGTGCACGGGGATGATGATCTCGTGTTCCACGCGGTCCATCCAGCCGTGCAGCGTCTGCATGGCAAGCGCTTCAATGATGGTGTCGCGGCGCGGCGCGAAGCGATGAAAGCCTTCCGCAGCGCGGCGTAGAACAAACGCAAATTCTCCGGCATGATTGTTTAGCCATATGGGCTAGTATGTTTGTCCACCAAGTTGCCACCTTGAGTCGGCAGCACAATTTCTGTAAGTCTGGTGTGGACGGATGCCGCTGGGTTTTCCCCGGGCGTCCGTGACAGAACAGGTCGCCGCCGGGATCTTCGCCTGAATCCAGGTCCCGACGCAAAAGGTGATCGCCCCAAGGGCCCATAAGGAGAATGAAAGATGAAACTGCACCATTTGCTGATGGGAACCGCATTGGCTCTCGTGCTGCCCATGGTCGCTTCGGCACAAACTCTGCCGGAAGGTCCCTATATCGGGTCCCAGATCGGCGTGAACTGGCTGCAGGATCTGGACTTTAAGACGGCCACGACCACCAACAAGGTCAAGTCGAAGGAAAGCATCGCCGCCGTGTTCGAAGGTGGCTATCAGTTTGGCGACGGCCTGCGCCTGGGTATCGAGGGTGGGTATTCCCTGCATCAGGTCGACAAGATCAGCCCGGCCCTGGGCAATCCGATCGGTGACACCACCACCTTCACCCTGATGGGTGTGGTCCAGAAGGAATTCGACACGGGTTCGGCGTTCCGTCCCTATGTCGCCGCCGGTCTGGGCTGGGGCTGGGTTGACACCGACAATGTCGGTCCGGTCTTCACCGCGCCCTACTATTCCAACGCCGCGCAGGACAATTTCGCTTACCAGTTGGGCGCCGGCGTTGCCTACGCTCTGTCGCCGGGTCTGGATCTGACCATCGGCTATCGTTATCAGGGCATCGACGACCTGAAGTTCAAGAACGAGAACCCGGTCTACAAGACGAACTACAGCTCGCACAGCGTGCTGATCGGCGTGCGCACCGTGTTCGGCTCGGTCCAGGAAAAGCCGGCCCAGGCCACCACGGTCGTTGCGCCGCCCCCGCCGCCGCCGCCCCCGCCGCCGCCGGCCCCGGTTGCTGCGCCGACCATCACCCGCAACTTCACGGTCTTCTTCGACTGGGATCGTTCGGTTCTGTCGGCTGACGCGCAGCAGGTTCTGCAGAACGTGGCCCGCGACGCCAAGGCTGGTAAGATCGTTCAGATCAACGTTGCCGGCCATGCCGACACGTCGGGTCCGTCCGATTATAACCAGAAGCTGTCGCAGCGCCGCGCCGAGGCTGTGCGTGAGTATCTGGTCAGCCAGGGCCTGCCGGCCAATCAGGTGGCCGTGGAAGCCAAGGGTGAGACGGATCTGCTGGTCCCGACCGCCGATGGCGTCCGTGAGCCGTCGAACCGTCGCGCCGTCATCGTTTTCCCCTGATCGGGAACGCATGATCCCCGCCGGTCCCCTGGGGCCGGTGGGGCGCAACGAAAAAGGGCCGCTGGTAACAGCGGCCCTTTTTTACTTTGATGGTTGGATTTTTATTTTAAATTGATGCTGTTTTACGTTCCGATCACGCCATCGGCGCGATGCCATGTTCCATGGCCCAGATCGCCGCCTGGGTCCGGTTGCCTGCATTGATTTTCCGCATCGCGTTCTTGAAATGCATCTTCACGGTGCTTTCCGTGATGGACAGGCGCCGGGCGATGGCCTTGTTGGAATGGCCGCTGATGACACAGGCCAGGATCTGGGTTTCCCGCGGGGACAGATCGGCGCCGCCGCCTTCCCCATTGGTTTCCGTGGCCGTGGCCATGGGGGCTGGCGCCTGGCCCAGCCCCTGTGTCGCGGCGGCCGGATAGACCGCCTGGCCCAGCAGGATCAGGCGGACGGCCCGCAATACCGCGTTGAAGGATGCCGCTTTCGACACATGCCCATGGGCGCCGGCCGCCAGACTGCGGTTCAGCGATGCCTGCGACAGGTCGGCGCTCAGCACCAGCAGGCGTGCATCCGGCGCGGCATTGCGCAGTCTTTGCAGGGGATCGGCATCATCCGACCGGTCCAGGCCCGATGGATCGGCGATGATCAGGGCCGGCGGGGCAAGCGGCGCCTGCGCAAGGGCCTGTTCCGCTATGGAAAGCGAAGGAAGCGGCGACTCCACTTGCATGCCCTCCTCTTCCAGGAGGGCGGCCAGGGCGGCACTGAACAATTGGTCATGATCGACCAGCATCACGGAACCGGATGTCATCCCCGCATACCCCCTTCGATTCAGCCCATTCCCATCGCCGCTGAACCAGGCGCATGCCGCATCCGACGGGAATTTTTCCCACGATTCCAAGCCTTTTGGGCCTGACGCTGAAATTTTAGTTAAAATACAATCGATAGATCGACGGACGAAGTAACCCTAAAGGATAAAAGCTTCGAAATTCGATCTAATTTCATAACAACTCGGTTGCTTTGAAGAATATAAACAGATTCTGGATCAATTGACCAGAAGGAGGTTGCGAGAAGACTTAATCCGTATGAATATGTACGGGAGGTTAACGTTCGGGCGGCAGGCCCAATTGCTGGAGGTCACGATGACCATCGCTGTGCGCCGGGGCGGTCACCCGCTGCGTGTTGTGACCATGGATAATTATGTGCGTCCCTCCGGGATTGATGTTGTTTCCGGTGTGCGCCGCCGTTGTTTCCTGATCATCGATCCGCAGGCGCTGGTCCGTCACGGTCTGGCCCTGACGCTCGCATCCATGCATGATGGTGCGCAGACTTGGCAGGCGGGAACGCCGGTGGAGGCGCTGGCCATTCTGGCGCAGGCGACCAGCGTTCCCGATGTCGTGCTGATGGACGCGGATGGCCTGGGGCCGGAGCGGATGGCGGTCGTGGCCGATTTCCTGGGGCGGCTGCAGGGTATTCCCGCCATCATCATGTCATCCGCCTTCACCCCGGCGGAAACGCGGACCCTTTTGACCGCCGGTGCCGCCGCCTGCCTGTTGAAAAGCGATCCCAGCGCCGTCCTGGCGGAGGCTGTCTCGCTGGCCCTGACCCGCGAGGGCTATGTCCAGATGCCCTATGCCATGCTGACGCCATCGGTCGTGGTCCCGGCGGCGGAGGATCAGGCCGATTTTGCGTCGGTGTCCCGGTTGACCAACCGTCAGCGCGATATTTTCCGTCTGCTGCTGTCCGGCTGCTCCAACAAGGAGATTGCCCGGCAACTGGGCGTGCTGGAAGGCACGGTGAAGGTCCATGTCCGCGCCATGATGCAGAAGCTGGGCGCGCGTAACCGGACACAGATTGCCATCTTGGCGGCCCGCACGGGTTTCCGCGCCGACTGACCCTGTCGGGTGCCGTCTGCCTGGCGAAGGCGGGATGTAAGTATCAGCGCTGACGTGGTTGATGGCTGGGCAGCGCCCGGCCTTCGCCTTTTAATATGCCAAAGTCAGGCCGCTGACGCGTCTAGCCGCCGACGCGTCTAGGGCTCGACAGGTTCATATGGACTCGGGTTGATGTCGCCCCCACCATCATCCCCGTGATGAGCGGGGATGATGGTCGGAGCACGCTTCACCCTAAGCCGTCGGCATGAACCGGACGTTATGCATCCCCCACATAAATTCCCAGGCCGCGCGCCGTTTTCACCAGGGTCCCGTTGATATCCACCGCCGCATAGGTGGCGATGGCGTCCTCGATGGGGATGTCGATGACGCGGCGGTTGGACCAGGCGACCAGACGGTCGCTCTTGCCCTCGGCCAGCAGGTCGACTGCCGCCACGCCGAAGGCCGAGGCAAGCACGCGGTCATTATGGCCCGGCGGGCAGCCGCGCTGCACATGGCCCAGGACGGTGACGCGGGTTTCCGCTCCCGTGGCTTCCGCGATCAGATGGCCCAGATAATTGCCGATCCCGCCATAGCGTTTCTGCCCGTCGCTGAATTCCTGCTGGGCTTTCACACCTTCCATGGTCTTCACGGCTTCCGACACGACAACCAGGGCGAAGTTGCGGCCGCCGGCCTGGACCCGCTTGATCTTGTCGGCCACGCCCGCCACCGACCAGGGCAGTTCGGGCAGCAGGATCACGTCGGCGCCCCCCGCGATGCCCGCCGACAGGGCGATATGGCCCGCGTCGCGGCCCATCACCTCCAGCACCATGACCCGGTCATGGCTGGCGGCGGTGGGTTGTAACCGGTCCAACGCTTCGGTCGCTACCGCCACCGCCGTGTCGAACCCGACCGACATTTCGGTAATGCCCAGGTCATTGTCGATGGTCTTCGGGATGCCGATCAGCTTGATGCCGCCGATACGGGCCAGCTTGCGCAGGATGGCCATGGACCCGTCGCCGCCGATGCCGATCAGGCTGTCGACGCCCAGTTCGCGCAGGCCCCCGATGATCTCGTGGCTGCGGTCCTTCCTGGTGCCGTCGGGCATGGGATAGGCGAACGGATCGCCCTTGTTGGTGGTGCCCAGGATGGTGCCACCCTGGCGCATCATGGCCCCGTCCACGCGGTTCAGGTCCAGATTGAAATAACGGACGGGACGGGCCAGCAGGCCCTGGGTCCCGTCCTCAATCCCCACCACTTCCCATCCGTAATGGGCGGCGCGGTGGACGGCGGCGCGGATGACGGCGTTCAGGCCGGCACAGTCGCCGCCGCTGGTCAGGATGCCGATACGCTTGGCTGCGGTCATTGTCTTCCCCCTGGCTCTTGACAGGCAGGGTGCCAGTAAAGGGGGCAGCGGGGCAACCGTTCAGCGGCAACCTGTCGCCATCAACCCGCATTGCCGCTGGCCGCGGCCTCCAGCGTGGCGATGTCGAACTTCACCATCTTCAACATGGCCTCGGCCACGCGCTTGGACTGCGCCGGGTCGCCCATCATCAACTCACCCAGCCGCCTGGGCACGATCTGCCAGGACAGGCCCCAGCGGTCGCGCAGCCAGCCGCATTGTTCGACGGCCCCGCCCTCCGACAGGGCCGCCCACAGCCGGTCGATCTCCGCCTGATCATCGCATTCCACGATGATGGAGAAGGCGTGGTTGAACGGTTCCATGGGGCCGGCATCGATGGCCATGTATTGCTGTCCGCCTAGCGTGAAGGCGGCCAGCCGCACCGACCCGGCGGGACCCGACGGCGTGTCGGCCGGCAGCGGCGTGATCCAGTCCAGCGCCGAACCGGGGATCAGCCCGGTATAGAAGCGCACCGCCGCTTCCATGTCCTTTTCAAACCACAGATGCTGCTTCACGCGTGCCATCTTGTCCTCCGTTCCAGGGCCTATGATCAAAGGACGGGGCAGGGGGCACCATCCCGACAGGGCACATGAAAAAAAGGGCGCCCCGTATTCGGGGGCGCCCAAGGTGCAGCCGTTTCACGTCGATGGGGATCGAGGGTCAAGCGGCTGGGCCGAACCACATGCTGTCGAGCTTGCCGTCGGGGGTGACCAGCACCCACCAGTCGCGCACGCCCTTTTCATAGGTGGCGCGATAGACGTCCATGCCGCCCCCATCCACGCGCCGGAACTCCAAATTCTTCAACTCGCCCAGCGGCAGCATCTCCTTCTGGATCTTGGGCAGGACCGCGATGACGCCGTCGGCCCGGTCGGCAAGGATGCTGTCACGGTCGATCTTGCCGGCCTTGATCTGGGCGATATGGGCGCGCAGGGCGGCCTCGCTGCCGGGCAGGGGCTTGTTGGATTTGACCCGCTCGGCCAGCGCCTGTTCCAGGGCCTTGCCGGTGGCCTCATCAATGCGCGGGGCCGGCAGTTCATGGCCGTTCTGGTGCAGCACCACACCCGTCACCGTGCCCGCCGCATCGATCTGGAAACTGCCCTGCATGGGCAACTCCCTGGCGAAGAACTTGGTCGGGCTTTCGGGCAGCAGTTCCACCGGGTTCTGGCCGATGACATTGGCCAGCAAGCGGCTGCCGTCGCGATGGACCTTCAGGGGCCGGTTACTGGCGAACGGCATCTCGTAATAGCCCACGAACCTGTCATAGGCGGCCGGGTCCAGGGTGATGGCCTGACGCGGCTTCTGCTGTTCGGCCATACGTTCGGCCACCAGCGGGTCGACCTTGTCCACGCCGGTGGTGCCGGCGGTGGCCATGGCGGCCGGGGCCAGCAGCGCCACGACCAGGGCCCAGCGCCGCACATTCATGCGCAGCGGCAGGGCGCCGCCTTGCAGGATACGGTCCACGCGGGCGGCAACGGTGGCGGGGCGGGCCATGGCCAGCCCGGCGGGCAGGCGACTTGCCTTGGCCGCCATCTCCACCAGGATTTCAGCGTAATTCAAGCGATCCTCCATCTGTGCAAGAGCGTCGGTATCGCTGTTGGCCTCGGCAAGCTCAGCGAGATGGTTATTGAGCCACCAGGCCGCCGGGCTGAACCAGAAGACGGCCCGGTGAAAGGTGGCGAGAAGCAATGTGTAGAAATCACCCCGTTCCACATGCGAGGTTTCGTGCGCCAGGACGGCCCGGCGTTTGGCATCGGTCCAGCGGCCATGGTCGGGCGGCAGCAGGATGGTGCCCGCAATGGTCAGCGGTACGGCGATCCGGTCGGACACACGCACATCCCGCCCATCGGTCCAGAGGGCGGACAGCGGCATCGCCGCGTTGCGCAGCCGCAGGCTGACCAGCGTGCCCGCCGCCAGACGCAGCAGCATCGCCCCCGTGATGGCCAGATAGAGCGAGAATCCCAGGCTGCGCCAGTCGACCCAGGCGAGCCGGTCGATCTCCACCGGTCCGGCCCCGGCCATCGCCGCCGGGCCGGTCTCCACCAGCTCCACCGCGGGCCGCAGCCAAAGCCGGATGCCATCCATGGGCACCATCATGGCGTCCGCCGGGGCCAGCCGCATCAGCAGCGGCATCACCAGCGCACAGCCCAAAACCCCGACCCAGACGGCCATGCGGGTGAAGGGATTGTCGATGCGCAGCAGGCGCAGGCCCAGGCCCGCCACCCCCATCAGCACGGCGGACCGCACGGCCGCCTCCAGCAGCAGCGTCAGCATCATCCCCCCTTTTTGCGCGCCTTATCGATCTTTTCGGCCAGGGCCTGAAGCTGTTCGGGCGACAGCATGTCGGTCTCCACCATGCCGACCACCACATCCTCCGCCGATCCGCCGCAGAACCAGTCGACGATGCGTTTCACGGCACGCGCGGCCACCCGGTCGCGCCCTTCGGCCGCCCGATAGATGAAGGTCCGGCCCTCCACGTCATGGGTGAGATATCCCTTCTCCTCCAGACGTTTCAGGACAGTGCGGACCGTGGACTCCTTCAATGGGCGGCTGAGCATCTCTCGCACCGCATCGGCATTGACGGGCCCACGCCGCCAGACCAGGTCCATGATCTCTCTTTCAAGATCGCCCAGGTCCGACGGATTGTGATCTTGCGTAGTGCTATCGTTCATAGTGCTACAGTCTGTAGCATTACGAGTGGTCACGGACAAGCGGATTCCGCACATCTCCCTGAAAGGGGGGGGCGGGTGAAACCGGAAGGACGATGCGGACGGTGCGTCAGGGGCGATTCGCCAAACTCATCCCCGCAACCGGGGTTCCCAATCCTCGACGGCGGCATTGGCCAGCCGGTTGCCCGCCAGTCGCCGCAGGCCGGCGCTGGCCCCGGTCAGATTGGCCAGTTCGTCCAGCGCGTCCCGGTCCAGCGTGTCGACATAGAGTACGCGCAGGGTGCGGGCCAGCGTCCAGGCCGGGTGGGGCCGGTCCAGCAGGGTGAAATTGTCGCCCTGCCGGACCTCGCCTTCCGACAGGACGCGGTAATACCATCCCGTGCGGCTGGTTTTCTGCAGCAGGCGTGGCAGCACCGGCAGGCCGAAGCGCACGCCCAGCTTCCAGCAGGGCTGCCGCGCCTGCGCCAGTTGCAGCCGCGCGTCGCCCAGCCCCACCACATCCCCCAGGCAGACATCCGCCTCCGTCACGCCCGCGACACAGAAATTCTCGCCAAAGGCACCGGGGGCGGCCAGCACGGGGGCCATGTCCGGCTGTTCGGCGGCCCAGGCGGCGTAATGGTCGAACGGGTAGAGATGCACGGCCTTGTCCGGCCCTCCATGCACCTTGGCATCACCCACCCCGTCGCCATTCAGCCCCAGGGTCCCCAGAAAGACCGGTCCCGCCACGGGACGCCGGGCCGCGATGGAACTGGGCACCTGCTTGTCGCCCAGCGGCTGCGGCATGCCGGTCAAAAGATGGTCCAGGATCATCGTGCTTCTCCCCGATCGTTCAGGAACCCGGCCCAGACCTCGTCGGCGACGGGCAGGGGGGCGGGGGATTGTTCCGGGCAATCCAGCCGCAAATGCCGGTCGCCCAGCGGCGCGCCGACGAAATGGCAATGGTGCGGCAGGTCCGATCCCGGACGGACATTCGGCTGGAAATATTTGCAGTCCAGGCACATGCGACTGACCGGCACATGCCCGGCGCGTTGCAGCGTGCGCACCAGCCGCAGCATCAGGCGCAGCAGGGACAATTGGTCCGATGCCGGCATGTCACCCAGCGCGTCGATCAGGAACAAGGGCCCGCCCCCGAACCGGTCGGCCAGCTTCAACCCGTCCCGCGTGGCCAGCACCAGATTGCCGCGCCCGTCACCGGGGGCGGCCACCCGCATGGCCAGACCCTTCTGGATCAGGGTGGTGGTGGCCTCGCTGGCGGTCGGCGCCTTCACCCCGATGCGTGCCGCGATGGTCACGGGCCGCAGCCCGTCGGGATTATCGCGCAGCAAGGTCAGGATGCGGGCCTGCGTGGCCGTCAGCCCGTGCGGCGTGGCATCGCGCCAGTCATTGGCCTTCAACGCCGCCGCCACCCGCACGAACCCATCCGCCAACCTGTTGGCCGCCGGCTCGCTCAACCGGTCGAACATGTCCTCGATCATGACACCCCAGCCTTTGGTTGCGGGGATTCATATTCGGACTCCGAAATTTTGGCAAGGGCGAAGCGGTGCCGCGCGTTGTATGACAGCGCTTCACAGAGAGGGGCACCGCGCCCTCACCCTCCCACCCGCTGACGCGGGCGGGCCCCTCCCTCTCCCACTCCCGTGGGCGAGGGGCGGTTTCAGGTGCGACGGGGAGGTTCCACCCCTCGCCCGCTTGCGGGAGAGGGAGGGGCCCGTTGGCGCCAGCCAACGGGAGGGTGAGGGGATGACGGTTCCCGTTGGCGCCAGCCAACGGGAGGGTGAGGGAACAACACTCCGTTGGCGTCAGCCCCCCCCCCCCGACGCCAGCCAACAAATGAACCCGAAATCAACCCCGCCCATATCCACCGCCCATTCCCCTGTCGGTGCTTTACGCGCTGCCCTATCCGCCCCTATAAACGGGCACCGATTGACCCTTTGCATCTGGTTTTCCATGCACGACATTCGTTCCATCCGCGACAATCCCGCAGCTTTTGATGCCGGCATGGCCCGGCGCGGCGTGGAACCGCTGTCTTCCCGCATCCTGGAACTGGATCAGGAGCGTCGTTCCTGCCAGACGCAGGCGCAGGAGCTGCAGGCCCGCCGGAACGAGGCGTCGAAACTGATCGGCGCCTATAAGAAGGACGGCAAGGACGCTCAGCCCCTGCTGGACGAGGTGGCGGCGATCAAGGAAAAGATGCCGCAGTTGGAAGAGCGGGAGAAGGAACTGGGGGCGGAACTGGACCGGATCCTGGCCTCCTATCCCAACATTCCCGCCCCGGACGTGCCGGATGGCAAGGATGAGCATGACAATGTCGAAATCCGCCGCATCGGCATCCCGACGGAAATCGCCGGTGCCAGGCAGCATTTCGAACTGGGCGAAGCCCTGGGCCTGATGAGCTTCGATCTGGCGGCCAAGCTGTCGGGCGCGCGGTTCACGGTGCTGCGGGGGCAGTTGGCCCGGCTGGAACGCGCCCTGGGCGATTTCATGCTGGACATCCACACGACCGAGTACGGGTACGAGGAAGTGTCCCCGCCGTTGCTGGTCAAGGATGATGCCGCCTTCGGCACCGGCCAGTTGCCCAAATTCACCGAGGATCTGTTTCAGACCACCAACGGTTTCTGGCTGATCCCGACCGCCGAGGTACCGCTGACCAATCTGGTCAATGACGCCATCCTGGATGGGGAAGAACTGCCCCTGCGCCTGACGGCCCGCACCCCCTGCTTCCGGTCCGAAGCCGGGTCCGCTGGCCGCGACACGCGCGGCATGATCCGTCAGCATCAATTCTACAAGGTGGAAATGGTCTCCATCACCCGCCCCGATCAGTCGGCGGCGGAGCATGAGCGCATGACCGACGCGGCGGAAACCGTGCTGAAGCGGCTGGGCCTGCCGTTCCGCACCGTCACCCTGTGTTCGGGCGACATGGGTTTCACGGCGCAGAAGACCTACGATATCGAGGTCTGGCTGCCCGGCCAGGGCGCTTATCGTGAAATCTCCTCCTGCTCCAACTGCGGTGATTTCCAGGCCCGCCGCATGAAGGCCCGCTTCCGCGCCAAGGGGGAGAAGGCGACGCAGTTCGTGCATACGCTGAACGGCTCCGGTACCGCCGTGGGCCGCTGCCTGATCGCCGTGCTGGAAAATTACCAGCAGGCCGACGGATCGATCCTGATCCCGGAAGCGCTGCGCCCCTATATGGGCGGGCTGGAACGGATTGCCGCCCATGGCTGAGTTCGACTTCACCGGCACGCGCATCCTCATCAGCAATGATGACGGCATCCATGCCCCCGGTCTGGCGGTGCTGGAGGCCATTGCGCGCGAACTGACCGACGATGTCTGGGTGGTGGCGCCGGAGACGGAGCAATCCGGCGCTTCCCACTCTCTCACCATGCACCGGCCCCTGCGCGTGCGGGAATTGGGGGAGAAGCGGTACGCGGTCGATGGCACGCCCACCGACTGTGTGCTGCTGGCCATCAACCATTTCATGGCGGATAAAAAGCCGGCCCTGGTCCTGTCGGGCATCAACCATGGCAGCAATCTGGGCGAGGATGTGACCTATTCCGGCACCATCGCCTGCGCCATGGAGGCGACGTTGCTGGGCGTTCGCGCCATCGCGATGAGCCAGCGCATGCCCCATGGCGGCCCGCCCAACTGGGCGGTGGCGCAGGCGATGGGGGCACAGGTGGTGCGCAAGGTGATGGCCGCCGACTGGCCGAAACTGGTCCTGATGAATGTGAACTATCCGGATGTGGCCATCGGCGATGTCACGGGCGTGTATGTGGTCCGCCACGGCAACCGCAAGATCGGGGACGAGCTGGATGAACGGGTCGATCCGCGTGGCCGCCGCTATTTCTGGATCGGCGCGGCGCGGGGGGATGATGATGTGCCCGCCGACACCGATGTGCATGTCGTCAACCATGGCGGCATCGCGGTCACCCCCATCTTCCTGGATCTGACCCATTACGGGTGTCTGGAGAACCTGAAAGGGGTCTTCGCATGACCGGGGGGGCGGGGCGCAAGATCAGGCTGCTGATGTTGCTGCGCCGCCAGGGGGTGACGGACGTCAATGTGCTGCGGGCCATCGAATTGATCCCGCGCGAATTGTTCGTGCCGCGCCCGTTTCGCGACCAGGCCTATGAGGATACGGCCCTGCCCATCGGCCATGGCCAGACCATCAGCCAGCCGCAGGTGGTGGGCCTGATGACCCAGGCCCTGGAACTGACCGACCGGCACAAGGTGCTGGAGATCGGGACCGGGTCCGGTTATCAGGCCGCGATTCTGGCCAAGATCGCGCGGAGGGTCTATACGATTGAACGTCACCGTCCCCTGGCGCAGGAGGCGGAACAGCGATTTACCGCCTTGCGTCTGCATAATATGACGGCCAGGGTGGGGGATGGCATCCGGGGATGGCCGGAAGCCGCCCCCTTTGAACGGATACTGGTCACCGCAGGTTGCATAGGAAACCCGCCTCGTGAACTAGTGGACCAACTGGCGGTTGGTGGTATCATGGTGATCCCCTTGGGGCCGGATCATCGCGCGCTGAATGTTGTGCGGATCCGCCGTGACCAGGATGGATTGAAGCGAGAGGTACTGTGGCCCGTCAGGTTCGTTCCCCTGCTGCCGGATGTCGCCCCGGACCCGGTGCCGGCATGATGACCGGTTCACGCCTTGCCCTGGCCGCACTCCTGTCGGGCCTGCTGCTCTCCGGCTGCTCGACGGAAGGGGATTTGCCCAGCAAGGCGGCGCGCGCGCCGGCAGCCCCCATCAATTCCATCTTCGTGTCGCGTGGCGACAATCTGTACAAGCTGGCGCAGCAATATAACGTCCCGGTCCGCGACCTGATCGAAGCCAACGGCCTTGTTGCCCCCTATGTGCTGCAACCCGGTCAGCGGCTGCTGCTGCCCTTGCCCAAGGTCTATGTGGTGAAGACGGGGGACACGCTGTACGGCCTGTCCCGGCAATATCAGGTGGATATGGCCGAACTGGTCCGTCTCAACGGCCTGCAGCAGCCCTATAATCTGAAGGCGGGGCAGACATTGCGCCTGCCGGGGCAAAGCCCGATGGCCGGCACCGCCGTGGCTGCTGCGGCACCGTCGCCGCCCCTGCCGGCGCCGGTGCCCGTGCCCGCTACCAAGCCGGCTACCCCGGCCCCCGGTCGCAAGCCGGACCTGCCGCCCGCCGCCAGCTCCAGCCCGGCGGAACGGGCACAGCGTCCCGCGGTGGAGGTGGCAACCCTGCCGCCGCCACCCACCACCACCACGCCGGTCCCGTCGCCACGTCCCGCCATCACGGCTCCGGCTGCTGGTGCCGCCGCCGGCCGTCGCGGGGTGGAAGCGGAAAGCCTTCCGCCCCCTGGCTCCGCGTCAACGGCGCAGGCGGCCCCCGTCACGCCCGACCGCCGGCCGGCCACGCCCGCGTCCCAGGCTGCGGCACCGGCCTCTGCACCGGCGCAGACCCTGGCCCCGGCCCCCGTGGCGGAGGCGCCGCCGGCCCAGGTGGCCGCTGTCACCCCGCCACCGCCACCGCCCAAGGATGACGTGCCGCCGGCCCGCGCCGGCAACCGGTTCCTCTGGCCCGTGAAGGGTCCCATCCTGTCCGGATTCGGGGAAAAGCCGGGGGGCCTGCGTAATGACGGCATCAATATCGGCGCGCCCAAGGGCACGGCCGTGATGGCGGCGGACAACGGCATCGTTGCCTATGCTGGCAACCAATTGAAATCTTTCGGAAATCTGGTTCTGATCCGCCATGATGGCGGCTGGGTCACCGTCTATGCCCATCTTGACGCCATCGCGGTGGAGCAGGGGCAGCGCGTGACGCGGGGGCAGGGGATCGGCACGGTGGGCCAGACCGGCAATGTCCGCTCCGCCCAACTGCACTTCGCCGTCCGAAAGGGCGAACAGGTGCTCAATCCCATCGATCAGATGGAAAAATAGACTTCTCATACCAAGAGCCGTGGAGCATGGCTCTTGGTATGTGCATTCGCCCTCATGCGCCGGGCGCCGCCATCCGGCGGCTTGGGCTTACGCGCACATGGGTGCGCGGGCCGCCAGTCGGCGGCCTCCAAGGGTCATGGTCCATGACCCTTGCTATAAAACAAAGGCTTGGCCCTGGGTCTGAAAAGCAAAGGGCCGGGCACCCCGACGGTGCCCGGCCCTGCTCAGATCGCCCGCAGGCTGATCTTACTTGTTGCCTTCCGGCGGGGTGGTCGGGGCCGTGCCCTCGGCCGGAGCGGGGGTGGTGCCTTCCGCGGGGGCGGCCGGGGCTTCTGCCGGGGCCGGCGCGGGTTCTGCGGCCGGTGCCGGCTGCTCAGCCGCCGGGGCCGGAGCCGGGGCGGGGGCGGCAGCCTCTTCCTTCTTGCCGCAGGCAGCCAGACCGACAACCATCAGGCCGGCAAAAACCAGGGGAAGCACGCGCATTGTTCGCTCCTTCGCTTATATGTGGCCAGTGTAAGGGGCCCATCCCCCCAACACCGGGTACGCTTCAACGCTCCAACCTTGAAGCTTTGAGGTTCCGTTGACAACAGGGGCGATGCAGTTTTCCCCAGGAATTGCGTATTTTCCTGGCAGTCTGCCGCGCCTACCGCTGCCTACATGGGCAGGATCTCATTCAATTGCGGCAAAGCCATGCCCAATGCAGGAAATTATGTTGGCTCATTGCCCATATTCTCGGCCAGCCGCGCCCGCGCCTGTTCCAGCGCGGACTTTAGCTGTAGGGCGGAATAGGGTTTCTGCACAAAACCCAGGGGCCGGGTCTGTGCCACCCGCTCCATCGTATGGTCGTCGGCATAGGCCGACAGGAAAATGCAGCGGATCCGCAGTTCCTGCCAGAGGCGCTGGGCCACCTGGACGCCGTCACTGGTGCCGCGCAGCCGGATATCCATGAGGGCCAGTTGCGGCCGTTCTGCCTGGGCCACGGCCAGGGCCTCCAGCTCCGAAGCCGCGATGCCGACCACGTTATGGCCCAACTCGCTGACCGTCAGCCTCACACCCAACGCGACCAGGGCATCATCCTCGACGATCATCACCTTCAGCGGGGCGGCGGGTAAGGTCACCTCTTGTCCCTTTTCCTTTAAATCAAGGCGCGAATCCACCGGCGATCGGCAAATGGCTTGACCCATAGGTTGATAAGACAGCCCGGCGGGGCGGGCAACCCAGCCACTCGGTCAACGCACTAAGCCAAAAGAATGTATCTGATCAAAAGGTATAGACCTCCACGCGAGGCGCCTCCGGCCTTATCGTCGGCCGGAGGCGCCTTACAAGGATCATTGACCGGGGATCGGGGTATATTTGCCGTTGCTCCAACGGTAGACGACATAGTCGGTGATCTTGCGATCCCCCTTCGCATCGAAGGACAGGGGCCCGATCACCGTCGTATAGACGCCGTCGCGGATGCTGGCCGCCACCTTGTCGGCATCCACCGTCTTCGCCTTGACCGCGGCCCCGGCCCAGACCTGCACGGCTGCGTAGGTGTACAGCGTATAGGCTTCCGGCTCGAATCCGGCGCCACGGAAACGCTTCACCACGTCGGCAGCTTCCGGCTTATCGCGATATTCGTTGCCGAAGGTGACCAGCGCGCCTTCGGCCGACGCGCCGGCAATGTTCCAGAATTCCTGGTTCACAACCCCGTCGCCCGACATGAAGATTGCCTTCAGACCGGCATCCGCCATCTGGCGGACCAGAAGGCCGGCCTCCGTATGCAGGCCGCCGAAATAGACGACGTTGACGCCGGCATCCTTCATCTTGGTGACCAGGGCCGACATGTCGCGGTCACCGACATTCACGGCATCGAACATGACCTCCTTCTTGCCACCCTTGTTCAGCGCGGCGCGCGTGGCTTCGGCAAGGCCCCGGCCATAGGTGGTCTGGTCATGGATGACGGCGATCTTGCCATCCTTGTGATTCTTGGTCAGCCAGGCGGCGGCGACATCGCCCTGCTGGTCGTCGCGCCCGCAGGTGCGGAAAACGGTGGTAAAGCCCTGCTCGGTCAGTTGCGGGTTGGTGGATGCCGGGCTGATCATGATGATCCCTTCATCCGCGAACACCTTGGAAGAGGGAATCGACACGGCGGAATTGAAGTTGCCAAAGGCGGCAACGCCGCCCTGGGTGGCCAGCTTGTTGGCGATGGCAACGCCCTGGCTGGGGTTGGAGGCGTCGTCCAGATTGACCAGCACCAGTTTTTCACCCAGCAGCCCGCCCTTGGCATTGATGTCGGCGACCGCCATCTCGGCGCCACGGCGCATCTGTTCGCCGAATACCGCGTTGGGTCCGGTCAGCGGTGCCACCAGCCCGACAACCGTGTCGGCCAGCGCCGGCACAGCGGTCAGCATGGTGGCGGCGGCCAGCGTTACGGCCAGGGTCTTCTTCAAATTCATTGTCGCCAATCTCCCATGGGGGCGTGGAACTTGGTCCGAAGGCTATCACGCGGGGCCGACCTGTTAAATCTGTTGCTTGGCCATGAAGGTCGTTATTGGTGCTTGAACCGTGTGGCGCGATTTGCTATCCAGCGCTCCACCAGACGGCAAGCCTGTCTGGTTTTCGACATGTGCTTGCGGCCGTGGCGGAATTGGTAGACGCGCAGCGTTGAGGTCGCTGTGGGGCAACCCGTGAAAGTTCGAGTCTTTTCGGCCGCACCATGATCAAGACGCGAAAGCCCCGGAACAGCGATGTTCCGGGGCTTCGTGCTTTCAGGACTCATTCTTTTCGATGGGTGCGGTTGGGGGGCGACGGGATTGCCCTGTTCCGCAATGATCTGGAAAATGCCAAGGGCCGCGCGGTTTCCCGGCGCGGCCCTTGGCTACCAAACCGGCATACGGTCAAGCGGCTGGAACCACGGCCGCCACCCCCCGTTCCAGGATGGCCTGTGTCAGGCTGTTGCTGCCATAGACGTCGCAGAACACATCGAACCCTTCCGGGAACTCTTCCGACGCCAGCGCGATACCTGATGGCGTGGCGAAAAAGATCTGGGCGGGAATGGGGTTGCGGCTGACAGCGGCGGATAGGCCCTCCACCATCTTGTGGGCCAGCACATCGTGGAAGCCATAGATGGTGCGGCGGTGACCGAACGGCCGCAGGCTGTCGAAATCCTTCTGGACGGCGTCATTGGTATGCAGGCCGTCAACAAAGGCGAAATCGATGGCGCCACCCAGTTCGCGCTCGATGATTTCGGCATTGTTTTCCGGCGAACTGCCCTTCACCACCTTGACGTTCAGGCCTTCGGTCTGGGCAATGGTATTCGTCGCCTCGATCCAGCGATCGGTGAACGGCTCCAGACCGATCTCGATTGCCACCACTTTGGCCTGTGGATTCATCAGGGCCAGGGCCAGCGTGCTGAAGCCGAAGCTGTTGCCGATGATGAAGATGTTCTTGAAATCGGTCAGGCTGCTCAGCGACTCAAGGAAGGCGATTTCCCGCATCGCGATGCCCAGATGGTAGGTCTGGTTCAGATGCCCGACATAGAGCCGCGTGAAGACAAAGCTGTCCGTCTTCATGTATCCCGGCTCCAGCTCCGAGGAGAGCGTGTAACCGTTCTTCTTGTAGATTTCGAACAGGCGCAGCGCCACCGCTTTGGACTTGGCCATGATGTCGTTCCTTATTTCCAGAAGCCAAGATCGACGCCGGGCCCCTTGCCACGATTGAGATAGCCCAGGACTTCGCTGGTCGACACGATCGTTTCCGGCTGGTCCAGGATGACCTTGTTCTTATAGCGGTCCAGGAAGGCCGTGAATTTGGCCATGTCGAACGCCGGCTTGTCGATATTCTCAATCTCGATCACGCCGCCGATCACGTTGTCCCAGACCTCGTCCGGCAGCAGGGTGATGATCTTTTCGTCATAACCCTGGGTATCGGACTTGTAGAAGATTGGCAGGCCGTCTTCCAGCCAGCGGCGTGCCTCCACGGCGGCATTGATCACCTTGACCTCCGTCGCGCCCTTGGTCTGTGCGCCGGCCAGATCGTCGGATACCAAGCTGTTATTGCCGCAATTCTGCAGGTCCAGGAACAGCCGGAAGACGCCATCCGTCTCGGCCAGCCCCACCATTTCCGGCACGACATTGTTGAAGCAGGCGACATTGTGCAGCAGGCAGGCGAAATTGTCAGGCTCCGGCTCATAGGCAAAGGCGCGTTTGACATTGTCGCACCAGCCCAGAACCTGACGGGTGAACAGCCCCATATTGGCCCCCACATCCACCACAACAGCGGCCGGTACGGTTTCCAGCAGCTTCTTGGCGAACAGCAGTTCCTCGATCTGCCAATGGTGATTGGCCAGAATCGCGGGAGTGATGGCGGAATCGCAACGGGTACGGATCGTGGCCGTACTGGGGGATGCGCTTGCCTGCGCGTAAAGGCCGCGCCCCGGCCGTGGCTGGAATTCGATGTTCAGGACACCGAGTTGCACGCGCATGAAATCGATATGGGAACGAAAGTTGTTCCAGAAAGTGGCCTTATCATTAACGCCGTCGGGCAGAGACATCGCATCGCTTCCTTTGCGCGGGCTGGGCGCGGCCGCCGGAGATGAAGATAACGCGGGGGATATTACGGCTGCGCCCATCACTGCGGAGCATTACATAAATAAAATGGAAAAGGGAACAGGTGACCGAGAGTTGCGCGGCGGATTTTGCTTCAGTCCATTTATCACCAGATAGTAAAGAGCCTGCCGATCCCTCCGCGCCCCCTTGTCTGCGATGCGGGCAAGGCTATCGTCTGATCCTGGCCATCGGGGCTGATCCCTGCGGATCGCATCCCCCAATGGCTGGACAGCGGCGGCTGTCCGGGCCTAACTAGGGACCAACAAAAATCCGTTCAGGTTTGTTGGGAGTTCACCCTGAAATGACCGATGCCTTCCGTGATGCGGCGCTGGATTATCACCGTCTTCCCGTTCCCGGCAAAATCGCCGTAACGCCGACCAAGCCGCTGGCGACACAGCGCGATCTGGCACTGGCCTATTCCCCCGGCGTTGCGCATGCCTGCGAAGCCATCGTGGAGGACGAGGCCAACGCCGCCAAATATACCAGCCGCGGCAATCTGGTGGCGGTCATCACCAACGGCACGGCCGTGCTGGGCCTGGGCGATATCGGTCCGCTTGCGTCCAAGCCGGTGATGGAAGGCAAGGGTGTCCTGTTCAAGAAGTTCGCCGGCATCGATGTGTTCGACATCGAGATCAGCGAGAAGGATCCCGACAAGCTGGTGGATGTCATCGCCGCGCTGGAGCCGACCTTCGGTGGCATCAATCTTGAAGATATCAAGGCGCCCGAATGCTTCTATGTCGAGAAGCAGTTGCGCGAGCGCATGAAGATCCCTGTCTTCCACGATGACCAGCATGGAACCGCCATCATCGTGGCGGCTGCCATCACCAATGCACTGAAGCTGACGGGCCGGGATTTCGCTTCGGTCAAGCTGGTCTGCTCCGGTGCCGGGGCGGCGGCGCTTGCCTGTCTGGATCTGTTGGTCGATATGGGCCTCCCGGTGGACAATGTCTGGGTCAACGACATCAAGGGTGTGGTCTATCAGGGCCGCACCGAACTGATGGACCCGCGCAAGGAGCGTTACGCCAAGCCCACCAACGCCCGCACGCTGGACGACATCATCGGCGATGCCGACATCTTCCTGGGCCTGTCCGCTCCCCGCGTCCTGACTCAGGACATGGTGAAGAAGATGGCGGCCAATCCGATCGTGATGGCGTTGGCCAACCCCACCCCGGAAATCATGCCGGACGAAGTGAAGGCCGTGCGCCCGGATGCCATCGTCGGCACCGGCCGTTCGGACTTCCCCAATCAGGTCAACAATGTCCTGTGTTTCCCGTTCATTTTCCGCGGGGCGCTGGATGTCGGGGCCACCACCATCAACGAGGCGATGAAGATCGCCGCCGTCAATGCCATCGCCCGGCTGGCCCAGGCGGAGGTGCATGATGTGGTGGCCATGGCCTACGGCGAAGCGCCGCCCAGCTTCGGTCCGGAATACCTGATCCCGCGCCCCTTCGATCCGCGCCTGATCCTGGAAATCGCCCCGGCCGTGGCGCAGGCGGCAATGGATAGCGGTGTCGCCACCCGTCCGATCAAGGATTTCGACGCCTATCGCGAACAACTGGGCCAGTTCGTCTTCCGCTCCGGCCTGCTGATGAAGCCGGTCTTCGCCAAGGCCAAGGCCGATCCGCGCCGCATTGCCTATGCGGAGGGCGAGGAGGAACGGGTGCTGCGCGCCGCCCAGCAGGTGCTGGAAGACGGCATCGCCCAGCCGATCCTGATCGGCCGCCGGGAGGTTGTGGCCCGCCGTATCGAAAAGTTGGGGCTGCGTCTGCGCCTGGGCGAGAATGTGCGCCTGATCGACCCGCAGAATGATCCCGCCTATAATGATTACTGGCAGACCTACCATCGCAAGATGGAGCGCAACGGCGTTTCGCCCGACCGCGCTCGTCAGGTGGTGCGCACCAACCCGACCGTCATCGGTGCGCTGATGGTGGAAAAGGGTGAGGCGGACGCCCTGGTTTGCGGCACGGTCGGCCTGTATGACTGGCACATGAAGCATGTGAATGACGTGATCGGCAAGAAGCCGGGAGCCCGTGTGATGGCGGCCCTGTCGGTGCTGATCCTCAATCGCGGCACCTTCTTCCTGACCGACACCTATGTGAATGCCAACCCGACCGCCGCCGATCTGGCCGACATCACCGATCTTGCGGCGGAGGAGGTGCGGCGGTTTGGCCTGTCGCCGAAGATCGCGCTTCTGTCCCATTCCAGCTTCGGCAGCCACAATGACGCTTCCGCCGTGAAGATGCGGGAGGCGTTGCAGGCCATCACCACCCGCTATCCGAACCTGGAAGTGGAGGGCGAAATGCATGCGGACGCGGCCATCAGCCCGGAAATCCGCAGCCGCATTTTCCCCAACAGCCGGCTGCACGGTTCCGCCAACCTGCTGGTCATGCCCGACCGCGACAGCGCCAACGTTTCCTTCAACCTGTTGAAGGTTCTGGGCGATGGCCTGACGGTGGGACCTGTGCTGCTGGGCACCGCAAAGCCGGCACATATCCTGACCCCGTCGGTCACGGTCCGTGGCATTGTCAACATGTCGGCGCTGGCGGTTATCGACGCGCAGATGCACAATTCCACCGTCGCGCAGGAGCGTTGACGACATTCGGGCGGGCCGCATGAACGCTGATTGCGGCCCGTTGAACATTGTTGAAACAGGACGGCGATATGATGGTTGAGTTGAAGCGCTTCCTTCATGTCGGCTGCGGTTTGAAGCGGCGTCATGAAACAACCCGGGCCTTTGCCAGCGATGGCTGGGAAGAGGTGCGCTTCGACATCGATCCGGCGGTTGGTCCCGATATCGTCGGATCGATGGTCAATATGGAGATGGTGTCGTCCGGGTCGATGGACGCCATCTTTTCCAGCCACAATATCGAGCACCAGTATTTCCACGAGGTGCCGGTGGCATTGGCCGAATGCCGGCGGGTGCTGAAGCCGGATGGGTTCCTGATCCTCACCTGTCCGGATCTGCAGGGCATTGCGGCGCTGGTGGCGAAGGGCAAGCTGATGGAGCCTTATGCCGTTTCGCCGGCCGGCCCCATTTCCGCGATCGACGTCCTTTATGGCCATCGTCCCTCCCTGGCCTTGGGGAACCACTTCATGGCGCATCGCTGCGGCTTCACGCGTGACAGCCTGGCTCATCTTTTGCAGCAGGCCGGGTTCCAGGCGGTTGCCGGTATCGCACGGGGACATCCCTTCTATGATTTGTGGATGGTCGCGTCGAACGTCCCATTGCTGGGCCCTGAACTCCGTGTCTTGGCAAACGCCCATTTCCCGGAACAGCGTTAGCAGGCTGCCGATCGTCCCGGTCGGCGATAACTCGATCGAGGTCAGGTCTTGACGGTGCAGGAGCCCGAAAGGGCGCAGATGCATTCCATTTCGGATTTTCTGGATGCCGGGGATGCGCAAAGCGCGGCCGCGGCGCTGGCGGAACTGCATCCATCGGACATTGCCGACCTGTTGGAACAGGCGGACGAGGATCGGCGTGAATTGCTGATTGTTCTGTTGCGCCCGCAATTTGACGCGGAAATCCTGACCTATCTTTCCGTGGACCTGCGTGATGAGGTGATGGAACGGCTGGAGCCGAAGGCTCTGGCCGCCGCCGTCGCGGAACTGGACACCGACGATGCGGTCGATGTCATCCAGGATCTGGACGAAGAGGCGCAGCGATCGATTCTCTCCAACCTGCCGCCGGAAGCGCGGGCGCTGGTGGAGGAGGGGCTCACCTATCCGGAATACTCGGCCGGCCGTCTGATGGGCCGGCAGTTCGTCTCCGTGCCCGAATTCTGGACGGTTGGCGGCCTGCTGGATTTTCTGCGTGCCGCGGCCACCACGGATGACAGCGACCTGCCCGAGCAATTTTACGACATTTTTGTCGTTGACCCGATGCACCGGGTCATGGGCAGCGTACCGCTGTCGCGGGTGCTGCGGGCCAAGCGCGGCGTCAAACTGGCCGATATCCTGCACGATGATATCCACCGCATCCCCGTGACCATGGATCAGGAGGAGGTGGCCCGCCTTTTCCGCAATTACGGACTTGTATCCGCGCCGGTGATGGACCGGAACGGGCGGCTGGTCGGCGTGATTACCGTCGATGACGTGGTGGACGTGATCGAGGAGGAGGCGGAGGCTGACCTTCTGGCCATGGGTGGTGTGGGCGAGGACGACCTTTACCGTGCCGTGCTGTCGACCGCGCGTTCGCGGTTCCGCTGGCTGGCCTTCAATGTCGTGACGGCGTTGATTTCGGCCACGGTCATCAACCAGTTCACCAGCACCATCGCCCAAGTGGTGGCCCTGGCGGCCCTGATGCCCATCGTTGCCAGCATGGGGGGCAATGCCGGCACACAGGCATTGACCGTGGCCGTGCGCGCGCTGGCAACCAAGGAACTGACAACTGCCAATGCCGCCCGGGTGATCGGCAAGGAAGTGCTGGTCGGCCTGTTGAACGGTCTGGCCCTGGCCTGCATTGTCGGGGGCATCGCCTATCTATGGTTCGGCCATTCCCTGATCGGTGTGGTGATCGCGGGTGCGATGGTCATCAACCTGATCTGTGCGGGGCTTTTCGGTGGCCTGATCCCGTTCGTGCTGGACCGGATGAAGATCGATCCGGCCGTGGCCTCAGGTGTGTTTTTGACCATGGTCACCGACGTGGTTGGCTTTCTGGCCTTCCTGGGACTGGCGACGTTGATCCTGCTCTGAATCGAAAGGGCCCGATGCCGGTGCGATCCGGATCGGGCCCTTTCCCATGCTGACCTGACGCTGAGGAGACTTCAATCGTCCTCAACGCCGGCCACAAAGGGTCATTGTTCATGACCCCATATATTACTTCTCGTCCACCTTGGCGGGTTCGGTCTTGGCCAGTACGCTGGTGATCGTGGAGCGCAGGACGCGGACACGGACATTCTCGGCGATTTCCACCGTAACCTCGTCGTCGGCGACCTTGACGACGCTGCCGACGATGCCGCCGCCCGTCACGACCTTGTCACCCCGGCGGAGCGCGTCCAGCATCGACTTGTGCTCCTTCAGCTTCTTCTGCTGCGGACGGATCAGCAGGAAATAGAAGACCACGAAGATCAGCACCAGCGGGGCCAGCGACATCAGGGATTCCATGCCGCCACCCGGCGCACCGGCAGCGGCCTGGGCATAGGCCGTGGAAATGAACATCAACTGCTCCTCGAATTCTTAAAAACTGCCGGCGGCGCCGGCTGCGGGGACTATACAAGCCATCGGGGCCGTTGCAACCGAAACCGGCCAACTGCCATGCGGCAAGCGGGCTTCGGCCAGCCGCCAGCCCCATGCTAGCGTGCGGGCACCTCATCTGGCCCCGGCAGCAGGATCGTGCAAGGGGCACCACCTGTGTTTAGAGCGACATGATCATGGCCGAACAGGATATTGCCGCCCTTTTGTCCCGTATCGCCGACGCGTTGGACCGGCTGGCCCCACCCGCCCGGCCGACGGGGGACCTGTCGGCGGCCGACGCCTTCGTCTGGCATGCCGACAGCCTGTGCCTGTCCCCCGTTGCCCGCGTTGCCCATGTCGATTACGACCTGCTGAAGGGCATCGACCGGCAGAAGGCGCAGTTGCTGGAAAATACCAGCCGCTTTGCACGCGGGCTGCCGGCCAACAATGCCCTGTTGTGGGGTGCGCGCGGCATGGGCAAAAGCTCCATCGTCAAGGCGGTGCATGCGCGTGTGAACCGTGATGCGCCGGGCACGCTGGCCCTGGTGGAAATCCACCGTGACGACATCCCCACCTTGGGCCGGCTGCTGGAGGTGCTGCGCGCCAGCGACCGCCGCTGCGTGCTGTTCTGCGACGACCTGTCCTTCAGCCATGATGATGGTGACTACAAGTCGCTGAAGGCGCTGCTGGAGGGCGGGATCGAGGGACGGCCCGACAATGTCGTGCTCTATGCCACGTCCAACCGCCGGCACCTGATGCCGCGCGACATGATCGAGAATGAGCGGTCCACCGCCATCAACCCGTCGGAAGCGGTGGAGGAGAAGATCAGCCTGTCCGACCGTTTCGGTCTGTGGCTGGGGTTCCATGCCTGCGATCAGGACAGCTATTTCGCCATGGTCGAAGGCTATGCCGCCGCCCACGGCCTGGACCTGACGGTGGAACAGTTGCGCGCGGCGGCCGTGGAATGGTCGGTGACGCGCGGCAACCGCTCCGGCCGCGTCGCCTGGCAGTTGATCCAGGATCTGGCGGGTGCCGCAGGCAAGAAGCTGGGGTGAAATCCGGTATCAGCGCACAAACAGCGGGCCGGTTTCAAAGCTGCTGCGCTGACCCAGATCCTTTTCGTACCGGGCCAGCCAGTCGTCGGCAGCGGCCCGGCCCGTATCGCGCAGATCGGTCAGGAAGCCCCAGTCGGCGTTCAGCTTGCTGGACACACCCAGATGGGCCATGCGTTCCTCCGCCTCGATCCGGTGCAGGTGGATGGGCCGCATGCCCGACGCTTCCGTGGTCATCGCCCCCTTGGCCAGCAGGCCATTCACCAGCTCGATCGACCGTAATTCCCGCAAGAAAGTGGAATTGAAGCTGATTTCATTGATCCGGTCGACGATGGCGGTCGGGTTCTTCGGTACATCCGGCCGATCGATCGGCGTGACCTGAACGATCAGGATATCGTTGGTCCGGCATTGCTTGATCAACGGGTCCAGCACGGGATTGCCCATGTAACCGCCGTCCCAGTAATGCTCCCCGTCGATCTGCACCGCCTGGAACAGGAAGGGCAGGCAGCCGGTGGCCAGCAGGCAATCGACCGACAGATCCTGGCCCTGGAACAGCCGCAAGCGCCCGCGCTCGACATTGGTGGCGCTGACGAACAGGCGCATGTCCCGCGCTTCTCGCAGCACCTTGAAATCGATCAGCCCGTCCAGCACGTCGGCCAGCGGGTTCAGCCCCAGCGGGTTGAACTGATAGGGCGACATCATGCGGATCATCAGGTCGAACCCGGCATAGACCGGGTGTGCCTCCACATTCGGATTGCCGGTCAACTGCGTCAGGAAGGACGGAGACAGGGGTCCGAAGGCGTTGGCTTTCGCCACGCGCCGCCAGAACCGGTGCAGCAGGTCCCGCGCCGCCTGCGGCCCGCCCGTCAGCCAGCCGCAGGACATCAGCGCCCCGTTCATGGCGCCGGACGACGTGCCGGAAATCGCCTCCACATCCAGACGGTCCAGTTCCAGCAACCGGTCCAGCACGCCCCAGGTAAAGGCCCCGTGTGACCCGCCCCCCTGCAATGCAAGACCAACACGGGGGCGGGCGACGGTTTTTGATCGGGTCATGATGAACTTTGTCTGGGGGAACGAGAGGAAGACTGTGTAGGGACAGGATATTACTGAGCGGTCCAGCCGCCATCCACGGTCAGGGCGGCACCCTTGATATTGGCGGCGGCCGCCGACGACAGGAATACGGCCAGATCGCCGAGTTCGTCGGGCGTTGTGAACTGCTTGGACGGCTGCTTTTCCGACAGAAGCTTCACCTTGGCCTCAACCTCGCTGATGCCTTCGCGGGCGGCCAGGGCGTCGATCTGCTTCTGCACCAGCGGGGTCAGCACCCAGCCGGGGCAGATGGCGTTGCAGGTGATGGCACTTTCGGCATTCTCCAGCGCCACCACCTTGGTCAGGCCGATCACGCCATGCTTGGCGGCGACATAGGCGGCCTTGTTGACGCTGGCCACTAGACCATGCACCGAGGCGATATTGATGATGCGGCCCCAGCCCTTGGCCTGCATATGCGGCAGGGCGGCCTGGATGCCGTGGAAGACGGCCGACAGGTTGATGGCGATGATGCTGTCCCAGCGCTCGGCCGGAAAGTCGGTGACCGGGGCCGTATGCTGGATACCGGCATTGTTGATCAGGATGTCGACCGCTCCCAGGGCGGCCGCCGTCTCATCCACCATGGCCTTGATCTGATCGGGCTTGGTCATGTCGGCACCGGAATAGCGGGCCTTGACGCCGAATTCCGTTTCGATGCCGCTGCGTACCGCCTCGATCTCCGCCGTGTCGCCAAAGCCGTTCAAGACCACATCGGCACCCGCCGCGGCCAGCTTGCGTGCCACGCCCAAGCCAATGCCGCTGGTGGAGCCGGTGATGATGGCAACCTTACCCTTCAACATGATGGCACTCACTCCCTGGTGGCTCATGATTCCGTTGCCTGCGACTTGAATACTCATTCGACTCGTAAATCAAGGGGTCCGTTTCAACCGGTCGAGGATTCCCTGCACCGTGCCGTCCTGCTGCGGCTTGGCTGCGGGCTTGGTCTCCGGTTTGGCCGGTGGTGGCTTGGCGGGGGCTGCCGGTGCGGGTTTGGCCTTTGCCGCCTCCGCCGCAGCGTCAGCGGCGGCCTGTTTGGCCAGCCGTTCCGTTTCCCGCGCACCCAGCCATGTATCGGCATTGGCCAGTTCCAGGGTGCGCACGGCAGCTTTTTCGGGACCGGCCAGTTTCAGGGCCATGGCGGGCGCGTCCTTGGGGCTGGCCGGCTGCAGGCTCAGGCCCAGATCCAGCGTTCTGTCTTGCCAGGACCAACGCCCGGCGCCGCTGATCGTGCCCAGGGGGCCTTTGGCGTCAATAGCGCTCAGGGCGGCGGCACGTTCGGCCAGGGCGAAGGACAAGGAAAGCGTCTGGAAAGCCGTCTCCCCATTGGCACGCAGGGCGGCGCGCACCTGTGTCGGCCCCTTCGGACCGCCTTCGGCCAGACGTTTGCTGACCAGCGCCATGTCCAGCCCCGTGATGCCGCCATCCCGCAGGCCGATCTTTCCTTCGCCGGTCAGCGCCGACAGCAGGGCGCGCGGTGTCTGTCCGGCGCCGGTGCCGGTCAGGGTCAGGTCGAACCGCCCGCCCTTCACACCCAAGGATGTGTTGCCGAACCCATCGGGCAGGACTGCATCCTTGATACCCAGCGCGACGCTGCCCGACAGCGGGACCGGCCCCGGTTCCTCATCCGTGGCCAGCGGGGATTTCTCCGTCTGTTCCAGGGCACCCGTCAGGGTGACATCACCGCCCTGCCAGCGAGCGGTGGCGGCATCCAGACGGACCAAGCCATTGCCGATGCTCAGGGGCAGGCTGGCATTCAGCAGTTTTTCCCCGCCCAGCGTCAGTTGCGGGATCGACAGGTCCAGCTTGCCATTCAGCTTGCGTGTCCAGCCCAGGTTCCAGGCATCGCCTTCCTGCGTCAGGGCGGGCATCAGCAGATCGGCATCCAGCACCGACAGCGACAGTTTGCCGTCCAGCCGCGCCGCCCCACCCTCTGCCGGGCCGGGTGTCCAGGTCAGGGCACCGGCGGCGTTATGGCCCGCGAACTGTCCCTGGATACCGTCCATGACCAGGGTGCCGCCGACAGGTCCCGTGATGCCGCTATACAGATCCAGCGGCCCCAGGGCGCCGCCCGTCCGCCAATCAGGCACCAGCAGGCGCAACAGGTTGCCGGTATCGGGCAGGCTGCTGCGCAGTTTCACATCCAACTGCGCGTCGGTCTTGGCCGTGGGATTGCCGATGCTGCCGCCCACCTGCGTGCTGCCGCCCAACGCGTCGGCGCGAATATCGACGGCCAGCCTGCTGGCGTCCCCGACCAGCCGCGCCTCGACAACCACGGGTCCCAGCCGTTCGGCAAGGACCGGGTCCGGCCGCCCCAGGGCACGCAGCAGGGGGGCCAGCGACGGCCCCGACCCGGTCAGCGTCAGGTGGGAGCTTTCCCCCTCCTTGTCCGACAGGTGTCCACTGGCCTTCACATTGATGCCGGCCACCCCATTAGCGGCAAGATTGCGCAGGGTCAGGGCATTGCCGGTCCAGCCTGCATCCAGGATCAGCCCCTCCACCGGCAGCCCCTGCGCCACCAGTTGCTGCGCTTTGGCCTCCAGCGTCAGATCCAGACCGTCGAGCAGGGGCTTCAGCGTCGGCCACAGGGGCGGGGCATCCGTCTTGCGATAGGCATCCAGGTCCAGCCGGTCCAGATCGACACGCAAGCCAACGCCCGTGCGGTCGCGCCGCGACAGAGTGATGGCGCCACTGAATTTTGTCGTATCCACCGTACCGACGGCATCGGTCAGGGCAAAATCCAGCGGTTTGCCCGACAGTTTCCCCGTCAGGCGGGCCTGCCGCAGCCGTTCCAGGGGGACGGTGTCCACCGCTACCCCGGCCCAGGCCAGCATATCGCGCAGGCTGTCGGATTTCAGATCGATATCGGCACCCAGCACCGGCTGATCCGCGCTGAAATCGGCAGCGCCCTTCAGGGTGAGGATGGTTGAGCCGGGCAGGGTGGCGGACAGTTCCGCGTCGCCCAGCACCCCGTCGCCCAGGCGCCCGACCAGCCGCAGGTCGCGCAGGATGTCGCCCCGCCACCGCCCCTGGTCGGCCAGCAGGTCCAGTGACAGGTTGGCCCGCATCAAGCCGGATTTCAGCCCCGGCAGATCGGACCCCAGCCCATCCAGATCCAGCGCCGTGAAGGCCAGGACGATGGAACCCGTGCTGTCGCTGTGGCGCGGCAGTTCCACGCTGCCCGTGGCGCGGCTGTCGCCCCATTGCAGCTCGATCCCGTCCATGCCGACACTCTGTTTCGTCAGGGACAGGCGGCCGCGCAATGACAGGGCGGGGGCCGTGCCGCTGCGGGCATCCCCAGGAAGTTCGATGCCGGCCAGATGCTGTGCCAGATGCAGGACAGGGGCGGCATCGAACTTCCTGGGGA
>NZ_JAGOGJ010000168.1 GCF_017996735.1 Niveispirillum sp.
CAGCGTGAACACATGCTTGGAAATGTCGATCGCAATCCGTTTATACTCCATCTGGGCGGCTCCCGATGTTGGTGTGTGACAACCCAACTATGGCACAGCGATGCCGGGGGGCCGTCCACCCTAACAATCTGCCGAGGCTTTGACGCTTGGCAGATTGGAGGCCGGCGACTGCCGGCCCGGCACCGCGTGGTGCCGTAAGCCAAGCCGCCGGATGGCGGCGCCCGGCGTCTGAGGGAACACGCAATCTTCCTGGATCAGTCACGATCAAGGAAGATTGGTATCGGTATGAAACCCGCCTTGATCGCGTGCGATCAGGGCGGGTTTTCCTTACTCGGCCGGCACCTGCGGCGGGGCGTTGTGCAGGCGCTCCTCCTCCTCGATGCGGCGACGGATCACGCCGATGGGCTGCACGCCGCGGGCGAACATGCTGTAGAGTACGGGGGTGATGAACAGCGACAGCGCCGTGCCGACGCTGACGCCACCCACAATCACCCAGCCGATGGCCATGCGGCTTTCCGCGCCCGCGCCATGCGCCAGGGCCAGCGGCATGGCACCGAACACGGTTGCGATGGAGGTCATCAGGATGGGGCGCAGACGAAGCTGCGACGCCTCCACCACGGCATCCAGCAATTCGCGGCCTTCCTCGCGGAGCTGGTTGGCGAACTCAACGATCATGATGGCATTCTTGGCGATCAGACCGATCAGCATGATCAGGCCGATCTGGGTATAGGTGTTCAGCGACATGCCCGTCACGCTGATGGCCAGCACGCCACCCAGGCCGGCCGGCAGGACCGAGCCCAGGATCATGGCCGGCAGGCGGAAATTCTCGAACTGCGCCGCCAGCACCAGGAACGCGACCAGCATGGCCATGCCGAAGGCGAACCAGATGGCGCTGCTGGCTTCAAGCTGCAGGCGCGCCGCACCTTCGAAATTGATGCGGGCTTCCGGCGGCAGCACCTCGGTCACGGCGCGCTGCACTTCCTTGATCGCGTCACCCATGACCGCTCCTGATGTCAGATTGGCGGTGATGGTGATGGAGCGCAGCCGGTTATAGCGGTTCAGCTCCGTGGCGCCCGCCACGTCGCGCACATGGATCAGGTTGGCCAGGGGGACAAGCTGCCCCGTCGCGCCCACGCTGGTGGACCGCACGAAGATGTTGGACAGGTCGCGCGGATTGGACCGGTCCTGTGCGTCGGCCCGCAGCACCACGTCATATTCCTCGCCCCGGTCCAGGTACCGGGTCACCAGCTTTTCACCCAGCATGGTTTCCAAGGTACCGCCGATGGTGGTGACCGGCACGCCCAGGTCGGCGGCGCGGTTACGGTCCACGGTCACGTAAAGCTGCGGCTTGGTTTCGTCATAATCGGCGGAGAAACCGGTCAGGCCGGGATATTCCTGCAGCCGCGTGATCAGGGCGTCACGCCATTCGGCCAGTTCCTCGAACGTATTGCCGCCGATGACCACCTGAAGCTGGTTGGCAGAGGCGCCGCCACCCAGGCCCGACGGCAGCACGGGCACGATGCGGGAACCGGGAATGGCCGCCAGCTTGGGGCGAAGCTGGTCCAGCATCTGCGGCACGGTCAGGTCGCTGACCCGTTCATTCCAGGGCGGGGTGCGGATGACGATCATGGCGCGGTTGACGCCCGAATTGCCGCCCCAACCCGGATTGAGGTTGGTCAAAATGCTGTCGATCTCGCCCGACTTCAAATAGGGCTGCAGCAGCGCCTCCACGCGGGCGACCTCCTGCATGGTGTAATCCATGCTGGCCCCTTCGGGACCGACGATGGAAACGCGGGCCACGCCGCGATCCTCCACGGGCGCCAGTTCGCTGGGCAGAATGCTGCCCAGCAGCCCGGTCAGCACCAGGGCCCCGGCCATCAGGGCCAGCACCAGCACCTTTGCCGACAGGGCCTGGCGCAGCGCGGCAGTATAACCCCGCGTCACCATGTCCAGGAACGCCTCGGACCAGCGGAACAGGCCCCGCGCCTCCTGGTGGCCCTTCAGCAGCTTGGATGACAGCATGGGCGACAAGGTCAGCGCCACGATGCACGAGAATGCGATGGCGGCCATCAGCGCGATGGCGAATTCCCGGAAAAGGCGCCCCTGGTCGCCGGGCAGCATGGACAGGGGGGCGATCACGGCCAGCAGCACGGCCGTGGTGGCGATGACCGCGAAGCCGATCTGTCGCGCGCCGCGATAGGCGGCCAGCAGCGGCGGCTCCCCCTCCTCGATCCGACGGGAAATATTCTCCACAACGATGATGGCGTCGTCCACCACCAGCCCCACGGCCAGCACGAAGGCCAGCAGGGTCAGCACATTGATGGAGAAGCCCAGCACCGCCATGACGCCGAACGCTGCCACCAGCGACACCGGGATGGCGATCACGGGGATCAGCGTGGCCCGCAGGGTGCGCAGGAAGATCCAGACCACCAGCACCACCAGGCCGATGGCGACGCCGATGGCATGGAACACCTCATAGATGGATTGTCCCACGAAGGTGGCGTCGTCCTGCCGGACCTCCAGCGCCATGCCGGGCGACAGGTTGCGCCGGAATTCCGACAGCAGCTTGCGCACCCCTTCGGACACTTCCATCGTGTTGGCGGTGGATTGGCGCACGATGCCCAGCCCGATGGCGCTGCCGCCATTCACGCGAAAATCGCCGCGATCGTCGCGGGCCGCAACCTCCACCTTGGCCACATCGCCCAGGCGGATCCAGTTGGCCCCGTCCTGGCGCACCAGCACGGCGGCGAACTGTTCGGGACGGTTCAGGCGGGTGTCGGTGCGCACGGTGAATTCGCGCTGGCTGCTTTCGATGCGGCCGGCCGGCAGTTCGGCATTTTCCCGCCGGATGGCGGCTTCGATGTCCTGCACCGTCACCTGGCGGGCGGCCATGGCGTTGCGGTCCAGCCAGACGCGCATGGCGAAGTCACGCCGCCCGCCGATGCGCACCGACGCCACGCCCGGCACCGTGCCCAGCGAATCCAGGTAGTAGCGGCGGACAAAATCGGTCAGTTCCAACTGGTTCATGCGGTCCGACGACAGGGTGATCCACATGATGGGATTGCTGTCGGCATCGACCTTGCTGATTTCCGGCAGTTCCGCCTCTTCAGGCAGGCTGTCGGTGATGCGGCCCACGCGGTCGCGCACATCGTTGCTGGCGGCATCGATGTCGCGGTCGATCTCGAACTCCACCGACACCGACGAACTGCCTTCGCGCGATCGGGACCGGATGGTCTTCACGCCTTCGATGCCGTTGATGACGCCTTCGATGCGCTCCGTGATCTCGTTATCCACCACCTCGGCACTGGCACCGGGATAGGTCGTGCTGATGGACACGATGGGATAATCGATCTTCGGCAGCTCGCGCACCGGCAGCTTTTCATAGCCCAGCACGCCGAACACGACCAGCATGGCGCTGATCACGAAGGCGAGCACGGGGCGCTGGATCGAAATATCGGAGATCACCATGGCGGGTTTCCCAGGCGTTTCACTGTCTTGTCCATGTCGTTCCAGCCCCCCTTTGGACCAGCAGGGAAGGGGGCGGGAAGGGGCCCGGCTGGCCTCAGAGGTTGGGGCGGGCCGCCGATTGCGAACCGCCGCCCGCCGACGCACCGTTGGCGATTTCCACCTGCACGGCCACGCCATCGCGCACCTTCTGGATGCCGCGCGTGATGACCAGTTCACCGCCCTGCAGCCCCTCGGCAACCTCCACCACCCCGCGCGACCGGGCGCCGATGGTGACCGGCCGGCGTTCAACCTTGCCCGAAACCACCATGAAGACGAATTGCCGGTCGCCGACGGGCACCAGGGACTCTTCGGGCACCAGCACCACGTTGGTGCGGTTGTCGAGGGTCAGTTGCACTGTCATGAACATGCCGGGGCGCAGGTGGCCGTCGGCATTGTCGATACGGGCCACGGCGGCCACCGTGCGGGTGACGTTGTCTACACGCGTGTCGATCGCGGTCACCGTGCCGACAAAGGTCTGACCCGGATAGACCGACGACAGGGCCGCGATCTCCATGCCGGGGCGCAGGTTGCGCAGGGAGGCTTCCGGCACGGTGAATTCAAGTTTCACGGTGCGGGTGTCGTCCAGCGTCGTGATCGTGTCGGCGGGGCGGACCAGGGCGCCCGGGCTGACCTGCCGCAGGCCTGCGTAACCGGTGAAGGGGGCGCGGATGCTGAGATCCTGAAGCCGCGCCTGCACCACCCGCACCTCCGCCTCGTTCCCGGCCAGTTGTTGGGACAGTTCATCAACGCGGGCCTGCGAGACATTCTGCCGGGACAGGAGGGCGCGGGCACGGTCCAGCAACTGGGCTGTGTTGCGACGCGCCGACTCCGCGACGGCCAGATTGGCCCGTACCTCGCGGTCGTCCAGTTCAACCAGAACCGTACCGGCCTGCAGCAACTGGCCTTCGGTGAAATTGATGGATTTGACCAGACCGGCCGTCTTGGCGGTCAGGGTCACCGCCTCATTGGCGCGCAATGTGCCGACGGCATCGAAAGTGACGGCGATGTCGCCGCGCGTGGCATGGGCCGCAACCACATTGACGGGGCGGCTGGCCGCCTGCTGCTGTCCGGCAGGTTTGTCACCCCCGCGCCCGGTCATGTACCAGACGCCGCCACCAATGGCGACGATGGCGACGGCCGTTGCAATTTGAAGTGGCAGGCGCATTTTCCTGTCCGCAATTCGAGTCGATATGGAGCAAGGGTACTCTATCCGTTGGACGGAAAAGCAACCCCCATTAAATCCCTTTGTCTGCCATCCGCAGCCGCGGGTAAATGCGACCTACGGCGAAAATCCCGTATTGGATGCCGACGCTCTCCAACTAGAGCGCGGAAGCGGTCCATCCAACCCCCCAATTGTTACTCGATTGTAACCGGCGGCAGGGGGGGACAAACTTTTACATTTGAAGGGTAGGCCGCGTGGAAAAGGCAGCCGTGATGGCTGGATTCCAGCGCCCTGCGCATCCGGAGGGACAGCGTCCGGATCGGCATTGGATCAGGGAAATGCCGGTTCAGGCGGCGCTGCTTTGCGCGCGGCGGTTTGTCAGTTCGCGCAGGAAGGCGCGATCAATGGCGGGATAGCGCGACGGCATTTCCCGTTCGATCCGGTCCATCAGGTCGGCCGCCGCCATGGAACCGTTGAATTCCTCATACAGCAGGAACCAGGCGGCATAGGTGCGGCCGGCGATGCGGGGATCGTCCCCGTCATCCTGTTCGGGCAGGACCCAGTAACCGAACCGGCCATCGCCACGCTCCCCGACGAAGGGCAGCTTGGTCACGGGCAGGCGTGGCTGGCCGGCATGGCGGCTATCCTGGCTGTGGCTGCGGTTGTTCGACATTTGGCGGTTTTGGGATCAGGTTCTACTTAACGGGGGGAGGGGAAGCATGTTAATGCGTCGTTTACAAGTAATCGTCCAAAAACTGCTGATCTCTACTATATACGGTGCGATTCGGGATGCAATCCCTCTCAACAATAGGTAAGTCCCGCATTGTTGTCACAGGCGCGAACGGTCATAACCAAACGGATGGGGTGGGGCGCCGGGGGCTGGTCCTGTCGGCCTTGGCGCTGCTGGCTGCCGGGCCGTCGCGGGCTGGCGTTTCCGATGCGAAGACCCTGCGCGACACCAATGCCATCGCCATGGAGCGGATACCGGACTATGAGGCGGCGTTTGCCGGTTTCCGCCGGGAATCGGCCGGAATGCCCGATCGCGCCGTCCTGTCCCAGGCGGAAATGGCGGCGATGACGGCGACGGGGGAGGTGCGGCTGGCCGATGGCGCATCCTTTCTGCGGGAGGATGGGGAACTCGGCTGGGTGGCGCGCCATTTTGCCGCACAGCTTGCCGCCGGCGCGCCCTTCGATCACCATGATGCGGGCGGGCGCGGCGCGGCGGATCGTATTGCCCTGCTGTGTCGCCGGCTGGTCGGGGTGAATGCGGAAAATCTCTATGCCAGCAGTGCCTTCGATCCCGACCGGGCTGCATCGGCGGGACGGCTGGGGCTGGACAATCTGATGCAGTCGCCGGGACATCGGGCCAACATCCTGGACCCGCGCTGGACCCATGCCGGCATGGGTGCGGCCGTGGGGCCGGACGGGTTTGTCCTGGTGCAGCTTTTCGCGGAGAGGGCCGCCCTGCTGGCGGCCGCCCTGCCGACCACCCTGCCGGCGGGCGCCCCCCTTCCCGCCGGGTGCCAGCAGGCGGCGGAGGGGGCCTTCAGCGGGCTGGCGCTGGTGCCGATGGACAGGCAGGTGGCGGCGGGCGATTTCCAGCGGCCGGGCGGCGCCCGCGCGCCAGCCTCACGCGGGCTGCATCGAAGCTATTTCGCGCGTGCCGGAGAGCGGACGGAACGAACGGCGGCATACACCATCCATCCCGGCCCCATGCTGCTTGTCGTGTAAACGGGCGGTCAGTGGCCGTGGCCGCCGCCGGCGGCCTTGCCGGCTTCGGTCTGCACATAATGGCGGCCGCAATAGGGGCAATCGACATGGCCCAGGGGGGCCAGCGTCAGGTAGACGCGCGGATGGCCCAGCGCCCCGCCGCCGCCATCGCAGCCGACGGTATCTTCGTCGATATAGATGGTCTCTGCGGGCTGCATGTCTCTGGTTCCTTGAAGCGTTCGGTTCGGATCCCGATATGTCGGGTGCGGCGCATCATACTCCGGCGCGCGGTTTGCGCAAGACCGCCAGCCCTGTCCGTGTCCGGCCCCCGCCGTTGGGGAAATTGACCGGCAGCAGCGGCGGGTGTACGCCAGACCCATGTCCCGCGGCGTCGCCACGCCGCCCACCCCATCGGGAACCCATCCCCCATGCCAGACAGCCTGAACCGTTCCAACGATATCGCCCTCGCCAATGCCCCGGCGGCCGCCATCGAGATCAAGGATCTGCGCAAGACCTATCGCGGCTCGGCCAAGGCGCCGCCGAAGGAGGCGCTGAAAGGCGTCTCGCTGACCATTCCGCGTGGGTCGATCTATGGGCTGCTAGGCCCCAACGGGGCCGGCAAAAGCACCACGATCAACATCCTGGCGGGCCTGGTGAACAAGACCAGCGGCAAGGCCAGCATCTGGGGCATCGATATTGATGAACATCCCCGATCCGCCCGCGCTGCCATCGGTGTCGTGCCGCAGGAACTGAACCTGGACCCGTTCTTCACCCCGCGGGAGATCCTGGACCTGCAGGCCGGCCTCTATGGTGTGCCCAAGGCCGAACGGCAGATCGACGCGCTGCTGGAGGCCGTGGGCCTGAAGGACAAGGCCAATGCCTATGCGCGCACCCTGTCGGGCGGTATGCGCCGCCGTCTGATGGTGGCCAAGGCCATGGTCCATGCCCCGCCGGTGCTGGTGCTGGACGAGCCGACGGCCGGCGTGGATGTGGAACTGCGGCAGAGCCTGTGGGCCCATGTGCGCGAACTGAACAAGGCCGGCACCACCATCGTGCTGACCACCCATTATCTGGAAGAGGCGCAGGAACTCTGCGACACCATCGCCATCGTCAATCATGGTCAGGTGGTCGCCTGCGAATCGACGGAGACCCTGCTGGGCCGTATCGACAGCAAGGAAATGGTAGTGACGCTGGATGCCGATCTGGCCGCCGTGCCCGATGCGTTCCGCGCGTTCGATGCCCGGCTGGAGGGACCGCGCCGCCTGACCATCCATTACAAGCCCAGCCAGACCCGCGTGGCCGACCTGCTGGGCGCCATGGCCGCTGCCGGCCTGGCCGTCAAGGACCTGTCGATGGTGGAAAGCGACCTGGAGGATGTGTTCCTGCAGATGACCCGCGCCCCGGCTGCCTGAGGTCCTGCCCCGTGGCGCCGCGCACCGTCCGCGTCATCGCCGATGATTACGCCCTGTCGCCGGGCGTGTCGGCCGGCATTCTGGAACTGGCGCGGGACGGGCGCTTGTCGGGGACGGGCGCCATGGTGCCCAGCCCCCGCTGGCGCGCCGATGCGGCGGCGCTGCGCGATACGCCTGCCGGCTTCCAGACCGGCGTTCACCTGACCCTGACCGGCGCCCTGTCGCCGCTTGGCCCCATGCCCGGCCTGTGTCCCGGCGGGCGGTTTCCGGCATTGGGGCGCTGGCTGCTGCTGTCGCATGCCGGGTGGCTGTCGGGGCGGACGGCGCGGGCCGAACTGGCGGGGGAAA
Source organism: Niveispirillum sp. (assembly GCF_017996735.1). GTDB lineage: Bacteria > Pseudomonadota > Alphaproteobacteria > Azospirillales > Azospirillaceae > Niveispirillum. The sequence goes on from NZ_JAGOGJ010000168.1 coordinate 8,140, forward strand.
TCGCGCGGCAACTGGATGCATTCGAACATGCGATGGGCCGCGCCCCGCATTTCATCGATGGGCACCAGCATCTGCATCTTCTGCCGGGCATAAGGCCATTGCTGCTGGAGGAGATGGCCCGGCGTTATCCGCCCGGCAGCGTTTGGCTGCGTGACTGCGGGGAACCGCCGGCGCGGATCGGCGCGCGCGGGGTGGCGACGGGCAAGGCCCTGTTCATCGCCCTGCTGGCGCGCGGGCTGGCACGTCAGGCGGCGGCCCGGTCCATTCCCACCAACCATGGATTCAGCGGCATCTATGATTTCACCGGGGACTTCCCGGCATTGATGGCGCGCTTTCTGAGTGGGTTGCCGGACGGATCGGTTGTCATGGTGCATCCCGCCCGGCCCGATGCGGAACTGGCCGCCCTGGACCCCGTGGTCGGGGCACGGGGGGCCGAACTGGCTTTCCTTTCGGCCCCCGCCTGGCCGGCAGCACTGGCCCGCGCTGGTCTTCAATTAGGATAAGGCTGCCATACGGCATCGGGATAGGTTCAACACCGCGACAGGCCCACCCATTGGTGGTACAATCTAACATGATTCTCTTGGCGGGGCGGCCTTGGGAAGGGGCGTGGAACACGCAGCGCGGGATTGCCACCTTGGAAGTGAACTCGGTCCTTTTTGTCATCGGCATCCTTTCGGCCATCGGCGCGGTCTCCATCGCGCTGGTCCGGCAGGTCCTGTACTATTCCCGGCGTGCCCAGATTTCCCGCATCACGGAAGAGAATCGCGAACTGAACCGCAAGCAGGAGGAACTGACCAAAGCCTACCGCGAGGGTCAGGAGGCTGTCCGCCAGGGTGAGGTGGAGCGCAAGTCCGCGACCACCCAACTGGCCGATGCGCAACGCCGATTGAAGGTGGCGAAGGAAGATAATTACGTGGTCATCCACGAGGTGAACGAGCCGTCCGGATCGCGCAGGCTGTTCACCGTGCCCATGACCCTGGGCAGCACCCTGACGCTGGGCCAGAATGTCATCAAGGAGAGCAAGTTCCGGGCGGCCCGGCATTTCCTTGAGATCTGGGCGGATAGCGCGGAGGATGCCAATCGCATCGCCCGTACCAATTTCCCTCCCGACAACGGCTTTGTCCTGTCCAAGGCGGCGCCGGCCGCTGCCACCGCTCTTGCGGCGGAGTAAGGGGCATGCTGATCCAGGTGGGCCTTGTCCTTCTGATGCTGGTCTCGGTGGCCTATGCCGCCGCCGTGATGCGGCGGATCGAGATGGATGTCGCGGAATATCAGCGTGACCTGCGCGCGGTGGAGGAGGACCATCACAAGCTGGAGGTAGCCTGCAACACCCTGCGGTCGCTGTGCAGTCAGGTGGATGGCGAAGTATCGAAGATCCGCGCCGATATCGCCGAACTGACCGACAGCCGCGCCCAGATCGAGGCGGAGATCATGGCCCTGGCGGAGGCGCCAAAGCAGCGGCTGTTCATGTTTGACCGGGCCACGCTGGGCCACGGAAAGCTTTGGGAAGTGACCATCGTCAATGCCGGCGGTTCGGCGGTTGCCTCGGATTCGGCCGTGGAATGGGCGAATGGCCGTACCTATATTGTACCTGGAACGACCGATCGCGATGCCAAATTCAGGGCGGAACCGAAGTTCCTGCCTTCCATGGGCTATCGCATTATGCAGGTTGAACGGTTCCGGCGCGCCTGACCCCCTGCCAAGGAACGGGGTGGCCAAAGCCCTGCCGGACGGGAGGGAGGGGCCATGGCGGACGCCGTCATCGAATTCCCATCGGGCCAGATCCGGCAGAGACTGGCCAGCGCCGCGGACCAGCGACTGTCCGGTGCCTTCCTGCGGCTGCGCGACGGCTGGAAACGGGATGGCGGCCTGACCGTGCAGCGGCGTTGCGACGCCCTGGACGAGCTGGCCCGTCTGCTGGTGAAATATCAGCAGCCCCTGGTGGAGGCGGTGTCGCAGGATTTCGGCCATCGGTCGCCGCATGAAACCCGACTGGCCGATATCCAGGCCTGTCTTACGGCCATTCGCCACACGCGGCGGCATTTCCAACGCTGGATACGCTCTGCGGAGGCCATGGCGCCGGTTTCGCCCCTGTCCAGCCGCGTCAGGGTGGAGCGGGTACCGGCGGGGGTGGTCGGCATTGTCAGCGCCTGGAACCACCCTGTGCGGCTGGCACTGGTTCCCCTGATCGCCGCCATCGCGGCGGGCAACCGCGTGCTGCTGAAACCGGCGGAGGAAACGCCCCGGACGGCGGCAATGCTGGACCGGATGCTGTCCGAACTGTTCGAACCGGCGGAGGTGGCCGTGGTCATCGGCGGGGCGGACATGGTGCAGGCGGTCAGCCGCCTGGCCCTGGATCACCTGCTGTTCGCCGGACCGGTGGCGGCCGGACGCCAGGCGATGCGGGCCGCCTCGGACGGGTTGGTGCCCATCACCCTTTGTACGGGCGGTCAGGCGCCGGCCATCGTCGCCCCCGGTTTCGATCTGGACGATGCGGCGGAGCGTATCGCCATCGGCAAGCTTTTTAATGCGGGTCAGTCCGGCATGGCACCGGATTACGCCCTGGTTCCACGCGGCCGGGAACTGGAATTCGTCGACCGGTTTGAACGGGCGGTGACCCGTCTCTATCCCCGGCTTGGCAGCAATCCGGATTATTCGGCCATCATCAATGACGCGCAGTATGAGCGGCTGCTGTCCTTGATCGACGATGCCCGACGGCGCGGCGCCTGCGCCCGGTTCATCAACCCGGCGGGAGAGGCGCTGGAACCGGCCCGGCGCAAGCTGGCGCCCACCCTGCTCTGGCAGGTGCCAGACGGGGCCGCGATCCTGTCGCAGCAGGTGTCGGGGCCGATCCTGCCGCTGCTGTCCTATACGACGCTGGAGGAGGCCGTGGTGCTGGTGAACAGCCGTCCGCGTCCCCACGGCCTGCATCTGTTCAGCCGGCGCCGGGCCGATGTGGATTTTGTGCGGCACCATGTCAGGGCCGGTACCATGATCCTGAACGAAGCCCTCTCGCCCACGGCCCCCGACGCCGTGTTGTTCGGCGGCGTGGGGGCCTGCCATGGCGAAATGGGGTTGCGAACCTTCAGCCGGGTGCAGCCCTTGCTGGAGGCGCCGCGCTTCGACCTGTCACGCCTGATCCATCCGCCCTATGGCGACCGCATCGACCGTCTGTTGCGCTGGCTGTCCGTCAGGTGAAATCGTTTGCTTCCGCCCCGCCGGCGATTGCGATAATCAATAGGGCATGGATATCGCGCCGCCCGCCCTGCTGACCGCCGCCGATCCGGCGCCCGTCCGCATCGTCAATCCCGACAGCTCCGGTCCGCTGCTGCTGGTCTGCGACCATGCCGGCAAGGCGGTGCCCGCCGCCCTGCACGGGCTTGGCGTACCGGATACCGAACTGGACCGGCATATCGGCTGGGATATCGGGGCGGCGGCCGTGACGGAGGGGCTGGCACGCCGGCTGGATGCCTTGGCCGTGCTGTCGGTCTATTCGCGGCTGGTGGTGGATTGCAACCGCTGGTCCGACAGCCCGACCCTGATGCCCGCCGTCAGCGACGGCACGCCGGTGCCCGCGAACCAGGACCTGACCGAGGCCGCCCGTGCCCTGCGGCTGGAGGCGTTGTACCAGCCCTATCACGATGCCATCACGGCTGCGCGGGCGCGGATAGCCGGGCGCGGTCAGGGGGCGGTTCTGATCTCCATCCACAGTTTCACGCCCCAGACGAACGGTTTCCAGCGGCCATGGCACGTGGG
>NZ_JAGOGJ010000169.1 GCF_017996735.1 Niveispirillum sp.
TCGTGACGACGGCGCTGCGCACCTCGATCCGCTTCACCAACCGGATCAAGGGCAGGACGGCCAGCGTGGCGGACCATACGGCCGTGCGCGACGCGATCGCCGCCGGTGACGCGGACGCTGCCCGCACTGCCATGCGCCACCTGATTGCCGACGTCCTCACCCTGATCGACCAGGCCGAGGCCAAGGGCGCCGCCATCTGACGCGGCGGCGCGGTTGCTCAACCTCTCCTGACCGGGTGGCCGGCGCCGGCCGACAGGGCCGCGGCCACCATCAGCCAGCGCCGGCGGATCACTTGGATGCCCCTGGCACGACACCCTTGGGTGCTGCGGCCAGCCGCTTGATCAGGTCGGTCTCGGCGGCGCGGTAGGGCTTGCCATCGGCGCGAAACACCTCATGGAACCAGATCGTCGGTTCGTCATAGGTGTAGGGCTTCTTCCAGCTATCCCAGGGCAGGCGCGTCTGGGTCTTGCCATCCACGAAGCCCCAATTATACATGCCGACATTGTATTTCTTGGCGATGGGCAGAGAGCCATCAAAGGTGGAACCGTTACCACGCGCCATATATTCAGTGCCGAGCACGGGGCGACCGTGACTGAGCATCTGTTTGACTCGCTTCTCGAAAGTCTCGGGCCAGCTATAATCGTGGAAGGAATTCACGTCCGATTGGGTGAGCTGGGTGCGTTCGATCTCATCGACCTTGTCCAACTGATCCCAATGATCGCCGATCCAAACTCCCGACGTCAGCGGCTGGGTCGGATCGGCGCTGCGGGCCCATTCATAGACCTGCGGTAGCAGCAGGGCGACATACTTGTTCTTCTCCGGGGTGGGAGCATAATTGCCGCCGCCTTTGTTGTTGGGCTCGTTCCAGACATCCCAGACCACGATGCGCGGATCCTTGGCGAAGGTGCCGACGATGTCCTTCACATAGGCTTCCAGCTTGTGATACTGGCTGGCGTCCTTCAGGCGGGCCTCGCCCGGCGCCTGCACCCAGCGGGAATTATGGACACCGGGGATCGGCGGGCTTTGCAGGCCATAGACCGGGTTGGGGTCCCAGCAACTGTCGAACAGCACAAACATGATGCGGATCTTGTGCTTCTCGGCGATGTCGAGAAACTGCTTCATCCGCTTCTTCAGACCCTCGGCGTCATTTTCCCACAGCAGGTTGTGCAGGAAGACGCGCATCGTGTTCATGCCGATGCCGGCCGCCCAGGCCAGTTCCTTGTCAATGGTGGCCGGGTCGAACGTCGCCTCGTGCCACATCTCGATCTCGTTGACGGCAGAGCCGGGATTATAATTGGCACCGATCAGCCAGGGCTGCTTCTCGTACCACTTGTTGGCCTGTTCCTTGGACCATTGTTCGCGTGCGTCGGCCGGCGCCACGACGCCGACGGCCAGCGCCATGGCAACGGTGGCGAGCAGGAAAGTGCGACGAATCATGTGTTTCCCCCATTTTGGGCTTGTTCCGGTTCACGGTGAACCGATCTGGCGGCGGCTGCCACCGCCCGCCGGATGATGAATGGCGTTGCCGTTATGGTCAGTTGGCGTTCGCGGGCAGGTTGGTGAGCAGGCGATAGGTCATGATATTGCGGTAGGTCTGACCCGGTTCCAGGCGGGCGCTGGGAAAGCCCTTCTGGTTGGGCGCGTCGGGGAAGTTCTGCGGCTCCAGGACGATGGCGTCGCCCATGCGGTAGATTTTCTTCGACTTGCCATGGCTGGTCCCATCCAGGAAATTGCCTGAATAGAATTGCACACCCGGCTGGTTGGACCACAGTTCGAACCCACGGCCGGAGCCGGGGTCCACCACGCGGGCCATCAACTGCGGGTCCTTGGGCGGCGTCTTGCTGACCACCCAGTTATGATCATAGCCGCGGCCGAAACGGATCTGTTCGTCCGACGCCTCACGCACACGCTTGCCCACCGGTTGCGGCGTGCGGAAATCGAACACGGTTCCGGCCACAGGGCGGAATTCGCCCGTGGGGATGGAGCCGGCGTCGGTGGGCAGATAGGTCTCGGCCGGAATGGTCACCAGATGCCCCATCGCCCCCGCCACGGCGCCCTCGCCCAGCAGGTTCCAATAGGCGTGATTGGTGATATTCACGATGGTCGGCTTGTCCGTGACGGCGCGGTAATCGATGGTCAACTCGTTGGTCTCGCTCAACGAATAGATCGCATCGACGGTCATGGTGCCGGGATAGCCCTGATCGCCGTCGCGGCTGATATAACGCAGGGTGACGGACGCGGTGGTGCCCTCGCTCACCGACTTCACATCCCACAGGACCTTGTCGAAACCCTGTGTGCCGCCATGCAGCGAGTTGGCGCCATTATTGACGGGCACCTGATAGGACTGTCCGTCCAGCGTGAAGCGGCCGGCGGCAACGCGGTTGGCGAAGCGCCCCACGGTGGAGCCGAAATATTGCGGTTGTGCCAGATAATCACCGATATTGTCATAGCCCAGTGCCACGTCGGCGGCCTTGCCGTCCCGGTCGGGCATGATCACCGATTGCAGGGTGGCGCCATAGGCGATGATGCTGGCTGACACACCCTTGTCGTTGCTCAGTGTGACGGAGGCCACCTTCCGCCCGTCCGGCAAGGTGCCGAAGGTCGATTTCTTCGCCGTTGCCGCCTCGGCGCTGCCGGCCATCAGGCAGGCGGCTATGGCCGTGGACAGAAGCAGGGCACTTTGTTTCGACATGGTTCTCCTCCCTCTCAGTCGCGATACATCTGGGTCGGACGGCCGCGGCAGCCGGGATCGACCTCGAACAGGGCTCCGCCAGCCGGTTCATCGACATCGACGGCGGCGGAGGTGACAAACAGCCGGTCCAGGTCCGGGCCGGCGAAGGTGCAGCTTGTGATCTGGCTGGCGGGCAAGGTGATCGACCGGTCCCGCTTTCCGCCGGGCGTGAAACGGGTCACGCAGCCGGCACCCCAGCAGGCGACCCACAAGCCGCCATCCGCGTCGAAGGTCATGCCGTCGGGATGGCCCCATCCGGCTTCGAAGCGGATGAAGGGCTGTCGTTTGCCTAGCGTGCCATCCTCGCGGATATCGAAACGGAAGATGGTGTCCAGGGCCGTGTCGGTATGCAGCAGGAACCGGCCGTCCGGGTCGATGGCGGGACCGTTGGCGATGCTGTACGGCCCGTCCACACGGGTGATCGCCCCATCGGGGTCCAGCCGGTGGAAGGACCCGGTCGGCCGGTCGCAGGTGATGGGAACGCTGCCGAACCAGACGCGGCCCGCCATATCGGCCTTGGCATCATTCAGCCGATTGCCCCGGATACCGGCATCCACCGATCCGATCACTTCCCGCCGGTTGGCGGGCAGGTCCAGCCGTACAAGGTCAAGCCCGATGCCGGCCACGAAGCCGCCCGCCGCCCGCTCGATGATCCAGGCCGCATGATCAGGCTGTTCAAAGCTGACGACGGCGTCATCATCCAGCGACAGGCGGTTGATGCGCCGGCCCAGGATGTCTACCCAGTAAAGGGCATTTTCCCGCGCCGACCACAACGGCCCTTCGCCCAGAAGGTCGCGCCGGTCGCGCGCGATGATCCGCGCCGCGGACATCAGTGGCTGTCCCGTGGCAGGCCGCGCGTCTGGGCGATGCGTTGATACTTCACCGCCAGTTCGATGACGGCCCCGCCTTCGAATTGCCCCGTGATGTTGCGGTGGATCTCCTGCCAGGGCGTCTGGGAGGCGGGCATATAGTCGGGCGGACCTTTCAGATCGGCCCGGCGGCGGGCCAGTTCCTCCGGCGATACCAGCATGTCGGCGCTACGGCGTGCCAGGTCGATGCGGATACGGTCGCCGGTGCGGACCAGGGCCAAGCCGCCGCCCACCGCCGCTTCGGGGGCGGCGTTCAGGATGGAGGGGCTGCCGCTGGTGCCCGATTGCCGCCCGTCGCCCAGGCAGGGCAGGGCGTGGATGCCGGCCTGGATCAGGGCGGCGGGGGGGCGCATGTTCACCACTTCCGCCCCGCCCGGATAGCCGATGGGCCCCGCCCCGCGCATGATCAGGATCGACCGCTCATCGGCGCCCAGGGCGGGGTCGTCGATGCGGGCATGGTAATCCTCCGGCCCGTCGAAGACGATGGCCGTGCCTTCGAACGCTTCCGGGTCGTCGGGATTGGACAGATAACGCGCCCGGAATTCCGGGGAGATGACGCTGAGCTTCATCACGGCATTGTCGAACAGGTTGCCCGACAGCACGGTCAGGCCGGCCGCCGGCTTCAGCGGATCGGCCAGGGTGCGGATGACGTCGGCGTCGGATGTGTCGGCAGTTCCCACATTCTCCGCCAGCGTCCGGCCATTGGCCGTGAGGACAGAACCGTCCAGCATGCCGGCGCGCAGCAACTGCCCCATCACGGCCGGCACGCCGCCGGCGCGATAGAAATCCTCGCCCAGATAGGTGCCGGCCGGCTGCAGGTTGACGATCAGGGGCACGTCGACGCCATGCTGTTCCCAATCCGCCAGGGTCAATTCCACACCGATATGGCGGGCGATGGCGTTCAGATGGATGGGTGCGTTGGTCGAGCCACCGATGGCGGAATTGACGCGAATGGCGTTCAGGAAGGCCGCCCGCGTCAGGATGTCGGACGGCTTGCGGTCGGCCTTGACCATTTCCACGATCTGCAGGCCCGTGCGATAGGCGTTTTCCTGACGGTCGCGATAGGGAGCCGGGATGGCCGCCGATCCCGTCAGCGACATGCCCAGCGCCTCGCACAGGGAATTCATGGTCGTGGCCGTGCCCATCGTATTGCACCAGCCCGTCGACGGGGCCGAGGAGGCCACCAGTTCGATGAAGCCCTTATAGTCGATCTCTCCCGCCGCCATCATCTCGCGCGCTTTCCAGACGATGGTGCCGGAACCGGTGCGCTCCCCCTTGAACCAGCCGTTCAGCATCGGGCCGACCGACAGGGCGATGGCGGGAATGTTGACCGTGGCCGCCGCCATCAGGCAGGCGGGCGTGGTCTTGTCGCAGCCGATGGTCATGACCACCCCGTCCATCGGGTAGCCATAGATCGATTCGACCAGGCTCAGATAGGACAGGTTGCGATCCAGTCCGGCGGTCGGGCGCTTGCCGGTTTCCTGGATCGGATGCACCGGGAACTCAATGGCGATGCCGCCCGCGTCGCGTATGCCCTCGCGCACGCGTTTGGCCAGCTCGATATGGTGCCGGTTGCACGGGACAAGGTCGCTGCCTGTCTGGGCGATGCCGATGATGGGACGGCCGGATTGCAGCTCTTCCAGGCTGATGCCGTAATTCAGGTAACGTTCAACATAAAGCGCGGTCATGTCCGGATTGTCCGGATTGTCAAACCATTGGCGCGACCGCAGTGCCCGACCCGAAGGTTTGGATTTTTCGCCCACGCTGATTACCCCTTGGAACTTGGCGCACCACAGAAGGGCCGCCCTTATCATTTCATGGCTGGTTACAGATATCGCCGATATGGTCAAATTGGAAGCATATATATCAGATAAAATGGATGCCGATTTCCGTCGAAACGGCTGCCGCGGCGCGTCGGGGGCGGGGGGCATTCCCCTTCATATTGTGATTTTGCGGGACCGTAGGCAGGTGCCGCAAAACGTATTTCGTAGCATTAGCGTGGGTTAAGGTGGGGTGGTTGGCCTTGTGGGGTGGATACGGGGCGACCGGTCCATCCTGTGATGTCCGAACCACAATGCAGAAGTCTTCATCTTATTTGTCAGATTTATATTGACTTGGTCGGTGTGGCGCATGCATTCGTCATCCAACGACGCGCCGGATACCGGGGGTAAGCGGTGCGCCACACACAGCAAGTATATGAGGGGGAGGAGAAGCAAATGAAGCTCCATCTGCTGGGTGCCGTGTCCGCAACGGTGCTGATTGTAACTGTTCCCGCCGTCGCGCAGGATGCCGGCTCCGCTGCCCAGTCGGACATGGTGCTGGAAGAGATCATCGTCACCGGCGTCCGCAAGTCCATGGAGCGGGCGGCGGAACTGAAGCGCGACGCCGTGCAGGTTGTGGACAGTGTCGTGGCCACCGATATCGGCAAGCTGCCCGACCCGACCGTGGCGGCGGCGCTGCAGCGTGTTCCGGGCATCCAGGTCCAGAATGATCGCAACAACGAATTGTCGAATGTCCGCATCCGTGGCCTGACCGACATCCTGACCACGCTGAACGGCCGCGAGGTGATCACCACCACCGGCCGTGGCTTCGATCTGAAGGATGTCCCGGCCGAGGCGCTGGCCCGCATCGATGCGTTCAAGTCGCAGACCGCTGACCAGATCGAAGGCGGCGTGGCCGGGGCCATCGACCTTCGCCTGAACCGTCCGTTCAATTTCCGTGAGCCCACCCTGGTGGTGACCGGTCGCCAGAACCGTGCCGTCAATGCCAAGGCCTGGAACCCGCAGGTCGGCGGCCTTGCCGCCTATAAGACCGACAGCCCCATCGGCGAAATCGGCGGTCTGCTCAGCGCCACCTATTCGAAGTCAGACACGATCCGCGCCGTCAGCAATCTGACGGAACGTCGCTATGGCGGCGTGGCACCGCTGAACGCGCCCGGCATCCTGGTGCCGCAGGTGTTGCAGAATATGCCCGACGTGGGCGAGGTCACGCGCAAGCAGGTGAACGGCTCGCTGCAATGGCAGGCGACCCCGACGGTCCAGGCCTATGTCGACGGTCTCTATACTTATTTCCGCAGCACGACGGGCTTTGCCGGGTTCAACCCACAGCCTTTCACCAATAACAGCCAGATCAGCGAGATCACGCCGAGCGATTATTGCTTCGACGCCCGCGTCAATGCCAGCGGCACCAATCCCACGCTGATCAACAATGCCGACGGCACCAAGTCGATCCAGCCCTTCACGGTGCAGCGGGTCTGCGAGCTGCAAAGCGCGCGGTTCAACAATGTCGTCGTGAACCAGAATTCCTCGTCCAACCAGATCACCCAGCGCAACAAGATGGTGGCTGGCGGTCTGGAATATGATGATGATGGCACCAAGGCGGTGTTCGACATCGCCTACCAGACGTCCGACTCCTTCAACGAGAATTTCAACGCCGAAGTGGGCCAGCGCATCCCCACGGTGTTCGTGCAGTTCGACGTGAAGAACGGCCCGACCTTCGAGATGGACCCGTCCATTCCGCTGTCGTCCACGAATGTGTCGTTGCGCAACTCGATCAACCAGAATTTCACGCTGGGCAAGGGTGAGTTGTTCCAGTCGCGGGCGGATGTCGAGCACGAGTTCGACAGCATCCTGTCCAAGGTGAAGGCCGGCGTCCGCTATGCCGAGCGCGATGCCCGCCAGCAGCAGGTGGAGCAGACCAACACGGTCCAGTCCATTGGCTTCGGCAATATCGGCACGGCCACGGAATCCACGGCCCGTCTGATCTCCTCTCTGGGTCTGTCCCCCGATTTCCTGGCGCCCATCGGCAAGGCCCCGCGCCTGAATGGCGGGTCGGAATTCCTGGGCGTCAACCCCGCCTATCTGCGCTCCGAAAGCGGCCGTAACGAGTTGCGGGCCCTGTTCAAGCTGCCGCTGAGCCAGCCGGGCTATGAGCCCACCAAGGAATTCAACGCCAACGAAAAAACCTATGCCGGTTATGTCGAGGGCGGGTACGAGATCCCACTGGGCGACATTACCCTGGACGGCGTCGTCGGCACCCGCGTCATCCAGACTGACCGCACCATCAAGGGCTTCAAGCGGGAAGGCACGGGTTTCGTTCCGGTCTCGGCGGATACGTCCGACGTCGATGTGCTGCCCTCGGCCACCGCGCGCTTCCAGTTCCCGGACTCCTTCCAGACCCGCTTCAGCTATTCCCGTTCCATTCGCCGTCCGGATTTTGCGTCGCTGAATCCGACGGAATCCCTGACGCTGGTCGGCAATGTGTTCCTGCTGAATACCGGGCAGCGCGGCAATCCGGACCTGCGGCCGCAGAAGTCCGACAGCTATGACGTGACCGCCGAATATTACTTCGACAGCGGTTACATCGCGGCGACCGGCTATTACCGGTCGATCAAGGACCGCGTGGTGACCTCCAACACGCAGGAAACCATCGCCGGCCTGAACTATCTGATTTCCAGCCCCCGCAATGTCGGCTCCGTCGACCTGAAGGGTATCGAGATCAGCAGCCAGTACTTTTTTGATTTCCTGCCGGGTGCCTTCTCCGGCTTCGGTGTGCAGGGTGCCTTCACGCTGGCCGATTCCGAGATCAAGGGCGACGATCCCCTGGCCGGCAACCCGCTGGTGGGCGTGTCCAAGTACAATTACACGACAGGCCTGCTGTACGATAAGTTTGGTCTCAGCGGCCGCCTGATCTGGACCTACCGGTCCAAATATATCGACGCGGACAACACGGGCGGCGTGCAGTTGCGGCCCTTCGACAGCGCCCGCGTGAACGAGGCCTATGTGCCGACCCTGCTGTCCTACGCGCGCGCCGCCGGGCGCCTGGATTTCAGCGTCGGATATGACATCAACGACCAGTTGCGCGTCGATGTCGGCGGTACCAACATCCTGCGCAGCAAGACCACGATTTATCGCGGGTCGGAGCGTATCAACTTCGCGCATTTCGGTGACGAGACCGTCTACACGATGGGTGTGCGTTACAAGTTGTGATGCCGATGGCAGGGCGGTCGGGCTTCGGTCCGGCCGCCCTGATCAAAATAAAAAGCGCGCCGGCCTCAATGGATGCCGGCGCGCTTTTATTTTGCGCGGGAGATCACTCCCGGATGATGCAGCGGAAACCGATATGGCTGGTCGGGCTGTCGATGGATTGCGGGTGGCGCGCGGCGGGGCGGTAGCGTTGACAGTAATTGGGCGCACACAGATGCGACCCGCCCTTGATCACCTTGCGCCCCATCCTGGTGACGTCATAGGGATCGACGCTTTCGCGCAAGGTGGCACCCCGTGGATTGTCCACGGCGCAGCATGCCTTCACGGGCTTGCGTGGGTTGGTGCCGTACCAGTCATGCGTCCACTCCCAGACATTGCCCACCATGTCATAGAGCCCATAGCCATTGGCGGGAAAGTGGCCGACAGGCGTCGTGCGGAAATTACCGTCTGGTTTCAAGGTTTGATGGGGGAAGGTGCCTTGCCAATAATTAGCCAGGATGGTGCCATCGGGCGCCAGTTCGTCTCCCCAGGCATATTCTTTCTCCTCCAGTCCGCCGCGTCCGGCGAATTCCCATTCCGCCTCGGTCGGCAGGGCTTTGCCGGCCCATTTCGCATAGGCCTCGGCGTCGGTATAGGCGATCTGGACCACGGGATGATCCTCCAGCCCGTCGATGCTGCTATCCGGACCCGTCGGGTGGCGCCAATCGGCACCCGACACGAAAGCCCACCATCGGCCATGATTATCGAGTGGGACCGGATGCGGCGTCTTCTGAAACACCGCCGATCCCGCCACGGCCAGGGACGGGTCCATGCCGGGATACAGCTTTGGATCGGGCGGCAGTTCCGCGAAGGTGCGATAGCCGGTGGCCGCGACAAAGGCCGCGAACTGCGCGTTGGTGACGGGTGTCGTATCGATCCAGAACGGATTGACCCGTACCCGGCGTCGCGGCTTCTCCTCCGGATAGAATTTGTCGGACCCCATCATGAACACGCCGCCGGCCACACGGGTCATGCCGGCGAAGCGGGCATTATGGGTTTCGGTGCTGGGATTGTCCGACATCGGCTTCATTCTCCTGTCACTGCATGGGCCCTGACGGCTGCGTTGGTTGCACGAAGACCCGGCCATTCCATAGCATCTGCGTCCTCGACGCCGCCATTACAGGTGCGATCCCGCGTGCGGGAATGAAGGGTGGGCGGCCGGAGTGTTGCGTCGTGACTTGATTAATAGGATTTATATGTCTTTATGGGGCAAGGCAAGAATGACAATGAATAGGGGGGAAGTGGATGTGCAACCTGACACGCCGGCGCTTGCTGGGCTCTGTCATGGCGGGTGCCTTGCTGGGCGGCTTCACCGGACGCATGGCGATGGCCGCCACCGGTCCGGCGAAGGCCACGGCCGGCAAACGGCGCAATATCCTGTTGATCCTGGTCGACGACCTGAAGCCGCTGATCGGTGCTTATGGCGACCGTCTGGCGATCACACCAAATCTGGACCGCTTAGCCGCGCGCGGTACGCGGTTTGATGCGGCTTACGCGAACGAGGCGGTCTGCGCGCCCAGCCGCATCAATCTGATGACCGGTTCGCGCTCCACCTCTACCGGGATCTATGATTTCGGCATGAACCTGCGCGATACCATTCCCGATGCCGTGACCATGCCCCAGCATTTCCTGGCAGCGGGGTATCGGACCGAAAGCATGGGCAAGGTTTACCATATCGGCCATGGCACCAAGGACGACAAGGCCGGCTGGTCGGTGCCGCACCATAAGGACAAGCTGATCGAATATGCGGAGGCTGCCAGCACGGGCGGTGTGCCGACACAGGAGGAGGCGCTGTTCGAGGAGGTTCCCAGCGACGATGGCGACCCCTTCGCCTATGCCCGCACGCTGGCCAAGGGTGCGGCGTGGGAAAAACCCGATGTCGCTGATGATGCCTATGCCGATGGCCGCACCGCCGACTATGCGATCGGCAGGCTGCGCGCGTTGAAGGGCGGCAATCAGCCCTTCTTCCTGGCGGTGGGCTTCGCGCGGCCGCACCTGCCATTCTCGGTGCCCAAGCGTTATTGGGACATGTACGACCCGGCCCGCCTGCCCCTGGCCAGTTTTGAGCAGTTGCCGGAAAGCGCGCCGCGCTATGCCGGCAAGGTCGGCGGCGAGATCGAGGCCTATCGCGAGGTTCCCGTCGGTGTCGCCGGCAAGGATTTCCCCGAGGCGCTGAAGCGCACGCTGATCCATGGCTATTACGCAAGCGTCACCTATGTCGACCGGCAGATCGGCAAGGTGCTGGACGAACTGGATCGCAGCGGGCTGGCGCAGGATACGGTCGTTGTCCTCTGGGGCGATCACGGCTTCCATCTGGGTGACCATGGCCTGTGGACAAAACACACGAATTTCGAACAGGCGACGCGCATTCCACTGATCTTCGCCGGTCCGGGCGTCGCGGCTGGCAAGGTGACGGGGCAGTTGACCGAAACCGTCGACATCTTCCCGACCCTGACGGCGCTTGCCGGTGCGGGCGCACCTTCCGGCCCGCAGCCAAAGGACGGCATGAGCATGGTGCCGGTCCTGATCGATCCGGCACGCCGGGTTCGCGATTATGCCTATCATTGTTATCCGCGCGGCGAATGGCTGGGAGAGGCGATCCGCACCGACCGGTATCGCCTGGTTCGGTGGAGCAACGAGCGCTCGGGTGAACGCAGTTTCGAACTGTACGATCTGGTCGCCGACCCGCAGGAGACGCGAAACCTTGCCGATACAGAACCTGCTGTGCGCGACCGTCTCGCCGCCATCCTGGCAACGCATCCCCCTGCCAAGCCTGTAAAGCCGAAGAAAGCGCGCAAGGCCGGTTGATCCGGTCATGGGGAGGACATCACCAGGCGGCAGAGCAGCATGAAACCTTGGAAAAGCCATGCAGTGACGCCCGTGTTCCAGTGCCCGGTGACGTAAAGGGCGATGATGACGACGACCGCCACCAGGCGCCCGATCTGCGCCATCATGCAGTCAATTTGACACATATATCTTATTAATGATCTTGCTTGGCCTGGAGGGGCGAATTATACCTCAATCATGAAAGCTCCTTATGATTTGCTAAGGAAGGTTTGATTTTGGCGAGCGAACTGACGGCCGTTGGCGGGGAAGAGAAGTCCGAGCTGGGTCGGAACCTGACCTATGGCTTGCTGGACAATCTGGGCCGGGCGATCGTGACGGGCCGCTATCACCACGAAGCGTTTCCGACGGAGGCGGAGCTTGCCAAGCAGCATGGTGTGAGCCGTTCTGTGACGC
>NZ_JAGOGJ010000170.1 GCF_017996735.1 Niveispirillum sp.
CTTCTGCAAACTCAAGGAGTTCAAGCGCATCGCCATGAGAGCTTGCAAAACAGACAAAAGCTTTGAAGCCATAATCTATCTCGCCGCTGCTGTCATCAATTCGCGCTGAATCCCCACAGGCCCTAGTAGGCGGCGGCCAGTCCCGACACCACCACCAGACCCGCCGCGATCAGGGCGGAGATGGCGTAAAGCGCCATGGCGGCGCGCAGGTCGCGCGGCAGGGCGCGGGCGCGGCCGCTGCCCAGCCAGGGCTCCTTGACCACCCTTTCGCCCTCCCGCCGAGGGCCGGCGACCGACAGGTCCAGCACGCCGGCAAAGGCTGCCACGGGCATGGCGTCGGCTCCCATCGGATGCCCCCTGGCCGCCTTCACATCACGTAGGCCGCGCAGCGCGCTGGCACGTGGCACGAAGGAGGCGGACAGCAGCACCACCAGCGTGGCGATCAGGGCCGCCGGCAGGCCCAGCAGGGAGGACAGGCGGCGGGCCAGCGCCCCGAATTGCGCATGGCGCGGCGTGTCATGGCCGATGACGCGGACCGTCCCGTCCAGCGCCGCCCAGGCCAGCAGGCCGGCCAGCCCGAACAGGGTGTAGAACAGAGCTGGGGCGACAACCCCATGGGTCAGGGCGCGGGCCGCCCCCTCCATCCCCGCCCGCACGACGCCATGATCGTCCAGGCTCCAGAGCTGGCGGTCGGTCAGGGGACCGACCGCCTGTCGTGCCGTTTCGAGCTCCCGCGTTTCCAGCGCCGCCACGGTGCGGCCCATGGCGCCCCAGGGCAGGCGCAGGGTCAGGCAGCGGACAAGCACCAGCAGTTCGACAAAGCCGCCCGCCGGGATATGGCGCACCAGCACCGACAGGCAGAAACCGACCAGCCCGCCCAGGACCAGCAGCAGCAGCGTCACCAGCGATCCGCGCGCCCGGCGCACGGCATCACTGCGGTCGATCCGGTTCAGGCGGCGGTCATAGCGCACCATGGCGCGGGCCACCAGATCGGCCGGCCCCGGCAGGAACCGGCGCAGCCACGCGCTGTCTCCGATGCAGGCATCGACGACCAGGGCAATCACCAGCAGCAGCAGGGCATCCACCCCGCCGGAATAAGGCAGCAGCATGGGAAGGGCATCCACGCGGGAAAGGTGGATATGGTGTATCGCCATATCCCCTTGATCGCCATCCCCTATCGGTGTGCGGTCCCCTGCGGGACAGACGGTGCCTACCGCCCCGTCTTCGGCCAGGTGATCGTATCCACGCCGCCGCACTGGTCACAGACGGCATGCCAGTCGCTGTGGCTGGTGCCGCAACTGGTGCAGCGCCAGCGGGGATCCGTGGCGGCGGACATGGCCTGATTGAGGAAGCCCTGCGCCTCCGGCCCCTCTCCCTTCTCCGCCCGCGCCACATCGGCCAGACGGCGATAGACGCGGGTGGTCGGGGCCAGTTCGCGCACCTTTTCCAGATGGCTGCGGGCCACGCCCCAGAGCTTGGCGGCGATGGCGGCTTCGGCCAGGGCGAAATGGGCGTCCGGCTGGCCGGGCTTCAGGGCCAGCAGCGCCTCGTACCGTTTCACCAGCGACAGCGGGTTCTGGTCCGCCGCACTCTCCCCCCAGGCCTTGGCCAGATCGGGATGCGGGGACAGGCGCCAGGCCTGCTCCAGCACCTTGGTCGCCTTGGCATGTTTGCCGGCCTTGGCCAGCAGCCGGGCCAGCAGGGATGCCGCCGGCACGCGGGCGGGGTCCATGTCGAAGGCCGCCTGCGCGGCTTGCAACGCCGAGTCGGCCCGGCCCGTGCTGTGGGCCTGACGCGCCTCCTCGATCAGCAGGGCGGCGCGGCGGTGGCCGGCATCCTCCTTGGGCAGGGCCTTGACCTTCTGCGCCTTGGCCAGGGCGGCGTCGGCCTCCAGCCAGTTGCCGCCACCAGCCTCCAGTTCCGCCAGCGCCTTGGCGGGCCAGTCGGCCTTGGGCCGCAGTTCGAGGGCGCGGCGGGCATGTTCCAGCGCGGCCGCACGGTCGCCGCGTTCCTGCGCCTGGGTCAGCAGCGCCCGGCGGGCTGCCAGTTCCGTGGCCGGCTTTTCCAGCATGGCCTTGTAGGCGCCGGCGGCGCCATTGGCGTCACCGCGCAGTTCGGCGACCCGTGCCGACAAGGGCAGGGTCAGCGACGGTTCGCGCAGCAGCTTTTCCGCCGCCTTGGCGGATTTTCCCGCGATGTCGGCATCACCGGCCGCGACCGCGACCCAGCCCTGGGCCAGGGCGCGGAAGCCGCCTTCACGCCGGTTGGCATAGCGGCGGCGGCCGAAGGCGCCCGGCCCGTTGCGCAGGATGCGCCAGGTCCGGCCAAGGGTGGCGGCGATCCAGGCGGCCAGCAGCACCAGGATGGCGGCGATGCCCACCGGCATTTCCGCCACATGGTCCAGCCATTCGATGGTCACGCGGCCCGGCCGCTGTGCCAGCCAGACGGCGGCGGCGACCAGGATGCCGATCTTCAGGAAGAATATCAGGGATTTGCGCATCAGCGGGCATCCCCTTCCTTCGGCACGTCCTTCACCCCATCCTTGGCGGTGCCGGCCATGCGGGCCAGCGACAGGTCGGCCAGGGTTGCGGCCGCCGCTTCTGCGGCCATGCGGGCTTCGGCCAGTTCCATCCAGGCGGCGGCCGGGCCGGCGGCGTGGGCCGGCAGCTTCTCCATCTCTTCCACCGCGCGCGGCAGGTCACCGGCCAGCAGGGCGCCTTCGGCCCGTGCCAGCACGGCGTCGGCATCGTCGCCCGCCACCTCGCCAGAGGCGCGGCGCAGGGTGATAATGCTGCTCAGGCGGCCCAGGACACGGTCGGTCCATTCCGCGCCTTCGCGGTCACGGTCGGCGCGCAGGACGGCGGGGGCCAGCAGGCGGAATTTCTCCCGCAGTTCGACATCGCCGGCCAGGCCGGTGTCGGCCGTGGCGGAAAGCGGGGCCAGCAGGTCCAGCAGGCCCGTGTCGTTGGCGGCCAGCGCCTGTGCGGCGCGCAGTTCGCGCGCATAGGGCCGACCGGCGGTCAGGGCGGCCTGCAACTGCCCCACGGCAATGATCAGCGCCTCGCCCACGGCACCCATCTGGCGCCGCGTTTCCAGCATGGTCAGGCGCGGGATCACCTCGGCCGTCACTTCCTCCAGCGTCTGCACGCGGTGCGACAGGGGGCCAAGATCGACCGTTTCGGCCTTCCGATCCTCCAGGGCCGCGATCCGGTCGGCCAGCGCCTCTGTCACGGAGATATCGACGGTGCCGTGTGGTGCGGTGGGGTTCTCCGCGTCGGGCGCGGGTTCGCGCGTCACGACCGTGGTATCACCCGACAGGCGGGATTCCAGCGCGTCCTGCCGCTTCGACAGGCTGTCCAGGGCGGCGCGCAATTCCTGCTGCCGTGTCTCCACGGCGGCGACACGGTCGGACAGGGGCGACAGGTCGGCCGCCGCAGGGGGCGGGGCCGTCCAGTCGCGCCAGAACCCATACCCCGACAGGCCGGCGGCACCCAGGGCCAGCAGCAGCGCCGTGCCGCCCAGCAGCCCGCCACCACCCTCGCCGCTACGACGGGGCGTTGGGGCCGGGGGGATGGTCGATGCCGTCGGCTTTGCAGCGGTCGCGGGCTTGGGGTCCGGCTTCTGCGCATTGGCCGCGATTTCGCGCTCCAGATCGGCGAGGCTGGGGCCATTGCCCGTCTTTTCCGTATCACTCATTCCTCAACTCCCCTTCACCGCCGGCAGCAGGGCCAGCAGGCTGGCCGCATCCGGCCTTGCCGCCACACGGGTTTCGGCGAAACCGAACCCGTGCGTGGCCCTGGCCACGGCGGCCGACAGGCACAGTGCCGTCCACCCGCCCGCCAGCGGCGACAGACCGGCCTTTTGCGCCAGCCTAACAAACAGCCCGGCCGTGCGTGGCGAAAAAAGCGCGACATAGGCTACCTGTCCGCCACGCAGAGCCGCGACGGCCGGCGCGGGCAGCGCGTCAATTCCCACCGCACGATAGGCGGTCAGTCTTGTGACAACAACGTCGGCGGGTAGAAGTTCCCCCGCGACATCGATGCCAGAAACGTGCAGCACACGCGGCCCCTTGCCGGCCAGCAGCCGGGTCAGGGAGGTGACATCCCCCTCGGCGGCATATACCTCCCGGAACCCCAAATCGCGGGCCAGGGCGGCGGTGCGGTCGCCCACGGCATAGAGGGGCAAGGTCCGCTCCCCGCTACGCGCCGCCAGGGCCCGCAACCCGTTGGAGGAGGTCACAGCGACGGCATCGAAGCCCGTCAGGTCGATGGGCGGTCCCGCGATGGGTTCGATGGTCAGCAGCGGGGCCAGCAGGGGGCGATAGCCCAGATCTGCCAGGGATGACGCCGTTTCGGCCGCCCCCGGTTCCGGCCGGGTGACCAGGACGCCGGTCACACCACGGGCCCGTCGGGGTTGATCCCGGCGAAGAAGGCGGCCGGCAGCCTGGATTTCAGTTCCTGCCCGGCATCGATGCCCAGGGCCAGGGCATCCGCCTTGTTCCCGGTGCGGCCCGTCATGAACCATTGCTGTCCATCGGGACGGATGACCAGGGCCTTCAGCGACATGGCGTGGTCATTGACCAGGGCCAGCGCCGCGATCGGCGTGCGGCAGGACCCGTCCAGCGTGGCCAGCACACCCCGTTCCGCCGTGACGCGCAGTTCGGTGGTGGTGCAGTTCAGCGAACGGACATAGGCATTGGTGCGGTCATCGGCGATGCGCGTTTCGATACCGATGGCGCCCTGGGCCACCGCCGGCAGCATCTGGTCTTCCGACAGCACGCCGGTCGCCTTGTCGGCCAGACCCAGCCGGTTCAGGCCGGCCATGGCCAGCAGCGTGGCGTCGACCAACCCTTCCTCCAGCTTGCGCAGACGGGTCTGCACATTGCCGCGCAAGGCCGCGACCCGCAGGTCCGGGCGGCGCATCAGGACGATGGCCTGCCGGCGCAAGCTGGCCGTGCCGACAAGGGCGCCTTCCGGCAGTTCATCCAGGCTGGCGGCCTGGGGGCTGAACCAGGCGTCGCGGTGATCCTCGCGCGGCAGATAGGCGGTGATGGCCAGGCCGTCGGGCAGCGCGGTGGGCACATCCTTCATCGAATGCACCGCCAGATCGACGGACCCGTCGATCAGCGCCTGCTCAATCTCCTTCGTGAACAGGCCCTTGCCGCCCGCCGCACTCAAGGTGCGGTCCAGGATGCGGTCGCCCTCGGTCTTGAAGGTGACAATCTCAACGGCGCCGTCATCCGCCAGTTCCGGGAAGGCGGCGGCCAGACGGTCGCGGGTTTCGTGGGCCTGCGCCAGCGCCAGGGGGCTACCGCGCGTGCCGATGCGGAGAAGGGCTTTCATACCCTTCTCAATACCGCTTTCGGCGCGTCGGGGGAAGCCACCCGATGCAAACGCCATTAACCTTTATCGGCGGCCTGTGCCATGGCGCGCTGATAGGCGGGGCGGGCCTGCATGGCGGACAGGACGCGCATGATGTTGGGGTGGGTGGCGGCGGTCACGCCGGCGCGCATGACGCCGACTTCCAGCGGGAAGCTCATCATGATGTCGGCGGCGCTGAACGCGGCACCGGCCAGCCAGGGGAAGCGGCCCGCCTCCTTCTCCACATAATCTAAATGCAGCGTCACCTGCTCCTTCACCATGCCCCGGATCGGCAGGGCCAGCAGGCCCATCTTATCGGCGATCAGCTTCAGCAGAAGCTGCGGCATCAGGGAGCCCTCGGCGTAATGCATCCAGTAACGATAGCGCCAATGGGCATCGGCGTCGGTGACGGCGGGGGCCAGATGCGGGGCATGGTGGGCCAGCAGATATTCGATGATCAGACCGGTTTCGACCAGAAGCTTGCCATCCACCTCCACCATGGGCAGCTTGCCCAGCGGATGCAGGTCGCGCAGGGCCAGGGGCGCGCGCATGGTCTTCTTGTTACGCCGGTGCCGCACCACCTCATACGGCACGCCCATTTCCTCCAGCAGCCAGATCACGCGCAGCGACCGGGACATGTTCAGATGATGGACGCGGATCATGATATGGCTCCCGGCTTGTATGGTTAAAGCGAATTAGCACGGCCGTGCGCTTTGTCAATGCCGCTGGAGACCGGGGGGCCATCATTCGCGCCGGCGATGGCTGCAATGCCCCGCCGCCCTTGCCCCCGGCCCGGCGGACGCTTAGGTTCCGTGCCCATGAAAGTCCTTGGCATCGAAACAAGCTGTGATGAAACCGCCGCCGCCATCGTCGAGGATGATGGCGAGGGGCCGGGCCGTGTCCTGTCCAATGTGGTGTTGAGCCAGTTGGACGATCACCGCCCCTATGGTGGCGTGGTGCCGGAGATCGCGGCGCGTGCCCACCTGCAGCATCTGGACCGGCTGGTCCGGCAGGCGCTGGAGGAGGCGGGGCTGGGCCTGTCCGACCTGGATGGCATTGCCGCCACGGCGGGGCCGGGCCTGATCGGCGGGGTGATGGTGGGGGTGATGACGGGCAAGGCCATGGCCGCCGTCACGGGCCTGCCCTTCATGGCCGTCAACCATCTGGAAGGACATGCGCTGACGGCCCGCCTGACCCATGGGGTGAAATTCCCCTTCCTGCTGCTGCTGGTGTCCGGCGGTCATTGCCAGTTGCTGGCCGTCGAAGGGGTGGGCCAGTACCGGCGCCTGGGCACCACCATTGACGACGCGGTGGGCGAAGCGTTCGACAAGTCGGCCAAGATCATGGGCCTGGGTTATCCGGGTGGCCCCTTGATGGAAAAGGCGGCCGCGGCGGCCACCGATCCCGGGCGTTTCGACCTGCCCGTGCCCATGAAGGGGCGGCCCGACTGCGATTTCAGCTTTTCCGGCCTGAAGACGGCGGTGCGCCGGCATGTGGAGATGCTGGGCGGCACGCTGAATGACGCCGACCGCGCCGATCTGGCCGCGTCCTTTCATCAGGCGGTGGGCGACAGCCTGATCGACCGCTGCACCAAGGCGCTGAAAATCTTCAAGGCGGAGTTCCCGCAGGGACAGACGCTGGTCGTGGCCGGCGGCGTGGCGGCCAATCAGGTGCTGCGTGCCCGTTTGACCGACCTGTGCCGCCGCCACCGGTTCGATTTTGTGGCTCCGCCGCTGGGCCTGTGTACCGACAATGGCGCCATGATCGCCTGGGCCGGGCTGGAACGGCTGCGGCTGGGCCTGACCGACGGGCTGGACTTCGCCCCCCGCCCGCGCTGGCCGCTGGACCCCAACGCCAAGGCCGCGCCATTCGCCGGAGTAAAGGCGTAGGCCTGCTCAGGTGCCCGACCGGAAGGCGGCCAGGATGTGGACGCGCAGAGCGCTGGACAGGTTGCCGGTGCGGGTGGCGTCCACACGTTCGATCAGGGCATTGACCGACAGGCCTTCCGCCGCCGCCAGCTCCTTCAGCGCGTCCCAGAACGGGGCCTCCAGCGTCACGCTGGTCGGGTGGCCGGCGATCATGACGGAGCGTTTACGGACCTCGGTCATTATACAGTCCCCTCAAGTGCCGGGCGCGGGCCGCCGGCGGCCTGGCTTCCGCGCCATGGGGCGCGGGCTGCCGGTTGGCGGCCTGTGGGTGTCATCTGCTCAGGTCAGGTGTTCACGCGCCAGATAATCCTGGCTCTGCATCTCCATCAGGCGGCTGATGGTGCGCTGAAACTCGAACGCGTGGGTGCCCTCGGCATAGATGCGTTCGGGCGCCACCTCGGCCGCGATGATGGTGTTCACCTTGTGCTCGTACAGCGCGTCGATCAAGGTCATGAAGCGCTTGGCCTCGTTGCGCAGCGCTTCGGGCAGGCGCGGCACCATGTCAATCAGCACGGTGTGGTAATGGGTGGCGATGGCCAGATAGTCGCCGGCACCCAGCGGGCGGGCGCAAAGCTCATCAAAGGTGAACCAGGCGACACCCTTGGCGCTGCGCGGCACCTCCACCTTGCGGCCCTGCACGGTCAGGTGGGTGGCCACGGGCGGTTCCGCGTCCGTCACATCGGCGAAGGTCTGTGCCATGGCCTCGGCCGTCGCCGGCCCCAGCGGGTAATGATAGACCTTGGCCCCCATCAGCCGCGCCAGACGATAGTCACGCGCCGACGCCAGATGCAGCACGTCCAGCTTTTCCTTCAGCAGGGCGATGAAGGGCAGGAAAAGCTGCCGGTTCAGCCCATCCTTGTACAGATCCTCCGGCGGCCAGTTGCTGGTTGCCACCACCACGACGCCCAGATCGAACAGGGCCGTGAACAGGCGGCCCAGGATCATGGCGTTGGTGATGTCCGTCACGTGGAATTCGTCGAAGCAGAGCAGCCAGCCCTCGGCCGCGATCTCCTTCGCGACCTCCACCACCTCGTCCCCCTTGGCGCGGCCCTCGTTCCGGATGGCGTGCAGCCGTTCATGCACCTTCAGCATGAAGGCGTGGAAATGCACGCGTACCTTCTCCTCAACCGGCGCGGTTTCGAAGAACAGGTCCATCAGCATGGATTTGCCGCGGCCCACATCGCCATAGATGTAGAGGCCCTGCGGCGCGGGGTCGGGGCGGCGGGCAAGGCCCAGGCGCGCGCGCCAGCCCGTGTGGCCCGTGGCGGGGCGGTAGCCCTTCAGGGCGTGCCAGAGGCTTTCCAGCTTTTCCGCCGCCAGTTCCTGCGCCGGGTCCGCCTTCAGCGTGCCGGTGCCGCGGCGGGCGCGGTAGACGGAAAGGGGGCCGTCGGTCATGGCGCGTTCACAAGCAAGGTCAAGGACTTCGAGGTCAACAGGTAACGGGCGGCCCGCCGTCTCGCAAGTGCGGCATGCAGGACCCTGCCTTGTGGCATTCTCGGGCACGCTAAAATTGGCCGTTACAATTTATGTAAATTCGTGTGCAATCATTGCAGTCATGAATATGTCGATCCGCTCCCTTCCGGCCGCGTTTTTGGCGTTTTTCCTGTTGGCGGGTGCCGTCCCGGCCGCGTGGGGGCAAGGCACGCCCGCCTGCTCCCTGCATTTTGTCTGGACCGAATTGCCGCCCTATCAAACGCTGGGCGCCGATGGAAAGCCGGCCGGCATCGATATCGAACTGGTCGAGGAACTGGGCCGGCGCATGCCCTGTGCCATCCAATGGGAACTGGCGCCCCGCCCGCGTGCCCTGCTGCTGGTGCAGGAGGGCAAGGTGGATGCGGTGATCGGCGTGGCCCGCACGGCGGAACGCGAGGCGTTCGGCACCTTTTCCCATCCCGTGCGGGAGGGGCGCAACGTGATGATCGTGCGCAAGGGGGCCGCATCCCGTTTCGCCTTCAAAAGCCTGACGGAACTGGCGGCCGGCAATTTCCGTCTGGGGGTGGTGCCGGGCAGCCGCTACAGCCAGGAATTCGAGGATCTGACCCGCAGCGGGGCACTGGCCGACAATATCGTTCCCGTGCAGAACGGGGAAAGTGCCATGGCGATGCTGATGCGCGACCGGATCGACGGGTTCCTGGACGGGTACCGCATCGCGCTGGCGCGGGCGGTGCAGTTGGGGCTGGCCGAAGATGTGGAGGTGCATCCGATGTTCGTCAACGAACACAAGGCCTTCGCCCTGTTCAGCCGTTCTGCCGGGGTCGATCCGGCCGTCATCACCCGGTTCAATGCCGTGCTGCTGGGCATGCAGGCCGATGGCACCATCACCCGCATCCTGAACAATTACGGCAGTTGATCAGCGCACGTTGGCCATGACAGGGGCCCAGTCGCCCAGCCCGTAGCGTGCGAGGATACGTGAAAGGTCACCGGATTTGCGCAATCTCTGGATGCCGGCATCCAGCTTCGCCGCCCTTGCGGCGCTGTCGGGACCGGGGGCGAAGGCGACGTAGAGCGGTGTGCCACCATCAATGGCCTGCATTTCCACCAACCCGTCCATGCCCTGGGCCGCCAGGGCGAATTCAGCCACGTTCATATCTTCCACCACGGCGTCGACTCGACCGGCCAGCAGCTTTTTCAGGTTCTGATCCGTGACATCCTCCCCGGCGGCCAGTTCCAGCCGGCTGCTGTCCCCCGCATGGGCCTTGATGTAATCATCCAGCGCCTCTCCGTAGGAATAATCCAGCACGGCCGCCAGACGCTTGCCTTCCAGGCTTCGCGGGTCGGTGTAGCGCAGTTTATCCCCACGCCGAACGATGATCACGTTGGTGGTAATACCGGCACTTTCCCGGCCGAAGACCAGTCCGTCAGCGTCGGCCACCGTGGCGCCGGCTACGGCGTCAATCCGTGCGGCGCGGGCCTCCTCTACCGCCCGGGTCCAGGGCAGGAGCTGGTAATCCAGCCCTCCCTCATCGGCGAAGATTCTCTGCATGATCTCCACCATGTAGCCGGGTTTCTCCGCCTTTGGCTCGCAATTGTAGGGACACCAGGCGTCGGCGCGCAGGCGCACCGGCTCGGCCGCGATGGCGGTTCCACCCAGGGTGGAGATGATGATCGCAAGGGCAAGATAAGCACGCATTGTCATCTCTCCATTCATCCGGTCGGCTTGCGGCGGCTGTAACCATTTCGGCAGTGCGGCATTGTACCGGCGGAATGTTGCGGCTTTCGTGTCGTCCGGTAGCGGAAGCAAGTTGAAAGACGCTCGCGGATAAGGGATCGTGGCCCCCATGCCCACCAACGCCCCGCCCCGCCCCCTCGTGTGATGAAAGACCGGCCCGATACAGCGTTGCCGGCCGAGGCCTATGAGCGGGCCAAGGAACTGGCGGTCAGCCGCGACCCGGCAAAGCGGGCCGAACTGGCCTTGCGGCCGGAAACCCCGCCGGAACTGCTCTATTATCTGGCCGATGATGATGACGCGCTGGTTCGCCGCGCCGTCGCCTTCCGCACGGAAACGCCGGTACAGGCGGCGCCGCGCCTGGCCCGCGACCTGGACACCGATGTCCGCGTGCTGCTGTCGCGCAAACTGGCCAGGGCCCTGCCCCACCTGTCGGGGGCCGAACATGCGGCCATCCGCGATCTGGCGCACCATGCCCTGACCATGCTGGCTGCCGATCAGGTGGTGCGGGTGCGTGCCGCCCTCGCCGGGGCGCTGCGCGACGTGGCGTCGGCCCCGCCGACCCTGATCGCGCAACTGGCCCGCGATGTGGCGCGGGAGGTGGCGGAACCGATCCTGCGCGGCTGTGTCAACCTGTCGGACGAGGAACTGGTCTCCATCGTTGCGGCCCAGCCCGTTCCCTGGGTGCTGGAGGCCATTGCCCGGCGCGACCATGTCTCCGCCCCTGTGGCGGAGGCGGTGGCCGCCGCCGGTGATCCCGTGGCCACGGCCAGCCTTCTGGCCAATCCCGGCGCCGCCCTGTCGGACCGCACCATGAACCAGTTGGTGGAAAAGCCGCTGGCCGCCATCGACATGTCGCGGACTACGGCCAAGCCGCTGCTGCCGCCATCCTTGCTGGGCAAGCTGGCCCGCATCGTGGAGGACAGTATCCGTGGCGAACTGGCGGGCCAGGGCTTTGACAAGCAGGACCGGCAGGAGGTGGTGGAGGTCACGCAGCGCCGTCTGGACTGGGCGCGCGATTATGTGAAACGGGAGCCGCCCGACGCCAAGGCCGCCCGGCTGAAGGCGGAGGGCAAGCTGGACGAGGCCGCCCTGTGGGACGCGCTGTCCTGGGGCGATAAGCCCTTTGTGCGCGAGGCGCTGGCCTTGCGCGCCGATCTTCCAGCCGATCTGGTGCAGCGGATCATCGATACACAAAGCGCC
>NZ_JAGOGJ010000171.1 GCF_017996735.1 Niveispirillum sp.
GTTCCGGGGTGGGTTCCGGCGCCGGCTCTGCCACGGGGGCCGTGGCGACGGTGCCGCGTGATGCGGCCGCCTTCTCCACATCCTCCTGACTGATCCGGCCCTTCTGGCCCGTCCCGGTCAGGGTGGACAGATCAATGCCCAGCTTGTTGGCCAGCCGCCGCGCCAGCGGGCTGGCATGCGCCGCCTCGTTGCGGGTGGCCAGGATGGCGGGGTCGATCGCCGGGGCGGTCACAATTTCGGCCCGCGCCGGTTCCGCCGCGAGAGCGGCGGGCGCGGGGGCAGGGGCGGCCGGTGGGGGCGCCTTTTCCTCGGCCGGGCTGGCGGCGGGAGGCAGGGCGGCCCCTTCCTCCTTCGGCTCGAACGAGACATCAATGGGTTTGTACCCGGCCACGAACGCGTCGATCGCACTTTCCGGCACCGACGCATCGGCCAGCACGGCGATCAGCGCGCCCACGGGCAGCACATCGCCGGGCTGCGCCAATTGCCGGCGCAGCGTGCCACCGACCTCCAGGTCCAGGGTGTTGACGATCTTTTCCGTTTCGATATCGACCAGCTCCGCGCCCTTCTCGGCACTGGCACCCACGGCCAGATGCCAGGCGGAGACGGTGCCTTCCGACATTTCGATGCCCCATTTGGGCAGGGTGATCGGGTGGATTTCAGCCATCTTTCAGCACCTTGCGCACGGCGGCCTCGATCTGGGCGGGGCCGGGGACATAGGCGCGTTCCAGTTCGCGGGCGAACGGCACGGGCGTGTGGGGGGCGGTGACGATCTCGATGGGCGCTTTCAGGTCGCGGAACCCCTTCTGCGCCACGATGGCGGCAATGTCGGACGCGACGGAGCAGCGCGGCGGGCTTTCATCCACCACCACCAGCCGGCCGGTGTTCGACACGCTTTCCAGGATCGTTTCCTCGTCCAGCGGGCTGGTCGTACGCGGGTCGATCAGGTCGCAGGTGATGCCCTCGGCATTCAGCTTTTCCAGCGCCTTTTCCGCAAACGGCACCATGCGGCCCAGCGCCACGATGGTGGCATGCTCGCCCTCGCGCACCAGGGCCGCCTCCCCAAACGGGATCATGTAATCGCCGTCGGGCACCTCGCCCTTGCGGCTGTACAGCGCCTTATGCTCGAAAAACACCACCGGATCATCATCACGGATGGCGGTCAGCAGCAGGCCCTTGGCATCATAGGGATTGGACGGCACCACCACCTTCAACCCCGGCACCGCCGTCATGAAGGGATAGATGGTCTGCGAATGCTGGGCGGCGCAGTTCATGCCGGCCCCGAACGACATGCGGATGACCAGCGGCGTGCGCGCCTTGCCGCCGAACATGTAGCGGAACTTGGCGGCCTGATTGAAAATCTGGTCCATGGCCACGCCGACAAAATCGGCGAACATCAGTTCCGCCACAGGCCGCAGGCCGGCGAGCGCCGCGCCATTGGCGGCGCCGATGATGCAGCTTTCGGAAATGGGCGTGTCGATGACGCGGCCATCGCCAAACTTATGGATCAGGCCCTTGGTCACGCCGAAAATACCGCCGGCCGCGTCGCGCTGACCGGACGTGCCGCCGGCCCCGCCGGACACATCCTCGCCCAGCACGATGACGCGGGGGTCGCGGGCCATTTCAAGATGCAGGGCCTCGTTCAGGGCCTCGCGCAGGGTGATGACGGGCATCGAACCTCTCCCGCTCAATAGCTGATATAAACGTCGGTCAGCACATCCGCCGGCACCGGCGGGGCGGCTGACTTCGCGTCATTGGTGGCGGTATCGATCTCGGCCAGGACCTCCGCATCGATGGCGTCCAGCGTGGCCGCATCGATCAGGCCAGCCTCGGTCACCCGCGCGCGGAAGCCTTTCAGGCAATCGCTCTCGTCGCGGAACTTCTCCACCTCGCCCTTGGCGCGGTAATTCTGGGGGTCGCCCTCGAAATGCCCGAAATAGCGGGTGCAGGTGGCATAGACACAGGCCGGCCCGCCGCCCGTGCGCGACACTTCCAGCGCCTGGCGCATCGCCTCATAGACGGAGAAGAAATCGAACCCGTCGGCGCGGAACACGGGGATGCCGAACCCTTCCACCCGCCGGCCCAGATCCTGCCCGGCCAACGCATAGGACGCCCCGGTATGTTCGGAATAGCCATTATTCTCGAACACAAAAATCTTCGGCACCTTCAGGACGGCGGCCATGTTCAGCGCCTCCAGCACCGTGCCCTGGTTGGACCCGCCATCGCCCGTGAAGCTGACGGCGACATGGCCCTCACCGGCCAGCTTGGCAGCGATGGCGGCGCCCACGGCGATGGGCGGGCCGCCGCCGACAATGGCGTTGGCGCCCAGCATGCCCTTGTCCAGATCGGCAATATGCATGGACCCGCCCTTGCCCTTGCACAGGCCGTCGGCGCGTCCATAAATCTCCTTCATCATGCCGCCGACATCGCACCCCTTGGCGATGCAATGGCCATGGCCGCGATGGGTGGACGCGATCCAGTCCTTGTCCGTCAGATGCTCGCACACCCCCACCGCCACGGCCTCCTGACCGGCATACAGGTGCGTAAAGCCCGCGATCTCCCCGGTGCGGTTCTCGATATGAAGCCGCTCCTCGAACTCGCGGATGGTGCGCATGCGCCGATAGGCCTGAAGCAGGGCGTCACGGTTGAGCTGCATGGGTTGGTTCCTTGATGGGTATTCAATATGAATGTCGCCTCTGCCCCCCCACCGTCATCCCCGCGAAAGCGGGGACCCAGCGAGAGCGGCGATAGCCGCGACATGACTCATATCGGCGCTGACCGCGCCTCAACGCTGGGTCCCCGCTTGCGCGGGGATGACGGTAGCAAGGACGGGAAAGGGTTACGTCTCCTCCCCCCCATACACATAATCATCAATGACCTTGTGAAAGTGCCGGATGCGCAGTTCCTGGTCGCCCAGCCACAGGCCGGGGAAGCCTTCCGACTGCATGCCCAACTGCACGCCGGGCAGGTTATAGGCATCCTGGTCCAGCACCTGGCCCAGCGACTTTTCCCCATGGCGGTAGAAGCGATGTTCGGGCCGTTCCGGCTTTTCCTCCCCCTGCTTCAGCAGGCGGAAATTCTGCAGGTCGTAATACATCTTGTTGGGGTCGGTCGGGTGCGGCCGCTGCCGGAACAGCATCAGGTCATCGGCATGCACGTTCAGCGTGATGTTGGGGAAGATCAGGTAATGGTAATCGTCGGTCAACTGGTCGTCATTCAGGTCCGAATAATCAAACCCTTGTGATGCCCCATTCTCCCGCTTCCATTTCTGCACCGCCAGCCGCACTTCGCGTGTCTTGCCGTCAAAATCGGCCGGGTCCATGCCCGCCTGCTTCATGATCAGTCGGATCAGCGGCGGGATGTCGGACGTTTCCTTCACGCGCGGGCTGGTGGTGGCGAATGGCACCAGATAGCGGCTGTGCCGGTCGTAACAGTCGATCTGAATATCCAGATCGTCCAGGTAATAGAGCAACTGCGGATGGATGCCCTGCACATGGTAGCTCTCGTTGAACGCATCAACGGACGCTTTCCAGTTGCAGTCCCATTCAATGGTCCAGTCCCGCGTCATGGCCATCCGGTCGAAATGATACGGGTCCAGATGCTCCGGGATCACGCCCAGGAACTCAGCTAACGGCTCTGCCTGCTTGTTCAGATTATACCAGACAAAGCTGCCCCAGGTGTCGCACGGCACCTCCGGCAATCCCTGGCACGGCGTGCCCTGGGGGAAGGTCTCCTTGTCCGGGATGCGGACAAAGTCACCATCCAAGCCATATTCCCAATGATGGTAGGCGCATTTGAAGGTCTTCAGCTTGCCGATGCCGGGCGGCACCAGCCGGTTGCCGCGATGCTGACAGACATTATAGAAGGCGCGGATCGACATATCGGCCTGGCGGACGATCAGGATCGCCTCCCGCCCGATTTCCGTACAGACGTAATCGCCCGGCTCCGGGATGTCATCCTCCCGGCAGCCCATCAGCCAGCTTCGTTTCCACATCCGCTCCCATTCCAGTTTCATGAAATCGGGGCTGGTGTAGCGCTCCTTGGCAATGATGGCGTGACCCAGTTGCGGGTCCGGGGCCTTTTCGATGGGGGTGCGGGTGAAATCACCCGGCTTGACCCGTTTGATCGGCATGACGCGCACCCTTGGATCAGAAATGGACGCCCTTTGTATATCCACCATCGACGATCAGGTGGGTGCCGTTGATCCAGCTTGCCGCGGGGCTGGCCAGGAAGGCAACGGCCTTGGCCACTTCCTCGGCCGTGCCCATGCGGCCGAACGGGTGGGCGGCGATGGTGGCGTTGTAGAAATCGGGCTGCGAGGTCTTGATCATGTCCCAGGCGCCGCCCTCCACAAAGATCGGGCCCGGCGACAGGGCGTTGAAGCGGATGCGCCGCTTGCCATGGAACTGGCCCAACTGCTTGGAATAGGTGATCAGGCTGGCCTTCAGCGCATTATACGCCATGGGCGCCGCGAATGTTTCGATGGCGTTGGTGGAGACGATGAAGACCACCGACCCCTCACCGGATTTTTTCAGGAAGGGCACGGCGGTTTCCACCGCGCGCACCGACCCCATCACATCCACCTCAAAATTGCGCTGCCAGTTCTTTTCACTGTCCATGCCGGCCCCGCCGGACACGTTGGGCACCAGAATGTCGATCCCGCCCAACTGCTCGGCAGCCTTGGCGATCCAGGCCTTGTAAGCCTCGCCATCGCGGACATTCACGGCCTCGCCAACCGCATTGACGCCCTTGGCGCGAAGGACGGCCAGCGTCTCCTCCACCTCCTCGGCCGTGCGTGAACAGATGGCGATATCCACGCCCTCGTCGGCCAGCGCCTCCACGATCTTGCGCCCGATTCCCTTGGTCGCACCCGTGACAACGGCCTTCTTGCCCTTCAGACCCAGATCCATTTGGTTTTTCCTCCCTATCATCGCGGGCCTTGTCGCCTCTGTTCCCATGGTCCGACGGAACGGGGGAACGCGCAAGCCTGCGCCTGTGCTGATTTTCATGCTCTGCCGGCTTTATATCAGCATCGGCGTTTTTCTGTATACAAAAAACTGTCTCTGCGTATAGATATGGGAAGAGGCCAGCGCGCAACAGGCGCGGCAGGCCCTGCAAATTCAGCACGCCGACGCTTTTCGATCATAAGAACAAGCCGCCACGGCATGGATGGGGAGGACAGAGGTCCATGGATTTCCGACTGACCGAGGAGCAGCGGGAGCTGCAGCAGGCCGCGCGCCGCTTTGCGCAGGAACAGCTGCGCCCGCTGGCCAAACATCTGGACCAGACGGGGCAGGCCTGCCCCAAGGATTGGGTGCGTAAATATGCGGAACTGGGGTTTCTGGGTATAAATATACCCACCGGGTATGGCGGCATGGGGCTGGGCAATCTGGAGGCCCTGATCGTGCTGGAGGAACTGGCCAAGATCTCTTCCGCTGTCGCCTTCCCTGTGTTTGAAAGCTGCGTCGGCCCCGTCCGCGCCATCGAACATTTCGGCACCCCGGAACTGCGTGACCGGGTCGTGCCCGCCGTCTGTCGCGGTGACATGATCGTGGCCATCGCCATGTCGGAGCCGGAGGCCGGATCGGCCCTGACCGACCTGACCAGCAAGGTCACCGAACGCGACGGTAAACTGTATCTGAACGGCACCAAGCGCTGGTGTTCGGGCGGCGGCCATGCCGACGGCTATGTCGTCTATGTCCGCATGTCGGAAGAGGCGGGCGCCAAGGGCATCGGCGCGGTGTTTGTCGAAAAGGGCATGAAGGGCCTGACTTTCGGCGCCAATGAACAGTTGATGGGCTTTCGCGGCATCCCCAGTTCCGACATCTATTTCGACGATGTCGAAATCCCGCGCGAGAATGTGATCGTCGGTGCCGGCGGCTTCAAAAAGATGATGGAAGCGTTCGATCTGGAACGCTGCGGCAACGCCACCATGTCGCTGGCCCAGGCGTCGGGCGCGCTGGAAGAGGTCACCGACTATGTGCAGGAACGCAAGCAGTTCGGCCGCGCCATCGTGGAATTCCAGGCCGTGCAGATCAAGCTGGCCGAAATGAAGATGAAGGTGGAGGCCGCCCGCCTGCTGATCCACCGCGCGGCCAGCAATGCCCAGGACGGAATGCCGTCGCTGCTGGAAAGCTCCGTCGCGAAATGTTTCGCCAACGAAATAAGCCGTGAGGTGACGGGGGCGGCGGTGCAGTTGATGGGCGGCTATGGCTATTCCCACGAATATGGCATGGAACGCCGCCTGCGCGACAGTTGGGGCTGGGGCATCGCCGGCGGCGCCGTCGATATCCAGAAGATCAATATCGCATCCGCCATGGTGGGCCGCCGGTTCGACCAGCGCCGGTCCTGAGCGCCGCTTGTTGTTGCGCTCTCACCCGATCACCGTTGCTCCCTCACCTCGCGGCCACTCCCTCACCCTCCCATTGGCTGACGCCAACGGGCCCCTCCCTCTCCCACTCTCGTGGGCGAGGGGCGGAAAAAGGGCGGTGCGCCAAGTTCTGCCCCTCGCCCGCCTGGGCGGGAGAGGGAGGGGCCCAAGCCTGCCAAGGCTTGGGAGGGTGAGGGAGCAAGGGTAAACAAGTGAGGGCACGACAGAGTCGAAGAAACCACAGGGTAACGGCCAAATCCCCCCATCCCGGAGACACCATCCATGGAACATGATGTCTGCGCCCTTGCCGACCTGGGTGACGGCGCCAAGCTGCGGGTCGAGGCCGGCGGAGAGGATATCCTGCTCTGTCGCAGCGGGGCCGATATACGCGCCGTGCGGAACATGTGTACGCATGCTGCCAGCACGCTGGAGGACGGGCGGTTGCGCAACGGCATCCTGTCCTGTCCCCTGCATGGCGCGCGTTTCGACCTGAGTGATGGCGGCCGCTGCCTGGGCGGGGCGGGGTATCGCCCGTTGACCCTGTACCCGGTGCGGGTGGCCGATGGACGGGTGTGGGTGACGGTGGCAGGATAGCTTCAGCGGGCGGGATTCGCTGTTATCAGTAATATAATATGATATATGTATCCGGACCTTTCCAGTGTCCGGACCCGCCCCATGCGTCTTGTGTTGATCCTTGCCGGCCTGCTCGCGACCGCCACCCCGGCCGGCGGGCAGGAGGCGGCGCCCAATCCGATCCGCCTGAACCAGTCCGGCCTGCTGGCCGATGCGCCCAAGCTGGCGATGCTGCCCGATGCCGCGACCAGCCCCCTGGCCTGGACCCTGCGCAATGCGGGCGGGCAGGTGGTGACCAGCGGGCAGACCATCGTGACGGGCAACGACGCCTCATCGGGCCAGCATCTGCACCGCATCGATTTTTCCGCCGTGACGGCCACGGGCCAGGGGTTCACCCTGGCGGTGGGCGATGCGATCAGCCGGCCCTTCGCCATCGGCGCCGGCCCTTACAAGGCGCTGAAGCGCGATGCGCTGGCCTATTTCTACCATAACCGGGCCGGCATCCCGATCGAGGCGCGGTTCGTGGGCGCCACCTGGGCGCGGCCGGCGGGCCACGCGACGGAGGTGGCGCCCTGTTACGGCGGCAAGGATGAAGGCGGCAATGACTGGGTCGCCTGCGGCCACAGCCTGGATGTCACCGGCGGCTGGTACGATGCCGGCGACCACGGCAAATATGTCGTCAATGGCGGCATCTCGCTCTGGACGCTGCTGAACCTTTACGAACGCCAGGCGGTGAAGGGCAGGGCGCCCGCCTTTCCCGACGGATCGGCCACCATTCCGGAGGCGGGCAACGGCGTGAACGACCTGCTGGACGAGGCGCGCTGGCAGATGGAATTCATGCTGTCCATGCAGGTGCCGGACGGGGCGCGCATGCCGCTGCCGCTGGGGCCGCAGGACGGGTCCCGCCGGCTGAACTTCACGCCCGATATCGATGTGTCGGGCATGGCGCACCACAAGGTGGCGGATGAACGCTGGACCGGCCTGCCGCTGCCCCCGCACCTGGACAAGGAACGCCGCTTCCTTTATCCGCCCAGCACGGCCGCCACCCTGAACCTGGCCGCCACGGCGGCACAGGCGGCCCGCATCTGGAAGGATATCGACCCGGCCTTTGCCGAACGCTGTCTGGTGGCGGCGGTGCGGGCCTGGAAGGCGGCGGTGCGTGTGCCCGACGCCCTGGCCATCGCCAATTTCAACGGCAGCGGCGGCTATGGCGACAAGGATGTGACGGATGAGTTCTTCTGGGCCAATGCCGAACTGCTGATCACCACGCGCAATGCCGTGTTCAAGGCGGCGGTGACGGGCTCATCCCTGTTCGGGCGTGACAGCATCGCCGAACCCTCCTGGGCACAGACGGCCCCCCTGGGTGCCCTGTCGCTGGCGCTGCATCCCGGCCTGCTGGACGAGGCGGACAGCGGCCGCGTGCGGGCCGCCATCCTGAAAACCGCCGCCGCCTATGTGAAGGAGGCGGGCGACAGCGGCTATGCCCAGCCCCAGCCGCCCAAGGCCTATGGCTGGGGGTCCAATTCCGGGCTGATGAACCGGGCGATCATCCTGGCCTATGCCCATGACCTGACGGGAGAGGCGCGGTATCGCGACGGTGTGGCCGACGTGGCCGACTATCTGCTGGGCCGCAACCCGCTGGACATATCCTATGTCAGCGGATACGGGGCGCGGGCCATGAAGAACCCCCATCACCGGTTCTGGGCCAACAGCCTGGACCCCGCCCTGCCGCCCCCGCCGCCGGGCGTGGTGTCGGGCGGGCCCAACCTGACCAGCCTGGGGGAAGAGGGGCGCAAACGTATCGGTCCCTGCGCGCCCCAGACCTGCTGGAAGGATGATATCGACCTGTTCACGGTGAACGAGGTCACCATCAACTGGAACGCACCGCTGGTCTGGCTGGCGGCCTGGCTGGACGAGGGGCGGTAATACCAATCCACCGAAGTGACCTTCTGTGGATTGCAGGCCGGCGACGGCCGGCCCGGCACCGCGTGGTGCCGAAAGCCAAGCCGCCGGATGGCGGCGCCCGGCGTCTGAGGAACACGCAATCTTCCTGGACCGGTCACGATCAAGGAAGATTGGTATGTTTCGCCTCAGCGGACCACCGGCACGCGGGCGTCCGACTGCCAGAAGGACCAGCGCACGCCCATGCCGACGCTGTAATTGGTCTTGTCGCGGAACAGGGGACTGTCCTCGTTCGCCGATCCGCCGTAATAGCCGACCTGCGCCGCGCCGAAGACCAGCAGCCGGTCATTGACCGGATAGGCCAGGCCCAGGGTGGATTTGGTGCCGATATAGCCGTTATCGGCCTTATAGGCGGGGCGGCTGGCCGTGGCATAGGCGGCCTCCACGCCATAGAAATAATCATTCACCCCGTCAAAGCCGAAGACCGGCCCGATGGCGGCATAGCCGCGCAGCTTCGTCCCGCCAAGCGAGCGGTCGAACCAGCTCAGTTCCGGATTGACGCTGATGCCTTCATAATCGAACCCGACAAAGCGGGTGGCGATCACGGCCCGCACCTCCACGCCCAGGTCGATCTGCACATCATCGTGCTTGGGCATGAAATGCCAGGTGGCCTTCGGGCCGGCTTCGATCAGCAGGTCCAGGTCGGGCATGCCCTGGCGGGCCTTGTTGTCCTTGCTGTCCACGTCGAACGACCCGTCCAGGCCGATATCCAGCTCGAACCGGCCGCCGGCCATTTCCTGGCGCGCGCGGATGAAGCCATTGTCGCCAATACGCAGATTATCGCCGCGATAGATCAGGAAGGGCACGGGCAGCGCCTTGAACTGTCCCTCCGATGCGGCCGGGTAATGGGCCACGTAACCGCCGGCGGCCAGGATGCTGGCTTCCCACAGGGGGGCGGTTTCGTCCGTCGTCTCCGTCCCGAACAGGGCCGACTGTGCGGCGGCAGGGCCGGACAGGGTGAACAGCGCGGCGGCAAGGGCGGCAAGGCGGCGGATCATAGGGGGACGGCACCGATCATGTTGCAGGGCGGCATAGCTCTCATACGAAGGTCAATATTTATTGATCTTCGTATCCGCGCCGACGGGCGCGGCGGCGGCCCATGCCGCCGAAGCCAGTAAATCCTGACACGTCAGGATTTACTGGCACGCGTATAACGCATCGCCGCCCCCGCCGCCACATCCACCAAGGGGCTACCGCGTTTCCGGTTTGTCCGGAAACGCGACGGCAGCGACCGCCGCCGTGCCGCGCGTGCAGCGTGAGTCAAGCCCACGGATGAGGGCGCCCGGCACCTGAGGGAACAAGGAACCCTTACTTCTTCCCCTTCGTCATGAAGGCCTGGAAGGCGGCCATGGCCTCCGGCGACCGCAGGCAGGCGCCGAAGATCGCGGCTTCCTTCTTCATGGTGGCCAGCACCTCGGCCTGACCGGGGCGCATCAGGGCCTTGGTCTGGCGCATGGCGCCCACGGGCTTGGCGGCCAGGGCCCGGGCCTTGGCCAGCGCGGTGGCCGCCAGATCGGCGGCCGGGACGATGCCCGACAGGATGCCCGTGGCCAGCGCCTCCTCGGCCCCCAGCGGCTCGCCCAGCATCAGCATGCGGGCGGCCTGGGCATGGCCCATGGTGCGCGGCATCAGGATGGAACTGGCCGCCTCGGGTACCAGGCCCAGATCGACGAAGGGCACATGCAGGCGCGCGTCCGGGGCCGCATAGACCAGATCGCAATGCAGCAGCATGGTGGTGCCCACGCCCACGGCCATGCCCTCCACCGCCGCGACGACGGGCAGCGGCGTGGTCGCGATGGCCGCCAGGAACCGGAACACCGGCGCATCCTCGCTTGAAGGCGGGTTGGCCAGGAAATCACCGATATCATTGCCGCCGGTGAAGAAGCCGCCCGCACCCGTGAACAGGATGGCACGGATGCCGGCGTCCGGCGCACTGGTCAGCGCCGCGGCCATGGCCGCATACATGTCCGCCGTCAGGGCATTGCGCTTGTCCGCACGGTTCAGGGTGATCGTGCGCACGCCATCGGTATCACTCACCAGCACATGATCGGTCATCTCGGGGGCTCTCCCTTCGCCTGGATTATGGTTGGCGGACAGCACGCCCGAAGCCGCCGCCGCCGTCAAGACGAAAAAGCGCACGACCGTGCGGAAAGCGGGCGGCTACTTCTTCTTTCTGGCGGGGCGCGGCGCCCGCAACGCCACCTCGAACGCGGCGCGCACCCAGGGCAGCAGGCTGTCGGCATCCTCCAGCGCCTCGGCCGGGGGCATATGGTAATTCATGCGCCGTTCCGGCTGCTCCGGATAGGGCGCGAAGGCCGGCAGGCCCAGGTCTTCATAGGCCGGGCGGTTCTGCGCATCGGTTTTCAGGTACAGTTCCTCGCCCGCGATGATGGCGAAGGTCAGCCCGTCCAGCGACAGGCCCCAGCCCCCAAACATGGACCGCGCCGCCACCGGCCCCAGCGGTTCCATCAACTCCAGCACATGGGCGACGAAGGGGGGCGGGCGTCTTCTACCGAGGGTCATGGATAATGACCCTCGAAGGCCAGCGACCGCTGGCCCGCAGGCACATGCCTGCGTGAGCCAAGCTGCCGGAGGCAGCGCCCGGCGCCTGAGGGAACAGCTAAATACCGAGGGTCATGGAAATGACCCTCAAAGGCCAGCGACCGCTGGCCCGCAGGCACAGGCCTGCGTGAGCCAAGCTGCCGGAGGCAGCGCCCGGCGCCTGAGGGAACAGCTAAATGCCAGGA